>JAZRFV010000001.1:0-17979 GCA_045643825.1 Candidatus Scatosoma sp.
TCTTACAGCAAGCTTATGCACGGTTTGAACGTTGCAGGTATCAACCTCAACAGAAAGGTTCTTGCTGATTTGGCAATTTCCGATCCCGCAGCATTCACGCAGCTTGTTGAAAAAGCAAAAGCAGCGCTCTAATCAGTAAACAAAAAGCCTTTTATTACAAAAGGCTTTTTTCACTATTTCAAGAAAATGATTTTAACCTCGAAAAACAATCCGCTGATCAAAGAAACGGCGGCGTTAAAAGAGAAAAAAGCCCGTAAAGAACAGGGTATGTTCCTCGTAGAAGGGCGAAAGATGGCGGTGGAGTGTCAAAGGAGTGACTTTGAGATCGACCGTGTCTTCGTCGCGGAAAGCTACGCAGGGGAAAACCCTTTTACGGAGGAAAAAACCGTCCTCGTTTCGGACGACGTATTCCGCTTTTTATCCGATGAAAAAACGCCGCAAGGTATTCTTTGTCGTATAAAAATCCCTACGCGCAGTCTAACTGCCCCCAAGGGGAAATGCCTGCTTTTGGATGGCGTTGCCGATCCAGGGAACGTAGGTACCATTATTCGTACGGCAAACGCAGCGGGCTACGAGGAAATTTACCTGACGGAGGAATGTGCGGATCCATATTCTCCCAAGAGTGTCCGTGCGAGCATGAGTGGGGTATTTTTCACCAAAATCTACCGTGGAACCCGTGCAGATATCTTATCCGTGCTGTCGGATACGCCCATTGTCGTTGCGGACATGGGTGGGGAAAACGTCTTTTCCTTCGCTGCCCCGAAACGTTTCGCTTTGGCGATTGGCAACGAGGCGAACGGAATCTCGGATATGGTGCAAGAAAAGGCTACGCATACGGTAAAAATCCCTATGCAAGCCACGCAGGAAAGCTTGAATGCGGCGATTTCGGCAGGTATCATTATGTACGTCTTAAACAAGGACGAATTTCAAGAATAAACAAAAAGGAGCAAGATCATGTCAGGACATAGCAAATGGCATAACATACAGGCAAAAAAAGGTAAAGCAGACGCAGCGAAGGGTAGAATTTTCACCAAACTTGGTAGAGAAATCGCAGTAGCGGCAAAAAATAACCCTAATCCCGATACGAACAGCAAGCTTGCGGATATCATCGCAAAGGCAAAGGCTGCTAACATGCCCAACGATAACATTCAACGTAGCATTAAGAAGGCTGCAGGTGAAATGAACGGTGCGGACTACAAGGAATTGATTTACGAAGGCTACGGCGTAGCGGGTTCGGCTGTTATCGTTGTTACCCTTACGGACAACCTTAACCGTACGGCAGGTGACGTACGCGCTATTTTGGGTAAGCACGGCGGTCAGCTCGGTCAAACGGGTTGCGTATCCTACAACTTTGACAACAAGGGCTATATCGTTGTAGAAAGAACGGTGGAATTGGACGAAGACACCATGACGGAAATCGCGTTGGAAGCAGGCGCTGACGACGTGGTGGTAAGCGACGACGTTTACGAAATTTTCACCACCCCCGAAACCTTCTCGGACGTACGTAAGTTCTTGGAAGAAAAGAATGCGGAAATGATGGCGGCTGCTCCCAAGGCAAAGAGAAACGAAGAGGAAGAACCCAAGATTCGTTTCTTGCAATCGGAGGTTGCAATGATTCCTCAAAACAGAATCGAGCTTCCTGCTGATAAGGTAGCAACGTTTGAAAAGATGATCGACGCGTTGGAAGAACACGACGACGTGCAGAACGTATATCATAACGTAGATCTTCCCGACGAAGAGTAAAAAACGACGGATATGCATCGCATTTCTGCGTTGCGTTTCCGTGCGCCTTGCTCGTGTACGCTTATGTACACTCCCGTCGGCGTACTCAACGCGCCTTGACCTGCTCGCATCTTCGCCGTTTTGCGGGGGTGTGTAACGGAAAAGCCGCGCTTTCCTTGTCTTGCTTGCAACTGCGTTGTTTTAAGCGTACTCAACGCGCCTTGACCTGCTCGCATCTTCGCCGTTTTTGGCGTTTGGTGAAGGGCGGAAAAGCCGCGCTTTCCTTGTCTTGCTTGCAACTGCGTTGTTTTCCAACCCGACGTTGGACGCGGTAAAATGCAATAAAACACTTGACAAGGTAATTTTGTTGTGATATAATCGTTATTGTTAATAAATCCCATTGAGGGAGTAGCAAACGCATTTTTTTGCGTGGCAAGTCAACAACACTGACCATATTTGGCCTGGCTTGTCTTAAATTGCGAGACTCATTTGTATAGGATATTTACCGTACAAAGAGTATTCTTTTTGAAATCTTCGAGGTACGGTTTCCGTGCCTCGTTTTTCTTTGGTACGGTACACATATTTTTGCGATAAAAAAATAAAATATATAAATAGAGGAGAAAAAGAATGAAGCATTATTGCGAAGAGCAAAGCGCCGTTTTAGAAAGCTTGAATACAAGCCGCGAAGCGGGGCTTACCGAAGCAGAAGCGTCCAAAAGATTGGCTGAAAACGGCAAAAATAAGCTTGCCGCGGCAAAGAAAAAGTCCATCGTAAAACGTTTCTTTGAACAACTTTCCGATCCTATGATCATCATTTTGATTGTAGCGGCGGCGATCAGCGGTGCATTGTCCATTTATCACATTGCACACGGTCAGGAGGGTGAATTCGTTGACGTAATCATCATTATGGCGGTTGTTATCATCAACGCTGTGCTTGGTGTATTGCAAGAAAGTAAAGCTGAAAAAGCGATAGAGGCCTTGCAAGAGATGTCAGCGGCTACCTCCAAGGTTTTGCGTGACGGTAAGGTTATCCACGTGCCCAGCGAGGACCTTGTTGTTGGCGATATCATTCTTCTTGAAGCAGGTGACGCAGTTCCCGCCGATGGTAGAATTTTGGAAAGTGCAAGCTTAAAAATTGAAGAAGCTGCTTTGACGGGCGAATCCTTGCCTGTAACCAAAATTGCAGAGGCGATTATCCTTCCCGAAACTGCAAAAGACGTACCCTTGGGTGACCGTAAAAACATGGTTTACATGGGCGGTACGGTTGTATATGGTCGTGGCGTAGCTGTGGTTACGGCAACGGGTATGGATACCGAAATGGGTAAAATCGCAGGTGCATTGGCGCAGGCGGAAGAAGGCAAAACGCCTTTGCAAATCAAGCTTGGTCAATTGTCGAAGATCCTTACCTGGTTGGTGCTTGGTATTTGTGTAATCGTATTCGGCGTGCAGTTGATTAAGCACGGCGGTTTTGACTTTGAATTTGCGTTGAGTGCGTTCATGGTAGCCGTTTCCTTGGCTGTTGCGGCGATTCCCGAAGGTCTTGCTGCGGTGGTAACGGTGGTGCTTTCTATCGGTGTTACCAACATGTCGAAACGTAATGCAATCATTCGTAAATTGACGGCGGTTGAAACGCTTGGCTGCGCGCAAATCATTTGCTCGGATAAAACGGGTACGCTTACCCAAAACAAAATGACGGTTGTGGATTTCTTCGGCGAAGAAGAAAACCGTATCGCCGTAGGTATGGCGCTTTGCTCGGATGCAGAGCTTTTTGAAGACGGCTCCTTGACGGGTGAACCTACCGAAACCGCACTCGTAGCTTGGGCGGATAAGCTCGGTCAAAAGAAATATTCCTTGAAGGTTGTTTTCCCTCGCGTAGGTGAAGCGCCCTTCGATTCCAACCGTAAAATGATGTCCACCGTACACGAGACGGAAGGCGGCTTCGTGCAGTACACGAAGGGTGCTCCCGACGTGGTTATCGATAGATGTACGCATTACATCAAAAATGGTGAAATCGTGCCTATGACGGCGGAATACAAGGCGGAAATTATTGCCGCAAACAAGGCAATGGCGGACAGGGCGTTGCGTGTTTTGGCTTGTGCAGAACGTTCTTACACGGAAAAACCTGCTGATTTCGAGGCGGGGGCGTTGGAAACGGGCCTTTGCTTTACCGGTCTTTGCGGTATGATTGACCCCGTTCGTCCCGAGGTTAAGACGGCAATCGAGCGTTGCTTGGAGGCAGGTATCCGTCCTATCATGATTACGGGCGACCATATCGATACGGCAATTGCAATTGCGAAAGAGCTTGGTATTTTGAACGGTGAAGTTCGTGCTATTTCGGGCGCACAGCTTGACGAAATGGACGAAGAAACCTTCATGAACGAATTCCAGGGTATTGGCGTATACGCACGTGTTCAACCCGAACATAAGACTCGTATCGTTAACGCTTGGAAAAATATCGGTAAAGTAACCGCAATGACGGGTGACGGCGTAAACGACGCACCCTCCATCAAAGCGGCGGATATCGGCGTGGGTATGGGTATCACGGGTACGGACGTAACGAAATATGTTGCGGACATGGTACTCGCTGACGACAACTTTGCAACCATCGTTGGTGCAGTAGAAGAGGGCAGACGTATCTACGATAACATTCGTAAAGCAATCCAATTCCTCTTGGCGTCGAATATGAGTGAGGTTATCGCGATCTTCGTGGCTACCTTGTGCGGCTTCACCATCTTAAAGCCCGTACATTTGCTTTGGATTAACCTTGTAACCGACTCCTTCCCTGCGCTCGCGCTCGGTATGGAAAAAGCGGAAGACAACGTAATGAAACGTGAACCTCGTTCCTCAAAGGCGGGTATTTTTGCAGGTGGCTTGGGCGTAGACGTTATTTACCAAGGCCTTTTGGTTTCCGTGCTTGTATTGTTCTCGTATATGGTTGGTAACTATATCGAACACGCAACCTGGAACATCTTTAACAGCGTTAGTGCACACGGTATGACGATGGCGTTCTTGACGATGTCCATGGCGGAAATTTTCCATAGCTTTAATATGCGCTCGCAGAGAGGTAGCTTGTTCACGATGAAGAGACAAAACGTTGTTTTGTGGCTTGCAGCAATCGGTACCTTCGTATTGACGACGCTTGTTTGTGAAGTGCCTTTCCTTGCGGATGCTTTCGGCTTCAGCCCGATTGGCTTAAAGGAATACGGCATCGCGCTTGCCATCAGCTTCTGCGTCGTTCCTATTGTTGAGCTTGTGAAGCTTTTCCAGCGCATTTTTGCCCGTAAAAAGGCACAAAAATAAGCCCAAAGCGGCTGAATAGTGGACTATGAGGTGGTTAAAGCTGCTCGTTTGAGCTGATAAAAAGCAAAAAAATGGGTTAACAAGCACCCATGTCCGCGTTGAAAACGTTAAAAATATCCGTAGAAGTGCGATTTTTCAAAAAAAGTTGCATTTTTCGGATATTTTTTTTGCTCAAACCCTTGACCGAACGATTTTCATGTGTTATAATAGTAAGCGTATAATACTATGGGTATAGCTATACGGCGAAAAGCCATAGAAAAGGGTAAAAAATACAGGAAAATGATTCGCTTGGGAAGGCGATAAAAAAATGAGGTGTAAAAATGGCGAAGACGGAAAAGAAATCCAATCAAGTTAACCTTTTGGGCGTGTACGAATATCTCTCGCGTGAATTGCAACAGGCAAGAGACGTGTTGATGACCGAGGTGCGTATGGCATCTGCGCAGATCAGCAGCTTGCACGGCGATTTGAAAGCATCTGGCGATAAGTCCTCGACGGCTATTTCGCAAGAAATTCGTTTCAGCTACAAGCAAAACCAAACGATTTACGATGGTCTTGCTTCCATGCTTACGAAGGAAGTTGCTGAAAGACTTAATTCGATGGAGGAAATGCTTGCGTCTTTGGAAAAGATTCAATTCATCCTTGACGACCTCAATCAATTGAAATATGGCTACATGAACTTGCAGGCATCTTGTGATACCACGCAGGCGATTGTTGCTAACGAAGTAAATCCCAAGCTTGATTCCATCGGCGCTGTAATGTCGAACGAAATCAACGCAATTCAAACGAAGATGCAGTTGTTGGACGACATCAACAACAGACTTGCTGCTATTTCGTTGGAAGACGAATATAACCGCGTTATCGAGGCTGTTTCCACGAAGGCTGACGACAGCAGCCGTCAGGTTGTAGATGCAATTGCGGCTATTCCCACCGCTGAAAACGTTGACTACACCCGTATCGTAGAAGAAGTGGGCGATAAAGTTCTTGATATCCTTCAACAAATGAAGGGTGAAGAAGCGGAACCCGTTCCTGTAGAAACCAAAATTGATTATGATAGAATTATCTGCGGCGCAGCTGAAAAGGTTGTTGAATCTCTTCCCGTTGCAGAAAAGATCGACTACGAACGTATCGCTGATATGGTAGCTGCAAAAGTAGTTATCCCCGCAGTAGATTACGACCGTCTTGCAGAAGTAGTGATCGAAAAGATGTCCGCCGTAACGGAAAAAGTATGTGAAGTTATGCTTGACGAAGCAGGTATCGACGAAATCGCTACGAAGGTTGCTGACAAAATTACGCCTGCTGACGTAATCGACTACGACAAGGTATGTCAAGCGGCTCAAGCAGCTCAAATCTTGCCCGATCCCGTTGACTACGATCGTATCGCGGAAATCGTTGAAGACAAATTGAACGCTGAAGAACCTACATACGACCTCGTTATCGACGAAGAAGGCATCGCGGCTTTGGCAAAAGGCGTTTCCGAAGAACTTTGCCAAATGTGCGCTCCTTGCGAATGCGCTCCCGTAGAAGCTGCTCCCGTTGAAGAAACGTATGCAGAGGTTGAAGAAATCGTTGAAGAAGTTGTAGAAGAAGCAGCTCCCGTTGAAGAAGTGGTTGAAGAAGCTCCCGTTGAGGAAGTTGCTCCCGTAGAAGAAACGGCTCCTGTAGAAGAAGAACTTGCATTTACGGCTACCGGTTTCCAAGAAGTAGGCGACGACTTGATTGATGCTGAAACGGGTTTGGTGATTCGTTTAAAGAGAAGCTTCACCGCAAAGATGAAACAAAGCGATGAAAAGGTAAAAGGCTACTACAGCGACATTAAGAACGAATTGACCTCTTATAAGAAAGTAAACTCCAACGTAAGCTGGCACGGTGATAGATTCAACTTCGGTCGTGACACGGTTGCAAAGATTAACATTTGCGGTAAGACCTTGTGCTTCTACTTGGATTTGGATCCCAACGATCCCGAACTTAAGTCGACGATCTACCATCAAAAAGACGTAGGCGGTCAAAAAGCTTATGAAAGCACGCCTTTCATGGTGAAGGTAAAGAGTGACGCTGCTGCAAAGAAAGCTCTTCGTTTGGTTGGCTACCTCGCTGAAAAGCTTGGTACGGAAAAAGAAGAAAACTTTGAAGCTGTTGATTACGCTGGCGAATTTGCTTATGCTTCCACCAAGCAGCTCTTTGATGAAGGCTTTATCAAAGCAACGAAAGAAAAGAAGGTTGATTTGAACTTCTAATCCCAACAAAAGAGAATAATAAATAAGAAAGAGAGCTGATAATTCCCATATTTTCGGCTCTCTATTTTATAGCAAAATAATAGGCAACCGACGGGTTGCCAAGGAGAAAATAGAATAAAGTGAAAGAACAAAAACAAGACAAATCATTCCCGAAAAGCGGTAAGGCTACATCGGGAAAGAAGCGTTCTACCAAAGCTAAAAGCAACCCTATGGGTACTGCATTTGACTTATCAGATATGCCCTTGTCTCAACCTGCCCCTGCGAAGAAAATTCGCACTCCGAAGCAGTCCAGAGCAATGCAACAAACTCAAAAAGTGGAGGAAGTAAAGCCCTCCAAGAAGACTTCTGCAAAAAAAACGGAAGGAAAAACGGTGAAAGGGCAAAAAACGACGGGAAGCAAGGCAAAAACGAGCGCGAAAACCGTAAAACAGCCCCAAGAGAAGAAGAAAAAAGCGGTTAAGGTAATTTTCCTCGGTGGCGTAGGTGAAATCGGTAAAAATATGACCGCGCTCGAATACGGCGACGACATTATCGTGATTGATGCAGGGCAGACATTCCCTGGCGAGGATATGCCGGGGGTAGATTCGGTTGTGCCCGACGTTACCTATTTGGCGCAAAACAAGGATAAAATCCGTGCGGTTGTGTTGACGCATGGACACGAAGACCATATCGGCGGCGTACCTTATTTAATGAAGGAAATCAACCCCGATACGCCCATCTACGGCACGAAACTGACGTTGATGCTGACGGACAATAAATTGCAGGAAAACCGCATTACAAACACCGTACAACGCGTTGTGCAGCCTGGTGATACGGTACAGCTTGGTGCTTTTGCGGTAGAATTTATCAATGTGAACCATTCCATTTCAGGCGCTTGCGCCCTTGCCATTCATACCCCGAACGGGATTATTTATCACAGCGGGGATTTCAAGATTGACCTCACGCCCGTGGCTGGCGCGCCGATTGATTTTAAGCGCATTGCAGAGCTTGGTCGAGAAGGCGTTTTGCTGTATATGAGCGAGTCGACGAATATCGAGCGCCCTGGCTATACGATGAGTGAAACGGTCGTGGGCACGACGCTCGACCACTTATTCTCGGAAAATATGACGCGCAGGCTGATTATCGCGACCTTTGCGTCCAACGTGCACCGCTTACAGCAAATCATTGATTTGGCGGTAAAATATCGTCGTAAGGTTGCGCTGTCGGGTAGGAGTATGTTTAAGGTGGTGGATGCCGCCGTAAAAATTGGGGAACTTCGTATTCCCGAAGGCGTTTTGATTGACATTGAAAAGACGAAAAATCTTTTCGATGGCGAGCTGTTGATTGTATCCACAGGCTCGCAAGGGGAACCCATGTCCGCGTTGACGCGTATGGCTATGGGGGAATTCAACAAAGTAACCATCGGTGAAAATGATACAATTATTATTTCCGCTAACCCCATTCCGGGCAATGAAAAATTGATTTATCGTGTTATCAACAACCTCTACAAGCGAGGCGCGCGCGTAGTGTATGAGAGCTTGGAAAAAATCCACGTGTCGGGACATGCTTGCCAAGAGGAGCATAAAATCCTTTTATCGTTGTTGAAACCAAAATTTTTCATACCCGTACACGGTGAATATCGTCATTTGAAACGCCACGCACAGCTTGCCGTTTCCCTTGGCCTACCCGAGCAAAATATCCTGATTACGGAGATCGGAAACTGCGTAGAATTGACGGAAAAATCGATGAAATTTGCCGATAACGTGGCAGCAGGTACGCGTTTAATCGATGGTGAGGGTGTAGAAGACTACGGCACCAGCGAGGTTATTCGTGATCGATTGAAGATGTCTGCGGACGGTGTGTTTACGGTTGCCCTGGGGATAACGGGCGACTGCGTTATGAACGAGCCTATTTTAGAGGCGCACGGTTGCGTATTTACGGGCGATAACACGAGGGATGAACTCTTGAACGTAATTCGCCGCGCGATTGAAAATTACGACTATGCGAAGGGCAGCAAAGACGATTTGAGCCTTGCCATCCGCAAAGCCTTGAAAAACTATTTTTACAAAACGACAAAGCAGGCACCTCTTATCGTGGTGTCCGTGGTGGAAGTGTAACGGATGAAATATACGGCATCTTTGGTAAAATTGAATATCGATGAAAGGATTGCAACGCGGCGCGCCGAGGCGTTAAGCCGCGGTATCCCCGTTGCGGACGATGAGACGTTGAACTTTCTCCTTTTAACCCTGCGTATGGCAAAGCCCTTGCGCATTTTGGAGATTGGTACTGCGGTAGGTCTTTCCGCGGTGTCTATGTTGTACGAATGTCCCTCCGCGCGCTTAACCACCATCGAGCTGGAAGAAGAACGTTATGTAGAGGCGAAGAAGAACTTTGCCGACTTTGGTGTGAGTGACCGTATCAATGCCCATTTGGGGGATGCAGGGGAAATCCTTGCGATGATGGATGGGGAGTTCGATTTTGTCTTTTTGGACGGCCCGAAGGCGCAGTATGAGAAATACCTCTTCGACTTGAAACGATTGATGAAGCAAGGCGCAATTCTCTTTGCTGACGACGTTTTGTTGTACGGTTGGGTGAGCGGGGAAGAGCCTACTCCTCAAAAACGCCATTCTATCGTCGATAAAATCCGTTCTTACTTGGACGTCGTAACGGCGGATAAGGATTTTATTACGTCGGTATTAAACGTAGGCGACGGGGTTGCCTTGTCGGTGTATAATACGAGCAAAAAAGCATAAAAAATCATTCAACGCATACATGGGTGGTGCATTTTGGAAAATACGAAGGTAAAAAATACAATTCAAGCGGAATTGTTGGCGCCTGCGGGCAATTATCAAAAGTTGCAAACGGCATTCCGTTTTGGTGCGGATGCGGCGTACGTTGGCGGAAAACAATTTTCCTTGCGTACGTTTGCGGATAATTTTACAATGGAGGAATTGGTCTCCGCTGTATCAATGGCGCACTCGCTTGGGAAAAAACTGTACGTTACGGCAAACGTTTTTGGTCGTAATGCTGATTTTGCGTTGCTTGAAGACTATTTCAAGAGCTTGCAAGAGATTGGCGTTGATGCGGCGATCATCAGTGATCCTGGTGTAATCTATGCAGCGAAAAAATCGGCGCCCAATTTGTCTATTCACCTTTCCACGCAGGCGAACACAACAAATAAGTATGCGGTGAAATTTTGGGGCGAGCAGGGAGTCGAGCGTGTAGTCCTTGCAAGGGAATTATCCTTGAAGGAAATTGCGGAGATACATGATTTTGCGCCCGAAACCGAGTTGGAGGCATTTGTGCACGGTGCAATGTGCATTTCCTACAGCGGTAGATGTTTGCTCTCCGATTATTTGGACGGCCGATCCTCTAATCGTGGCGCGTGTGTGCAATCATGCAGGTGGCGTTACGAGGTGCGTGCGTTGAATGCAACCAATGGTAAATCGGAGTGGTTGCCGATGGAGGAAGACGATAGAGGTACGTATATTTTTAACAGCAAAGACCTCAATATGCTTGCCTATTTAAAGGAAATGGAGGGGGCAGGTGTGCGTTCATTCAAAATCGAAGGGCGAATGAAGAGTGGTTATTACCTCGCTACGGTCATCAACGCTTATCGTCGCTTGATGGACGGGGGCGACTTTACCATATCGGAAACGGAGCTTTCCAACGTGGCGCATCGCGAGTACACGACGGCGTATGCGTTGGGTAAAAATGCTGAAACGGTCAATTATGAAAACAGCCAATCAAAGGGCGATTCGGTTTATATTGCGGACGTTGTGGGTTGTGAAGACGGCTATGTTTTCGCAGAGATGCGCAACCGTTTCAAAAAAGGCGACGTTTTAGAGGTGCTTTCACCTGACGATACCTTTGCGAAAAGCTTTACCGTGGACGAGCTTTTTGACAGCAAGGGCGAGGCGACCGATGATGCGAAGCTTGTGCAAGAAATTTACAAGATAAAATGTCCCTACGTTTTGAAAAAAGGGGACTATTTGCGTAGAAATAAGGCGTAAGAGGAAAGGGCTATGAAGAAAATTTTAATGATTGCTACAGGTGGTACAATCGCTTCGCAGTTGGGTGCGGACGGGTTAATCCCTCACCTTGCGGCGGGCAACTTGTTAAAATACGTACCCGAAGTTTTTGAATTTTGTCAACCCGAGGCGATACAAATTTACAACATTGACAGCACCAACATTACCCCTGATCATTGGGTGAAATTGGCGACGGCAATTCAAGAAAATTACGATGCGTACGACGGCTTCGTTGTGTGCCACGGTACGGACACGATGTCCTACACGGCGGCAATGATCTCGTACATGGTACAGCATTCCCCCAAACCTATCGTCTTTACGGGCTCGCAAAAGCCCATCGACAAAGAGGATACGGACGGTAGAATTAATCTCCGTGACAGCTTCCTTTACGCGGCGAGCGATACGGCATCCGACGTTGTGATTGTCTTCCAAGGTCAGGTAATCGCAGGTACGCGCGCGAAGAAAATCCGCACCAAGAGTTTTAATGCCTTTGACAGCGTGGATTTCCCTTGTCTTGCGGCGATTCGCGATGGACGCATTATACAGTACATAACGACGCCGAAGGCGGACAAGCCGGAGTTCTTCTTGGATTTGAACGATAAGGTTGGCTTGCTTACCTTAACGCCTGGGATGAACGGTGAAATCTTGGACGCATATTTCCGTTATTACGACGGCGTTGTGTTGGCGGGCTACGGTACGGGCGGTATCCCCGAGGTAGATTACTACGGCTTCTATGATCGCATCGCGAGTTGGGAACGCAAGGGGAAGACCTTGGCGGTGACCACGCAGGTACAACAAGAGGGCAGCGATATGGACGTTTATCAGGTGGGCAGAGGCTGGAAGAATCGCTTTGCATTGCTTGAAAGCTACTCGATGACCTATGAGAGTATCATTGCAAAATTGATGTGGATTTTGGCACAAACGAAGGATGATGAGAAAATCCGTAAGATGTTCTATACCCCTATTAACTACGATTTTATTCGATAACAAGGTACCATGTACGCGATGAATTGACAATTCTCGCGAAAAATATAAATATAAGGACAAAATATTATGAAAAAAGAACAATTGCAAAAATATGCTGAATTGCTCGCAAAGGTGGGCTTAAACGTACAAAAAGGTCAAACGGTTTTCGTGGAAGCAGGACTCGATCAGCCCGACTTCGTCACGATGGTTGTAGAGGAATGCTACAAGGCAGGCGCATCCGAGGTGTTTGTGGATTGGAGCCATCAACCCGTTGCGAAGCTGAACTCTAACTATCGTACCCTTGAAAGCCTTTCCACCTTAAACCCTTGGATTAAAGCGAAGTGGGAATTTAAGGCACAAAACTATTCCTGCAGACTTTGGATTGAATCGGAAGATCCCGATGGGATGAAGGGTGCGGATCAAGAAAAGTTGAGCAAAGCAAGACAAGCAATGTATCCCCAAATCAAGCCCTTCCGCACGGCACTTGAAAATAAGCATCAATGGTGTATTGCGGCGGTGCCTGGTAAGGCTTGGGCAAAGAAGGTGTTCCCCAACCTTTCCGAAGATGCAGCAATGGAAGCAATGTGGGACGTAATTTTGCACACCTCTCGTGCGGATGGTGACGATCCCGTTGCGGCTTGGCAGGAACATAACGACGATTTGGACAAGCGTTGTGCTTACCTCAACGGCTTGGGCTTGAAGTATTTGGAGTATAAGAGTGCGAATGGTACCGATCTTAAGGTAGAGCTTTTGGAAGACGGTATTTTTGCAGGTGGCAACGAAAAGACCTTGCAAGGCAACGTATTCAACCCCAACATCCCCACGGAAGAAGTATTCACCTCCCCCAAGGCAGGTGCAGCGGAAGGTATCGTGTACTCGACCAAGCCCCTTTCCTATATGGGTGAGTTGATTGAAAACTTCTCGATGCGTTTTGAAAACGGTAAAATTGTAGAGGTGAAGGCGGAAAAGGGCGAGGACTTGCTCAAAAAGATGGTGTCGATGGACGAAGGCGCTGGTATGCTCGGCGAATGCGCGTTGATTCCTTACGATTCTCCCATCAACGAATCGGGTGTGCTGTTCTATAATACCTTGTTTGACGAAAACGCAAGCTGCCACTTTGCGGTAGGGCATGGCTTTAACGAATGTTTGAAAGGCTTTGAAAACTTGACGGATGAAGAATGCAAGGCAAAGGGTATCAACGACAGTATGATCCACGTTGACTTCATGATTGGCTCCCGCGATATGTCCATCGTTGGCGTAACGAAGGACGGCAAGAGAGTGCAAATTTTCGAAAACGGCAACTGGGCGTTTTAAGGTAAAGCCGCGCCACCGCAACGTTTTGCGGGGCCGATTTAACAAGGAATAAATACGAAAGGTGAATTTTATGACGAAAATTGATATATTCTCGGGGTTCCTCGGCGCAGGGAAAACCACTTTGATTAAAAAATTGATTCAAGAAGCGTACGCAGGTGAAAAGGTTGTTTTGATTGAAAACGAGTTCGGCGAAATCGGTATCGACGGCGGATTTTTACAAGATGCAGGTATCAACGTAACCGAGATGAATTCGGGTTGCATTTGCTGTTCGCTTGTTGGCGATTTTTCCAAGGCGCTCAAGCAGGTAGTGGAAAAATATAATCCCGAACGTATCCTTATAGAGCCCTCGGGTGTTGGTAAGTTGAGCGACGTTATCAAGGCGGTGGACAATGCGCACCTGAAGGATGCGAAGCTGAATGCTTTTTGCACGGTGGTTGACGCGGGCAAATGCAAAATGTACATGAAGAATTTTGGTGAGTTTTTCAACGATCAGGTGGAAAACGCAGGTTGTATCATTCTTTCTCATACGACTACCGCTTCTTCGGAAAAGCTTGCAACGGCGGTGGAATTGCTTCGTGGTAAAAACGGTACGGCAACCATCGTTACGGCTTCGTGGGACAGCTTGGATGGCAAAACCATTCTTGCAGCAATGGAACAAAAGGATTGTTTGCAGGCGGAGTTAGACCGTTTGGCGGAAGAGGTGGAACACCACCACGAACATCACCATGATCATGAATGTGACGACCCTAACTGCTGTTGTCACCACCACCATGAACACCATCATGATCACGATGAACACGGACATGGGTGCCACGAACATCACCATGAACATCATCATGAGCACGAATGCGACGATCCCAACTGCGATTGTCACCACCACCATGAACATCACCATGACCATGATGAACACCGACATGGGTGCCACGAACACCATCACGAGCACGAGTGTGACGATCCCAACTGCGGTTGTCACCACCATCATGAACACCACCACGATCATCATGGACATCACCATGCAGACGACGTATTTACCAGCTGGGGCGTAGAAACCACCCGTAAGTTCACGAAGGAAGAGCTCGCACAAGCACTTGAAAAAATTCAATGCGAAGAAACCTACGGCACCGTGCTTCGTGCAAAGGGTATCGTTGCAGGTGAAAACGCTTGGTTGCACTTTGACTACGTGCCTGGCGAACCCGACGTAAGAGAAGGTAGCGCAGGGGTAACGGGTAGACTTTGTGTCATTGGCTGTAACTTAAATGAAAACGCTTTGAAGGCGTTGTTTAACGTATAAAAGGATGAAAAATATGGCAAAACTTCCTATTGAGACGCCCGTCTATATGTTCATTGGCTTTTTAGAATCGGGCAAAACGAAATTTATCCAAGAAACCTTTGAGGATCCTCGTTTTTCCTCGGGTGAAAAAACACTTCTACTCGTTTGTGAGGAAGGGGAAGAGGAATACGAAACCTATAAATTTGCAGGTGCGGAAAACGTAGAAATTGCCTTTATCGAGGATAAGGCGGATTTGACGGAGGAAAAGCTCGCTTCCCTGCAATTGCAATATGGTGCTGAACGTGTCGTTGTGGAATACAACGGGATGTGGGAGCTTGGAGAATTCTTCAACGCAATGCCCGAAGGTTGGATGATTAATCAGCTGATGACATTCTTTGACGCGCGCACTTTTGTGAACTATAACGCGAATATGCGTCAGCTTGTTTTTGACAAAATTCAAGACACGCAATTGGTCGTTTTTAACCGATATGACGATACCATGGACAAGATGAACCTTCATAAGATCGTCCGTGCCATCAGCCGTAGATGTGATATCGTGTACGAGCGTGTGGACGGCAGAGCTGATTTTGACGATATCGAGGATCCGTTGCCCTTCGACGTGAATGCAGAGGTAATCGAGATTGAGGACAAGGATTATGCCTTCTTCTATCGTGACCTTACGGAAAACCTGGAAAGCTATATCGGAAAAACGGTAAAATTCCGCGGTATCGTTGCCACGGATAAGCGTTTAGAACCGCAGGATATTGTGGTTGGTAGACACGTAATGACCTGCTGTGAAGACGATATTCAATATTGTGGGGTTGCCTGCGTATTACCCACCGCGATGGATTTGCAAACGAGGGACTGGATTTGTATCACGGCGAAAATCGCCTTCCAAAAGCACCGTATCTACAAGGGGAAAGGCCCTGTGCTGATTGCGGAAAAGGTGGTTGTGTGCGATCCGATTGAACAAGCCCTTGCGGTATTTTACTAATTAAAAAGTGACGAAAGAGAGGTTGAGAAAACTTCTCTTTTTTCATTTTATGAAAAATAGCCAAATATACTTGAAAAGAGCTCCGCTTTGTGCTATAATGTTAAACGAAAAAATTTGCCCTATGAGGTATACGGATGAAAAAGAGTCTAATTGCGTTGATTTTAGCGGTCGCTTGCATATTCGGTGCATGTGATAACGGTAAATCGTCTTCGGACGGTTTCTCGAGTGCGAAACCGGAGCACAATTCCGAAGCGTCCACCCAAAATGGCAGTAGCAACGGAACTGCGAGCGACGACGATTCCACCAGCGAAAGCGGTGACGGGAATTCGAGCGAAGAAAATAACAACGGAACTTCGAGTGAGGAGAACAACAACGAGAATTCTGGCGAAGAAAACAACGGTGGAAGCGAAACCCCTCCTGCCGAGGACGAAGGCCATTGCAAGGGCGAACACGAGGATGTAAACAACGACGAGGCATGCGACGTATGCGGCGGCTCGGTTGTGGTTACCTTCGATTTTTACAACGTGAACGACCTGCACGGTAAGTTTACCGACTCCGACTCGCAACCTGGCGTAGACGAGTTGACGACGTACCTTAAAAATGCAAAGGCGAGCAATCCATATACAATGTTCTTATCCTCGGGGGATATGTGGCAGGGCGGTTCAGAATCTAACCTCACGAAGGGCTTGATTGTCACCGATTGGATGAGTCAGCTTGGCTTTTCTTCGATGACACCTGGCAATCACGAATACGATTGGGGCTCTCAAGCGGTGAAGGATAACGCGGATTTGGCAAACTTCCCCTTCTTGGCCATTAACATTTACGATAGGGCAACCAACCAAAGGGTAGATTATTGCGACGCTTCTACGCTTGTTGAGGTGGGTGAAGCGAAAATCGGTATCATCGGTGCGATTGGGGATTGCTATTCTTCCATTTCGAGCGATAAGGTGGAAGATATCTATTTTAAGACGGGTAGCGAATTGACGACGCTTGTGAAAAATGAGGCTAACTCTCTCCGTAGTCAAGGGGCGGATTTTATCGTGTATACCCTTCACGACGGCTATGGAAACTCTTCGTCGGGCAACATCACCGACGGTATGCTCAACAGCTTCTATGATATCGCTTTGTCCGACTACGTAGATTTGGTGTTTGAGGGACATACGCACCAAAGATATTCCTTGAAGGACTCCAAGGGTGTATATCACCTGCAGGATGGTGGGGATAACGACGGTATTTCTCACGCGCAGGTAAAAATTAACATTGCCAACGAAACGGCGGAGACGAAAAAGTCAGAATTCGTTTCCACCTCCGCATACGAAGGCTTGGCGGATGATCCACTCGTAAGTCAGCTTCTTGCAAAATATAAAAACCAAATTATGCAGGCGGATAAAGTGCTTGGAACCAACGATAAGGTAAGAACGAGCACCGAAATCTTGAAAAAGACGGCAGAGCTTTACTACCAAACGGGTATGGAAAGATGGGGTGAGGCTTATGACATCGTGCTTGGCGGCGGCTTTATGCAGGCGAGAAGCCCGTACGATTTACACGCAGGTGAGATTATTTACGGCGATTTGATGAGCATTATGCCCTTCGATAACCAACTGGTGCTTTGTTCTATTTCGGGGAGTAATCTTCAATCCCGTTTCTTCTCGTTGCCCGACAGCTACTACATTTATTATGGGGATTATGGTACAACGGTAAAAAATAATATCGTGGCGAGCCAAACCTATTATGTGGTGACGGATACGTACAGCTTGCAATATACCCGCAACGGCTTGACGGAGGTTGCGCGTTACGACGAAACGACCTTTGCCCGTGACCTACTCGCGAAATTTATCGAGGAAGGCGGTTGGGGAAGCGCTCCTACAGGGGAAATTACCTTGACCTCTATCCCTGATGCGTTGGCGATTGGCAAGGCCCTTAAGGTTGGCGAGGAAACCGATAAGGCGTATTACGTGCAAGGCACGATTAAATCGATTGCGAGTGCGACCTATGGCAATATGACGATCGAGGATGAAGACGGAAACACCCTTTATATCTACGGCACGTGGGATAAATCGGGTTCCACCCGTTACGACAAAATGACGGACAAGCCCCAGGTAGGCGATAAGGTTATCTTGGTTGGGGCAATCAAAAACTATAACGGCACGATAGAAATGAAGAACGGAA
>JAZRFV010000002.1:0-35337 GCA_045643825.1 Candidatus Scatosoma sp.
CCATAGCGGTGACGATGGCAAAGAGGATCCACCTGTTCCCATTCCGAACACAGAAGTTAAGCTCTTTTACGCCGAAAGTACTTACGGTTAACCGTTGGGAGGATAGGTAGCCGCCGCTTTTCAAAAGAAAGCCTTGTTCTTACGAACAAGGCTTTTTCTTTGTGTTTTTATTGTTTTGTATAAGGCTTTATATTCCTTTATATGAAAGACCCTGCATATATTGCAAGGTCTTTTCTTTTATGGATTATTGTTAAAATAGGTTGTTTCTAACGAGTTGAAAAGGTCGGTATCTATATGGCCTAAATATTCAATAAATACTCCGTTTTTGTCGAACTTCGTACACCCTCTATAGTAGAAAACATTGCCTTTATCGTTTGTGTAAACGCTATCATACAAAACAATCATGTCGCCATTTTGTTGATATAAAATGATGGTTTTGCCGATGGGCTCGTTCAAAGCTCTTGAATACATAAGTAACATCATCTTGGACATATCGTTTATGATATTTTCAAATTGAGAATTGTCAAGTGTCGCAATCAAGGTTGCTTTGCTAAAATCAAATTTTGGCTTTTCTTTCTTTTTCAATTTAAGGAGCTTTGGATTCTCGTTTTTATAATCCACCAACTCAATTTTTACCGTGTTTGCAATAGTTTCTTCTGCATTAATATAATTGCGGCCTGGGTCACAACCAGAGAAGCAAAACAAAGAAAGTATCATACAGACGATAAATGATAAAAATTTTTTCATCAATATTTTCTCCTGCGATATTAAAATTATGAATTACTTAATAACGCCTTTTTTGATGATGATGTTTGCGTATACGGCGCCTTCGCCCGTTGCAATTACTGCGTACGCCTTTTTCGCACGTTCGTAGAAGGCAAAACGTTCTAAATTGCCTGCACGAAGGTTGTCGTCGTGCTTCTTTGCAATGGCAAAATACTTATCCCAAATGGTGGGGGTGGGATCGCCTTGTACCGTTTGCATCAGCATAAAGTTTTCCGTTGCATAGGTGTCCAAGGGAATCAAGGAAAGAACTGCATCGAGCATTTCTTCACCGCCGAGGCCGTCTGCACGAATAACACGCTGACCGTAGTTTTCCGCAGGGAAATTGCCATCCGCAATAACGATTTCGTCGCCGTGCCCCATTTCACAAAGGATTTTCAAGAGTTGAGGGCTAACAATTTTAGGAACGTTCTTTAACATAACATAAACTCCTTTCTTGGATAAGTGTACCTTCATTGTAGCACATTTGTCTCTAAAAGTCAATAGGGCGCGCGTAAATACTTTGCCTTGATTTTTCACAAACTAACAAAAATGAAGGGGGCAGGTATGCGTTCAAGAGTAAAAAAGGATGGAAAGGGTGTATTTTTAAAGGGTGCGGTATGGATTGCCGTAGGTGGATTTACTGCAAAGCTTATTGGGGCACTCTACCGTATCCCCCTCACAAACCTAATTGGCGGGAAGGGGCTTGGCTTGTATCAGCTCATTTACCCTATCTACTGCCTTTTACTGACCGTTTCCGCCACGGGGATTCCTTCGTCCATCGCGAAGCTCACTGCTGAACGCATTGCCCAAGGCAAAGGGGACAAAGCGGTGTTTTATACCGCCATGAAGCTGTTTACCGTTATCGGGCTTGTGGGGGCGTTGTTAATGATGGTGGTAGCCCCCTTTCTCGCCAAAGCACAAGGGAGCGAAGCGGTGCTGTGGGGCTATTACACCCTCGCTCCGTCCGTTTTTTTGGTGTCCGCCATTTCCGTCTTTCGGGGGTGGTTTCAAGGGCGTAGCCGTATGTTCCCAACGGCGCTTTCGGAGGTGGTAGAACAAGTGGTTAAGGTGGTGTTTGGGCTTGTGTTTGCCTATCTTTTTCGTGACGATATCTACAAGGCGGTGGTGTTTCTTTTGCTCGCTGTATCCATATCGGAGCTGGTCACCTTGCTTGTGATGTGGGGGCTGTTTCGACGGTCCAAAAAGAAGGTTAAAACACAAAATGAAGGGGGCAGGGTTGCGATGAAATCCATTTTACGGTTAAGTATACCCGTCACCTTCAATGCAATTTTGCTCCCTATATCGGGGCTTTTAGACAGCGTTTTAGCGCCACGTTTATTGAGTGCCTACACCGTTGATGCGGTCACCTTATTCGGTTTATTCTCGGGTGGGGCGGTGACGGTGATTAACCTGCCCGTGTCCATTTGCTACGGCTTTGCGGCGGCGAGCATTCCCCGTGTTGCCATGGCGGTGGAACGGAAGGGGAAGAATATTAGTCCTCGAAGGCGTATCTTTTTCTCGTTGGGGATTACGGCGGTAATCAGCGGTTTGAGTGCAATCGCCTTATACCTTTTCGCCGAGCCGACCGCCGAGCTTATCTTCCGCAGTTTAGCGGACGCGGAGCGGACGACACTCATACAGCTCATCAAAACCTTTTCGGTGAGTGCATTCACCCTATCGTGTGTGCAAACGCTGTCGGCGTGTTTGACGGCGCAGGGGAAACCGCAGTACGCCGCACTCTCGATGTGGATTGCCTTGACGGTGAAGACGGGGCTGTACGTTTTTTGGCTGCGGGATCCCACAGTTTCGGTTTTTGGGCTGGTATATGCGACGAATATCGCGTATGCGGTTGCTTTTCTTCTCGATTTATTGTATAATGTATATATCACAAGAAGAAGGACGGCAAAAGAATGATTACGGTAATTGGTCTTGGCGTTGAAAAGAATGATTTGACAAAGCGTGGCGAGGCGGCTTTGTTGCAAGCGGTGAAGGACGGACGTCCCGTGGTGGTGCGTACGGCGAACACTCTTTCCTACCAAACGGTTGTAGAGATGGGTATCCCTCACGAGAGCCTGGATTGTGTGTACGAAAGCAGCCGCAATTTTGCGACGCTTGCAAAAAACCTTGCCAAGGCGGTGACCGACAAGGGTGATAATGCCGTATACCTCGTAGATGGCGCGGCGACGGAGGATAACTCGGTAAAGGCCCTTATCAAGCGTATGCGTGGTAAGGTGGAAATTATCGACGGTGTATCCCGTACGACAGCGCTTGTGCGTGCGGCTGGGTTTGAGGGCTGTTCCTTTACGGCGGTTTCCGCGTACGAGCTTGCGGAAAAGGCACAGGCAGGCACCATCAACCTTCCCCTTATCGTGTATGATTTGGACGATAGAGGTTTGGCGAGTGATATTAAGCTCCTTTTGGGGGATTTATACGGGGAAGAAACGGTGGTGAAGTTCCTTTGCGGCGGCAAAGCAAAAAATACCTACCTTTATGAGCTTGACCGTCAGAAGGGGTACGATTACACCTCGGCAGTTGCCATTGAGGAAGTGGATTTGCTCGATAAAAAGCGTTTCACAATGGAAGATTTGAAGGAAATCGTGTATCGTCTTCGCGCACCGAATGGTTGCCCTTGGGATAGGGTGCAAACGAACGACAGCATTAAAATGTCGGCGGTAGAAGAGGCTTACGAGTTGGTGGACGCCATCGATTTGGATGACGACGAAAAGATTATGGAAGAGGCAGGGGATCTTGCTTTGCAGGTGATTTTCCACGCTGTAATGCGTGAGGAAATGGGTGCGTTTAACCTTACGGACGTTTTGACGGGTGTATGTCAAAAACTCATCTCACGCCATACGCATGTATTTGGTGAAGACAAGGCAACGGACGGTGAGAGCGCCCTTTCCGTGTGGGAAAAGAACAAAATGACCGAGAAAAATCAGGTGACCTATGCGGATTCTGTAAACGACGTGCCTAAGTGTTTCCCTGCGGCGATGCGTGCCCAAAAGGTGGGGAAACGAGCGTCGAAGGGCGGTATGGACTTTGCCACGGCGGAAGATGCGGCGGAGCGTTTGCGCGCGGAAATTGACGAATTTTTCGAGGCGTACAAGGCAGGGGACGAGGTTGCCGCTGAAAAGGAAATCGGCGACGTGTTGTTTGCCGCTGTCAATGTAGGGCGTAAGGCAGGTTGCGATTGTGAAAAGGCATTGAAGGAAGCAACCGATCGTTTCGCGGCAAGATTTACCAAAGCGGAGGCTTTGGCTTTGGCGGATGGCAAGGTTGTAACCGAACTTTCCGAGGCGGAATGGGACGAATATTACGTTCAAGCAAAAAAGAGCTTAAAACAGTGAAAAATATAAAATGAGGCACCCAGGTATGCGTTTAACACCCATTACCATACAAAACACGACCATAAAAAACAACGTATTTCTTGCCCCCTTGGCAGGATATACAAACTATCCGTTCCGTAGGCTTTGCAAGGATTACGGTGCGGGGCTTTGTTATACGGAAATGGTAAGCGCAAAGGGGTTGAAATATGGTAGTGAGAATACCGAGGAACTTCTTTATACGGACGAGTGCGAGGGGGTGTGCGCAGCTCAAATTTTCGGTAGTGACCCCGACATTATGCGTGCGGCATGCGAACACGAAAAGCTTGCACCTTTTCCGATTGTGGATATCAACATGGGGTGCCCTGTGCCGAAGATTTACAAAAACGGGGAAGGGAGTGCGTTGCTCGAAAACCCTGCTTTGGCGGAAAAAATCGTACAGGAATGTGTAAAGAGTGGTAAAACGGTGACGGTGAAATTCCGTATCGGTATCACCGATAAGCAGTTGATCACCGAGGAGTTTGCAAAGCGTATGGAAGGTGCCGGGGCAAGCCTTATCACTATCCACGGCAGAACGAAGGATAAAATTTACGCAGGGGACGTGAACTACGGCGAGATTGCCGCGGCGAAAAAGTCGGTAAAAATCCCCGTGATTGCCAACGGCGGTGTGTTCTCGAACGAGGATGCGGAAACGCTGCTGGATAGAACGGGCGCGGACGGCGTAATGGTGGCAAGGGCGGCGTTATTCGATCCACAAATCTTTTGTGCCTTGACGGGGACACCCACCGAAAGTAAGCTGGAGATGTTTAAAAAACAGTTAAAATGGACGGGGCAGGTATGCGACGAACGGTTTACCGTTGTATTTATGCGTAAGATGGCGGCGTTCTACGTCAAGGGTATGCGCGGTGCATCGGCCTTTAAAGACAGGCTGTTTAGAGCGCAAACGGCGGAGGAAATTTTAACCATCGCGGAAGAGTGCTTTGCGGAAGAATAATACATAAAAAAGCGAAAAAGTTTCACGTGAAAAAGTGAAACTTTTTTTGTAGGATATTTAAAATTTCAAGGCGGATAAGCAATAAAAAAAGCAGGATAAAAATTATCCTGCTTTTTATTTATACAATATAGATTATCTATTGTTGATGAGTTTGGTAAGCTCAACGGGATCCACGATGTTGCCGTCCTTGTAAACACGCATGTTACCCGAAGCGATTTCGTCGATAAGGATAACCTCACCGTTGTTGTAGCCGAACTCGAACTTGATATCCCAAAGGTCAAGGCCAAGGGTTTTCAAATCGTCAGCAACTACCTTCGTGATTGCGAGGGTTTGCTTTTTCATGCTGTCGAACATTTCCATACTCATAACACCGAGGGCCGCAAGACCTTCCGCTGTAACAAGGGGATCGCCCTTTTCGTCGTTTTTGAAGGTGCATTCTACGTAGCCGCCTGCAAGGGGGGTGCCGTTTTCAATATATTCGCCGTATCTTCTGATGAAGCTACCCGTTGCAACCAAACGACAAATTACTTCCAAGCCGTGACCGAATACGGTTGCAGGAAGAACCTCCATCGTTGCGTTTTCCACGTCAGCGGAAACGTAGTGGGTTTTGATGCCGGCTTGTTTCAAAAGCTCAAAGTAGTAAACGGAGGATTTCAAGTTTGCTTTGCCGATGCCTTCGATGGTAAGACCAACGGTGTTTTCACCGGGATCGAACACGCCGTCTTTGCCCGTGCAATCGTCTTTGAATTTCAAAAGCACGTTGCCGTTTTCAAGCTTGTAAACGTCTTTGGTTTTGCCTGTGTAGATTTTTTCCATATAGAACCTCGTTAAAATAAAATACGAATGATTTCGGCGTGTGGATAAAGCCGATCGACAACTCTATTATAGCATATCTTTTTTGGTTTTTTCAATAATATGAACGCCTATTTTATAAAAAAAATAAAAATTTTCTTTTCGAGCGTCTTAATAATGCAGGTGAGAAGGTAAAACGGAGCGAGTTTTCTCGCTCCGTTTCGGTTTTTACCGCAATGCGGTTTTATTTAAAGGCAAAAGGCTTATTCTTCTTCGGGTGCGTAGCTGATCGTGAGTACGTGGTAGTTGTTTACGATACCTTCGGTCGTACAGAAGATGATATGAGTGGAATAGATATCTTCCGATTCTTCTTCATAATAAGAACCTACAACAGCGATGGGGTTGCTGGAGGTGATATCCGAATAAGAGCTGTCGGGGAAGCAAATCGTGTAGGAGTTCATCGTCGTGTTATAAACGATATAATAGTTTCTGGTCGAACTTACAATTTGCTGCGTAGCGTTATAGGTATCGATATCAACGTCATCTTCTTCTACGTCATAAACAGCGTATCTAGTGGTCGAGGTCATTGCATCGTAGGTTTGATACCAAATGTTACCGTTTACGGTTTTACCGTAGTTGGTTACGTTTTCAGCAGCGTGTATAACTTCACCTTCTTCAAGGCTGTAAACGGAAAGGGTACCGCTGATGGAATAATACAAGCAATTGCCAACTGTATTTATGCTACCCAAAGAAGAGGAGGGAACGCTCATGATCAATTTACGTTCTTTATAGATATGGGTGAAGCCTGCAAGGTCGTCAAATCTTACGTAATCGCCGAAAGATTCGAAGTCGCATGCGCCAGGTACAAGCTTTTGGATGTTGAATGCAACGTTTGCGTGTTGGTCAAACGCTTGAATGATCTCCGATTCGGAAATACGCTTATCAACGATTTCGCTTACCTCAAGGATAACAGATTTTTCGTTCTCTTCATAAACATCCTCTACAAAGTAGTCAAAGTTTTTAATTTCTTTAACATTGTCGCGCTTGAGTGAGTAGGAATAGGTCATCAAATCATATTTTTTCATTTCACCGTTTTCTTCGGTAATGAAATCATATTTTTTCGCATCATCGGGAAGAGCTGCATAAACCTGTGCAAAAATTTTGTTTTGAACCGTCCACATGGTATTGATTTCAACGCCTTCAGCAAGGTTTAATTTTTCCGTGATAGAGAAAGCGTATTCAAATTCACCATCTTCATTGAAAACTTGGCAAGTATCACTGGAGGTGCGAACTACGTAGAAATCACCAACTTCCATAGCGTTGTTTTCAAGGACAAGGTTGAAAGGGTTCTTTTCCTTTTCAACTTCGTTATTGATATCTACATACCAACGGGTGCCGTCGGTTTGTACGAACATACTACCTCTAACCTCACCTTTTACGTTGGAGGTAAGGATAGAGTTGCCATCATACAAAGTATACACGTATTCCGAGGGGTCCAAAGGAAGGTTGTCTACGTTGGTTGTTTTAACCGAATAGAAGAAACCATCGGTAATCATAGAAATGGGGTCCGAACTCATAAACGAAGAGAAACGCTTCGTTTTAAGGTTGAACAACTTGTATGTAACAATCGGTGCACCGGTAGAAACGTTTGTGGTCGTTTCTTGTACCACGATGTTTCCCATATCATCCGAGGACATAAAGTTGTACACGGAACCAGAAGTCGAGAAAACGTTTTGAGAAAATTTGGTCGAAACAACGGTTTCAGGGCCATCAACCAACTTTTGGGTGTTGCGGTTGCAAGCAGCGATGGGGGTGCAAAGTGCAGTCAACAAAGCCGCAGAAGCAAACAGTTTTAATGCTTTTTTCATTCTAAATCCTCCTATTTATCATATTGTATATGATATGTATTAAGAATAGTATACTACTTTTAAAATGTTTTGTCAATAGGTATTTTAAATTTTGTAAAGATATTGTGTATAAGCTTTTTTTCGCATGGTGTTGGATTGAATAAATGAGGGGCAGGTATGTGTTCAACGCATACCTGCCCCTTGCATTTTTACATTTTATTCGAATTGGTTTGCCAAAATATCGGCCGTGAGGCGAGCCAAATTCATATCGCTACCGTCCATTTTCGCTCCGTTTTCTTTGGATAGCACAGCGACTGCACCAAGACAATCCCCACCTGACACGATGGGGACGATTACCTGTGCGGTGATCCCTTCCTCGTGGCTGTCGGTGATGGGGATGACGTCGCCACCCTCCGAGGCGTTGGCGATATAGCTACGCCGTTCTCGTAAAATCCGTTCCATATCCGAAGAAAGGCTCTTCCCGTCCAAATCCTTTTTACCATCGCCAAAGGCGTGTAAAATGCCGTCCGTGTCACAAATCACGGCAAGCTTACCGCTTAAATCGTTTAAGGAACGGGCGGTGGCTTTGCTAAACCGCTCCAAAGTGGCGATGGGAGAGTACTTTTTCAACATCAATTCATCACGGTCGGTGAAAATTTCGAGGGGATCCCCCTCCTTAATACGCAGGGTACGGCGGATTTCCTTTGGGATAACCACACGGCCAAGCTCATCTATTCTTCTAACAATACCTGTTGCTTTCATATATATGCAAAAATCTCCTTGTTTTACAAATTTATACTGTTAGTATTTGCAAAGCAAGGAGATTTATACTTTAAAAAATTACGAGAGACTATCTTTTATTCGCGGACAAGTGTTGCGTCTTGAGAATTATATACATAATGGCAGGTGTCATGTTCTTCTATATAACCAAAATGTATTATTTTCCCTTTTAAAAAGGTAAGGATATCGTCTTGGGAGAGGAATTTTGCGGTATGTAAGCTTGAATCCGTACTAAAACGAGAGTCTGTAATGGGATTTCCGCTTCTGTCCTCTTTATAGCCACCGTGACTTGCGCAACGTTGATAATAGTATTGTGCAACAGATTTGACACGCCAAGTCGTATTGCCTAAAAGGGTTACATTTTGCAATCCCGTGTTGTAGAATGCTCTATTATATATTGTCGTAATGGATTCGGGGATGGTGATGGTTGTAAGAGATGTGCAGCCCTCAAAACAAGATTTTGGAATTACTGTTAAGGTAGAGGGGAACACCAAAGAGTTGCTTAATAATTTGCAACTATTAAAGGCGTAAGCACCCAAAATCTCTAAATAGGGGGGTAATTCTGCAAATTCCAACTTAACGCAATTGTTAAATGCGTATTCTCCAATGTCAATAATAGTATCTGGAATGGTAACGTGTTTTAAATTGGGGGCGCCATCAAAAGCATTAGGTAAAATTTGAGTTACGGGGATTCCCTTGTAAGAACTGGGGATAACGATGCTATCTAAATAATATGTTGATCCAGCTTTAACACTGTAGGTGCCATCGGGCAGGAGGCAAAAATCAAGACCTTCCGTGCCATCATGGTCAGGTTGAGTTAAGGGGCCCAAATCAATGGGGGTATCAGGGGCGTCTGTGTATGTAATCCAAAGATGTCCATCAATCAGTTCAATTTTTAAGACACCACGACCTGGGGCTCCAGGCTCCCCTTGGGGGCCTTGAGGGCCAACTTCGCCTTGAGGCCCTGTTGCGCCAGTTTCGCCTTGGGGGCCTTGAGGGCCAACTTCACCTTGAGGCCCTGTCGCGCCAGTCTCTCCTTGGGGCCCTTGAGGACCAACTTCGCCTTGAGGCCCTGTCGCGCCAGTCTCCCCTTGGGGCCCTTGAGGACCAACTTCGCCTTGAGGTCCTGTCGCGCCAGTCTCCCCTTGGGGGCCTTGAGGACCAATTTCACCTTGAGGTCCTGTCGCGCCCGTTTCGCCCTGGGGCCCTTGAGGACCAACTTCACCTTGAGGCCCTTGGGTACCGGTTTCACCTTGAGGCCCTTGAGCACCAGTTTCTCCATCCTCAATAGTAAATACTACATCTGCTATCGTTTCATCAGTGAATTTTATAACTACGGTGGTTACTGTACCTTCTTTACTGGTCGTAATACTTGCAATGCCGTTAGGTTCGTTATTATTTACGGTATCCGCACTGGCTTTTACGCCTGTATCTTCTTCACCAATCCACCAATTTCCGTTTGAGCCAATATAAGGCGTTAATCCGTCTGCACCTTTTTCACCCATTTCGCCTTGAGGACCTTGGATTCCTTGCTCGCCTTGTTTTGATAATGCGATGTTTGAACAGGACGCAAAAACATTTACACTTGCTATAAGCGTTAAAAACATAGACAGGAGCTTTGTTAAACTTTTCTTTTTCATTTTCTATTCCCTTTTAATGTTTTTATTTATTTGGAGATAACTTGTGGGAGCATCCCCAGTATTTAAGGATATTATAGCATGCTATTGAAATCAAGTCAATAAATTGACAAAAATCAAAGTGGAAAAGGTTTGATTTTAAGCAAAAAAATCCGCCGAGGTTGTCGGCGGATAATTTTTACGATATAGTTTTCTTTTTTCTTGTACGAAGCAAGTGCAGGTAGAGGAAAATCGCCACCAAGGGGAACAGCATACCAAGAAGCATCCCGCATTTCATGCCCAATTGCTCTACCGTGATACCAAGGCTGGAAGCAAGGTTCACGCCGCCCGTGCTTGCGGCGATGCCGTCCGTGATTACACCGACGAGCTGTGGTCCTGCGGATGCGCCCAAATCCCCGCCTGCCGCCATCATCGCATAGAGGAACACTCCACCTGTGGGAATGCGTTCCGAGGCGATAATCAAACTGCCCGGCCAAAGCATGGACACGCAAAAGCCCGTAAACGCACACGCAACCAAGCCCAATATCGCAATGTTGGTCAAGGCAGCGGTAAGGTAACAAGCGGTTGCGCCGATTGCACCGAGGAAAAGGATTTTTTCCGCGTTTTTACCATATTTGGCATAGAGGGTACGCCCCAAACCAAGCGCCATACTAAACAACGCAACCCCAAAAACGTCACCCCAAATCTTGGGTAAGCCAATGGCTTTTTCCAGGTAGCTCGAGCTCCATTGTGCCATCGTGCATTCACTTGCACCGCCAAGGAAAATAGCGAGGAAGCACAGCCAAAGCTCTTTCTTTTTCAGGTGTTCTAACACGCCCGACACCTTTTCAGGTGTTTCCATCGGGGGGAGCTTGCTCGTGAAAAACAAGATTGCACAAACCAAAGGGGATAAGGTGCAAAGTAGAATGAGATAGGGCCAGCTGGTCGAAGCAAAGAAGAGTAAAAACAGCGTGCCTACCAAGATAACGCCAACCGCCCCCCAAGCGTAGATGGAGTGCAATTTACTCATTTCCCGTTCGGGGTTATCGCTGGGGATCGCGGCGATGGTGGGGCTGATAAGCACCTCCGCAAGACCGCTGGACGTTGCAAAAATAATGGTACCAACCACCAAACCGAGGTATGTATAATCGGGGAAAACCATCGGGAGTATTGCATATAAGCTTAACCCAACGACCGCCAAAACGGGCATAAGTCGTACCGTTTTTTGGATGTTAAATTTATGTGAGAAGAAGGAAAAAATGAGGTCGATGCCGAGCTGTGAAAAGAAAAACACAAGTACTAACAAGCCGAGTAGAGAATAGGAAATCCCATACAAGGAATGGAAGGTCAAAAACAACAAAGGGGGCACGTTGCAGGTCACCGCTTGGGTGATATTTCCCACGTAGCACGCCCATTTTGCACGGGAGTAAGTTTGCATTTATCTACACCTCACAATTTTTGTTGTTTCATCCACACCCACATTACCAAACGGTGAGGTAGGCATTTTACAAGCAACGCTTGACCGCGTGCGACGGTACCATGTATGGAAACATCGCGTTTTTTCTTCTTTAAGTCCTTCCAAGCGCGGTTTACAATTTGTTCGGGCTTGTACATAACCACGTACTTTTTCACGACGTTTTTGTCCGACTCCGCTCTATCAAAGAAGGCTGTTTTCGTCCAGAAGGGACAAACGCACAAACAACGCGCGCCACGGGCCTTGCGAAGCTCTTTGTTAAGCGCTCTCCCATAGGAAAGCACGAATGCCTTGCTTGCGCCGTAGGTGGCGATGTAGGGGATGGGCTGTAAAGCCGCCATGGAAGCGATTAAAAGCACGCTGCCACCTTTTGCCATGTAGGGGAATGCGACACGGGTAATGCCGACGATGGAACGGCAGTTCAGGTCTACCATATTTTCCAACACCGCCGCGCTGTCGTCCTCCACGGCGTTAAAACGCCCAAAACCCGATGCACAGATAAGGTACTGAATGGAGGGCTTTTCACTTTCAAGAAGCTTTTCAATTTCACCCGTCGCCGTAGGCGAGGACAAATCCAAGGGGATAACACGAAGGGGGACGTCCGTTTGTGTGCGGAGCTCCTCCAATTTATTTTCGCTGCGTGCGATTACCCATATTTCATCCAAACCCTCTTTGCGTTGGTTGAGGGAGAGGAAAAATTCTTTACCGATGCCGCTGGAGGCACCTGTTACGATTGCGATATTTTTCATAATACTCCTTTAAGGCAACGAATATATGCGTCGCCATACTTCGTTGCGCTACGTTTTTCTTGCTCACGTACGATATGTACGCTCCCGTCGAAAAGCCTCGCGCACCTTGTCTTGTTCGTATCTCTTCGTTGTAGGTTACTGTGTCAACGAACTTCTATTTTTCAAAAGACATGGGGCAGGTATGCGTTGAATTAATATTCCGCGCTATCAATAACCCCACCGCCGAGGCAGTTAATGCCGTCGTAAAGTACGGCGTATTGACCTTCCGTCACGGCACGCTGTTTTTCCACGAAATCGATGTGTAAGCCGCCGTCCTTTTTCACCGTTACGTGTTCGGGTTGATCGGGTTGACGGTAGCGGAATTTTGCCATACAGTCAAACTCGGTTGCGGTTGGTTTGGAGGGAATCCAGTTAAAGCCCGACACCTCGCAGGATTTCGAGTAAAGGGGTGCTTCGTCGCCGTGGGAAACGTAGAGGATATTGTTTTGCAAATCCTTCTTCACGACAAACCATCTACCGCCCTCATCGTCACCCTTTCTACCGCCAAGATACAAGCCCTTGCGTTGACCGAGGGTGTAATACATAAGCCCCATGTGTTCGCCGACTTCCTTGCCTTCGAGGTCAAGGATTTTACCGTTTTGGGCAGGCAGGTACGAGTTGAGGAACTTTCTAAAGTTTCTTTCCCCGATAAAACAAATCCCCGTGCTGTCCTTTTTCTTTGCGGTGGCGAGACCGTATTCAAGGGCAATTTTGCGGATTTCGGGTTTCTCCATATCCTGCAAGGGGAAGAGAACGTCCGAAAGTTGACTCTGGGAAAGCTGATTTAAGAAATAGGTCTGATCCTTGTTTTGATCCTTGGCTTTTTGCAACAAATGTACGCCGTTTTCGTGTGAGATTTTGCAATAATGCCCCGTGGCGATGTAATCCGCACCTAACTTCTTCGCTTCTTGCAAGAAGGGGCCGAACTTGATTTCACGGTTGCAGAGTACGTCGGGGTTGGGGGTACGCCCAGCCTTGTATTCCGCGAGGAAATAGGAAAATACCCTGTCCATATATTCCTTGGCGAAATTAACGGTGTAATAGGGGATGTCGAGTACGGAGCAAACACGCCTTACGTCGGTGTAATCCTCCTCGGCGGTACAGCAACCGTTTTCATCGTTTTCCTCCCAATTGAGCATGAACAACCCGATGACGTTGTAGCCTTGTTGTTTTAAGAGTAAAGCGGCAACGGAGCTATCCACACCGCCGCTCATACCAACGACAACAGTTTTCGACACAAAACCCTCCTTTTCACGCAAATCGCCTCATGGCGAGCGAAAAATTTTTCCTTAATTTAGGAATAGTATACCATAAACGCTTGCAAAATGAAAGCAAAAAATAGTAAAATATAATAGCATTTTAGGAAAAAAGTAAAAATGTGAAAAGCGCCTGTAGTCTAACTGGATAAAACCTCGGCCTCCGACGCCGACGTTGTGGGTTCGAGCCCCGCCAGACGCACCAAAGAACCCCACCTGTCAAGGTGGGGTTTTTTTTGTGTGTTTGGTGGATTAGGTGAGAACCCACGGTTCGTGCGCCGGGTTACCCGTTAAGAAAAACATTGACAATGTTTTTTTAGGGACGAGATGAGTGAGCGCATCAGCCTTGCGCGAACGGTGACCGAGCGTAATGTTAACCTTACATTACGCGAGAAGAGCAAAGCTTGCGACGCTTTGGCAAAGCCAATCACAACAATGCAGGGCATTCCTAAACCCATAACTTGCCCTTTGGGGCAATCATAGTTTAGCGTGTTACCACGCAAGGCAACACGCCATTACAACCGCTTAATTTTTACATTTCCGCACAGCACGTCAGAATAGGAGTACGCCGTTTTTCCTAAAAAACCTTCCTCGTCAGGTTTCACCGTGAACAACGCAGGGTACACCCCCGATAAAACCCCTGAAAAGCTCATGCTCTTATTCCTGCCCAAATTCACCCGCACCGCAACCCGTTGTGCGGAGCAATCCTTCACCATTTGTTTAACATCCTTGATGTTTTTTGTCGGCTTAATCATACGCATAGTATCCCCCAATCCCTTGGAAAATATTCCCGTAAAAGTGCAATCCGTTCTAAACCGCACTTCTCCAGCATAAGGATAGAAGGGCAAAATAAACAGCAAGGAAGGGAAAAATATGATCAAACCGCAGTTTGAAACCTATCGTTACGTCGGAGAAATTTGCAGGGTAAAGTCGCAATCCATCGTGGAATGCCGCCTGCCGGGGAGTGAAATCAGCAGTATTTTAGCGGTACATACCAAGGCGGTGCCGTCGGATACCGCTTGCGCAGATGGTGAAGTGCAATACGGTGGTAAAATGCTGCTTTGCATCGTGTACGAGGACGGCGATAAGAAGATATGCCGTGCGGAGCGTGGCGCGGAATTTTACCACAAAGCGGAAAACTCCGCCATCACCCCTGCGTGTTTTGGACGAACGGCCTTCACCTGTGAGAACGTGACCTGGCGTAGGGAAGGATCGGGCTTATACGTGTCCGTGGTGGTGTCGGCGGACATCGGTGTATATGGCAGCAAGCAAATGGAGTACCTTGTGGGCGGTGAGGGGCTGATTGTGAAAAAGGAGCTTGCGCGCGTGTATAAAACGGTGTGTGTCAGTGGGGATACCGAGGGCGAGGACGAGTTTGACACCGATTACGTCGGGGATATCCTTATGCACAGTGAAAAGGCGGTGGTCAACCGTGTGCACGCAGGTGGCGGTCAAATCGACATCGAGGGGGAATTTTCCCTCAACATTTGTGTCTTGAAAGGGGATAACAGCGTATGCTCGTACGAGCGGCTGATACCCTTCAAAATTGCTTTACCGAGTGAGGAGGCGTTTGGTAAGGTGGTACCCACGGCTCGTGTAGAGGTGAAATCGGCAACTCTTTCCGCGGGTACGGACGAGGAAAAGGGTGCAAGCCATATCGTCCTTTCCTACACCCTTTCCACGGAGTGCTATTTAACCGTCTATGATGAAATCACCGTGGCGGAGGACGGCTTTTCCACGGAGGCAGAAACTACCCTTAAAAAGCAAAAGGAAGGGGGCAGGTATTTGACGAAACACGCAAAATCCACCGAGAGAGTGAGTGGGGAGGCGATTATTTCCCCTGAAATTGACGTGGAATACACCTTGCAGGCGGCGGTACTCCCACGTGCGGAAATCGTATGCCGAAAAGGGGAGCGTGGCATGGAAGCGGAAGGCGCCGTGCTTGCCGAGGTGTTGTTTTGCGGTGCGGACGGCTCCCACCGAACCGCCACGTTATCCCTGCCCTTCGTATTCCCTTTGGAGGTGGATGGGGAGCAGGTAGAGGTGGATTGTGCGGTGTGTGGCTTAAACATACGCCGTAAACGGAGTGGTGAAACGGAAGCGGAGGCAACCTTACGCCTGTCCTTGCGAGTATTCGAGGAGAAGGAATGGGAATACGTTGCCGAGGTGGAAGAAGGGGATGCCTACGGCGATGCCGATTGCGGTTTTTCCGTGTTTATTACAGGCAAAGGCGAGGAGCTTTGGCAGGTATCCAAACGGCTTGCCTGTGCCCCTGAGGATTTGCAAAAATCCAACCCCGACCTGCAATTTCCCTTGAAGGAAGGGGAAAGAATTTACGTTTATCGACAATTAAAGGACTAAAAGCCAACTTTTCCCGCTGTTTTAACAAAATAGTGGGAATTATTTTTCCCGAAAATATTGTATTTTTAGAAAAAATATGGTAAAATAGAAAGGAAGTGTGCAAACGGCGGTCTCATCCGCTGTAATTTCGGGTAAGGAGTGGACGAGCTTTGGCGATGAAATCGGTAAAAATCAAATCGTACGCCAAGGTAAACCTTACTTTAGAGATTACGGGTGTGGAAAACGGCTTTCACATGCTCGATTCGTTGGTGGCGAGCATTGATTTGTATGATTTAATCACCCTCAAAAAACGCAAGGACAAGCGTTCCACCATCCTTATGAAGGGGATGGGGAGTGAAACGATTCCACCCGAAAAGAACAATGCCTTGAAGGCGGCGGATGCCTTCTCGCAGGCGTTTGACACCTGCGGTGTGGATATCACCGTGCACAAAAACATCCCGATGGGGGCAGGGCTTGGCGGCTCTTCCGCAGACGTTGCGGGGGTTCTCAATGGGATGGCACAATTGTATAGTGTGACGGATAAAGAGGCGTTGAAAACGCTTGCTGATACACTTGGTAGTGACACGGGGTATATGCTGACGGGTGGTTTTGCCCGTATGCAAGGCAGAGGGGAAAGGGTGACCGTTCTTCCCTTGAAAAATAAGTTGCATTTTCTCTTGATTTGTCCCTCGTCCGAGGTTTCCGCAGGGGGGTGCTACAAGAAGTATGACGAACTGCCTCAAACCCTGCAATGGAAGGAAAGTGCAACCCAAGGCTTGATAGAGGCATTGATAGCGGAAAAGATAAATGAAGGGGGCAGGTATTTGATGAACGACCTGTATATCCCTGCTTTACACCTCAATCCCGATGTGGAAAGGGCATACAACGAGGCAAAGGCATTCTCGCCCATAGGGGCGGTGATGTCGGGTAGCGGTAGCTGTGTTTTGGCGTGGTTTGAGACGAAGGAGCTGTGTCAATGGGCGCAAAGCCGTTATCGTGGGGATTTCCACACTTACGTAGTGGAAACGGTTGTCCCCGATTACACAAAAACGAAGAAAATATTCGGGTTTAAAAACCCGTTTGTTTTGTCCGAGGAAGAAATTGCTGATGCGGACGAAAATTAAAATAAACGCGGAGAAAAAGGTATGGAAGAAAGAATTATCGACGACGAATACGGCAGAGGCGTGCGTTTGAAGAAAACGAAGGACGGCTTTGTAGACGTAACGGATGAAATGGCGGAAGGCGTAGAGGAAGAAGGGGAAGAAATCACCTTCGAGTTCCCTAATTTGGAAGGCTTTAACGCCAACGAGGACAACGAAGCCCTCGTAGACCTTACCCCTGAAGAAGCGGCGAAATATTTAAAGGAAAAAGCGGAGGCGGACGAACGCCGCCGTGCGGAATATGAAAAGGCTTGTGCGCAGGCGAAAAAGTTGCTCGACAGCGGTAGCTATCACGCGGCGGAATTGGAATACGAAAAGGCTTTACAGCTTGACGAGGTGGCAACCGATGCATCCGTTGGGTACTGGCGCGCGAAAACCGCTGACTTTACCAATCCCGACGTGTTGATTGCGGAATACGCTGACGCGGGTATCGAGAGCCTGGAATACGACCTTGGCTACGAAGCGGTGGATATTATCAAGGAACAATATCGTGGGGCGTTTGAAAAGCGCGTGGCGGAATTGACGGAGGAGGAAAAGCCCCTTCGTGAAGTTTTTGAGGAAAAACAAGAGGCTCGCCGTGAGGTTTTGACCAGCAGAAAATTGCGTTGGGGTGTTGCGTTTGTGTTGACGCTTTTCCCCGTGATTGCGGCAATCATCGCGACCCTGGTAGTGGGCTTTAAGAATTTTAGCACCCGTGACGGGGCGTATATCACCCCGACCATCGTCCTTGCTTGCGTATCGGTTGCGATGTTTATTGTGTTCATGGTGGTAACGAATAGATTTATCAACGCAGGGCGTATGTATCGCTTGAACGAGCGGTTATCTTCTACATTTGAAGGTGCACGTTTGTTGGAAATTGCTGATTACAAGGAATTGTACGAAGCGTTGTTGACCGTTTCTACCGCTGACGAAAATGACGCGGATGCGGAGGCTGAAGAGTAAAATTTCACAAAAAATCGTTGGGCGAAGGGAGAAATATCTCCGTTTCGCCCTCTTTTTTACGCGTATGCGCGCGATAAATGTGCAATAAGGGAATAAATTCCCTTAAATGCAAGTAAAATTCTTGCTTTTACGCCAAAATGGTGCTATAATGGACTTGCTATGAAAAAAATTCTCACCTACTTCAAACCGTATAGATGGCAGGCGATACTCGGCCCGTTGTTTAAGTTGCTGGAAGCTACCTTTGAGCTTTTGGTTCCTTTTGTCGTGGCAAAAATCGTCGACGATGGGTTTGGCGCGTATATAGACGGCGGCTATCCCAACGCGGACAAGCGGTTTGTGGTGTGGATGTGTCTTGTCTTGGCGGCGTTCGGTTTGGTAGGTTTACTCTTTTCCGTAACGGCGCAATATTTTTCCGCGCGCGCGGCTACGGGTGTGTCTGCGCGTGTGCGTAGCGATTTGTTCAAAAAAATGCAATCCCTTTCCTACAAGGATATCGATAAAATGGGTGAAGCAACGATGCTTACCCGTATGACCAGCGACGTGGATAAAATGCAAACGGGTATCAACCTGTTTTTACGCCTTTTGCTCCGTTCCCCGTTCATTGTGTTCGGTGCGTTGGTGTGTGCTTGCATCATCGATCCTTCCTCGTTTGGGGTGTTTGCAGGGGCGATCCTCGTCCTTGCTATCGTCGTGTATGCGGTGATGTTTATCTGCATGCCCCTCTACAAAAAAACGCAGGCGAAATTGGATAAGGTATTGCTTTCTACCCGTGAAAATTTAACGGGCGCAAGGGTACTGCGTGCATTTTGTAAGGAAGCGGACGAGGAGGCTTTGTTCAACGAACGCAACGAAGGGCTGACGAAGGAAAGAAAATTCGTCGGAGCAATTGCGGCGATTACCAACCCCATGACCTACGTCCTTGTAAACTTGGCGACCATCATTCTTCTTTACACGGCAGGCTTGCGTGTGGAAAGTGGAGTGCTTACCCAAGGTAAGGTGATTGCGCTTTACAACCTTATGGGGCAAATTTTAATCGAGCTTATCAAGCTTGCCAACCTCATCGTAACGGTTGCGAAGGCGGCGGCGAGCGCAGGGCGTATCGAGGCGGTGCTCGATATGCAGCCTTCTTTGGAAATTGTGACGGACGAGGAAACGGAAGGGCGCAAGGAGGCGTTTATTTCCTTTGAAAACGTATGCGCACGCTACAACGCAGGTGCGGAAGATTCGCTCGTGGATATCAACTTTACCGTAAACCGTGGGGAAACGGTAGGGGTTATCGGCGGTACGGGTTCGGGTAAAACCACTCTCGTCAACCTCATCCCCCATTTCTACGACGTGCGTAGCGGTAGGGTGGCGATTGACGGCAAGGACGTGCGTAGCGCAGGACTTCAGGGCTTCCTTCGTGAGCGTATCGGTGTTGTACCGCAAAAGGCGAAGCTGTTCAAAGGCACCATCCGTGAAAACCTTTTGTGGGGTAGAGCGGATGCAACGGATGAAGAATTGATGGCGGCGGCAAGGATTGCCCAGGCCGAGGCCTTCATCCTTGAAAAGGGCGGTTTGGATGCTCCTGTGGAACAGGGTGGTAAAAACTTCTCGGGCGGGCAAAAGCAACGCTTGACGGTTGCACGCGCCCTGGTAAGAAACCCGGATATTTTGATTTTGGACGATTCCTCGTCGGCGTTAGACTACGCAACGGACGCGGCACTTCGCAAAGAAATCCGCACCTTAAAAACGACGGTGTTTGTGGTGTCCCAGCGTGCCTCTTCGGTGCGTGATGCGGATAAAATTATCGTATTAGACGATGGTAAGGCGGTGGGTATCGGTACGCACGACGAACTGATGCAAACCTGCGAGGTTTACCGTGAAATCTATTTCTCGCAATACGGAGAGGGGGAGGTGTCGCATGCGTAATGTGAAATGCCCCACCCGTGTACGCGGGGAGAAGGGTGAAAGCACCTTAAAGCGTATCCTTCGCTACGTGGGAAGATATCCCCTTGCGTTGGCTTGCTCTATTTTGTTTGCGGCAGCCAGCGTAGCGGCGACCTTGTTCGTACCCGTACTGTTCGGTGATGCGGTGGATTGCATTGTCGAAAGCGGTGTAAAGTGGAGCGAACTGCAAACCATTTTTGTAAAAATCCTTTTTGCGGTAGGGGTTGCGGCGGTTTCGCAATGGCTGACCAGCCTTTGCAATAACCGTATTTCCTGCAACGTAGTACGTGACATCCGTGCGGATGCGTTTGCGAAGCTCGGCTCGTTACCCTTAAAATATCTCGATACCCATTCCCACGGGGATACGGTCAGCCGTATCGTGGCGGATGCGGATCAATTTTCCGACGGTTTGTTGTTGGGATTTACACAATTCTTCACGGGTGTATTGACGATTTTGGGTACGATTGCCTTTATGTTGATTACTAACCTCAAAATCGGTTTGGTGGTGGTAATGGTCACCCCTGCCTCCCTGTTTGTGGCTCGTTTTGTGGCGAACCATACCCATAAATTCTTCAAGGAACAAACGGAAACCCGTGGGGAACAAACGGCGTTTACGGAAGAGGCTATCGGTGGCTTAAAGACGGTGCAGGCGTTCGCGCATGAAGACGAAAACGCGGAAAAATTCGACGAAATCAACGCCCGCCTTGAAAAAGCGACGATGAACGCCACCTTCTATTCCTCTTTGACCAATCCCTCGACGAGATTTATCAATAACTTGGTTTATGCTTTGGTTGCATTGCTGGGTGCGTTTGACGTAATCGCAGGTCGCTTCACGGTGGGTGGTTTGACGAAATTCCTTTCGTATGCAAATCAATACACAAAGCCCTTCAATGAAATTTCGGGGGTTATTACCGAGCTCAAGAGTGCGTTTGTTTGCGCTGCGCGTATTTTCACCTTGATAGACGAGGTGGAGGAGCCGTCTGACGAAGGTAAAGCGGTTTTGACGGACGTTGACGGCGACGTGCGCTTGGAAAACGTCAACTTCTCTTATGAGCCGACGAAGAAATTAATCGAAAACCTTTCCTTAACGGTTACCCCCGGTCAGCATATCGCCATCGTTGGTAGAACGGGCTCGGGGAAAACCACGCTGATCAACCTTTTAATGCGTTTCTATGACGTAACAGGTGGGGCGGTTAAGGTGGAAAATCAGGACGTTCGTGATATCACAAGAAAGTCCCTTCGTCAAAATTACGGTATGGTTTTGCAGGAAACTTGGTTGAAAAACGGTACGGTAAGAGAGAATTTGAAGATGGGTAAACCCGATGCCACCGACGAGGAAATGATTGCGGCGGCGAAGGCGGCGCATGCACATAGCTTTATCAAGCGTATGGCAAACGGCTACGATACGGTGCTTGGCGAGGGCGGAAATTTGTCCGAAGGACAAAAACAGCTGCTTTGTATCGCGCGTATCATGTTGACGAAACCGCCTATGCTGATTTTGGACGAGGCTACCTCGTCGATTGATACCCGTACGGAACTGAAAATCAGCGATGCTTTTGGAAAATTGATGGACGGAAGAACCTCCTTTGTGGTGGCGCACCGTTTGTCTACGATTATCAACTCCGATTGTATTTTGGTTATGGAAAACGGTCAAGTGGTGGAACAAGGTACCCACAGCGAGCTGTTGGCGTTGGACGGTGCTTACGCGAAACTGCACAAGGGATTAGGCGGATATGAAAACAATTGAGAAAAAGGATTTAAGAAAAACGAACGTATACCGCATCTTCGTTGAGCTGGTTGCGGTGGGGAGCCTCACGGGTGTGATCGTGGGGATTATCGCCACGCTTTTCAACATTTTGGTGCACGAAGGGGAGGAAATTTCCAGAGGTGTATACGCCTACGTGCGTGCAAACCCCATCTTTATCCCCTTGCTTGTCCTGGCTCTCCTTTCGGGTGCGTTTATTATCGGCGTTTTGGTGAATATTTCTTCCATTATCCGTGGCTGCGGTGTACCGCAGGCGGAAGGTGCAACGCGTGGTATCGTACGCTTTAAATGGTGGCGAGATTTGCCTGCAATGTTTGCGGCGAGCTTGATTAGTATCTTTTTAGGGTTATCCATTGGTGCAGAAGGGCCGAGTATTTTGATCGGTGCGGCGGCAGGTGACGGTGTGGCGAGTACCACGCGTCGTAACCAAATGATCCGTAGATACCAAATCACGGGCGGTGCTTGTACAGGTCTTGCGGTGGCGTCCAACGCTCCCTTGACGGGTATGGCGTTCGCCTTTGAGGAAGCGCATAAGCGTTTCACCCCCGAGGTGTTCATTTGTGCCTTTTCCTCCGTTATCTTCGGTATCTTGACGCGTACCCTCATTTATCAAATCTTGGGTTTAGAGATAACCAGCTCCTTCCACTCCTACGTGTTTAACGAAATCCCTATGCGGTATTACAGCTTCGTAATTTTGGCGGGTGTGGTGTGCGGATTTTTGGGTGTAGGCTTTTACAAGCTGTCCATGTGGATGCGTACTGCGTTTAAGCGCGTGCATATCAAGGACGAGTGGTGGTCGCATATCGCACGTATCACGACGGCGGTGCTGCTTGGCGGGGTATTTTCCTTTATTGCGGTAGGCGTTATGGGTGGCGGACACGAGTTAATTGAATCGCTCGGTACCCACGGTGGCGTATCGACGCAAGTACTTGAAAGTGCCTTTGGATTGCCTTTAATTTGGGTATTGCTGATCGTATTGATGTTGAAATCGTTGATTACCTCGATCAACGTCGGTTCGAGAATTCCTTGCGGTATCTTTATCCCCATTATCGCTATCGGGGCGTGTATTGGTGCGATATTGAACAACCTTTGGTTGAAGGTCACCCCAGAGCTTGCTCCGTATTGCGATTTGCTCGTTATGATTTGTATGGCGGCATTCTTCACGACGGTGGTACGTGCGCCCATTACGGCAATTGTTATGATTTGCGAATTCACGGGCAGTTTTGCACCGTTGTTACCCGTTATCATTGCTGTTTCCTTGGGGTATATTATCGGGGAAATGTGTAAGACGGACGGTATTTACGAAACACTTTTGGAACAGTATGAAGAAGAGACGGGCGTACACGAACGAGCAGAAAAGGTGGTGTATACCTTTACCGTGGATAAGAATGCGATTGCAGTCAAACGAGAAATCCGCGACGTATTGTGGCCGGGGAACGCACGTGTTACCGAGATGATGCGTGGCGAGGAGCACATTTTACCGAGTGGTCAAACGGTGTTAAAGAGCGGCGATATCCTGACCATCGTATGTAAGACGGATGAACCTGAAAAAATCCGTGACGAGCTGGAACACATTCTTCATTAAGGTGAAGTTTCACCTGTGGTGAAGTGAAGTTCGTAAACGAGTGAAGTTACGCTTTGCGTAGTGAGGTTTTTACTGCGTAAAAGTTGTGGTTGTTATAAATAATAACAATAACTTGCTGTTAGGCAAACTTCACTTATGAAATAAACTTCACTTTTCACAAAGTGAAAAACATCACTCAATAAAAGCGGGGCTTTTATTGAATATCCACCTTCCTTCCCTCATATACTAAACGGGAGGGGCAGGTATGCGATTATACGACGAAATTTTCAAAAATACCGAGGGCTTTCCCCTTGCTCGTTGTACCTTCATACCTGAAGGCGGCGGTTATTTCGAGGGGGTAAAAGCCGTAGGGGATTTTTCCCCCGAACGGGTAGTGATTTGCTTTCCTCGTTGCTCCGTTTCCGTGGAAGGGGTGGGGTTGTGCATTAAAAAATACTATGACGGCGATTTACAGCTTACGGGTAAAATCCTCACCCTAACGACCGAACGAGCCCCTGCCGACGAAGGGGATACGCAATGAGTATTTGTCTTTGGCGGGAACGGTTTCTTTTGGAAGGGTGGATGCCTGAACGGGCGTTGTTGCGCCTGCGCAGGGCGGGGATTTCTCTATACGATATACAAAAAATAGCCCAAAACCGTATCCTTTTCAGCATAAAAAGGCGTGATAAAGAAAAGGTGCTTACTCTTTATCCCCAAAATAAGGTGGAAACGACCGCCTATCGGGTAAAATATTTACACCCCGAAGGGTTTGGACGGTACGTATCCTTTATGCAAAGGCGTGTGGGTTTGCTAATAGGCGGATTGCTTTGTATCGCCCTCCTATTGGCGAGTCAACCCCTCGTTTTTACCGTGGATATCATCGGGGATGAGTGTTATCGTAGGGACGTTTTGCAGGCGTTGGACGAGGCGGGGATACAAAGGTTTGCCCCATACAAAAAAGGGCAAGAGGATTTGGTTTGCGCAAAGCTACTCGCTATGGACGGCGTGGAATATTGCGCGATGAAAAAGACGGGCAACCGTTTGGCGGTAGAAATCCGTTTAAGCTCCTTTCCGAAGGTGAAAACGGAGACGGGTAAAATGCAGGCGAAACACGATGGAACGGTGCTGTCTATGACGGTATTACGCGGCTCGCCCCAAAAACAAATCGGGGATACGGTGCGCAAAGGGGAAACCCTTGTGGAAGACCACTTTATCACCGAAGATGGGGGGCAGGTACGCGTTGAAATTATCGCGCGCGTGTGTCTCGCGTGTACATGGGAGGGTGAAATCGAGGCGAATAGCGAGGAAGAAGCGTTTGCGAAGGCATACCTCACCGTAAATTTTACCGAGCAGGACACCCTGCAAAAAACAACGATAAAAAACAATGGGAAGACCTACCGTGTAACTATGCAATTTCAAGCGGTAGAAACGATAAACTTATGGCAGGAATAACGATTAAGAAGACAATTGAAGCAAAATCCTTGGACGAGCTGTCGGCGATCCTCGGTACGTATGACGAGTATTTAACCCGTATTTCGCGGGAGTTAGATTTACTCGCTTACGTCGAGGGGTTGAAAATCCGTTTAGAGGGCAAGGACGAGGCTGTAAAATGTGGCGAAGCGGTGATTAACGGCTTGCTTCAAACGGTGCGTTCGGGCGAATGCGTGGACGAAGCGCGCGTGGCATACTGCATCGAGCTTGCACGCGAAGGAAAAGCGGAAGAAATGGCGCTGTTAGAAGGTGGCGTGGTGGCAATCACAGCCCGCGGCAAGCAAATCAAGTGTAAAACGGTTGGACAAAAGCAATACGTCGATGCTATCCGTAAAAATACGGTGGTGTTTGGCGTAGGCCCTGCGGGTACAGGTAAAACCTACCTTGCCGTTTGTATGGCGGTAGCGGCGTTTAAGAGTAAGCAGGTGGAAAAGATTATCCTCACCCGACCTGCGGTAGAGGCAGGGGAAAAGCTTGGCTTCCTGCCTGGCGATTTACATGAAAAGGTAGATCCTTACCTTCGTCCCTTGTACGATGCCTTGCAGGAGTTGTTGGGGTTGGAAACCTATGCAAAGCTGATGGAACGCGGTGCGATTGAGGTGGCCCCCTTGGCATATATGCGTGGACGTACGTTGTCGAATGCGTTTATCATTTTGGACGAGGCGCAAAATACGACGAGGGAGCAAATGAAGATGTTCTTAACCCGTATGGGCGAGGGCAGTAAAATGGTGGTAACGGGCGACGTTACACAAATCGACCTGGACGGCAAAGCCAGCGGTTTGGTACACGCCACGAGCATATTAGACGGAGTAGAAGGGGTGGCTGTGTGCAGGCTGACGGCAAAAGACGTCGTAAGACATCCCTTGGTAATGCGTATCATCCACGCCTATGAAAAGGATGCGGATATGCAAGAGAAAAAGAATGCTGCACGGAAAGAAAAAACGCGTGTAAACAGCGCGGAAGGAGAGTGACAAAAGATGGCAATGTTACGGTTTGGCAACGAATGGACCACGAAACACACGATTAAGAGCATTTGTCTTTTCTTCGTGCATTTTGTCATTTTGGTTATGTTGATGGCAGGGCTTCTTTTAGGTACGAAGCTGAATAATTTTGTCGAGCACATGAAGGAGTATGGCGCAGGGTATTTGTATTCCCTCTTCTGCGTAATGCTGCTCGTAATCATCACCTACATGTACTTTTACTTTGAGGACAAGAAGGTACTTTCCACGGGGAAAAATATTGCGTTGATATTTATGCTTCTCGATATTTCCTTCCTCATTTCCTGGTTGGTAGGGGAATATATCGATATCTTCGCACGTCCCGTTGCGTTTATGGCGTTGATGGTAGGTGCGCTGATTAATCGTCGTGCGGCGGTGTTCTTAAACGTAATCACCTCGCTTTTGTTGTTCATTGCGGACACCTTTGCAGGCGGTTTTTCCACGGAAAGCGCGTACTATTCCTCCTTGCTTATTTCCTTCTCGGCAGGTATGTTTGCTATCTTCTTCAGCGAAAAGACGAAGAGTCGTTTTGGGATTGTAATGGTTGGTATCTTTATCGTTATCCCCATCGACCTTATCATTTTCCTCTTGGAAGTGTCTAATTTCATCACCAGCGTAGAGGGCGGCTTGGCAACCTTCCAAGGCATTTTGTTGCGTATGGGTTATGGTTTGTTCGGCGGTATTACTTCCACCATATTGTTCTTGACGGTGATGCCTATCTTTGAAATCGGCTTTAACTGCTTGACTGTTTATCGCTTGCGTGAGTTGACCAGCGCGGATGCGAAGATTTTACAACACTTAAAGGCGGTTGCGCCCGGTACCTACACCCACTCGATGACGGTGGCACAGCTTGCGGAAGCGAGTGCGGCAGCAATCGGTGAAAACGTTGACTATGCCCGTGCGGCGGCGCTTTACCACGACGTTGGTAAATTGCACTATCCCGAACACTACACGGAAAACCAAGGCGATTACAACGTCCACGACGAATTAACGCCAGAGCTTTCCGCCGATATCATCCGTTCGCATGCGATTGATGGTCAAAAGCTTATCAAAGCCAACCACTTGCCGGAGTTCTTGTCGGATATCGCTGTACAACACCACGGCACGATGCCTATCCGTTATTTCTACGCCAAGGCAATGAAGATGACGGACGGGGAAGTGAACATCGAGGATTTCTCTTATCAAGGTCCAAAGCCACAAACCAAGCTTGCGGCGATCATCATGATTGCGGACGCTTCCGAGGCGGCGGTGCGTGCTATCGACGCGCGCAAGCCCGAGCAGGCGGAAAAAGCAATCCGTATGGTTATCGAAGAGCGTATGGATTTGGAACAGTTCTCGGAATGTGACATCACGATGGTGGATTTGACGAAGATCCGTATGGCGCTCGTCAATACGCTCACGGGTGTATATCACCACCGCGTGAAATACCCCAACATCAAGTACAAGAAAACGGAAAGCGGGACGAAAGGGGAACACGTATGAGGGAATTTGTAATTCTTTGCGACGGGGAGGAATTTCCTGAAGAAAACGTACGTGCGTTGGAAAACGCAATGCAGGGTTTCGTGCAAACGGACGTACCGCTTTGTGTGGAATTTATCTTCGTGGACGGGGAGGAAATCCGCCGTTTAAACCGTGAAATGCGTGACACGGACAAGGTGACGGACGTGTTGAGCTTCCCTGCCCTTGACGGTATCAAGGGGGAGGCGATTTCTGGTGAGGATTACCCTTACGAAATTGACGAGGACGGCAATTTGATGGTGGGCTCTATCGTCGTTTGCTGTGATAGGGCGAAGGAGCAGGCGGAGGAATACGGCCACTCCTACAACCGTGAGTTGCACTACTTGTTGGTGCATGGCATTATGCATTGTCTTGGTTACGACCACATGAGGGACGAGGATAAGGCGGAGATGCGAGAGAAGGAAGAATTTATCCTTCAAAAACTGCAAATCACGCGCGATTAAGCCGTGAGGGCAGGATTTTACATTGAAAAACAAAGGAGTTTTTAGACATAATGAGAAGTGGATACGTAGCAGTAATCGGTAGAGCGAATGCGGGCAAAAGTACGTTAATCAACGTAATGGTAGGGGAGAAGGTGTCGATTGTTTCTCCCAAGCCTCAAACGACGCGCGATAGAATTTTGGGGGTATTGACGGAAGAGGATTATCAAATCGTTTTCGTGGATACGCCCGGTATTTATAAAGCGCACAATGCGTTGACGGACATGATGATGCGTACGACGGATATGAGCGCGAAATCGGTGGACTATATCCTGTTCGTGTTGGACGGACACGAAGGGGTTCGCGAAGAGGATTTCGAGCTGATTAGAAAGTATAAGGCCCTCAACATTCCTATGGCGGTTGCGTATACGAAGATTGACATTATGCCCAAGGAAAACATTCCTTTGGATATGGCGAAGTTTGCGGATGCTGATTTAGATCTTGACGTGTTCCCTGTATCGGCGCGTAAGGGTAAAAACGTCAAGCAGCTGAAGGAATTCCTCGTCCAAAATATGCCCGAAGGGGAGAAGGTATTCACCGAGGATATTGTGTCGGATAAGAGTGAAAAGTTTATGATTGCGGAAATCATGCGTGAGAAGATTTTGCTGAAATTCGACAAGGAAATCCCTCATGGTATCGCCATCGTTATCAACACCTTCGAGTTGCAGGAAAACGGCGTATACGATATCAATTTGGATATCGTTTGCGAGCGTGCGAACCACAAAGCAATCTTGATCGGGAAACAGGGCAAGGCAATCAAAGAAGTGTCCTCGTTCGCTCGTCAAGATATGGAAAAATTCTTGGACGCCAAGGTTTTCTTGACCACCTACGTCAAGGTGAAAGAGGATTGGCGGGATAAGATGAATCTGCTCAAAGAATACGGCTACGAAGATTATAAAGAGTAAACACATATATGCGTCGCAATACGGCGTTGTCGTTCGGTCACGTACTATTTTGTACGCTCCCTCGCTCCGCCTTGTCTTGCTCGTATCTATGCATTACGACGGGCTTCGTGCGTTTATGGTGAAGTTGTTCACTTCGTGAAAAGTGAAGTTGACTTTGTCAGTGAAGTTACGCCTACGGCGTAGTGAAGTTTTTTGCGTTCCGCAAAAAGTTATTGCTATATTTAAAAACAGCCACAACTTGCCGTCAGGCAAATTTCACTCGTTTACGAACTTCACTGTGGTTTTGCCATAACATCACTTCACCCCAAAGGGCATACTTTTTTCTATTTTCCCACACACTACTACCGTGGAGGGGAAAAGTATGCGGGATAAACGTGAAGAAAACGGTGCGGCGCAAACGGCTTGGAAACTCTTTGAGAAAACAGGTAGTATCAGCTATTACATGCTCTACTACGACATTTTAAGAAAAAAATAACACACAAACGGGAAAAAGTAGGAAATGGAAGTTAAGACGGAAGCAATCGTGCTGCAATCAATCGACTATAAAGACAGCGACAAATTGCTGACCTTATTTTCCCCTACGCTGGGAAGAATTACGGCAGGGATCAGGGGCGTGAAGAAACCGAAGGCAAAGCTCGCCTTCTCCGCGCAGCCCTTTTGCTTTGCTGAATATATCCTTGCGGAAAAAGGGGGGAGGTACACCGTCACAAACGCCTACCTGCACGAAAGCTTTTTCGCCCTTCGCTACGACATCGTACGTTTTTATGCCGCTTGTGCAATGGCAGAAATTTGCCTTGCCATTCTGTATGAAAATGAAACCTACGAAGGCTTATTCGTGGCGCTTATCGAGGGATTGAAGGCGCTTGCCTTGGATGATACCGACTCGGCAGAGGCGGTGCTTACCTTTACCCTCGTTGCCTTGCGCGAAAGCGGATACCCCCTCGACCTTGGTTTTCTTGAGGAATGCGGTGGGGATATCGGTGAAAAGCTTTGGTTTGATTTTGCGGACGGGCGATTTACTACCTTTGACCGTTGCACCCAGGGGGAGCGCGCCAGCGTTTCCACCTACCATACCTTGCGCAAATGCGCGGGTTTAACCTATGACGAGGAAGCTTTACCAGGCGGTAGAAAACGCGCCCTGCGCCTTGTAAAAGCGTATATCCTCGAAAAAACCGAAAGCAAGCTGGACAACCTTGGCGAGTTTATTCGGTTATACGAAGATTAATTTAATAAGGAGCCTACTATGGCAAGAACGAAAAAACAAGAGCCGGTAAAAGAAACGGCAACGGTTGTGACTCGCGCGGAAAAGAAGGACGCAACCAAAAATTTAATCAAGGAATGCTTGGCGGTAAAACCGTTGAAGCACAACGAACTTTTAGACGAGGTGGCAAAGCTGTACAAGGAACGCTTTGGCGGTGAAGACACCGAAAATATCAACGACGTAAAGGGTAGGGTTGGATCCGTACTCGATATCATGAAAAAAGATAGCGACGTAATGTATGAAGGGGGCGTGTACGCGTTGAAGGCGCGTGTTGCACCCAAACCTATCGAAGAAAAAGAAACGGCAGAGGAAAAAGCCCCTGCAAAGAAAACCAAGAAAACGGCAAAGAAGTCGGAAGCCAAGACGGAAGAGGTAAAGACGGAAACGGTGGAGGAAAAACCTGCCGAAAAGCCTACAAAAAAGACGACAAAGGCGAAGAAAGCCAAACCCGTACCCCCTGCGCCCATTCAACCGATTGCACCTGTGGCACCAGTAACCCCCGAGGTGGCACCCGAGCCTATTCCCGAAGGAAAAGAAGAAAAGCCCACCCCTAAAAAGCGTGGTAGAAAAGCAAAGGCAAAGGTGGAGGACGCTGTGCCTACTCTTACGCCTGTAGAAGAGCCGAAGGAGGAAGAAACCCCTGCTCCTATCGAGGTAAAAACGGAAGAAACGCAACCCGAAACGCCCGTTGGGACGCCCATGGAAAGCGTTGCGGAGGAGCCCGTTCAAACGCCTGTTATTGAGGAGGAAAAAACTCAAACGGAAACGGCTTTGACGGTGAAAGAAAAAGCGCCGATTGTAAAGAAAGAGGTGATTGACGTCAGTTTCTTCCTTGGCAATGCGTCCCCTTCTAAAAAGCCTGCCAAAGCGGAAACAAAGGCGGAAACTCCTACCGTAAAAGAGGAAAAACAGCCTCAAAAAGAAGAGAAAAAGGCGGAAAGGAAGGACGAAAAACCCGTTCAAAAGACGGAAAAGAAAACCGAGGTAAAGGTAGAGACGAAGGCGGAAGTAAAGCCTGTACAAAAGGCGCAACCGCAAAACATAAGAAAGCTGTCGGAAGGCAAACTCCGTAACGTTCGCCCTGAACAAAAGCCTTTGACGGCTGACGAGAAATTGAAAGAGACGTTTTTGAGAAGACTTCGCTCGCTTGGCGGGGATTATTTCGAGTATTATTCGGTATATCTTTTGGAAAGATATTCGATGAAGAACGGCAGACGTTTAGAGAGCCTGCGGATTAGCGGTGGCGAGCGTGACGGCGGTATCGATGGCGAAATTGAATTGACGGACAAAATGGGCTTTAGAGAAACCATCTACATACAGTCCAAAAATTGGAATCCCGAAAAGGGTGACGAAAAGCTGTGGGTGGTAGGCGAAACCTTGTTGCAGCAATTCATCGGCGCGTGTGCATGCCGTCAAGCGAAGGAAGGCAAGCAGCATTGCAGAGGTATTTTCATCACCACCTCGAGATTTACGCCCGAAGCGAAGCGTATCCTTGACACGATGTCGGAAAAAATCGTAGGATACGACGGCAATGATTTGTACGAAGCCGCAAAGGAATGTGCTTTTGGTTTGGTGGAAAAGAACGGCGTTTGGTCGTTGGATGAAAAATTGCTTGCTGGCACGAAAGCGTTCTTTAATTTATATTGATACGCACGCGTGCGTGTATAAGGCGTGAAGTTTTGCTAATACAAAGTGAAGTTTGCCTGACGGCAAGTTGTGGCTGTTATTAAACATAGCAATAACTTTTTGCGGAATGCAAAAAACTTCACTACGCCACAGGCGTAACTTCACTGACGAAGTCAACTTCACTGTGGTTATGCCACAACTTCACCATTCGTAAAACACGGACGAAAAGACACTATATTAGCTCCAAGATCATCTTGCAAGCGTTCCGCTTGACCTTGTAAAGAGTGTTATTTCTCGTTTATATAACTTACTGCGCATATCACGGTGGGGGTATGCGCGAGACGAACTATAAACACGGACGAAAAGACACTATATTAGCTCCAAGATTATCTTGGAAAAATATTTGGAAAAATTAAAAAAGTTTCCAAAATGCTTTCAAAAAAGATTGACAACGCCTCAAAAGTGTGTTAAACTATTTTCACGCACCCGAAGAGGGGTGTAATTTTTTGTATGGAGTTTTTATTATGGCAGTTAAAACCGCTAGAGCGAAAATCACGTTTGAGTGCACGGAATGCAAGCATAGAAACTACGACAGTATTAAGAACAAAAAGAACGATCCTGATAGATTGGTTCTTTCCAAGTACTGCCCTTTCTGCAAGAAGCACACCGAACACAAAGAAGCTAAATAATAGCTAAATAATTCTGTTAAAGCGCCCCGAAAGGTCGAGCCTTTTGCGTAGGGCGTAATTGAGGTAAAAAATGGCAAACGCTACAAAGACAAAGAACAAGAAACCCAGCTGGTTCCGTCGCGTAGGCGCGAAGTTCAAGGAAACGTTCTCCGAACTCAAGAGAGTAACGTGGCCTAAACTCCCCACCGTATTCAAGACGACCGGTGTCGTTCTCGTTGTCGTTTCCGCTTTCTTGGCGGTTATAACGGGCGTAGACGCATTGTTGGGTTGGCTGTTGGGCCTTATCTCGTAAATCGGAGGGTAATGATATGCCGATGAACGAAGAACCTAAATGGTATATCCTTCATACCTATTCTGGGTATGAGGCGATGGTAAAAGACAGCCTTGAAAAGTTGATTGAAAACAACAACCTTGGCGATTACATTGTGGATTTGAAGATCCCTATGGAACAGGTCGTTGAAGAAAAGAACGGTAAGCTTAAGGTAGTGGAAAGAAAGCTTCTTCCTTGCTACGTGTTCATCAAGATGATCTACACCAACCAAATTTGGTACTACGTTACCAGCACGCGTGGTGTTACGGGCTTCTGCGGTCCTCAAGGTAGACCGAAGCCTATGAGCCAGGACGAAATCCGCAAAATGCGTTTGGAAGAATACACGACGGACGAAATTTTTGCAATCGGTGACACCGTATCCATCGAAGACGGTCCTTTGAAGGGCTTCTTCGGTACCGTTAAGGAATTGAATGCGGCGGCACAAAAGGCGAAGATTTCCACGACGATGTTCGGAAGAACGACGGACGTAGAGGTTGAGTTTATTCAAATCAAGAAGGTAGAGGGCGAAATCCCTGCTACCACCAGCGAGGAGTAATTCCTCACCCCCCGCGCGGAGACGCGCGTTCCATTTGTAAAAATGTGGGAGAGACGTCAAATTTTTTCGAGGGCGTCTTGTAATAACCACAAAGGAGAAATATATTTATGGCTAAGAAAATCACAGCAGTCGTAAAATTGCAGCTTCCTGCAGGTAAAGCAACTCCGGCTCCTCCCGTAGGTTCCACCCTTGGTCCCTTCGGTATCAACTTGCCCGGCTTTACGAAGGAATTCAACGCAAAAACGGCAGACAAACCCGGTCTCATCATCCCCGTTGTTGTAACGATTTACCAAGATCGTTCCTTCACGTTCATTTTGAAGACTCCCCCCGCACCCGTACTTATCAAGAAAGCTCTTGGTATTGAAACGGCAAGCGCAAAACCCAACTCGGTTAAGGTTGGTAAGTTGACGAAAGCACAGGTAGAAGAAATCGCTAAGACGAAGATGCCTGACTTGAACTGCACGTCGCTTGAAAGCGCTATGAGCATGGTCGCTGGTACTGCACGCAGTATGGGCGTAACCGTCGAAGAATAATAGGAGGCGGTAAAGATGAAACACGGCAAGAAATATCAAGACAGCGTAAAAGCATTTGATTTGGCAAAACAATATGAAGCAAACGAAGCAATCTCCGTATTGCTTGAAACTGCTAAAGCTAAATTCGACGAAACGATCGAATTGCACGTTCGTTTGGGTGTAGACCCTCGTCAAGCTGACCAACAAGTACGTGGCGTACTCGTACTTCCCCACGGTACCGGTAAAACCAAGAGAGTTTTGGTTATCGCAAAGGGTGCAAAGGCTGACGCAGCTGTTGCAGCTGGTGCAGAATACGTAGGTGCAGAAGAATTGATCGCAAAGATCCAAAACGAAAACTGGTTCGATTTCGACGTTATGATCACGACGCCCGACATGATGGGTATGGTAGGTCGTATCGGTCGTATCCTCGGTCCCAAAGGCTTGATGCCTAACCCTAAATCGGGTACCGTAACCATGGACGTTGAAAAGGCTATCGCAGAAGTTAAGGCTGGTAAAGTTGAATACAGACTTGACAAGACGGCTATCATTCACTGCCCCATCGGTAAGAAGAGCTTCGGCGCTGAAAAATTGCAGGAAAACTACACCGCACTCATGGATGCTATCGTTAAAGCAAAACCCGCTGCTGCAAAAGGTACCTACCTTAAGAGCGTAACCCTTGCTTCCACGATGGGCCCTGGCGTAAAAGTTGTTCCCAAAATCTAAACTGTAAAGGTGAAAATAGGGCGGTTTACCGCTTAAAAGTAGCCATTTTACAGCATTTGGCGTAAAAAATACGCCACAATATCAAAAAAATTCGTCAAAGGCAGCAAAAATGATTGACTGCCTTTGGCGGAAATGATATAATAACATAGTAAAAATAAGTAGCCGCAGAAAGTGAGCACCGAAAGGTTTGATGGTTTCCACTCACCGAGGTTAAGGAATATAGCATTTTGTTATTGGGTCCTTATGCCGTGCGGCGTAAGGTATTTTTTTATGTCAGGCGGTTTGACATCCGCTTAAAGGAGGTAAAATTATGTCGGCACATGTAGAAGCAAAGAAACAAATCGTAGAAGAAATCAAAGCGAAAATCCAAGCTAGCAAATCCATCGTACTTGCTGATTACAATAAATTGACGGTTTTGGAAGTAACGGCTCTTCGTAACAAGTTCAAAGAAGCTAACTGCGAATACAAGGTATACAAAAACACCTTGGTAAGAAAGGCTTTCAACGATCTTGGTATCACCGATTTCGACAACGATCTCAACGGTACGACTGCAACGGTATTCTGCGCAGATGAAACCAGCGGCGCTGCGGTTTTCGCAAGAGAAACGAAGGCAAACCCCGCATTGGTTGAAAAGGTAGTTCCCAAGTGTGCGTACGTTGAAAACAAATATCTTGACAAGGCTGGTGTTAAAGCACTCTCCGCAATTCCTTCCAAGGAAGTTCTTATCGCGAAGATGCTCGGTTGCTTCCAGTCCCCTCTGTCCAAATTCGTTGGTGTTTTGGATCAGATTGCAAAAGCAAAAGAAAGCAACTAATTTCTATTAAATTAAAAAAATCATTAAAAAATTTCGGAGGATTTAAAAATCATGGATGTACAGAAACTCATTGAAGAAGTAAAAGCTATGACCGTTCTTGAATTGAACGACCTTGTTAAA
>JAZRFV010000003.1:0-6285 GCA_045643825.1 Candidatus Scatosoma sp.
TCGCTCATAACCTGCTCCTTTCTTACTGTTTTTGTCTGACATAGTAGTGCTATGCCAGATGTAATCGCTTTATCGCAAACCTCTAAAAGCCTTTAAAAACCAGGAGATTTTGCGCATTTATACTTTACATAGAGTATTATACCACAAATAAATATCAAAGTCAATATTTTCACAAGAAAAACTTGCCAAAATCGATATTTTTTTTTGTAATTTCTTTAGAAAATATCTTGTAGAGATTGACATTTTTTGCCGAAAAAGGTATACTTAAATTATGGAACTTTACGAACATAAAAAAGAATTTACAATTAAATATTGTGACTCCGATTTCAAGGACGAAATGAAGCTTTCCGTTGCGCTTGCATTAATGGAAGAGGTTGCTTGTTCCAGCGCGGACGAGTTGGGCTTTGGCTACGCCTTTGTAAAGCCCCGTGGCTATGCCTTTATGGTAACGAACGTGTGTATGGAGTTTTTACGGCCAATCACTTTGGGGGAAACTGTACAGGTAAAAACCTGGCCTCTTCCGCCTACGAGGGCGACCTTTGGTAGAGAATATCAATTTCTCTCAAAGGGCGTGGTGGCTATCAATGCTTCTTCTCGTTGGTGTTTGGTGGATATGAAAGAAGGAAAGCTACTTCTTTCCAAGGCGATTGACAATCAGGACTATTCCACCTACAACACGACAAAGCTGTTTGAAAACGTCGTTTGGAAAATCCCTTTGTTTGCCCCCTCGGAAGGGGAGCTTCGCTACGAGATGACGGTGGCGAATTCCGAATACGATCATAATATGCACGTGAATAACACCCGCTACGCGGATTACTGCTTGAACTGTTTCACTATTGCGGAATTATCCGAGAAAAAGCTGAAAAAATTCTCCATTACCTACGCAAAGCAATGCAAGGAAGGGGATGTTCTTCGTTTCTACCGTAAGGCGTTAGAGGATGGTGGTTATCTTGTGCAGGGCTTTAATGGTCAAGATGAAACCGTCGTGCAAGCGGCAATTACTTTTGTGGAGTAAGAGTTTTCGATGAGAAAGAATGGTATCAATCGTGAAATAACGGAGATAGACGGGGGTATTTGTGCCCCCGTCGGTTTCCGCGCGAATGGGATTCATTGCGGCTTTACCGACGATGAAAGTAAAAAGGATTTGGCTTTGGTCTTGGCGGATAGACGATGTCCAACGGCGTGCATGTATTCTGCGGAAAGTAAAGCCAGCGGCCCTGCTGCAACGACGAAACGCCATTTGAAATACGGTTTGGCGCGTGCAATTCTTGTAAATAGCGGTGTTGCCAACGTGGGTGTGCCCGGTGGGGAACGATTGGCGGAGATGGCTTGTCGAGTGTTGGCGGCTTGCTCCGACGTAGATTGTAACGATACGATAATCGCATCCACGGGCGTTATAGGACAACCGATTGCACTTTCCACTTTTGAGGCAGGGATGCGTCCGTTGGTTCAGGGCTTACAAGCTACCCATGAGGGAAGCTTGGCGGCTGCCGAGGCGATTATGACAACAGACTCCTATCCCAAACACACGGCGTTTTCCTTTGATTTGGGGGCTTTCCCTTGTAGAATCGGTGCGCTTTTTAAAGGAAACCTGCACGTATGTCCAAATATGGCGACGACCTTAATTTTTCTAACGACGGACGTGAATATTTCTTCCGAAATGCTACAAAAAGCCTTGTCTATTTGCGTGAAGGATACGGTAAATATGCTCGTTTGCGACGGTACGCCCTCGCCCAACGATATGGTGTGTATTATGGCAAACGGCAAGGCGGGGAACTACAAAATTTCCTGCGATGATACCGAGTTTTCAAAATTCGTATTTTGTCTCAAAAAGGTATTGTTTGAACTTTGCCGCCGCTTAACTGCGGATTGCGACAAGCAAGGACGAGTATTTTGGTGTAAAGTATCGGGCGCGAAATCCCAACAAGTGGCAAAGGCCGTGGCAAAGGCGTTGGTATCCTCATCGGGGATTCGTCGTATGCTGTCGAAGGGAGAAAACGACGTAGAACGGCTTATGAACATCGTATGTTGCGCCGCCGACTTGGTGGATTTTACCAAGTTGCAAATTACACTTGAAGGCGGTGAGTCCTCTTTGGTTTTATATGAGGATAGCACCTTTATGCGGATTGATAAGGTTCACCTTTTAAAAATGGTTGATTGGCAAGAGGTAACCTTGAAAATTGCGTTGAACGAGGGGAATTATTCCGCAACGGCGCTTGGTTGCATAGAGGAAAAGGATATATTGTCGTAAAAATTTATTTTTCCTATGGAAAAAGGGCTTCGAGAACTTGACATTCGCATACGCGCGTGCTATAATATACAAAATTGCAGGTGAGTTATGATGTTTGCGAATGATATGAAGAAACTGAACATGGAAGGAACGGCTGGTTACGTGTTGGCAGAAGACAAGCTTAACGCTTCTGTTCGTTTTTGTGTTTCGCAAAAGTTTTTCATTTTTTGTAAAAAGGACTGATTTTTCTAAATCAGTCTTATTTTTTATCAAATTGGTAATAAAAAATAAATCAATATAGAGGAATGCGTATGAAAAATCAAAAGGTGTATTTAACCCTTCAAAACGGTAAAACCTTCCAAGGTTGGCGTTTTGGTGCGGACGGTGACATCGTAGGCGAGTTGGTATTTTCCACGGGTATGGTTGGGTATATGGAAACCTTGACCGATCCTGCAAACTATGGACAAATCCTTGTGCAAACCTTCCCTTTAATCGGTAATTACGGCGCGATTCGCGCGGATGTGGAAAGCAAGCGCGCTTGGGTGGCTGCATACGTTGTGCGTGAAATCTGTGACGAGCCTTCCAACTTCCGTATGGAGGATACCTTGGAAAACTACTTAAAGGAAGAGGGCGTCGTAGGGATTTACGGCGTGGATACGAGAGAGCTTACCAAGATTTTGCGTGAAGAAGGCGCAATGAACGCTCGTATCAGCAACAAGCCTTTGAAGGAAGAAGAAATTGCTTCGTTGAAAGCTTATAAAATTGAAAACGCATTGGAGCAAACCGCATCGACGGAAAAAGGCTACTTTGCGGCGGAAAACGCAACGAAAACGGTGGCGCTTTGGAATTTGGGCGCGAAAAATAGCACGATTGCAAACCTCAACAAGGAAGGCTACAACGTAATCAGCATGCCCACGAATTCGACTGCGCAAGAAATCCTTGCCCTCAATGCAAACGGGGTGGTAATTTCCGACGGCGCAGGAAATCCCAACGAAAATACCGCTTTAATCAATGAGGTAGCAAAGCTGATGGGTAAAACGCCCGTTATGGCAATGGGCTTGGGGCATTTGACGGTGGCTTTGGCGCTCGGCGCGAAGGTACAAAAGCAAAAATACGGTCACCGCGGTAGCAATCAACCCGTAAAATGCGTAAAGGACGGCAAGGTTTACATTTCGATGCAAAATCACGGCTACGAAGTGGTGAATGACTCGGTTAAGGTTGGCGAAATCAGCTTTATCAACGTAAACGACGGTTCCTGCGAAGGGATTGATTATGAGGAATTAAATGCATTTACCGTACAATTTGTTCCCGAATCCTGCGGTATCGGACACCCTAGCAACCCCTTGTATGAGAAATTTGCCGCAATGACGGAGGTGAAATAATATGCCTAAAAGAAGTGATATTAAGAAGGTTTTGGTAATCGGCTCCGGTCCCATCGTTATCGGGCAAGCGGCTGAATTCGACTATGCAGGCGCACAGGCGTGCCGCGTGTTGAAGAACGAAGGGATAAACGTCGTTCTTTGTAACTCCAACCCTGCTACGATTATGACGGACAAGGCGTTGGCGGATGAAATCTACCTTGAACCCTTAACGGAAGAATCCTTAAAGCGTATTATCATTAAGGAAAAACCCGACAGCTTGTTGGCATCGCTTGGCGGTCAAACAGGTCTTACGATGGGTTGCAAGCTCGCAAAATCGGGTTTCCTCGAAGAACACGGCGTGAAATTGATCGGTACGAAACTTGATGCAATCGACCGTTCGGAGGATAGAGAGCTTTTCAAGGCAACGATGGAAAAAATTAATCAGCCTTGCGTTCCCTCGGATATCGCTTATACGGTAGAGGAGTGCGTTGCAATTGCAAACAAGCTCGGCTATCCCGTAATCATTCGTCCTGCATACACTCTTGGCGGTGCAGGTGGTGGTGTAGCGTATAACGAAGAGGAATTGCGTTTGATTTCCCACAACGGGTTGATGCTTTCCCCCATTACGCAGGTATTGATTGAAAAGTATATCGCAGGCTGGAAAGAGGTAGAATTCGAGGTGTTGCGTGACAGCGCAGGCAACGTTTTGACAGTATGTTCGATGGAAAACGTTGATCCCGTAGGTATCCACACGGGCGACTCTATCGTTGTAGCACCTGCGGTAACCCTTTCCAATAGAGAATACGGTATGCTCCGTAACGCGGCGCTTTCGATTATTACCGAGCTTGGTATTGAGGGTGGCTGTAACGTACAGTTCGCGTTGAATCCCGACTCCTTCGAGTATTCGGTTATCGAGGTAAACCCTCGTGTTAGCCGTTCCTCGGCGCTTGCCTCCAAGGCAACGGGCTTCCCGATTGCAAAGGTTACCTCCAAGATTGCACTTGGCTATACCTTGGACGAAATCGTAAACGACGTAACGGGCAATACCTACGCTTGTTTCGAGCCTACGATTGACTATTTGGTTGTAAAAATGCCCAAATGGCCGTTTGATAAGTTCTTGTATGCAAAGCGTGAGCTTGGTACGAGAATGAAGGCAACTGGTGAGGTAATGTCCATCGGTACGTCCTTTGAAATGGCGATTATGAAGGCTGTTCGCGGTGCGGAAATTTCCACAACCACGATGAATTATAAGAAATTCTTGCATTCCACGAAAGAGGAATTGCTTGCAAAATTGCCCGAAATGACGGACGAACGTATCTTCGTTGTTTATGCGGCATTGAAAAGGGGCGTAACGGTTGACGAAGTGTTCAACATCACGAAGATTGACCGTTGGTTCTTGAATAAGTTCAAAAACTTGATTGCTTACGAAGAAAAGCTTGCGACGGAAAAATTGACGAAGGCTTTGTATGAAGAAGGTAAGCGTTTGGGCTATATGGATAAGGATATCGAGGCGATCAGCGGTCAGAAGGTACCTTATAGAAAGAAAGCGGCGTATAAGATGGTAGATACCTGTGCGGCGGAATTCCCTGCAAAAACGCCTTACTTCTATTCGACCTTTGACCCTCACGAACACGACGAAGCGAAGCCTTTCCTTGCAAATAGCACGAAAAAGCGTATTGTGGTAATCGGTTCTGGTCCTATTCGTATCGGTCAGGGTATCGAATTCGACTATTCTTCCGTACATTGCGTTTGGACGTTGAAGGAGCTTGGCTACGAGGTTGCCATTATCAACAACAACCCCGAAACGGTTTCCACCGACTTTGACACGGCGGATAGATTGTACTTCGAGCCTTTAACCCCCGAAGACGTGCAACACGTTTTGGACATTGAAAAGCCTTATGGCGTTATCATTACCTTTGGTGGTCAAACGGCGATTAACCTTTGTGCGTACTTTGCTTCCCACGGTATCCGTATCTTGGGTACTTCGGCGGATAGCGTTGATGCGGCAGAGGATAGAGAGCGTTTTGAGGCATTGCTTGAAAAATATTCCATCCCTCGTCCGAAGGCAATTACGGTAATGACGAAGGAAGAAGCCCTTGAGGCGGCGGCTACCTTGGAATACCCCGTATTGCTCCGTCCCTCGTACGTAATCGGTGGTCAAAATATGACCATTGCGTTCACGGAAGAGGACGTATGCCGTTACATGGACGTAATCTTGGCGCAGGGTATTGAAAACCCCGTGCTTTGCGATCAATACTTGATGGGTACGGAGTTGGAGGTTGATGCAATTTCCGATGGTAAAGACGTATTGATCCCCGGTATCATGCAGCATATTGAACGTACGGGTATCCACTCGGGCGACTCGATTGCGGTATATCCTCCCTATAACCTTGAGGATACGATGTTAGAACGTATTATCGAGGTATCCACGCAGCTTGCATTAGAATTGAAGACGAAAGGTCTTATCAACATTCAGTACCTTATCTATCGTGGACAGCTTTATGTTATCGAGGTAAATCCTCGTGCTTCGCGTACCGTTCCTTACATTTCCAAGGTAACGGGTGTGCCTATGGTAGAGCTTGCAACGAGAATTATTGTAGGGGAGAAATTGAAGAACCTTGGCTTTGGTACGGGCTTGTATCCTTCTTCGCCTTACGTTGCGGTAAAAGTTCCCGTATTCAGCTTTGAAAAGCT
>JAZRFV010000004.1:0-29170 GCA_045643825.1 Candidatus Scatosoma sp.
GCTCCAGATATTCATATAAAGAAGATGGAGCTCTTTCTATTCAAGATAAAAAAGTTGGTCGTTCTTTAGCTGAAAGTGTTATATTCCCTGTTGTAACATTACCATTATATGCTGCTAATGCTTTATTAAAACAGATGCAAAAAGTTCCTTTCCTTAAAGATACAGCTTTAAAATTATATAATAAGGCTCTTTTTAGAATACCAAGAAAATTAAATGAAGTTGATTCAAAAACAGATATGTTAAAAGGTATGTTTGAAAAAACAAGTAAAACTATTTCTGAATTTGTCAAAATGAAAAGGACTGAACCAAATAATGTTGCAGAATTTGCGAAATTAAAAGGTATGAAACCTGAAAAAATACTTGAAATATTTAAAAAAGTAAAATAAAAAACGAAATCTTATTGGCGAAAAATTATCGTAATTATATAAGATATGTAAAAACCCACAATTCCCCTTTGTTTTATCGGTTTATGTTTTCGTAAAACCTGCATTTTACGAATAGTTTAAAGTGTTGTCCTGTGGAGTTGTTCTTCTTCCCTATCGCAATGAAAAGTCTCTAAATGGCAAAAAAGCCTTTGTTTTCAAGACAATTTGGCGTGTTGAAAAGTTGTGCACATTACACATGAATATTGTGGATAATTTTTTATACCCTTTGTTTTATATATTTCCCTCCGTATGGATATCTGTACGGAGTTTTTTCTTTTTTACCCTATTTTTCTTGGCGTTTTACCTAAATTTTTTACATAACTCTTCGGAAAATATTATTTTCCTATTGACTTTTTTATAAATCTACGCTATAATAAAAACATGAAACACGAAGACTACTATGTAACACGTAACATACAAGACATTGACAAGGTTGCCGAGCTTTTGGAACAGCTCCCCTCTTTTTGTGAGGATTACTTTATCGGCATCGAATCGCGAACGAGCAGTCAAACTCGTTTAAAGTACGCCTACGATTTGAGAATTTTCTTTGATTATTTGTGCAAAAGGAAATTCAAGACGATGGCTATCACCGATTTAACAATGAACGAGCTGCAACAAGTCACGCACTACGATATTGAGTATTTCCTCAGCTATTTATCCCACTATCGCTATAATGGGAAGCATTTATCCTGCGATGAACGAGCAAAAGCGAGAAAATTGTCCGCTGTACGTGCCCTTTTTAAGTTTTTCTTTAATAAAGGTGTGTTAGACCGTGACGATTCCGCAAAAGTTCACACTCCCAAAATCCACGATAAGGAAATTATTCGTTTGGATTCGAACGAAGTGTCAAAACTGATTGGCGTTGCCGAATCTGGCAGCGGGCTACCCAAGCATGCCGCTGGGTATCATAACAAAACCCGTGTGCGTGATACCGCAATCCTTACCCTATTTTTGGGTACGGGCATCCGTATTAGCGAGTTGGTTGGGCTTGACAATGATAGCTTCGATTTCAAGGAAAATTCCTTCGTTGTTACCCGAAAAGGCGGAAATAGAGCAATTTTATACTTTTCTAACGAGGTGAAATTTGCCCTGCAGGAATATATTGCGGAAAAGGCAAACGATCCCAAAATCCCTGCAAGCGAAAACGCATTTTTCCTTTCTATGCAGTATAAACGCATCAACGTGCGTTCAGTAGAGCTGTTGGTAAAGAAATACAGCCGTATCGCCTCCCCTCTTAAAAAGATTACACCCCATAAGTTAAGAAGTACCTATGGTACGAGATTGTACAACTCTACGGGTGACATCTATATCGTTGCAGACGTTTTAGGACATCGTGACGTAAATACCACGAAAAAGCACTATGCGGCTATCAATGAGGAAAATCGCAAGGCGGTTGCCAATATGGTTTCACTTCGACAAGAAAATTCGGAGAATAACGAATAAATATGTACGAAAACATCGATACAACGTTAGAAAAAATCTATATTATTCAGCCGATCACAAGAGAAAATAGCCATAAATACAAGGTTTTGCAGGAAGAAGCTGTTTCCTTGATTGAAAGCGCTGGGGCTGTATATGCGGGCACGATTTACCAAAACGTGCGTGAAATTAATGCCGCTACCTTTGTTGGGGAAGGTAAATTATGGGAACTGCGCGAGCGATTAGATGGTTTGGACGGGATAACCGTGCTTTTCAATGGTGAACTGTCCCCTTCTCAAACCTTAAACATATCCGCCCTGCTCGACAACCGCAAGGTGATTGACCGCACCACCCTGATTTTGGATATTTTCGCAAAAAATGCCCGTACAAGCGAAGGCAAACTGCAGGTTGAATTGGCACAGCTGAAATACATTTACCCCCGTTTAAAAGGTAAAGGTGAGGCTTTATCAAGGCTTGGCGGTGGCGTAGGTACAAGAGGGCCCGGGGAAACCCAACTGGAAACGGACAGACGATATATCCGTGGGCGTATTCAATACCTAGAAGCTCGTTTAAAGGAAACGGAAAAACGCCGAGCCCTGCAAACCGTTCGCCGTAAGAAAGATGCGGTGAAAACGATCGCCCTTGTTGGTTATACGAATACGGGAAAGTCTACGTTGATGAATTTATTGACGGGGGCGGACGTGTACGTTAAAAACGAGCTGTTTGCAACCCTGGATCCTACCTCACGTAGGTTTGAAATTGAAGGAATTGAGTTTTTACTCGTTGATACGGTTGGATTTTTGCAGGATTTACCGCACAATCTCATTGAAGCCTTTAAATCCACCTTGGAAAGTGCTATTCATTGTGATTTGGCATTGATCGTTTGCGATGCTACGGGCGAATATGATATGCAAATGCAAACTACCCTACAAACCTTGCAGGAAATGAATTTCCAATCCCCCTATTTGTTGGTAATGAATAAAAGTGAAAGTATTTCCGATCATTCTATCTTGCCATATGGTTCAATTGCAATTTCCGCAAAAGAAAATGTGGGCATATCTGCATTAAAACAAGCGATTTTGCGCGAATTTAGAAAGGATTACCTCTTTTGTAAGCTCTTTGTGCCGTATGCACAAATGCACGTATATAACGCAAATAAGCAGTATTTAATCGAGCGTAGCTCCACTTTCACCGACGACGGACAGGAAGTAAATGCTGTTATCCCTGCTTATTACGAGGATAGGTTTAACGATTTCGTCGTAGAGCGCAAAACCATATAAAAAAGGCTGCCAAGTTGCTTTTGCAAATTGACAGCCTTTTCTTTATTCTTCATATTCATCAGGATTCATATAGATCTTATCGATTTTTATGGATGCAACGTCGTCCATTTCGATGCATTTCCCGCAGTTATCGCAAACTTTATTGGGATCTAAATCGCAAATTTCACATTCCAAGCATCCGATACACTCTCTATCATATAATTCGCAAGGTCCACCGATTTTTCTTTCCATATCGCCCTCCACAAGATCTTTTCTTATATTATAGCAAAATTTTTTAAAAAATCAAGTATTTTTCGTAAACATTTGTTTGCTTTTTATGAAAAAGTATGTTATAATGGTATCAATCAAGGTAAAAATGAGGTGTTTTATGGTCAGTCAAGAAAAATTGATTATGGTTATGGACTATATCCGTAAATTTTCAGAAGAAAACGGCTACACCCCTTCTGTTCGTGAAATCGGTAAAGAATGCGGCATCAAATCCACCGCAACCGTTTACAGCTACTTGCAAAAGTTGCAGGATAAGGGCTACTTAAACAAGGCAACCAACAAAAAGCGTTCGGTTACTTTGGCAAAAAGCTCTGGGGTAAACATCCCCCTCATTGGTACCGTTACGGCTGGTCAACCAATCTTTGCCTATGAAAATTATGAAGATTACTACACCTTCCCTGCTGGCGAATTCCGTGGTGACGACCTCTTTATGTTGCGTGTTCAAGGCACTTCGATGATTGACGCTGGCATTATGAATGGTGATAAAATCGTTGTTCGACGTCAAGAAACGGCTGAAAATGGTGAAATCGTCGTTGCGCTCGTTGAAGATTCCGCAACGGTAAAGCGTTTCTACCGTAAAGATGGGCAAATCATTTTACACCCCGAAAATGAAGCCTTGAGCGATATGATTTTTGAGGAAAATGAAGTTGTAATCCTCGGTAAAGTTGTTGGATTAACGCGAAATTACCGATCTTAATTGAATAAAACGAATCCCCGAGCCAAACGGTTCGGGGATTTTTCTATTATAAGCCTTGTAAATATGCCATTTCGTTTTCCGTCAAAGGACGAATTTGCCCTCTATCCAAGCCACTCAACTTTAATTGACCAATGCTAACACGTTTTAAGAACTCAACGTTTCTACCGATGGATTCAAACATACGACGTACCTGACGGTTTCTACCCTCGGTAATCGTAATATGCACCTTCGTATAAGCTTTGTTGGTCTCCACGATGTGAGCTTTGCACTTTTTCGTCATAATGCCGTCCAATTCTACGCCCGAACGGATCGGATTTAAATCCTTCTCGGTCAGCGTTCCCTCAATACGTGCCATATACGTTTTGGGGATTTCAGCGGTGGGATGCGTTAAGCGGAATGCCAAATCGCCATCGTTCGTCAAAATCAACAACCCTTCGGTTGCATAGTCCAAACGCCCTACGGGGAAAACACGCCCAACGCCTTCAGGCAATAAATCCATAACCGTTTTTCTACCACGATCGTCAGAAACGGTACAAACCACCCCTTTGGGTTTATTCATAATGTAGTATTCGAGCTTCGTTTCTTCAAAGGAAAGAATTCTTCCGTCAACCGCAACCTCGTCGCCCTCTTCTACCGTTGCACCAAGCGTTGCAAGTTCACCGTTGATGGTTACACGACATGCTTCAATCATTTTGTCGGCGTGACGTCTGCTTGCGATCCCTTTGTCTGCCAAAAATTTGTTAATTCTCATTTGCTTTTGCCTTTTTCGTTTATTTTCTATTATAGTTTATATAAATTCCTTGAAAAAAGCAACCGTTTTCGGAGTTATATTCTAAATTATTCAAGATTTTTCGAGGATTTACACGCATAAAATCCCTTATCTAACAAATCCGCCGATCGTTCGTACATGGAAGGACAATTTAACACCGCACAGATGAGCGTTTTTCCATCACGTCTCGCCGCTGAAACCAAGCACCTGCCTGCTTGTTTGGTGTAGCCAGTTTTTACCCCAATCGCCCCTTCGTAAGATGTCAGCATTTTATTTTTGTTCTTCCACCCGCGAGGAGCATAATAGCTTGTAGATACAATTTGCTCGAAAAACTCGTTCTTTAAGGCATATCTTGTGATATAACATAAGTCTTGTGCGGTTGTGTAATGCTGGGGACTTGATAAGCCGTGTGGATTTTCAAAATTACTATTTAATGCCCCTGCCTTTTGGGCGATATAATTCATTTTAGAGCAAAAATCCGCGATTGTACCGCCAATATGCAGCGCAAGTGCAATTGCACAATCGTTTCCCGAACGGAGCATCAACCCATACAATAAATCTAAAATCGTATACCTATCTCCGCATTGTAAATAAACGGATGAGCCTTCTATTCCTACAGCCGTTTGTGGGATGGATATTTCCTCCTCTAAATCCTTACCGCTTTCCAAGATAGTAATTGCGGTTAGAATTTTTGTGGTACTTGCCATCGGTAAAGGAATTTCACCGTTTTTAGCGTGTAGGATTTTCCCCGTATCAAAATCGATAACACATTCTGCCTTGCTGTCTATATGTGGCTCCTCCGCCTTCACAATTCGCGCTTTAAATGAGAAATTACATACAATAGACACAAGAAATAACAGCAAAATCCCTTGAAAATAAAGGTTTTTCCGCATTTTATTCCTTCACAATTACGTCATGTATAACTTCGCTCACTCGCTCGATTAAATTGTCAAACGGCTCGTCCGTGATACGCAAAATGCGACAGCTTTTACCATCGTCTATCAAAAAACCCATCGGTTTCATACTTACGACAGCGCCACTCCCACCCGCAAAGGGAAACGTGTCTGTTTCCTTTATTACTTTTACGTCACCATATTCCCCACCACCCGTTAAATTTCCAAGCGTTACTTTGGAAAAAGGAATAATTTGATACCCGCTTACCGTTGTAATAGGCTTTCCAATTACGGTATTCACGTCCGTTAAGCCATCCAAACGTTCTAACGAGGCACCGATTAAGTTATTGATTTTTTGATTCTTTTCCGACATACATCTTATCCTCCCTTTGTTTCCTTTATACTTCTGCGTAAGAGTATAAACAAGTTAAACCGTATGGTAAAGTTCATTGTAAGCCGTAATACGTCCCCATCCGTCAACCATAGGTTGTTCTCAATTTTCTCTTTATTACCACCGAGTAGCAAGAATATCCCTCGAAACGCAGTTTGAAGTGCAGCACTCCATAGTAAATATTCAGCCCCCGTTTCCATTGTTATATTTATCTCTTTTAGGCGAAAGCTTCTCATAATAGAAAAACGTTTCCTTTCGCGGTCTAAATCCTTATACGGTATTAAAATGGCTTTTTCAGGGGAAATATGCATTGCTAATCCGCCCTTATAGGTTGCGATATAACCACCTATCACCCGAAAAAAACGATATAATGCTATGGAAAATGCTAACTTTCTCCCGTTCATATCATAATGTCCGTCCACTTTTACATAAATTGGTAAGAACAACAATATGAGGATGGAAAGGCTTATCAAAAGAGAAATAAAAAAGAACCTGTCCATATCAACAATATGGGCAGGTTACTATAAAGTATGTACTTTTTTAATGGATTATTGAATTTTAATGATTCCGTCTTGGATATCCTTCAAAAAGTCAGGCAATTCAAAGCCTTCTACAACCGCAGGCGTAGGCTCCGAAGCAGCCGGTTCCTCTTCAACGGGAAGTAAATCAGGATCTTCGTCGGGGTTATAAACGTCCTTTTCATAGAGATAATTGCTCGTTTCAGTATCTGTTGCATTCAATTCTGCAATTCTACGCATCAATTCTTCGTAGTCAGGCAATTCCGCCAAGGATTTTAACTTGAAACGCTTCAAGAAATTATCCGTCGTCGCGTACAAGACGGGTTTACCAGGCGTATCCTTTCTACCGCAAGGCGTAATCATATCCAAGCTCATCAAGGTCGTAATCGCATAGTCACTATTAATGCCACGAATCGCTTCTAACTCGCTACGGGTAATCGGTTGTTTGTATGCAATAATTGCCGCACTTTCCAAAATCGTACGGGTAAACTCTTTTTCACGAATGGGCATCAATGCTGTTGAAATGATATCCTTGTAATCGGGGTTGGTTGCAAATTGAAGCTTGTGGTTAAAGTTCAATAAACGAATCCCTACGTCACCCGTATACTTCTTTTCAAGTTGACGAATGGATGCATCCAAGTCCTTTTTGGTGATATCTAATTTTTCGCGCAATAAATCCATCGGCACAGCATCGCCCGCTGCAAACAAGATTGCCTCAATTATATTCGTCAATTTCTCCAATTTCTTCGTCCTCTCTTCTATTCGGATTTTTCTTTATGGTAATCGTAGAAAACAGTTCGTCCTGCTCTACCAATACAAATTGATGTTTTAAAAGTTCCAAGAGCGCCTGGAAGGTGGTAACAACCTCGGGAATAGCGGCGTTATCCGAGAAAAGCTCCTCAAACTGCATCGTATCCTTGGCACCGATTTTCTCACGAATATGCTTAATTTTATCCCTTACAGTATAAGTATCTTTGGGGATTTCACGAGGCGGCGGGTTATCACGCTTTTCGCGTTCCAAACGCATCATCATCTTCGTAAATGCTTGCATTAAGCCGTCCAAGGTAAAGTCTTTATACTGTACCTTTACGCCCGTCAAATCCTTATCGGGTTGCTTGAAGAAATACCCTACCGTTTCTCGTTCTTTCAGTTTGTCCGCCTTTTCCTTAATCATCTTATATTCTTCCAAGGCTTGGATAAGGTCGCGTTCTGGATCGTCATCCTCGTCGTAATAATCCTCGAATCCATCGTCAGGTGGAGGTACAAGACTACGCGCCTTAATATCAATGATGGTTGCGGCAATATTCAAATACTCACTCGCTTTTTCAAGATCGATAAACGGTAACCCCTTCATGTAAGATAAGAACTGCTCCGTAACCTGCGATACGAAAATATCCTTGATTTCTATCTCTTCTTGCTTTATTAAATGTAAAAGTAGATCGAGCGGGCCTTCAAAATTCTCAAGGACGGTCGTATAGTCTACTTCCGTCTCGAAATTTTTCACCGAATCAACAGTTAATTTTTCCATTTATAACTCCTTACCTATATAATAGGCTCTAATATCCAATTCCAAAACAACGTAATCGGACGCCCAAAGATTTTAATTGCAAAATCCAAGGCATACCCGAGTAAATCGATCGACGAGAGCATAGGAATTCTACCTGCAAGGATATGAAGAAGAATCAATCCAAGCAATATATAATGCCCTTTATCACGCAAAAATTGATAAACCTTACCTCTTTTCGTATTTACGGCATCGATGATACGGAAACCATCCAAAGGATAGAACGGCAACAGGTTAAACACGCAAAAGCTTAATGAACAAGCAAAAAGGCTATAAAACAAGGCGTATAAAAAGCCTGCCATATACTTTCCTGCAAAAATCGGACAAACATATACAACCATAAGGATATATATTGGATAGAATAAAAACGCCATTGCGTAATTTATCAAAACGCCGGCCGAGGATGTCCAAAAAGCGCCCTTACGGTAATTATTAAAATTGTACGGATTAACGGGAACGGGCTTTGCCCAGCCAAATCCTGCAACCGCAAACATAACAAGCCCTACCAGGTCAAAATGTCTTGCGGGGTTTAAGGTTAATCTACCCGAATATTTCGCCGTTGAATCGCCACATTTGTACGCGGCAAATGCATGCGCAAATTCGTGAAAGGTCAAAACAACCGTTACAGCTAAAAATTGCGCTAAAATATAAAAAAGATCTTCTCTCATAGCCTATCAATTATAGCATATTTTTATGAAAAACGCAAGCAAGCCATGCGTTTAATTTGTGAAAACGTAAAGCACTTAACTGTTTTTGCGCAATCTTTCAGGGATTACGTCGTTTCTAACGATATCCTCGTAGGTTTGCGGCTTCACAATGTACTCCGCTTGACCATTATTTACCAAAATACAAGGAGGAATTTTATTGCGGTTATAGTTCATTGCCATTGAGTAGTTATACGCGCCCGTAGAAAGTACCGCTAAAATATCCCCCGATTTTGCCTTGGGTAACGGCACGTTCACGGCAAGAATGTCGCCACTTTCACAGCATTTCCCTGCAATGGAAACGATTTCTGCATTATCTTCCTTTGCTCGGTTAGCAAGCATTGCGGTATATTTAGATTCGTACAAAGCGTAACGGGGATTATCAAACATACCACCATCCACAGCCACGTATTTTTTTACGTTGGGAATGTCCTTAATTGCGCCTACCGTGTACAAGGTTACCCCTGCTTCTCCGACAATAGAACGACCGGGCTCAATTACAAGGAAAGGAAGCTTCATACCGTTTTCACTTGCTTTGATTTTCACCTCATTAATCAAAGCCTCCACGTATTCTGCATAGCCTTCGGGGGAGATTTTACGATCTTCGTCCGTGTACCAAATACCGAAACCACCGCCAAGGTTTAAGGTTTCAAGCTCAAACCCCAGTTTTTTCTTCATTTCTACCGCAAAGTTCATCACTTTCGTCACGGCAATCACAAAGGATTGCTTTTCAAAAATTTGCGAACCAATATGACAATGATACCCCATCAACTTGAGATTTTTCTTGCCCATTGCGTACTCGGTTACAGCGGCAGCCGTACCATCGGAAAGAGAAAAACCAAACTTACTGTCCGTCGTTGCTGTTTGGACAAATGCGTGCGTATGCGCTTCAACGCCAGGATTGATACGCAATAATACCTTTTGCACAAGCCCTCTTTTCTTCGCTTCTGCATCGATTTTATCCAGTTCGGAATAGGCATCTGCTACGATATAGCCGATACCTGCATCTAACGCTTCCCCGATTTCATAATCGAGTTTATTGTTGCCGTGCATAAAAATTTTATCCGCAGGAAAACTCGACTTTAACGCTGTATAAAGCTCACCGCCCGACACCACGTCAACACCGATATTTTCCTCGTCGGCAATGCGGTAAATCGCTTGACAGGAAAATGCCTTGGATGCATATAAAACTAAGCTGTTTTCACCGTATTTTTTTACAAGGGCATCACGATATACGCGCATCATTCGACGGATATATGCCTCGTCAAAAACGTAAAGCGGCGTACCGAATTCCTGCGCCAATGCAACCGCATCGGCCCCGCCGATTTCAAGGTGCCCTTGTTCATTAATTTTTAAAGTTTCTCTTTCGTTCATGTATCAATTTTCTCCGAAAATTCCAACTGCTATTATTTTATCAAAAAGAGAAAGAAAATGCAAGGACTGAAAGGTGCTTTTCGCGTAAAAAAAATCCGTCCTTGCTCTTTTTTTTGCAAAAACGGATTTTATTTTAACAATAAAATCGATTATCGATTCCATTCTTGAGCAATTCCGCCCAAGCAATCAAAAAAATTCGCCTTTTCGATGGGCTCAAATGCTAGTAAATTCACACGGTCAAACTCCACCCCGTCCTGATAAACGATTAGCTCGCCAACCTTATCCCCTTTACAAATTGGCGCTTTTATCTTATCAAAGTGCATATCAATACTTACGTTTACGCTCTCACCGCGTCGAGCAAAGGCGTAACATGATCGTTCTGGATATACGCACACTGCATCCGTTTTACCACCTGACACCTTGGCGGTTTCCGTCAAGGCAACCTCTCTTTCTACCACGGGAATTGCTTTATAATTTGCAAATCCATAATCAAACATCGTCCGCACGTCATGGAAACGTTTATCGCTGTTTTCTTCCCCGATTACAACGGATATTAACCGCGTATTATCCCGCTTTGCGGTGGCAGCCAAACAAAACCCAGCCTCGTTTGTAAAACCCGTTTTACCACCATCGCATCCATCATAGAAGCGTATCAACTTATTCGTGTTTGTTATTTCCGTAAATCGTCCTTCTGGGTGCTGAAATTTATCCAGCCAAACCTTCCCCAAAGCGTAATATTCCTCGTGATTTAAAAGGGATTTTAACATCAAAGCAACATCCTTTGCGCAAGAATATTGCGGTTCCTTGGGTAAGCCCGTACAGTTTGCAAATAGTGTATTATCTGCGCCGATTTCTTTGGCTTTTTCATTCATTTTCTCAACGAATAAGCTCTCACTTCCTGCAATTCGTTCCGCCATAGCCACACAACTATCGTTTGCCGAACAAACTACAATGCTTTTTATCAGTTCACGAACCTTATATTTCGCATTTGGCTCCAAAAACACCTGCGATCCGCCCATTGATGCAGCTCGTTCACTAACACAAACCTCTTCTTCCATTGATAATTGCCCTTCCTCAATCGTCTCAAAGGATAGCAGTAATGTCATAATCTTACACATGCTCGCTATCGGCAATCGTTTTGTTTCCTGATGTGCATAAACCACCGATTTTGTATGATAATCCATCAAATATGCGGCTTTTGCATTCGTTTGAAGGTCCGCGCTTGCATTCGCGGATACAATCGTTGCGGTACAAGCTTCCGTATCTTGCTGTTTTTTATCAAATAAAACATTTTTGCCGCACAAAGCGCAACATAACATTGCGGTTATTGCTACAACATTTATCCTTTTCATTATTCCCCCCCACTTTGTCAAACAAGAAATAACCACTATGTCACACATAGGTATTATATGTGACATAGTATAGCCCTATTCACTCATCATTCGTTCAATATCAATACCATAACCACGCGTAGGATCGTTTAAAAACACATGCGTTACCGCCCCGACAAGCCTTCCCTCTTGCAATATTGGGCTTCCGCTCATACCTTGTACAATACCACCTGTTTCGGAAATCAACTTCTCGTCCGTGACTTTAATAACGTAATTTTTATTGTCTTTGTTCAATTTATCTACTTTTACGATTTCTATCTCATATTTTTCAGGTGAAACGCCGCTTACAGTCGAGTAAATATACGCATTTCCGGGTTTTACGTTACTTGAACTTGAAACCGCAGACATTAATCCGTCCACCTTAAATTCCTGTGTTATTTCACCAAAAATACCGCATTCACACAATTTTTCAGCATTTCCAAGCTGTTTATCGTTAATAAACAGTCCCTTTAACTCTCCCGCCTTTCCTCGAACGCCTTTACAAATACCTACAATACTGCACTCATATACAAAACCACAGGAAATTTGCATTTCTTGCTGATTTTCACCCACTACCGAGTGTCCAAGCGCGCCAAACCTGCCCGTTGCCTTATCTATATAGGTAACCGTACCAATCCCGGATACGCTTTCACGCACCAAAACCCCAATTTTATAGCGGTTAGATACACGCTCCTTTACGGGTAGAACTGACAACTGTAACACCTCTTTACCTCTTAAAACCTCTAATTTTAAAGGATTTCCTTTGGTTTTATCAACGATTTCATTCAAATCCGCAATAGCGTCCACGGAAATACCGCCAGCCTTTTGGATAATATCTCCGGCGCGTAAACCACACGAGCTTGCAGGCGCATACGTCCCATTTTCCGAACACACCTCATTTAATCCTATAATTTGTACGCCTCCAGTCTTTAAGGTAAAGCCAGCCGGCATACCTCCGACATATACCTCCTTTTCCGCCGCTTTTACTGAAACAACTCTAATTCCACCGCCTATAAACGCCAGCGAAAATGCCGTACACATAAAAAAAGCACTCAATCTCCGCATATTTTCCTCCGCACAGAAAATAATTTGCGTAAATTGAGTGTATTTTATTCTTATTTTTTAGTTGCTAATTTATGGAACGTTTATATTCATCGGCCTGTTTTAAAAACTCTTGTGCATGCTTCAACGCAAATTCGTCCTCATCAGAACCGCCAAGAAGACGAACAATTTCATTCACGCGACCGTTTTCATCCAAGCAATACACTTGCGTCAAGGTTTTCCCTGCATTTTCCTCTTTCTGAATAAGGAATTCCGCATCGCTCATAACCGCAATTTGTGCCAAATGAGATACTGCAAGCACCTGCGTGCCTTTTGCAATACGAGCGAGCTTTTCACCTACCACCTTTGCTGTAATACCGCTGATACCTGCATCAATTTCGTCAAAAATATAGGTAGAAATCTCATTAACGTCAGACAATTGCGTTTTAATTGCCAACATGAAGCGACTCATTTCACCACCGCTGATAATCTTTCCAAGCGGTTTCATAGGTTCGCCGGCATTTGCCGAGAACATAAAGCAAACGCTGTCTAATCCATTTGTCGTCGCTTTATCAACCTCATTCTCCGTATAATCGGTAAACTCAATATCAAACTGCGCGCTGGCAATATTTAACGTTTTCAGCTCATCTGTGACACGTTTACAAAAGCTTGCGCCTTCTTTTTTGCGCAAATCGGTAATCTTTTTACAAACGGCAAAGATTTTCTTATTGATTTTTTCAATTTCAGCCGTTAAGGCAGCGTACTGACCTTCACAGTCGGATAATAATTCGTATTCCGCACGAGCTTTCTCAAAATAAGTGGATATTTCCTCAAAATTTGCGCCGTATTTACGTTTTAAACCGCGAATTAAATCCAAGCGTGCTTCCGTTTCTTCCGCCTCGTTTTCATCAAAGTCAAGACTTTCCGCCATATCCGACAAGGTTTCCGATACATCTTCAGCCTCACTTGCGACATATTCGATTTTATCGCAAATCGACGCATACGATTCGTCGATACGGGCGATCCCCAACATGGAACGGCTGGCATAACGTAACCCATCTAAAACACCGCAATCACCCGACAACGATTGCATTGCTTCACGCAAAGCTGCGATAATCTTTTCCATATTGACAATTTTATTGCGTTTTACAAGTAATTCTTCTTCCTCGCCTTCCTTCAAATCCGCATTTTCCAGCTCTTCAATTTGAAAGGCAAGTATATCCAAACGACGGCTACGTTCTTGCTCGTCTCCACCAAGCATTGCGATTTGCTCGTTGCATTGCTTTTTTTGCTTTAATAAGGCGGACAGCTCTTCTTTTAAAGGACTTAACGCTTTACCCACCACATTATCGAGGGTTTTTAATTGATTGCTTTCTTTTAAAAGGAAAAAGTGTTCACTTTGGCCGTGTACATCTACCAAGGTGTCCGTAACGCTACGCAACATCGTGGCCGTTACCGTATTTCCGTTAATTTTAATGGTATTCTTCCCAGCTTCGGTAAATTTACGAGAAATGATAATTTCACCATCCGTATCAATATCCATCTCGCGCAATGAAGCAATTGCCTTGGAGGTTTCAGGCACTACAAACTCCGCTTTAACCATGCATTCAGTCTCGCCATAACGAATCATCGAACGATCTGCCTTTGCACCCAGCACAAAATTGACGGACTCAAGTATAACCGATTTTCCCGCGCCCGTTTCACCTGAAAGCACGTTCAAACCTTCCTTAAACTCAATCTCCGCCCGTTCTATTAATGCTACGTTTTTAATTAAAAGCTTCGTCAACATAGTACGTATTCACCTAAAATCAACCCATAAAGGCTTTTATTTTTTCCACCACCGTAGAAGCAGCATCCGTATCCTTGCACACAACCAATAAAGTATCGTCGCCCGCAACAGAGCCGATAACCTCTTGATAATTCATTTTATCAACTACCGTACCTGCATTCGCACCATTCCCCGTTAAGGTTTTGACAACTACAAGGTTTTGTGCGTATGTCACGGAAAGCACGCAATCACGGAAAAGACTCTTCATTTTGGGCGAAATCTCGCATTCGTCCTCGCTTATGTAGGTGTAACGATACTTTTTTTTCGTCCCTGCGACCTTGAAAAGTCGTAAATCACGAATATCACGCGAAATCGTTGCCTGTGTTACGACGTAATTCAAGGCATTTAACTCCGCGCAAAGCTCTTCTTGGGTTTCAATTTCTTTATCCGTAATAATTTCTAAAATTTTTGCATGCCGAGCATTTCTTAACATAATACAATCCTTAACCTAATTTATTTCTAACCCTTGCAAAGAAGTCTGAACCGTCTTTCACGGGGAAATCCGCCGTAAACGGCGCTTTTTTAATGTGAATTTCACCATTTTCAGGCAATGCGGCAATCACTCTGCCGTCGGACAAGATAATCGATTTCCCCTTCTTTATACGAATGGTAAATTCGTTTGTATCCGCAAAAACAATCGGTCTCGCGCGCAACGAAAAAGCGCAAATCGGCGTCATCATAAATACGGGCACCTCTGGGGTAAGTATCGCCCCACCCGCCGACAAGGAATATGCAGTAGAACCCGTTGGCGTACACACCAACAAGCCATCGCCTGAAATTTCGTCCGTACCTTCCGCCGCATTCACTTCCACCGTCAAAATTTGCGTTGCTGCCGCAGAAATCAAACTATTATCACGCTGAATTGCAACCTCATTCAACGCATAGAAGCATTTGTCACCAATGGTAATTTGCAAAAGGCTGCGTTTAACAATTTGGCAAAGCCCTGCCTCCAAGGCTGCAATCAAATCCTTAACACGTTCGCGCTCATCCTTTTCATACTCGGTTAAAAATCCGAGATTGCCAAAATTAACGCCGATAATCTTAACGCCCTTTTGTGCCGCAGGGACGGCCGCATGTAAAATTGCTCCATCGCCGCCCAGCACGATTACAACGTCCACGCCGTCAATATCTCTATGCGAGGAAAAGCGCACAGTTTCATGCCCTAATGCCCTCAATCCGACGAGCAATTCCTGCACCACCTCGTCCGTACCAATCTTTGTAATTTTTCCAAGCACACCGATTTTCATGGTTGTTCTCTCTTTGGTTTATTGTAATTCTCCTAATGAGTTACGCTTTACAAGATCTTTCACCTCTTGTACGACTTGCGCCACCGACATTGCACCCGCGTATGTAGGTTTGCAATACAGTACATACTCGATATTTTTCCCCTTGCGAATAGGCGCATTTACGATTCCGTAAGGGTATAAACCTCTTTCCGTTAAATACCCAAGCACCTTCTCTACGATTAAGCCGTGCGCAGAAGGTGAAACGATACCGCTTTTTCCAATATGCTTATTCTCACATTCAAACTGCGGTTTAATCAGTACGATTGCGCTACCGCCTTCCTTTAAAATTTCCTTAATTACAGGAAAAATCAAGCGCAAGGAAATAAAGCTGACGTCCGTTACAACCCCTTCAATTTCATCAAAGAAATCGCCTTTTTGTAAATAACGAGCGTTGGTATTTTCCATTTGTACGATACGAGGGTCACCCAGTAAACGCTCATGCAGTAAGCTTTCACCGACGTCAATGGTATACACACGCTTTGCACCGTTTTGCAGCAAACAGTCGGTGAATCCGCCCGTACTCGCACCAATATCAGCAAAAACCTTATCCTTACAGTCAAAATGGAAGGTTTTTAATGCCCTGTCCAGCTTATAACCGCCATTGGAGACGAATACCTCCTCCGCTTCCACAAAGGTAAAGATATCCGTTTCCTTTACCTCGGTCTTGGGTTTTATCGGTTTGCCATTCAAAAGCACCAAACCACGATCTAACGCTTCCGCGGATTTCGTCCTTGAGCCAAATCGTTCCGCAAAATATTTATCCGCCCTCATATGAGTACACTCTTAATATAGTCTTCGATATCTGCACTATTTACGCCGTATTCCCTTTGTAGGCCCGTAACCGTACCCTGCTGTATAAACTCGTCGCGGTAAGCAAAGGTTTTTACCTTGATATCGCCACGGATTTCATTCAATTTGGAGCACACCATCGAGCCAAAGCCACCCAATTGTACGTTATCCTCCAAAGTAACAACATAATTACTGTGCAAGCCTTTTAAAAGCGCTTCATCCAAAGGCTTAACAAAGCGTGCGTTTACAACGTCAAAATCCAAGCCTTGCGCCTGCACTTTTTGTAAAATCTCCATTGCAAGAATCAAACAACGTTCGCCCGTAGCCAACACCGTTATCTTTGCTGGAGTTTCTTTAACTTGATGCAAATATTCCCACTTTCCAAGTTCGATAGGCGTCGTTTTTCCTTCAAATACGACCTGTCCAGCACGTGGGTAACGAATTGCCAAGGGGTGCGGATAAGTTGCGCTAAAATTCAACATTGAACGCAATTCTTCTGTATCCTTCGGAGATGCAATCGCTAAATTAGGAATCAAGGACAAGTAGGAAAGGTCAAAAACGCCTTGGTGTGTTTCACCATCAGGCCCCGAAATGCCAGCCCTATCAATGCAGAAGGTAACCGCCATATCCTGCGCGCAAACGTCATGAATAATTTCGTCAAAAGCACGCTGTAAAAAGGTAGAATAGATTGCGTAATAAGGTTTTAATCCGCCTGCAGCCATTGCCGCACACAAAACGGAGGCATTTTCTTCGCAAATTCCTACGTCAAATGCTCTTTCAGGGTAATTTTTAAAGAAATCACTCAATCCCAGAGCTTCTTTCATGGCCGCTGACACAACGGTGATTTTTTCATCCTTTTCCGCAAGAGTACAAAGCGTTTCGCCTAATATTTCGGAATATTCCTTTTGCGTAGCCGCAGCCATAGGCGGTACACCGTGCGTATCCGTGGGGTGTTCTTCGCTAAATTCGTACCCCTTCCCTTTCTTCGTCACAATATGCAACAAAACGGGGGTTTTATCCAGCTTGTCCTTCGCCTCGGAGATTGCATCGATCATCTCTTCTAGATCATTGCCGTTTTTTACGCCAATATAGGTCAAACCAAAGCTTTCTAAAAGCTTTACATTTTCCGCATTGCCGTTTTCCTTGATTTGTGATAGTATGTCATACATACCACCTACCGTTGGCGATATAGACATACCGTTATCATTTAAAACGATTAACACGTTGGTGTTTAATATCTTTAAACTGCTTAAAGCCTCATAAATTAAGCCGTTATTAAAGGAACCATCGCCAATATAAGCGATTACGTTGTGCCTTTCACCTTGCAAATCACGGGCTTTTGCCAAACCTATTGCCGCGGAAACGGACGTACCAGCGTGCCCCGTATCGTAGCAATCGTAAACGCTCTCCGTACGCTTCGGGAAACCTGAAATACCGCCCGGTTGACGAAGAGTGGAAAATCTATCCAATCTACCCGTCAACAATTTATACGGATAGCATTGATGTCCCACATCAAAAACGACCTTATCCTGCGGAAAATCAAACACGTAAAACATTGCCACCGTCGATTCAACCGAACCAAGATTTGATGCCAAATGCCCACCACATTTCATAACCGTATCGTGGATAATCGTTCTTATTTCGTCACAAAGTACGTTTAATTCACTCTTTGTACACTTTTTTATTTGTTCAGGTGTCAATTTTTCTAACATCCCGAGTTCCTGCCTCGCTTAATTTTTTCTATTCAACACGGAATCGACAAGCGCATGTAAAAAGGTCGTATCCCCTTCTATTCCTTCCAAAACCGTGTGACAGTCGCGCGCACACATATCCGCGCGCAACCTTGCGCCGTCCAACCCATAGACGCGAATGCAGGTCAGTTTGTTTTTCCCTGCATCCTTTCCAACGTTTTTACCTAATGCATCAAAATCACCCGTAACGTCTAAAATATCATCCGTCATTTGGAAAAGTCGTCCAAGCATTTTACCAAAACGCTCAAATTCTACGTAATATTTACTACCAGCTAAAATGCTAACTAGGGAAATAGGCGCTAAAATCAATTTACCTGTCTTATGCTCGTATATATAGAACAAATCTTCCTCGGAAATCTCCTGCGATTGTTCAGAAAAGTAAATATCCGCCGTTTGCCCGACAATCATCCCACGAATGCCTGCACATTCATTGAGAAAGCTCGCGGCAACGGTATACTTTTCACCTTTTAAGCATTCCTTTAAACAAATCGCGTAGCTTTCGTTGAGTAACGCGTCTCCCGCTAAAATCGCATTTGCCTCCCCAAACGCCTTGTGGCTCGTAGGCTTACCACGACGGAAATCATCGTTGTCCATCGCAGGTAAATCATCGTGAATCAGCGAATAGGTATGAATCATTTCCAGGGCAAGCGCAAACGGAAGTACGTCTTCATCCGCAACCCCCAAGACGTCAGCACAAGCCAACGCTAGCACAGGGCGAATACGCTTCCCACCGCTCAATAAGCTGTATCGCATACTCTCCCCTAAAACCTGCGGTCGAGTATGTATTTTCTCCATATACTTTAAAGCGTAATTTTCAAATTTTTCGAGATATTTCTCGTATTGAAGGTGATAATCGAACACAACCTCACTCCTTATTCGCCTTAAACCTTGCGTATGTATTGTACATTAACATCGTAATCGTCATCGGGCCCACGCCACCAGGTACGGGGGTAATATATGAGACTTTTTCTTTGACTGCCTCAAAATCCACGTCGCCACATAATTTACCGTTTTCATCACGGTTGATCCCCACGTCAATTACTACGGCGCCGTCCTTTACCATATCTTCGGTGACAAATTTTACTTTACCAACCGCCGAAATAAGAATATCCGCTTCCTTACAAATCGCTTTTACATTCTTCGTCTTGCTGTGGCAAACCGTTACCGTAGCATTGGCATTCAGCAAAAGCATTGCCATAGGTTTCCCTACCGTTTCACTTCTGCCCAAAACGACCGCATTCTTTCCCGAAAGCTCGATACCTTCATTTTCCAAGAGTTTCATTACACCCAACGGGGTACAAGCGACAACGTCCGCCTTATTTTGCATCAAAAGTCCTAAATTTTGCGCCGAAAAACCATCGACATCCTTTTCAAAGGGAATATGTTTCGATGCGGACTCGGCATTCAAATGTTCAGGAAGTGGCAGCTGTAATAAAATCCCGTCCACCTGCTCATCGAAAGCCAACTTATCCAACAAGGTTTCTAATTCGGACTGCGAGGACTCCTTATGCAATTCATACGAGTAGGAACGAATCCCCAACTCCGCACACGCTTTGATTTTATTGCGAACATATACCTGCGAAGCAGGATCTTCTCCTACGATAATTACCGCCAAACCCGGCGCAATTTCACAGTTGGAAATTTTTTCCTTCAACTCCGCCCTTAACCTCGAAGCAACCGCTTTTCCATCTATTACTTTCATAGGCTTACTTGTTGATTACACCAGCCAAAACGCCGTTTACAAAGTCCGCACTGGTATCCGTGGAATACTTTCTCGCAAGACCAGCCGCTTCCGAAACGGATACAACGGGTGGAATATCGTCGAAATACTTAATTTCCGCCATTGCAATCAGCAAAATCGTTTTATCCATCGGGTTAATACGATCCGCTCTATAATGGTGGCATGCACTCTCAATTCCCGAAAGGAGCTCGTCATAATGTTCCTCAACCGTTGCAACCAAATCCGCGGAAAAAAGCAAATCGTCCTCTTCCAAGGCAAATTGCTTGTAAATCTTCTTCTTCAATGCATCCATATTATCCGTGTTAAATTGGCGCGCAAAAATAATATTAAGCGCCGCTTCTCTTGCCGCATTTCTCATACTTCTTCAAATCTCCGTATATTTTATTAATCCAAATAACGACGAAAGCCCTTCCCAATGGAAGGGTTTCGTTTTATATTTAGGAGTTTTCTTCCTCTTCTTCTTGTTCTTCAGGCTCTTTTTCCATAGGAATGGGTTCGCCAAATACCACGTCCAAAACGTGAACGTCTACCTCCGCAACCTTGAAATGCGTCATATTTTCAACGCTTTGTTTTACCGTTTGCTGAATGCGGTAGGCAAGCTCCGGTACGTTATAACCATACTGTACCGCAACCGAAACATCTACGTAGACGCCGTCCTTTTCAATGTAAAGGGAAATACCATTCTTCTTACTCTTTTCGGTAGTGACGGTGCCCTCTACTTCTTCAACAGCCAACATAACGATATTACGAAGAATACCAACGTTATAAACGACCTTTCCTTTTTCTTTTTCATTTGACGTTAACTTAAAGTTTGACATTCGAAAAGCTCTCCTTATAATATGTCGTATCCATTATAACATATCTTTTCGGATTTTTCTACTGTTTTGCGATATTTTCTTTCGCTTTTTTTCAGCTTTCTGCATAAACGGGCATAATAATTACGTTTCCTGCCACAATCCCCGTTTCATTTTTCATCATACTGTAAATGGAAAGCGCCGTATCATAGTTTAATTCCGCCGAATTAATGAAGACGTTCACGTTGTCCGAATCCGTAGAAACAGCCACTACCGCGTCGGAAAATCCAAGGGATTTTACCATCGTTTCAAGAACGAGCTCCTTTTCCATCGCCGCAACGATTTCCATTTTCATCTCCGTCGCTTCCTCATACTTTTCTTCCCCTGCTTCATAGAGCGCAAGCACACTGTCGAGCTGTATGATTTCCTCATTTCTCGTCGTCGTTCTTTCCGCACGATAAGTGGTGAAATAGTTCGCAGTCGTAACACCATCGTCCGCCGAAGACACAGCATTTGAGGTTGCGAACACAAAGTTAAAAACTGCCGTTACGGCAAGCAACAATACCAACGAGCCCATTAAAATAATTTTCTTCTTGTTTGACATATTTTTCTCTCCTTTATTCTTGTTTTAAATAGATTTTTACCGATTTTTTATCCGTACCCAATGCACTTGCTACTGCTTCCTGCACATTCATCACAACTTGTAAATCCCTTGCGCCTTCGCACACCACCACAACACTCTCCACGCCCCCGTTTCCCTCGTAAACGATAACGTTCGCTTCGCCAACCCCGTCCATTTCTTCTAATAGTCGTAAAACCTTCATTTCCGTATCCGTAATGTATTCCAACGCCGTATTTTCCTCATCATCAGCGTGAAATATTAACCAACCGCCACAAACAATGAGAAACCCAAAAAGAATAAGCAACGCCACATCTCTTATTTTGCCGTCAAACCTCTTTAAAATGGTGTCAAACCGCCTTTCCCTTTTATTCAATCAACACCTCGCTACAATAGTTTTTTGTTAAATATTCCCACATTTCCCTCGCAACGGCCTCCTTATATTCCAACATTCTTACATATATTTGCGTAATTTTAATAATTTCCATATCATTATTTCCTGGTATAGTCTCTGATTGAAGCGCCCACTCAATTTCCACCTGTGTCTCCACGGAAAAACGCGCTAAAAGCTCTTGCTGTAACCCCTTTTCCGCTTCACTAACCCTCATTTCACTATGGTAATGTATGAATGTTTCCTCCGTATCTATTCCTGCTTGCGTAAAAAAGGAGTACGAATTTTCAAAGATCCCGTCTACACTGCCCACTTGATTTAAAAAGGATAAAATTGGGGATATAATTGCTAAAATACACGCCATCCTCATCACCGATTTTATCAAAACAGACGTCTTTCCGTCTGGAAGTATTGCTGTGAGAATCGCCGACAGCAAAACCACCCCGGCAATCGATAGTAAATACCCCTTCAAAACAATGCCTCCGATACGCATACCATCAACATAATCGTTAAAAAATACAAAAATGCCGTAAATAAAATCCCTGCCATGCAATACTGTAAATTTCCTGCGGTTTCCTCCAAGCAATCAGAGATTCTTCCGTCTCCAAACGGTTGCGTAATCGCCGCCGTTAGCTTTAAGAGTAAATTCACGGAAATAAGCAAAACAATCGGCTCAAAAATGACCGCTAACATCAGGAAAATGCTCATATTTCCCAAGGAATTCTTAATTAAAACACTACCTGCAACAGCCAAGTCAAACCCACCCGAAAGAAAACCGCCGACAATTGGTACGCCATTCCCTATGGCATATTTCGCCGTACGACGCACAATCCCATCATAATTCGCCGCCGTTATCCCTTGAAGGGTAAAAAATATACCAAAGGCAGAGACGCAAATACCTATCAGCCATTTATTTATACTCTTGAAAAAAGCGGTAAATTTCCCTATTTTTAGTTCTTTCGTCATGTTTGAAACTATGGATAAAACGATAATTATGATTGTAATCGGAAACACCACAGCGTAAATTACCGATACGATATTCGTTGCAAAAAAGCCTACCGCAGGTCGGCATACTGCCGCCGTTAAATTTCCACCACTCGCCGACATCAGCGTTAACATTAAAGGGAAAATTAACTGCATTTGTATCCGCATAGAGGAAACGCATTCCATCGAGGTCTCAAAGCACTCGGTCAGGATAACAAATAATGGAATTAAGGCAGCGGCATAAGTGATTAAAAAGATCATATTCGCGGCAGTTTTTGTGTTGGAAGAGCTGTTTAAGGTTGAGAGCATTCCCGAAAGCAAGGTTATCGCGCCTATACATGCAAAGGCGGGCAAAATTTCTATGATTTTTGCAAATAAAACAGTTTTTACCTGCTTCCAACTTCCTTCATAGTCAATTGTACCGCTTTTTATATACTCGATTAATCGTTCTGCTACGCTTTTATTGGAGAAGCTACCCAAAGAATCTACATATTCTTGCAACCCCTCGAGGTCCAAAACCGCAATTTGTTCTTCAATCGTCTCATTTAAGGCCTCTTTAGCATCCTCTTGCGTTTCCGCGCAAGCAAGACAAGTGTTTATGCCACAAAATAACCCCATAAATATTATGCATAAATTTATAAAAAGAAAAAGAATCGTTTTTCCTTTCATTTTACACCAACTGTAAGAAACTACTCATCAGCGCTAACAGGCTTTCAATGATCGGCATCGACAACAAGACAATCGTTATTTTCCCCGCCAAAGTAACCTTGTCCGCAATGGAACTACTGCCAAAATCATTTAAAATTCCCGCACCAAATTCCGTTATATACCCTACGCCAACAATCTTTAAAAGCATTTTTAAAAGTCCATTTTCAATGCCTGCAATTTGTGAAATTGTCGTAAATACCGACATCGTCCCACGTAGCATATCTACCACGAACGTCAAAATGACAATAATCCCTACAACTGTTACAGCAAAAGACAATTCTGGCTTTGTCCCTTTTAAAATTACTGCCGTAATAGACGTTATAAAAGCAACGCCTATCACCTTTAAAATATCCGACACTTTGCATATCTCCTTTACATTCGCCACCGTGTTTATGTCTAACATAGTAAAATATTAGAAATCAAAAACTCGTTGAATTTCTTCAAATAAATCACCCACCATTCCAACAACGACGAATAGCACAATTACAAGCCCTACTATACTGACAAGCGTCGCAATGTCGTCACGGTCAGACTTCTTTAAAATTTGGCAAATCACCGTAATAATCATACCGACTGCCGCCATTTTGAATAAAATACCTATCTCCATATCATAATACCTTGCTTAAATTATCAATATTAATATGAATAAACCGCATAAAAATCCAAGTTCCACGTATAAATTTTCATATCTTTTACCTTGCAAGATTGCCTCCGTTTCATATTTTTTTAAACGTTCTTGCATGGATAAAAAATAACATTTTTGCGAGGAACTGTCACCTTTACCGAGTGTCATAAAATAATCAGATACGTCAGACTTTTCATTTTCCATCAAAAATGTATAGGTAGCTAAATCAAGAGTTTGACGATTTTGCAAACCAAGCCCTAGCAAATATTCTTCTATCAACCTTTGAAATTCTCCATCGTAGGGACTGTTGGCTAAAAGCTCTTTAATCGGGCGACGATAATAAGTAACTTCATGGATAAATTGCTCGTTAAAACTCCTTAACTGCCCAAAAAAACGTCTTCTTACGCGATATTTTCGAGCAAATAAATAACCAGACAAGGTAAAAGTCGCCACGATAAGCACCCCAAAGAATATTTTCAACACCCTACCCGATAACCTCTCCCTTTTGATCGTATATGCCTTTAACCTTGCCTATTTCGCAATCATCGAGAATTGCAAACAGCTCAAAAATATCAATAAATGGCGACTTAATATAGGAAATATCCGAAAAATGCGCAGTTGCAACCACACGTACGCCCGAACATATTGCCCTTTCTAATGCAAAACAATCCTTTGCTGAAAGCTCGTCCGTAATAATAAGATCGGGACGTAAAGCTCGAATCCCCACCTCAAAAACCGTTGTTTTATCCGCGTACTTTATAACGTCACAGCTTTCCCCAACGTTTCCCATGGATATTTCCCCTCGTTCATCGCAAATTAATATATTCATTCTTGTTTTTTCCCCTATAATTCGCCCCAAATCACGCAAAATAGTCGTTTTGCCAAACCCTGGCGGCGAAGCAATTAATAGGTTTCGTATTCTGCCAGACATACATCTATCATAAATTTCCTTTGCACTCCCATAGATTTCATGCGGAATCCGGATACATAGAGAGCTAAAATGTCGTATTGCCAACGGTTTACCGCTATCAAATACGTATTCTCCCGCCAAACCAATACGCACCCCTCCTTTTGCCGTCAAAAAGCCTTGTTTGATTTGCTCTTCTACCGAATAAACGGAATAATTCCCTGCCCGATATACACATTCCTCTACCTCATTATCCGTACAATTCAATGCATCAGCTCTTCGATTTGTTATACCTGAAGTGGAAATATATTGATACTTCCCACGATAATTCACCAAAATCGGTTGATTTGCGCGCAATCGTATCTCGTATAAGTAGCTTAAATTGACTCTATTTAACGCATTTTGTAACCTTTGAGGAAGAAAACTTAACATTTGATATATTCTATGCAACGGCTTGTCTATATAGACCAAAGAAAAAGGCTTTCCTTTCGGAAAGCCTTTTCTATTTTACAATTTTATTTGCAGTAGTCGAAAAGCAATTCGCCACTCTTTTCCATAAAGTCCGCTAATTCTTCAGGAGAAAGCTTCTTATAGGAAAGCATCGCCAAATAATAGATCTGATTTGCTATCAGCGCCTGTTTTTCTTCGGTTTGCGTCATAAATCCTGCAATAACCGGATTCGTTGCGTTAAGAATTAACGAGGCATGCTTCATAGGATCCGTTTCGTCCATACCGTACATACCGCCCATTTCCGACATTCTACGCATAAACTCTTCCACGTTTACAATTGCAGGCATTTTACCACTCTTAAAACGCTCTACTTTTACTTGAATTTCACCGTTTTTCAACTTACCCTTAAAGACATCAATCAAGTCCTTAAACTCATTCTCCTCAACCGTTCCGCCTTTTAAAGCACCATCAACGTCGGCGTCTATACGCACAAAACGGCATTTTTGAGGGTTTTTATATTCGATATAGCTGATAAAGTGAGGATCGATGAGCGTATCGCACAACACCGCCTCTACCCCAGCATCTTTAAACATGGATATATATTGGGCTTGCTGAATTTCATCAGAAACGTAATAAATCGCTTTCGTTTGCTCGCCATTTTTCGCAGCTTCTTCCGTGATTTCCTCACCGAGGTAATCATTTACGGGCTTATATTCCCCATTTAAGTTCTTAAAAATGAGAATTTTTTGCACCTTATCATAAAAATCATTGTCTTTAATACAGCCAAACTTAATAAAGGTAGCAATATCCTTCCAACAATTTTCATAATGTTCACGATCGGTGTTAAACAACGAGGTCAGTTTATCCGCAACCTTCTTGGTGATATGCTTGGAAATTTTTTGCACCTGCTTATCGTTTTGCAAGAAACTTCTCGAAACGTTTAAGGGGATATCAGGGCAGTCAATTACGCCATTCAACAGCATCAAAAACTCGGGGATTACTTCCTTAATATTATCTGCAATAAAGACCTGGTTGCAATAGAGCTTAACTTGACCTTTTTCAAGCTGTACTTGTTGTTTTTTTACTTGGGGGAAATACAAAATACCCTTTAAATTAAACGGATAATCCATATTCAAGTGAATCCAGAAGAGTGGCTCGTTAAAGTCCATAAAGCTTTCACGATAAAACGCCTTATATTCCTCGTCCGTGCATTCCTTGGGGTCCTTTAAATAAAGCGGCTTCGTATTATTGATAGGTTTATCATTCTCATCCCCCTTGGGATTTAAATAGATATCAACGGGCATAAACGAGCAATATTTACGCAAAAGCTCACGGATGCGGTATTCCTTCAAGAAATCCTCTTCGCCTTCCGCAATATGCATCACAATCTTTGTCCCGCGCGATTCCTTGTCATTTGCCGAAATCTTATAGGTTGAATTACCGTCGGATACCCATTTTACCGCAGATTCATTCTTGTAGCTTTTGGTAAAAATTTCTACGCGTTCTGATACCATATATGCGGAATAGAACCCCAAGCCAAAATGTCCGATAATACCATCACCCGATGCGTTTTCATATTTATCAAGGAAATCCGCAGCGCCAGAAAAGGCAATTTGAGTGATATATTTTTCAACCTCTTCAGCCGTCATGCCAAGCCCGTTATCTTCCACCGTTAAAGTCTTTGCTTTTTCATCGGTAAATACTTTAATCGTATAAGAGCCTTCTTCTTTCGTTGCTTCGCCCATATCCACCAACTTCTTATGCTTGGTGATAGCGTCTACACCGTTTGCAACAATTTCACGTAAAAAGATATCCTTGTCCGAATAGAGCCACTTTTTAATAATAGGCATCATATTTTCGCTTGAAATCTTAATTTTTCCCTTCTTTTCCATATCAAAACTCCTTTTGAAAATTGGTATCGTTTATTTATACACAAAAAAAATTGCCCTTAATCAACATTAAGAGCAATTTCTTATTTTTATATAAAGTATTTTCGACTAAAACAATCAGGAGTTCTTATTCAAAAGATCTGCGATGGAAATACCACCCATACCGCCTTCGTTCCATTCGGTAACTTCATCAACGGGCTTAGGAGCTCTAGGCTTTCTAGGAGCTTTTTCCTTGCCTTCTTCCTCTTCAGCTTTTGCTGCGCGAGGCTTTCTTTCAACGTTTTCAGGCTTGGGTTCAAGCGCTTTAATCGAAAGCGTCATCTTCTTTTCAGCGCAATCAAGCTTCATAATCTTTGCGTCGATTTCTTGACCGATGGTAAGAGCCGTCGTAGGATTTTCAAGGAATTCGTGAGAGATTTGGGAAACGTGTACCAAACCATCGATACCTTTTTCTACTTCAACGAATGCACCGAAGGGTACGATTCTTACAACTTTACCGTGGATAACGTCACCTTCAGCATACTTTTCAGCAGCGAGATCCCAAGGTTGAGCCTGCAACTGCTTGTAACCGATGGAAACCTTCTTGGATTCTTCGTCAATCTTAAGTACTTTGAATTCGTATTTCTGACCAATTTCAAGGACGTCGGTAACAGCTTTAACACCCGTCCAGGAAAGGTCGGAAATGTGAGCAAGGCAATCGAAACCGTTTACGGATACGAATGCGCCGAAAGAGGTCACTCTTTCAACTTTACCTTCAACAACGTCGTCAACGTGAATCGAGGAGAAGAATTCGGTTTCTTTAGCAGCTTTAGCAGCGTCTCTTGCAGCCTTTTCTTCTTCGATAATAGCGCGTTGAGATGCAATGATTTCTTTTCTTCTTTCCGTCTTAACTTCGATAAGCTTCAAGCGGAGCTTTTTACCTACGTATTTGTCAAGTTCTTTTACGTAGCCCATACGGATTTCACGAGCGGGTACGAATACGGTGTAAGAACCGAGTTCGGACGTAAGACCACCCTTATTGAAACCGGTACATACAACTTCAAATTCTTTACCAGCTTGAATGTCAGCGATCATAGCTTCTTCTTCTTTGATCTTCTTGATCTGCTTTTGGGAAAGCTTAACGGGATTGATTGCAACAACCATCAATTCGATTTCTTCGCCAAGCTTTGCGTTGAATTCGTCTTTGTTGTATACTTCGCAGTCCACTTCGTCCTTGTCAAGGATAACTTCCTTCTTTGCAAGGGGGAGCAATACTGCTACACCCGAATCGTCAGCCGACGAAATCGTAGCCGTAATCAACTGTCCTTTCTTGAACTTCTGTTGACTGTCCATGTTTGCAACAACTTCAGCCATCGTTGCTTTTGCTTCTGTTTCCATTTCCATCTTTAATAGAACCTCCTGAGTTTGCGCGTTAGGGGTGCTTGCACCCATAACAATACCTACCTTCTTAAATTTTTTGATTGTTTTATATTCGAGTTCGGCAGCATTCGACAAACGAAAAACGTTTGGACAATTCTCTGCGCAGATGTCGTAAAGCTTATTTGTGTTGCTGCTATTTAAGCCTCCGATCACCAAAATCGCATCGCATTGTTTCGACAATTCTCGTGCCTCATTTTGCCTCTCCATAGTAGTATAGCAAATTGTTTTAAAAATTTCAACTGTTTTTAAATACTTATTATCAAGATTTTTAAGAATT
>JAZRFV010000005.1:0-20892 GCA_045643825.1 Candidatus Scatosoma sp.
CCTTGGACAAGCGGTATGCGGATAAAATTATGCCCTCGACCTTGGAAGGTGCGGTGGTACGTCTTTCCGATATCATTGCATATCTTGGTAAGGATAGGCAGGACGCAATTTTGGCGGAAGCGGCAACAAAGCAGGACTTCGAGCCTTCATTGCTCGGCACTGTCAATGCGGAGATTGTCAACAACCTGATTGTGAACGTAATCGAAAACAGCTATGGTAAGCCGTATATAAAGCTGGACGACGCACATTTTGCGGCCCTTCGCAGCGCAAAGGCGGAAAACTACGACAAGATGTACAACCGAGCAACGAGCCATACGGGGTTAAGCGGTTTGGTTGAAGGGATGATGTCGGAGGTATACGGACAGCTCCTTTCCGACGTGAAAAACGGCGTAAAGAGTTCGCCTATCTTCACGCACCATATCGCGCAGGTGGAAAGGTTGTGGGGGGATTCGCACGCGGACGCGTATGCCAAGGCGGAGGCCAACCAGTTGGTTGTGGACTATATCGCGAGTATGACGGACGATTATTTTATCGAATTGTACGAGTTTTTGTTTCCCTCCGCTTCCCACGGTTTAAAATACCGCGGATACTTTGATTAAATAAAAAGAGAGATATATATGTTTGAACAAATTTTACAAAAGGTAAAGGAATACGACAAAATCGTAATCCACAGACACTCCAACCCCGATGGGGATGCTATGGGCAGTCAAATCGGCATGAAGGCGATTTTGCGTGAAAACTTCCCCGAAAAGCAGGTTTATGCGGTGGGGGATGACGCAAAGCGTTACTCGTTTATGGACGGCTCGACGATGGACGAGGTAGAGGACGGCTTTTACGAGGGGGCGTTGGCGATTATTCTCGATTGCGGCTCCGCTTGGTTGATTAGTGACGACCGTTACAAAACGGCGGCGGCGACGGTGCGTTTTGACCACCATATTTTCAGCGAGAAAATTGCGGATGAAGAGGTGGTGGATACCTCTTACGAAAGTTGCTGTGGGTTGGTGACGGAGTTCGCTTTGGCATGTGGGTTAAAGCTCTCCCCCGTATCGGCAAAGGCGTTGTTTACGGGTATGGTGACAGATTCTGGCCGATTCCGTTACGATTCGACGACTGCAAACACCTTCCGTTTGGCTGCTGCCTTGAAAGAGCAGGATTTTGACGCCAACGATATCTACTCCCAGCTTTATGCGGATGATTTTTCGTCGGTAAGATTGCGTGCACAATTCGTTTTGAAGGTGCAATTTACCCCTTACCGCGTGGCGTACATTTACACCACGAAGGAAGAATTTGACAGCTACAACGCCGACGTCTTTACCATTTCTCGTGGTATGGTCAATACGATGGCGGACATCCGTGGGGTGGATATTTGGGTAAACTTCACCGAAACCGAGGATAAGGTGTTGGTGGAAATTCGTTCCAGCAAGCACACGGTACAGCCCGTTGCGGTAAAATACGGTGGCGGCGGTCACGCAAAGGCTTGCGGTGCATCGGTCAAGGATAGGGCGGAAGCGATGGCGCTTTTGGAAGATTTGAACGCATTCAACAAAGAGGTATAATATGAACGAAAATATGAAGATTATTTTGGACAAAATTAAGGAATATAACAAGATTTTTATCTTCCGTCATTTCCGTCCCGACGGCGATGCAATCGGCTCTTCCAAGGGCTTGTGCGCGCTTTTAAAAAACACCTACCCTGAAAAGAAAATCTACCTGCAAAACAGCGATTTTTCTAACTACTTGGCATTCTTGGGCGGTGAGGATGATTTGTTGCCCGACGAAGAATATGCCGATGCACTCGGTATCGTTTTGGACACGGGTACGGGGAAACGCGTTTCTAACCAAAAATATTCCTTGTGTAAAGAGGTGGTAAAGATTGACCACCATATTCCCGTGGAAAGCTACGGTCAGTACGAATGGGTTGAGGAACACCGTTCTTCGACCTGCGAAATGGTTGCGGCGTTCTACGAGGCGTTTAAAGACGAATTGAAGATGACGAAGGAGGCGGCTACTTACATTTATACGGGTATGGTAACCGACTCTGGCAGATTCCGTTACCGTGAAGTATCGGGGGACACGATGCGTTTGGCAGGGCTTATTCTCGATCAGGGGATTGACACGGAATTTATCTATTCTAACCTCTATTTGGACGAGGTGGAGGCGTTGCGTTTCGAATCGTTCGTGCATCGTAAAATGAAGATTTCGGACAGCGGCGTGGTATCCATGTACGTAACGAACCGCATGAAAAAGAAATTTGGGCTTTCCAACGAAGACGCCAGCGCGTGCGTTTCCTCGATGGATAGTATCAAGGGCTCGCTTATTTGGATTGCCTTTATCGAGGGCGAAAATGGGGAGATTCGCGTACGCTTACGCTCCCGCTACGTAACGATTAGCGAGCTTGCAGAACGCTACCACGGCGGCGGTCACGCTTGTGCCGCAGGCGCAACCGTATACTCTAAAGCAGAGATGAAGGCGCTTTTGAAGGAAGCGGACGCATTGTTGAAAGAATATAAAGCAAACAACGAGGGCTGGTTATGAGGATTTTGATTGCAAACGACGACGGGATATCCAATAAGGGAATACGCCTGCTTGCAGAATGGGCAAAAAAACTTGGCGAGGTAACCGTGGTTGCGCCGAAGGTGGAACAAAGCGCAAAGAGTCACGCCATTGACTTTATCACGCCCGTAGAAATTAAAAAAGTGCCTTTTGTGGAAGGTGTAGAGGCGTATTCGATGTCGTCTACTCCTGCCGATTGTGTGCGCTTTGGCGTGTTGGCACTTGGTAAGAAATTTGACCTTGTTTTGTCGGGTATCAATTATGGTGTAAACCTTGGTGCGGATATCGTATATTCGGGTACGGTCGGGGCTATTTTCGAGGCGGCTCGTATGCACATCCCCGCCATTGCATTTTCCTCCTTCCCTGACGATCAGGAAAATGCCGCAAAACACCTTGACGAAGTGTACGATTATATCATGAATAACAAGCTGTTTGATGAGTGTCCCTTGTTCAACGTGAATATTCCCAAACAGCCCAAGGGTATCCGTATGACCTACCAAGGCTCGCCTTATTTTTCCGATCGGTTTGTACACCGTGAAGGGGATATTTACGTGCAGGATGGGGAACCTATCCCTGACGAATGTCCTGACGACATGGACCGTGATACGGTTGCGCTTGTCAACGATTATATCTCCGTTACGCCTCTTTTGGCAACGCGTACGGACATGAGGGTGTTTGAAAAATACCGCACGAAATAAGAAAAGGAAACGCTTATCCACATAGGGTAGGCGTTTGTTTTTTTGTGAAATCGTCCATACTGACCGTATGGAAAGGATTTTAGACGAAGCGAAGGATTTACAAAAGGAATTGGTGGATATCCGCCGTTATTTACACCAAAATGCGGAGACGGGGTTTGAACTTCAAAAAACCTACGCCTATATCAAGAAAAAGTTAGAGGAATACGGGTATAAACCCAAGAAATGCGGTCGCTCTGGCTTGACGGCAACGGTAGGAGGTAGGAAGGGCAAAACAATTTTACTTCGTGCGGATATGGACGGCCTGCCGATAGAGGAAAAAACGGGCTTGGTGTATGCCTGCAAGGATGGTAATATGCACGCCTGTGGCCACGATATGCACGCCACGATGTTGTTGGGGGCGGCAAAGCTGTTAAAACGCCGAGAGAAGGAATTAGATGGCAAGGTAAAGCTCCTTTTTCAGCCCGCGGAGGAACTTTTGGAAGGGGCAAAAGACGTGATAGAAGGTGGTGCGATAGAGGATCCAAAGCCCACGGCGGCGGTGATGCTCCACGTGCTGACCGCAACCCCGATGCCTTCGGGGACGGTAGTAGTCGCTTCGGGGATAAGCGCTCCTGCGGCGGATTTTTACCATATCAAGGTGCAAGGAAAGGGCTGTCACGGCGCTACACCGTGGAAGGGCGTAGATGCCTTGACGGTCGCCGCCCATATCGTGATTGCCTTGCAGGAAATATCGGCAAGGGAATTGCCTGCCTCAACCCCTGCGGTTCTCACGGTGGGGGCGATTGTGTCAGACGGTACGGACAACGCGCTTTCAGACAGCGTGACCTTGAAGGGGACGCTTCGTTCCTTTGACGAGGGCGTGAGAAAAATGGTAAAAAAGCGTATGGAACAAATCGCAAAAAGCGTGGCAAGGGGCTTCCGAGCGACGGCGGAAATCACCTACAATGGCGGTTGTCCAACCTTGCGCAACGACGAGAAACTATCCCTTTTTACGGCGGAAACCTTGAAAAATGCCTTCGGCGTTGGAAATGTATTTTCCACCAACGCCTTGGGTGGGGATGTGCGTGAAAATAGTGGTGGCTCGGAAGATTTTGCCTATATCAGCCATCAAATCCCTTCCGTAATGGTGGGCTTGTCGACGGGATCGGTGACGGAAGGATATCCCTATCCCTTACACCATCCCAAGGCTGCGTTCAACGAGTCGGTTTTGTGGCAAGGGGCGGCAATTTATACCCTTATCGGGTGGAAATTTGCAATAAAAAACACGTAAAGTATTGCAATTTTTCTTTAAATAGTATATAATGTCAAAAAGGAAGAATGAATGTTACAATATTCACATATTTTTGTGAATTTTTCACAAGGCAAAAATCGTGAGGAATTTTGCTTGGTAGTGTTGCTTTTTTGCGTTTCTTTTGGTATAATAAAAAAGTAAGGTTTAGGGGAAAACAAGGCGAGTATAGACGGACGGATTGAGAGGTTTGTGATGATACGTTTGCAAAGGTCGTACAACACGCTGCTACTGGGTTGTTTTTCGCGCGCAAAGCTCGCGACGGCTTTCAAACGCCCTCATACCGTGCAAAAAACGTAAATATGGATGGAGTGCAAGGTTATTGCGCTCCATTTTGATTTTTTAAAAAGAGAAATAGGAGTAAAAGAGTATGAGCAAAGTCGGTATTTTGATGGGCAGTAAATCGGATTTTGACGTGGTAAAACCTGCCGTAAACGTGTTGAAAAAATTTGGCGTAGAGGTTGAGGTACGCGTTATTTCCGCACACCGCACCCCCGATGAGGCGCACGAATTCGCCTCCACCGCAAAAGAACGTGGTATCGAGGTGTTGATTTGTGCGGCAGGCAAAGCGGCGCACCTTGGCGGTGTAATTGCGGCGATGACGACGCTTCCCGTAATCGGTTTGCCCGTAAAGACGGATATGATGGGTGGTTTGGACAGCTTGCTTTCTATCGTGCAGATGCCAGCAGGTATCCCCGTAGCAACGGTGGGGGTAAACGGTGGCGAAAATGCAGGTTTGCTCGCTTTACAAATTTTGGGTATCAAATATCCCGAAATCGAGGCGCAGCTCGCCATGTATAAGGCTGCGATGCGTGATAAAATCAACGCGGACGACAAGGCGTTGCAGGATTTACTTTAATTGTACGTATAGATTGATAGGAGACTGATTTATGGCAGTATTTGGTATTTTCGGCACGGAAACTGCAAACGTTGCTTCCAGCGTTTATTACGGGCTGTACTCCTTACAGCACCGTGGACAAGCGTCCTGCGGTATTGTGGTAAACGACGACGGCGTGTTCCACGTTTACAAGGATTCCGGGCTCGTAAACGAGGTGATTACCCCGAACGTTTTGCAATCGTTAGGGCTTGGACAAATCGCCCTTGGTAACGTGCGTTACGGTACGGCGGACACGAAGGACCGTATCAATGCAGAACCGATTGTGGTAAACCACAGCAAGGGAAGGTTGGCGATTTCCTTGGACGGGAAACTCGTTAACGGTGCAGAATTAAAGCGTGAAATGGAATTGCAGGGCTCGATTTTCCACACGGGCAACGATGCGGAAATCATCTCGGCGGTGATTATTAAGGAACGTATCACGAGTGGTTCGATTGAGGAAGCGGTATCCAAGGCGATTACAAAGCTTAAAGGTGCATATTCCTTGCTGATTATGTCCCCGCAGAAAATGATTGCGGTGCGTGATATCCACGGTATGCACCCCTTGTGCTACGGCAAACGCGCGGACGGGGAATACGTTGTGGCGAGTGAAAGCTGTGCCTTGAACTCGGTGGGCGCAACCCTTGAAAAAGACGTGCTTCCTGGTCAAATCGTGGTATTTACGAAGGATGGCATTAAGGTAATGAACGAGCATTGCGGCAAGGTGGACGAACGGTTGTGCGTGTTTGAATATTTATACACGGCCCGTCCCGATTCGATCATTGCAAACTGCTCGGTGCATTTGGCGAGAAAGCGTGCAGGTGAAATGCTTGCGAAGGCGCATCCCGTAGATGCGGACGTCGTTATAGGCGCTCCCGATTCGGGTATTGACGCGGCGATTGGCTATGCGGAGGCATCGGGTATCCCGTACGGTTTGGGGCTTATCAAGAATAAGTACATAGGTAGAACGTTCATTGATCCTGGTCAAAATATGCGTGAGGACAAGGTGCGTATCAAATTAAGCCCTGTGGAAGAAACCATTAAAGGCAAGCGCGTTATTTTGGTGGACGACTCCATCGTGCGTGGTACGACCTGTACGAGAGTGGTGCAATTGCTCCGTAGCGCAGGCGCGAAAGAAATTCACATTCGTTCCTCCGCACCCGAGTTTTTAAACCCCTGCTATTACGGGACGGACATCGGCTCCAAGGCGGAGCTAGTCGCTTGTAAATATACGGCGAAGGAAATGGCGAAGCTGTTCGGTGCGGACTCGGTAGGCTTCTTACCCTTGAAGGACGTTTCCGAGCTTGCAATTTCGGGTAAGTGCAAGGGCTACTGCTCGGCATGTTTTGATGGCAACTATCCGACGGACCTTCCGCAGGATACGGGTGTAAACAAATACGATTTTAAAATTTCCGAAAATAAAAATTAACGAAGGGAGACAAGAAAATTATGGCAATTTCCTATAAAGATAGCGGTGTAGACGTTGAAAGAGGCTATAAAGCCGTAGAACTTATGAAAAAACACGTAAAATCCACCTACGACAACAACGTAATCGGCGATTTGGGTTCGTTTGGCGGTTTTTACTCGATTGCAGGCGAAAAGATGGACGAGCCCGTTTTGGTTGCAGGTACGGACGGCGTTGGTACGAAGCTTAAATACGCGTTCTTGCTTGAAAAACACGACACCATCGGTATTGATGCCGTGGCGATGTGTGTAAACGATATCGTATGCCAAGGTGCAAAGCCCTTGTTCTTCCTTGACTACTATGCTTGCGGTAGATTGTACCCCGAGGCGGAGGCTGACGTTGTAAAGGGTATCGCTGACGGTTGCCGTCAGGCTGGTTGTGCCCTTATCGGTGGCGAAACGGCGGAGATGCCTGGTTTCTACCCCGATGGCGAATACGACTTGGCAGGCTTTGCGGTTGGTATCGTTGACAAGAAAAAGGTTATCAACGGTAAAAATATCACGGCAGGCGACGTAATCATCGGCTTGAAATCCACGGGCGTACACTCCAACGGTTATTCCCTTGTTCGTAAGCTCTTTGGCGACAGCGACAAGGCTGCTTTGGAGGCTTATGACGAAGAACTCGGTGCGTCGGCGGCGGAGGTATTGTTGAAGCCCACGCGTATTTATGTTAAGAGCATTCTTTCCTTGATTGAAAAGGTAGAGGTAAAGGGTATCGCACATATCACGGGCGGCGGCTTTATCGAAAACGTTCCTCGTATTTTACCCGAAGGCGTAGCTGCGGAAATCGACAAAAATTCCTACGAAGTACCTCCCGTATTCAAGGTAATGCAAAAGCGTGCAGGGATCACGGACGAACAAATTTATAACACCTTCAACATGGGTATCGGTATGATGGTCGTTGTGGCTCCCGAGGACGTAGAGACGGCGATGGCATCCTTGCAGGCTACGGGCGAAGAGGTTGCTGTGATCGGTAAGATCGTAAACGGTACGAAGGGTGTAATTTTGAAATAAGACACACGGCGAATGGCTGGTGTAGTTGCGTAAAATAAAAAGGAATAGCAATGAAAAAGATAGCGGTATTCGCATCGGGCGGCGGTACGGATTTTCAATCGATTATCGACGCCAACGAGCGAGAACAATTTTGTGAAATCGAATATCTGGTGGCATCCAAGCCCGAAATCGGTGCAATCAACCGTGCGAAAAAATACGGCATTAAGACCTTGTGCTTTGATAAAACGACGGAAACGAAGGCGGATTTTTACACCCGCATTGCGGATACGTTAAAGGCAGCTGGGGTAGAATATATCGTCCTTGCCGGCTGGCTGTTGGTCGTTCCTGCGGACTTTATCAAATCGTTCGAGAATGCGATTATCAACATTCACCCTTCGTTGATTCCCTCCTTCTGCGGCATGGGGTATTACGGTATTCACGTGCATGAAAAGGCGATTGAGTACGGGGTGAAATTGAGCGGTGCAACGGTGCATTTTGTAGAGGCTGACGTCGATGGCGGTGCAATCCTGATGCAACGCGCGGTAGAGGTTTTACCTACGGATACACCTGAGGATTTGCAAGCGCGTATTTTGAAAGAGGAACATAAAATGTTGCCCGAATGTGTAAAGCTCCTTTGCCAAGGCAAGGTGAGAAAAGAGGGTAGACGGGTATTTATTGATTGATGGAGAACGGAAGATGAACGTTTTGGTGATTGGGAACGGCGGTAGAGAGCATGCGATTATTCAGGCACTCGCAAAATCGCCCAAGGTAAACAAAATTTATGCAATGAAGGGCAACGCAGGTATTGCGGAGCTTGCCGAACTTGTCAACGTAGACTATTGCGATATCAAGGCGGTTGGTGATTGGGTGGACAGCCATAAGGACATCGATTTTACGGTGGTTGCCCCCGACGATCCCTTGGCGCTTGGCTTGGTGGACGAGCTGGAAAGTCGTGGCCATCGTGCGTTTGGTCCTCGTAAAAATGCGGCAATCATCGAGGCAAGCAAGGCGTTTTCCAAGGAATTGATGAAAAAATACAACATTCCTACGGCGGCGTACGAAACGTTTGACGATTATGCGTTGGCGGTGAAATACGTAGAGCAGTGCGCTTTACCCGTGGTGTTGAAGGCGGATGGTCTTGCGCTTGGCAAAGGCGTGCTGATTTGTAAAACCCGTGAGGAAGCGTTGCAAGGCTTGGCGGAAATGATGTTGGAGGCAAAATTCGGTACGGCAGGCAATAAGGTTGTCGTAGAAGAATTCTTGGAAGGTCCCGAGGTTTCCTGCCTTGCGTTTACCGACGGTAAAACGATGGTACCTATGATCACCAGCTGTGATCACAAGCGTGCTCTTGACAACGACGAAGGCTTGAATACGGGTGGTATGGGTACGTTTTCCCCTGCACCCTTCTTTGGCGAGGAATCGGCGAAGGAAGTGCTCGAAAAAATTATGATGCCTACCATGTACGCGATGAACACGGAAGGTAGAACCTTTAAGGGTGTTTTGTACTTCGGCTTGATGATGACGAAGGACGGGTACAAGGTGATCGAATACAACGCCCGTTTTGGTGATCCCGAAACGCAGGTTATCCTTCCTATGTTGAAAACTGATCTTATGGAAATCTTCGAGGCAATCGTAGACGAACGCCTTGACGAAATCAACGTGGAATGGGATACGGGTGCGTGCGTATGTCTTGTTTTGGCAAGCGGCGGTTATCCCGAGGCGTATGCAAAGGGGAAAGAAATCACCTTTGGCAATTTGGATAAGGATGTGGTTTTGTGCCACGCAGGTACGGCGTTGAAGGACGGCAAAATCGTGACCAGCGGCGGTAGAGTGCTTGGTGTTTGTGCCAAGGGCGAGGATATCGAGGCGGCAAGACAAAAGGTGTACGCAAACGCTGAAAAAATCCATTTCGATGGAATGTATTATAGAAAAGATATCGGTATTAAATATAGAGATATTGCAAAGGAGTAATAATGGGCATAAAGAAAAAACTGTTCGCGGTTCTTTGTTGTATAGTAGGGTTAACCAGCTGTACTTCGTGTGTCAACTTTGCCACATCTTCACAAAGCGAGGAATCAACAATGGAAACAACAATGGAAATGACGCTTATTTTGCCGAGAGAGGACGCAGTTCCCTATATTCAACAAGCTTGGGAATATTTACAAGCAGGCGCTGGGGCAAACGTCCGTCAATATATGGTATCGTTGGACAATCCCAACCAAGCTATTAAAGTGCGTTGGTCTTGTGAGGGCGAAGACGTTGCTACCTACAAGGTAGAATATGCCACGCAGGCGGATTATTCGGATGCTATCGTAGAAAATTGTGATGGCGATACGGATTTCGTGGAGCTGTACAACTTATACAAAGCTACACAATATTATGTAAGGGTAACAGCGCAAAATGAAAAGGGAGAGTCGTTGGTGATGGAGGAAGGTACGTTTACGACCACCGATTTAGGTCCTCGCGTAATGCTCATACCCGATATCCATAACGTGCGTGACGTAGGCGGATATAAAACCGTAAACGGAAAAACGACCAAGCAGGGCTTGATTTATCGTGGTGGAACCCTCCGTCCTGCGGACGTTTACAGCAGTAATTTGACCGCCGAAGGTGCAAACTATATGGCAAAAACGCTTGGCGTAAAGACGGAGATTGATTTCCGTGGTACGCAAGAAACGGGTGGCTTGACGGAAAGCGTTATCCCGGGTGCAAACCTCGTTTACGCAACCTTGAGCGGTTACTCCGATGCCTTTACGGGGCCTGAGGGGTATCGTCAAACCTTTGCAATGCTCTCGGATATCAACAATTATCCCATCTATTACCATTGTACAGGTGGTGCGGATAGAACGGGTACGGTTACTTACCTTTTGAATATCTTGCTCGGTGTATCGGAAACGGAGTGCATTCAGGATTACGAATTTACTACCTTTTCCCTTTACAGCGAACGGAATTCGCAACAAGGTGTATATTCGAAATATTTCATACCCTTCCGTCAGCAGTTAGAAAGCTACGAAGGGGACACCTTACAAGAAAAAGTAGAAAACTTCTTGCTCTCTATCGGCGTTACGAAGGAGCAAATTGCAAATATCAAAGCAATAATGTACGGCGAAATAGCCATTAAATAACGAAAAAGACAAAAAGGAACGAAGAATCATGATTTACCGTATTTTTGTGGAAAAGAAAGACAACGTGCAGGCGAGAAAGGAAGCGGCGGATATCAAAACCCTGCTTAATATCCAAACGGAAGACTTGCGTTTGGTGCTTCGGTATGACGTAGAAGGGGTGACGGAAGAGGAACTCAACGCATCCCTGGGTACCGTGTTTTCCGAGCCTCCCGTTGACAACGTATATTTGGAAGACCTTGTTATCCCCGAAGGGTACAAGGCATTCGCCGTTAGCTATTTGACGGGGCAGTACGACCAACGTGCGGACAGCGCGGCACAATGCGTACAGCTTTTAACCCGTAAATCCCGCCCTCTTATCAAGTGCGCAAGGGTGTACATGGTAAAGGGTGTAACGGACGAACAAATCGTTGCGATTAAAAAGCATATTATCAACCCCGTAGAGAGTGAAGAGGTAGGTTTTGAAAAACCTGCCACCCTCGTTCGTGTGGCGATGGAAGGTGCGCCCGTAGAGGATATCGCAGGCTTTATCGATATGTCGGACGAGGAAATTGCGGCTTTCCACAAATCGGTTGGCTTTGCAATGAGCGTACTGGACTTGGCGTTTGTACGCGACTATTTTAAGACGGAAAAACGCAACCCTACGGAGACGGAATTGAAGGTAATCGACACCTATTGGTCGGACCATTGCCGTCATACGACGTTCGCAACCGAGTTGAAGAACGTAAAAATAAACTCGAAAAACCCTTCCATTGAAAAGGCATATCATTTATATGAGGAATTGTATCAGGAGTTGAACGGTGCTCGCCCTGACAAATATCCTTGCCTTATGGATTTGGCTACAATTGCGGCGAAGAAGCTTAAAAAAGACGGAATACTCGACAACTTGGACATTTCCGACGAAATCAACGCTTGTTCTATCCAAATCGAAGCGGAAATCGATGGCAAAACGGAACAATACCTCGTCATGTTCAAAAATGAAACGCACAACCACCCGACGGAAATCGAACCCTTCGGTGGCGCAGCAACCTGTCTTGGTGGTGCAATCCGCGATCCCTTGAGTGGTAGAACGTACGTATATCAGGCAATGCGTATCACGGGTGCATCCGATCCTCGTGAAAGCCTCGAAGACACGATGAAGGGTAAATTGCCTCAACGTGTTATCACCCAGCGTGCGGCGGCAGGCTTCTCTTCTTACGGTAACCAAATCGGTCTTGCAACGGGTATCGTTGACGAAGTTTACCACGAAGGCTACAAGGCAAAGCGTTTGGAAACGGGCTTTGTTGTCGGTGGCGCAAGAAAGGAAATGGTTTATAGAGAAGCACCCAAGGCAGGGGACGTGATCGTTCTTCTCGGTGGTGAAACGGGGCGTGACGGTTGCGGCGGTGCAACGGGCTCTTCCAAGGCACACGACGAACATTCGGTAGAAACCTGCGGCGCCGAGGTACAAAAGGGCAACGCCTTGACGGAAAGAAAAATCCAACGCTTGTTCCTTAACAAGGAAGCAACGAGAAAGATTAAAAAATGTAACGACTTCGGTGCAGGCGGGGTATCGGTTGCGATTGGCGAGCTTGCTGACGGTTTGAATATTGACCTTGACAAGGTGCCCAAGAAATACGAAGGCTTGAATGGTACGGAACTTGCGATTTCGGAATCGCAGGAGCGTATGGCGGTGGTAATCGCCGAGGCGGACGTAGAGGCCTTCAAGGCGCTTGCCGCAGAAGAAAACTTGACGGCAACCCCCGTTGCGGTGGTAACGGATACGGGCCGTATGCGTATGTTCTTGAAGGGCAAGGCGATCGTGGACATTTCCCGTGATTTCCTCAACACCAATGGTGTGAAGCAGGAAACGGAGGTGGAAATCACCGACGAAGTAACCAAATGGTTTGATAAAAAGGAAGGCGTATCCTTTGCAAAGGAAACGGAAAAGGTGCTTTCCGACCTCAACGTATGCGCAAAGAAGGGCTTGTCGGAAAACTTCGACTCGACCATCGGCGCAAGAACGGTATATATGCCTTGGGGCGGTAAAACGCAGCGCACGCCTGCAATTGCCATGGCGGCAAAGATTTGCGGTGGTGAAACGGACGTTTGTACCGTTTCCGCGTACGGCTATTCCCCTTATTTGATGGAAAGCAGCCCCTTCATCGGTGCCATTTACTCGATTGTGGCTTCCGTATCGAAGGTAGCGGCAACGGGTGCAAAATACAGCGATATCCGTTTGACCTTGCAGGAATTCTTCCAAAGAATGACGAAGGATGCAAAGGTTTGGGGCGTACCTGCCTCGGCACTCCTTGGTGCGGTTTATGCACAAATGGGGTTAGGTCTTGGTGCGATCGGCGGTAAGGACTCGATGAGCGGTACCTTTGAAAGCATCCACGTACCTCCTACGTTGATCTCGTTTGCTCTTGCCCCTGCAAAGGCAAGTAAGCTTATCACCAACGTATTGAAGGGCGGTGAAAAGTTGTACCATATCCCCGTACCCAAGGATGAACATTCCGTACCTGATTTTGATAAGCTCAAAAAAGTGTATGAGGAAGTGTACAAGAATATCGAAAACGGCAACATTTCGTTTGCTACGGTGGTAGAAAACGGTGGTGTTGGTGCGGCTGTTATCAAGTCCGCTTTGGGTAATTCCCTTGGCGTGAAGTTTGAAATGACCGCGGAAGAATTGTACAGCGAAGGCTACGGCGATTTGGTGGTAGCATTGAAAGACGAAAACGCGATTTGCGGTTGCATTTCTAAAAAATGCGTAGGGCAGGTATGCGGTGAAGCGTTTGTATGCGACGGCGAAAGCGTTGCTGTGGAAACGGCGGCTGATACATATATCCGTCCTTTGGAGAGCGTATTTGCAACGACGGCACCTGCAGAAGGCAAGGCGGAGGCGTGCGATTATACGGGCGGTGTGAAGTATTTCAACATCGGTACGAAGACGGCGAAACCCCGCGTATTTATCCCTGCTTTCCCTGGTACGAACTGCGAAATGGATACGGCAAGAAAATTCCGTTTAGCGGGCGCAGAGGTGCAAACGGTTGTGGTAAGAAACCGCAACGCGGCGGACATTGAAGAAAGCGTTGCTGAAATCGTGAAGGCGATTAAGAATGCGAATATTATTGCATTCCCTGGTGGTTTCTCGGGTGGTGACGAGCCTGACGGTAGCGGTAAATTCATTGCAACGACCTTCCGTAACCCTTACATTGCGGAACAGGTTGAAGAATTGTTGAACAACCGTGACGGTTTGGCGATCGGTATCTGCAACGGCTTCCAGGCACTTATCAAGCTCGGTCTTGTTCCTTACGGCCACGTAAAGGAAATGACCGCGGATTCGCCTACGCTCACCTTCAACAACATCTCTCGCCACGTATCGACGGTGGTAGACGTAAGGGTTGCATCCAACCTTTCCCCTTGGCTTTCGGCATGTAAAGTAGGGGAGGTTTACAAGGTACCTGTATCCCACGGTGAAGGTAAAATCGTTGCTCCCATTGCGGAACTTGAAGCAATGAAAACGAATGGTCAAATCGCAACGCAGTACGCGGATTTGAGCGGAAACGCGACCATGGTATCCCCGTTTAACCCCAACGGCTCGATGTGGGCGATCGAAGGTATCACCTCTCCCGATGGTAGAGTGTTTGGTAAAATGGGCCACAGCGAACGTATCGGTGACAACCTCTACAAGAACGTAGAAGGCAACTTCGATATGAAGATTTTTGAGAGCGGCGTAAAATACTTCAAATAAGGAACAAGTGAAATGATTGATATTCACACGCATATTTTGCCCCACCTTGACGATGGGGCAAAAGATACGAAAATGTCGGTGGAGATGTTGAACGCATTGGCTTTGCAAGGCGTTACGGCGGTGGTGTTCACTCCACACTATTACGGAAAGAGAAGTAGCCCTGACGAGTTTATCAAGCGTAGAAACGCTATGTACGAACATATCAAGGCGAAAATCCCCGAAGGTATGAAGGTGTACCTCGGTGCGGAACTGCATTTCCCTGGGTATAATATGCCCGAAAACGACGACTTGTGCAAGCTTGCGATTGAGGGTACCCGCTATATCTTGGTAGAATTCCCCTTCACGACGAAATGGACGGGTGCGGTGCTCCGCAGGTTGTCGAATTTTATTGAGGAAACGGGCTACACGCCGATTATCGCGCACACCGAACGCTACCGTGAAATTCAAAAAAATCCTGCACTCGTTTCCCAACTTATGGATATGGGCTGTTTGATTCAGGTAAACGCACCCTCGTTTTTAAACAAGCGGGAAAGAAAGCTCGCCTTTGCTTTGCTCAAGCATGGTTTTGTGCATTGCTTGGGTACGGATTCGCATGATATGGAAGGGCGCGCGCCCAACTTTACAGCCGCGAAAGAAGCGGTGGTAAGGGCAGGGTTTTCGGCGGAATGGGAGCGTGCTGAAAAAATTATGGAAGACCTGTTTGCAGGCAGGCAGGTATGCGTTGAATGGGGAAAGCCGATCAAAAAATGCTTCGGTTTTTACCGTTAAACAAAAAAATGTTTGAAACACAATTTTTTGTGTTATAATAAAGTAAAAGAATAAAAAGGAGAATAAACAAATGGCTAAAATCACGGCAAATACTTTGATTGCTGATTGCTTGCAAATCAACCCCAACGCGCCTGAAATTTTGATGGCTGCAGGTATGCATTGCTTTGGTTGTGCAATGGCACACGGTGAAACGGTTGCGGAAGCAGTTGCTGTTCACGGTGAAGATTTGGACGCATTGCTTGCAAAGCTTAACGAAGGCTTGGAAGACTAATCTTACCAAAAAGAAAAAGAGCGAGACGGAATAAACCGTTTCGCTCTTTTTTTGTCACAATGATGATATTTTATTTTAAATCCTTTTTCTTAAAGATACGCAAGCCAAGGAACACAAGCAAGCCCCCAAGAAGAAGGTTGGGGAGAAGAATGGTCAAAACTTCCTTTGCCGTGTACGATACGCCACCGCCAATCAAAAGCGAGGTGAACATATTTGCATTGTTGACAACCTCTAACACCTTATACGAGGAAGTGGTGGGATCCGCAAACATAAAGATGCTTTGCGTGATACTCCCAACGATAAGGAAGAAGAAGTTCACCACGAAATACATTACCACGGCGGTGCCTGCATTCTTCATTGCTACGACGAAAAACATAAGCAGGGCGCTGATAAACAGATAGACAATCATTTCAAACCCAACAGATGCAAGAAGGTAGCCAAAATCCTTCGCCGTAAACGGTGTCGCTTGGTAATCAAACAATACCAAGGAAACAAGCAGGGTAACGATCGCCTGGGCAAGGATAAATCCGCACATCAAAATCGCACAGGTGGAAAAGAGGGAAAAATAAATCTTCGTGCGGGACTTACCGCAGATGATTTTATTACGAACGGTCCCTTGACCAAAATCTTTGCAAAGAATGATGGCCACCATGATGGGTAAAATCATCCCAAAGTTATTGCTGGGTGAAAAAGAGGTGAAGAACAAGGTTTTTGCATTGAATTGCGAACCGAGTAGACCTTCGATTTCCATCATTTCTTCCATATTCATAAGAAGTGCGATACCTTTATAGAGTAAAGGGGTGGTGAGGGCGAAAACGCCGCCAACGATAAACAAAACCAAGATCAGCTTATCCTTCCACGCCCGTTTCAAATCCGCTTTGATAAGATTACGCATTGTGCATCCCTCCTACTAACGAAAGATAGTACGTTTCAATGCTCGCCTGCACAGAATTTACACTCATAATCTCGATATCTGCATCGATAATCTTCTTCAATAATTCGTTGAGCTTTACGTCGCCGTAAATACGCGCGCCAAATTCCGTAAAAACGTAATTATCAGGGGGCAGGTATGCGTTGAGCAAGGTTTGCAACGACTCGGGACGATTCACGTTGACGATGGTGGAGGGCTGACATTCTTGCTGCAATTCTTCCGCCGTCAACTCCGCCAAGAGCTTCCCCTTCGAGATAATACCGTACTTGGTTGCCACCAAGGAAAGCTCCGACAAGATATGCGAGGAAATGAGGAAGGTGATACCGTTTTGACGGTTGAGCTTCAAGATAAGTTCTCGGATTTCCACAATACCCGTGGGATCAAGACCGTTCATCGGCTCGTCCAAAATAATCAACTCGGGGTTGTTCATAAGCGCCATTGCGATGCCCAAACGCTGTCTCATACCCAACGAGAAATTGCCAGCCTTTTTGTTGTCGTTGTACAGCTCCTGCAAGCCCACTTCACAAAGTGCGTTTTGGATAAGCGCCTCCATGTTTTCCGTGATGCCCAAAATGGTAGCCTGCAACCGCAAATTTTCCGCTGCGGACATATTGAGATAGATGGCAGGGGATTCTACGATGGCGCCTACCTTCTTTCGTTTCTGTAAAATATCGGGTTGGTCGTCCTTCACGCCAAACAACGCCACATTGCCTTCCGTGGGGGAGATCAGCCCTGTCACCAAACGGATAACGGTGGTTTTACCCGAACCGTTTTCACCAACAAAACCGTAAATATCTCCCTTGGAGATATGGAGGTTGACGTCTTTTAACGCCCATTGGCTCTTGTACCGTTTTGAGAGGTGTAAAGTTTCTAAAACGTACTCCATTAAAAACTCCTTATCGTTTTTTTCTATTATAGCACGGAATATCCAAAAAAGCAAGAGGTACAAGAGAATATAAGTTAATAATTTTTTTCTGAAATAGACAAAAAAGGATAGGCACAAAACCTATCCTTTTTTTTATTCAATCAAACCATTTTAAAACTTTAGATATCCAACTCCGCACAGATACCGTAATGATCGGACGGGAATTTCCCATCTACGGCCTCGTCGATAATTTTAAAGGTAACGGGCGTGATTCCCTTGTCGATAAAACAGTAATCGATATGCTCGTTGGCATCGATGTGCGGGGTATATGCGTGATAGGTCGAACGTCTATCATTCACGGTCAACCCGTTGGTATCCAACATCTTCTTCGCCATTTCCCCATAAGGTACGGAGGAGGGGATCATGTTGAAATCCCCCGTGATAAAGGTAGGGCAGGTGGTCAGCTTTTCTTTATATTCAAGGATAAGGCGTACGCTCTTTACCTGATTTTCCTCACCAAAGCCAAAGTGCGTATTCATCATCATAAAGGTGGTGCCGTCTTCCTTGTTTTTGAGGATAACGTAGAGGCAAATACGGTTATGCGGATAGGTATCCCAACCGCCCGACATCACCTCGGGGGTATCGGACAGCCAAAAATAACCCCGTTGCAGGCACTCGAACTTATCCTTTTTCCACAGGATAGGAGGGGATTCCTTCCAGCCCGTATCGGTACGATATTTGTTAAAGAACTCGTACTTGTCACCAAACATTTTGGGGATATAAGGTTCCCAAAGTGGTGTAAACTCCTGCAAGCCGATTACGTCGGCATCATAGGGCAAAACGACAGAAGAGAGTCGAGGTGCACGTTCGGGGATGCTATACCCGTTTGGATCGTCTACGCTACGAATATTAAAACTGATTACTTTGATATGCATATCCAAAACAACCTCCGTTTTTGGTGGTTTTATTATACCACGTTTTTCCCATTCGTCAATAGGAAAGTATAGATTTCTCAAAAGATATTGTGAAAATCTGCCGAGTGTTTTAATTGGGCTTGACGAGGAGTAGGTTTTGTGGTATAATACCCAAAAATAAAATCATTGAGCTGCAATATGAAAAAGGGTTTAGCCGCGGTTTTATCGCTTATGCTTATGTTGGGATCGGGTTGTAGCTTGCCTTCGTTTGGGGGTAGCAGCACCGAATCCACGCAAAATAGCTCGGTAGAGGAAACCACGGGTACGCTTCCACTTTATCAAATGGAGGACGTGGTAAAGCCCGATCTTTTGTGGGATACGCAAACGCTGTTTGACGTGAAGGTGGAAAGACAATCCTCCGACGTGAATTTGGGTTCGAATATCCAGGCGTTTAAATTCAAGTCCGCACCTTATCAAAATTTAGAAAATACGTGGGTATTTGCCGCGGTTGGCACTCCCACCACGGAAAAACCGAAGGAAGGCTATCCTGCGGTCTTGCTTATCCACGGTGGTGGCGGTACCGTCAGCGCGAAGTGGATGGAGTATTGGATGAACAAGGGTTACGTAGCCTTGGCGTTTGATACCTTCGGACACGAGCTCGACAAGGATCTTAACAAGGTAGACAATCCCTTGGGCGGACCGAAAGAAACCTTCGTCGGCTCTAACCTTGACGGGGTGGACAAACCCCAAGATGCGTGGGCATATCACGTGGTGTATAACGCCATTATGTGCAACAATATCCTGCGTTCAATGAACAACGTTGATAAAAACCGTGTTGTTGTCACGGGGAATTCTTGGGGCGGATACGCAACCAGCTTGGTTTCGGGCGTGGATAAACGCTTTGCGGCGTTTGCTACCTTAAACGGTTGCGGGTATGTGTACCGTGATACCAAATGGACACCGAGCGGCACCTTCGGTGGGGAAGAAAAGGAAAAGTGGATTGAATTGTATGATCCTTCCTCGTATTTGCCTTACGCAACGAAGCCTATGCTGTTCGTTTCGGGCTTAACTGACGAGTGGTTCTCTACCTATAACCGTACGAAATCGGCAGAATTGGTAAAGGGCAAGGTTTTCTACTCGCAAAGAAGAAATTTAGACCATGCAAATTGGCCGAACGCGGAGGAAACGTACGAGTTTTTCCAACACGTCTTGTATCACGAGCCTACGATTACGTTGTCGGCGGAAATCACCGTGGAAAACAACGTAGCCACCTTGCAATATGAAAACAAAGCCTTCAATTACGTGTATTTTGTATATACGACGTCGAAGGATTGGGATAGCCACGCATGGGTGTGGGAAAGTGTAGAGGTGAAGGCGGTGGACGGAGTATACTCTTACGAAATTCCCGAAGGAGTTACGGCATACTTATTCGAGATGCAAACGGCAAAATACTTGTCGCAATCGACAAAGATTACCCTTGTAGAAACGGATATGGAGTTTGTGTAAAGTGCGTGGTATCCTTGATGGATAACACGCATCGAGATAAATCCCTGGCGGGATTTTCGATATGTTGCTAACGCAACTCGATATAGCGACTGCTCGATATGTTTGCTATGCAAACGAGGGATTTATCTCATATCGAATTGCTGTTCGTTTTTACGAACGGCAATATATCGAGGTTTAGCAGAGCTAAAGCATATCGAGTGTGAGATTCACATATATCGACATAAGAAAAATAAGAGCAAGAATAGAAGGATTTTGTCCTTTTACTCTGGCTCTTTTTTGTTATGATTTGTTTTGTTGATTTTTATCGCCTTAAAAAAGCCTCCCTTGTGCAAAGGGAGGTGGCTCGGCAACGCCGTGACGGAGGGATTGTGAAAGGGGAATTATTGTAAGACAATTCTTCAGTCGCTTTGCGACAGCTCCCTTTACACAAGGGAGCCGTAAATGAGGTAATAAAAATGGTGACATTATCGTGGGCTTTCGATACGCTCAAAGAAAAACGCTCGTGTATAGACACTCGCATTTTTCCGACACGAAAGTCGGTTTCTTCGTCCTTCCCGATAAGGGAGCAAAAAAAGAACAGGACACCCGCTGGTGTCCTGCTTTTTTGGTGTGTATTAACCAACCTAAATCGAACACATTAATTATAGCATATATAAAAATAAAAGCATCTGTTGCCCGATGCTTTTATAAAGGAAATTCAATTTAAGTATAATTAGCTGATTGATTTTTTCAAATTCTCGGATAATTGAGTAAAAATATAATTATATGGGTATACGTAATAACCCAATGTATCTATCCCAATATAATCATTAGTTTCAAGTTTTTCTTTAGCTTTAGTATTTATCCTTACCAACTCATTAATCATTAACTTATGACTATTGTTTGTGCATTCATTGGTGGATGAAAGACATT
>JAZRFV010000006.1:0-27076 GCA_045643825.1 Candidatus Scatosoma sp.
GACTTTGCTTTCTAGGTTACTATAAGTTTAACTTTAGTACTTTGAAAAAATTAACGGAAATTACATTTTATTGCTTGTTTGTCAAATAAAATCTCATTTCTTTCTTATTCCATTTTTAATCTTCATTTACCGAGCTACAGCCCGGGCTTGCCACTTCCGCGGCGACAGCTTGTATATAATACCACAAACCGTTTATCATTGTCAAGCATTTTTTCAAACTTTTTTTGAATTTTTTCAAATTTTTTTAAGTTTTTCTTTTTGCTTGCCAACTCCCGCGAGACAGCTTGTATATATTATCACTTTGATTTGCTTTTGTCAAACATTTTTTCACGATTTTTTAAAGTTTTTTTAACTTTTTTGAAAATCTTTTAAAACGCCAATAAACCCCTTCCGCGCCCCGCGTTTTTCCTTGACATCGCGCGCGCGTGCGTGTACAATATATATAATATATAAGGGCGGACACACATAAAAACCGTTTCCACCCAAAAGGAATTGACCATGTTTTTGAAATTACGCATCGCTTTTACCATATTATCCGCCCTTTGCCTTGCCTTTGCTTTAACCGCAGGCGCAATATGGGGCTTTATCTACGCCATCCTCTTGGGATTAGGCGCCCTGCTCTTCTTTATGATAATGTTGGTGTGCAAGCGCGCCCAAGAAGAACAGGAACGGAAGGCGGAAGAGGATAAAAAGTTTATCAGCTACACCCCCGAAGAACCATCCAACAAAGAAAAATAATAAAATTTTTATCCATTAGGCGAAAAGACAACCCGCTTCACAACGAAGCGGGTTTTTCTATTTATCTGGTAAGAATATTCAACCGTTTAATCACGGTCAAAACTCTCAATCATATCCATCAATTCCTCAAAGCGGTAAAGATCCTCGGGGCTGTAATAATCTATGTAGATTCTACCCTTCTTATCATTACCAATCAAGGACACCTTTGTGCGGAAAATACCACGCATACGTTCCACAAACGCCTTCAACTCCTCACTCTTTGCCGCAGCCTTTGCATCCTTTTCCTGTTGTAAAACCTCGGGCGGAGTCAAAAACGCCTTCACCGCTCGTTCCATTTCGCGAACGGAATAATCGCGCTTCAACGCTTCCTCCGCAAAGGCAAACTGCTGATGCTTGGGCACACGCACAAGGGTGCGGGCATGTCCCGCGGAGAGCCTTCCGCTTTCCACAAGCCCCACCACCTCGGGTGCAAGGGTTAAAAGTCGCAGGGTGTTCGCCACGGCGGGACGAGAACGACCGATCAATGCCGCCACGTCATCTTGGGTAAAGTTGAAATCCTGCACAAGCTGTTTCATCAGGTACGCTTCTTCCATCGCACCGAGATTTTCCGCCTTCAACTTCTCGATAATGGAAAAGGTTTCGGCGTTTTTATCGCTAAACTCGTACACGCGCACCTCAACGTCCGTTACCCCCATCGATTTTACAGCGTGGAAATCACGTTCTGCCGCAAGAAGGGCAAATCTACCGCCATCTTTACGGTTTACGGAAAATTCGGGGATACCGTTCAACAAAAAGTACGCCGCACGAGTGCGAAGTTCCTTCTTATCCCAATCCTCAAAAGCCGTCTCCGTATCAATCAAGCTGATGCGAGCCGTACGCTTTTCATAATCCACGTTCAACGTTTTTCTACGTTTCACTTTACTCATAACAACCTCTCTTTTAGGCTAAAAACGGAGCTGAACATAGCTCCGTTTTTATTTTTACTCTTCCGTTTTATTTTCAGATGCCGTTTCAACGGGCTCTTCCGTCTTGGGTTCATCTTCCACCCAAGGGGTTTCATCACCCGCAATCACGTGTTCGTTGGAAGGAGTCGTCATGGATGCGAAGGGGTTTTTCGCGTGGATTTCTTCTTTGCCTTCCATGGCTTCGACTACTTCTTTCCAAGTCGCACCCTTCATCAACATCGACACTTCCTCGGTGTAAATGGTTTCCTTTTCCACCAAAACACGAGACATATTGTCGAGAATGGAGCGATTTTCCTTCAAAAGCTTTACAGCGCGTTCGTGCGCTTCGGTGATCAAACGACGCACCTCGGAGTCGATGGCAGCCGCAGTTTCCTGCGAGTACCCGCCACGGCCTTGGTGGCCATATTCCATACCCATAAACACAGGCTGATCACTGTCGTATGCAACAAGACCAAGCTTATCACTCATACCCCATTGCGTTACCATACGGCGTGCAATGTCGGATACGTGTTGAAGGTCGGCACTTGCGCCCGTCGTTACGTCTTGGATAACCAATTCTTCCGCAACACGACCGCCAAGGGACATACAAATGTTGTCTACGAGCTTGTTGTAGGAAACGTCGTTATCGTCCGTTTCGGGACGAGTCATCGTATAGCCTGCCGCTCTGCCACGAGGGATAATCGACACCTCGTGTACAGGATCGCAATGCTTACAAAGGCAAGCAAGCACAGCGTGCCCTGCTTCATGATAAGCGGTACAACGCTTGTCGGATTCGGTTACCACACGGCTCTTCTTTTGAGGGCCCAACAACACCTTATTGATACCATCGTACAATTCGAGGTTACCGATAAGGGTTTTACCTGCACGGGCAGCCAAGATTGCCGCTTCATTGAGAAGGTTTGCAAGCTCCGCACCCGAGAACCCTGCGGTGATACGAGCCACCGTCTTAAAGTTTACGTCAGGAGCCATGGGTTTGTTACGCGCATGTACCTTCAAAATTTGTTCACGGCCTTTTACGTCGGGAAGATTTACGTTGATTTGTCTGTCAAAACGACCAGGACGGAGCAATGCGGGATCGAGGATGTCCGCACGGTTGGTTGCCGCCATTACAATGACGCCGTCGTTGCTTTCAAAACCGTCCATTTGTACAAGGATTTGGTTGAGGGTTTGTTCACGTTCGTCGTGACCACCGCCAAGACCTGCACCACGGCGTCTACCTACTGCGTCAATTTCGTCCACGAAAATGATACAGGGTTGATTTTTCTTTGCCATTTCGAAAAGGTCGCGTACACGCTTTGCGCCCACGCCGACGTACATTTCTACAAAGTCCGAACCGGAAACGGAGAAGAAGGGAACGCCCGCCTCACCAGCAACCGCTTTTGCAAATAAGGTTTTACCCGTACCCGGAGGGCCCACCAAAAGCACACCGGAAGGAATTCTTGCACCGAGGTTCGAGAACTTTTTAGGCGATTTGAGGAATTCCACTACCTCGCGAAGCTCTTCCTTTTCTTCCTCCGCACCTGCAACGTCCGAGAAACGCACTTTGAGGTTGCTTTGCATTTGTGCTTTCGATTTACCGATGTTCATCGAGGCTTGGTTTGCGCCCGATGCGCTACGCATAATCATCCAGAACAAAAGAGCAAACACACCGATACCAAGGATGGGAAGAAGGCTCGACCAAATGCTCCCTGCGTTGGGATCCTTAAATTCAACACTGAAATTCACGCGGCCACCAAGACTTTCAATAAAAGCCTGGAAGGAAGCATAATCGTACGTGCTGGGTGCAACCGTCGTATAAGTCGCTACCGTTTTACCGTCTACAACCGAATAACCCGTCCAATTATATGCGTCAATATACAGTTCCGTGATTTCGCCACTCGACAATTTCACAATAAATTCGTTGAACTTCAACTCCGTCGTTTTATTGATTACCTCGCCAAGTAACGAATAGAGCAAGAGCGCCCCAACGATGGCAACGATAATCCATACTATTGTTTTTGTCTTTTTCTTCAAAATATTTACTCCCTATTTTCTTAAAATACGGTTTTATTCTACCATATTCATAACGCATTTTCAAGTATTTCAAACGCGATACCTAAAACATTTCACAAATGTTCACAAACTTAACACAATTTTTCTTGTTTTGGCGTCGAATTTTGTCATTTCGCCGTTAAATTCCACCAAGCAGGATTTTCACACCGATAGCAAGAAGAACCGCGCCACCAAAAATTTCCGCCTTGTTTGCGAGCTTTCCACCGACCGCTTTACCGATATACACGGCTGCCACGCTCAACCCGAAGGTCACCACGCCAATCATCGACGTTGAACCCCATACGCCAAGGGCCAAACCCGCCTCGGATATCGCCAAGGCTTGTAAGGTGAACCCTACCGCCAAGGCATCGATGGAGGTTGCAATCGCCTGTAAAAAGAGCTTACCCAAAGGCAAGGTTTTCTCTTCTTCTACGGTTAAACGCGTACATACCCCCAAGGTTTCACAATTTTCACATCCATCGGTGGAAGGATTTCTCGAAGCAATCCACTCCTCAACCCCTTCATACAACATCTTACCGCCCAAAAACGCCAACAAACCAAAGGATATCCAAGCGGACACCTTTTCAAAGGTTTCCAAGAACGCATTTGCAATGATACCCGTAATGAAATAACCGATAACGGGCATCAAAAACTGAAAGAAACCAAAGAAAAGACCGATGATTATCGCACGCTTTGCGGGCATTTTCGTATCGTTCATACCATTGGTCATCGCCACCGCACAGGCATCCATCGACAATCCTACGGCATAAATTAAAGTACCCCAAAAATTCATAACTTATTTTCCTTATAAGCAGTTTTTCTCTTTCAAAATGCGTACCACGTCCGCAAAAACCTCGTCGGGGGTTTGCGTACCGTCCACACACGCCACACGGTCAGGCTCTGCCATGGCAACCGCCTTATACCCTTCGTAAACACGTTTGTGGAATTCCATCCCCGCAAGCTCAAGACGGTCGTTTTGATCGGCACCGTGCTTCCTCAAAAATGCCGCTTCGGGGGTAAGATCGATAAACACCGTCACGTCGGGAAGGTATTTTTCGATGGCAAATGCGTTGATTTTCTTGATAAAGTCCATACCCAAGCCACGTGCACACGCTTGATATGCAAAGGAGGAATCGACGTATCTATCGCAAATAACCAGCTTACCTTCCGCAAGAGCAGGCTCTACACGGTCAGCCAAGTGTTGCACGCGGGAAGCCGCATACAAGAGTGCCTCGCACTCGTCCGTCATTTCCATATTTTTACCGCTCAATAAAATTTCGCGGATTGCCTCGGAAATCTTCCCACCGCCAGGTTCACGGGTAAAAATGTGCGCAATGCCGTTCTTTGTCAAGTATTCGCTCAACAAACGAAGCTGGGTACTTTTACCGCAACCGTCACAGCCTTCAAACGTAATAAATTTTCCTCTTGCCATATCAGTTTTCCTCTTGAAAGGTCAATATTTTTCCATCTTTTAAGCCAAACACGTTGTTGGCTTTTTTCATTTTTTCTATCTTTCCCTTGGTGATAACTTCCCCGATTTGAAAGAGGGGAACACAAGGGGGGAACAACCCGCAAAGCCTTGCACAAACACGGCCATCCGCCTCATCCAACGCCACCCATTCCGTGGGTTTATCCATTAAAACGACGGGGGCAGGTATGGGTTGAACGGTTTTTTCCTCCATCAAGGGGTATTTCTCAAACAACTCCGTCAGCCTTGCCGTCAACAAGGAAATCTCCTCGTCGCTCGTCACGGGGGAAAGGTAGAAGGTAAGGTTGTTGCCGTCGCAAAATTCCGAGTAAATCCCTTCCTGTTCTAACTGCTTTTCCACCTCGAAAGCATTCTCACCGAATCGAACGCAAAGCTTTGTCCAATCCTCGTTTTGATATACTCTTTCGTGTTGTTGGAAGGATTTTACCGCCTTTTCCAATGCCTCGTTTCTTGGATATTTCACCGCATATTCCACGGATGCCATAATCGGGTAAGAAGGGCTGGTGGTACGGAAAATATCCACCGCGTTTTCAAGGGCCGCAGCCGCTTTCTCATTCCCTGCCGATACCACAGCACCCTGCGTGAAGGCAGGCAGGCTCTTGTGGACGCCATCCACCCACATATCCGCACACCCGCTTGCGTGTAAGCCTTTATCGTGGTGTAAATGTCCGCCGTGGGCTCCATCAACAAGCAACAGCTTGCCCGTTTTATTGCAATATTCTTTAATCGACTCCCAATCCGCTACGTTGCCGTAATAATCGGGTGAGGTAAAAAATAAAGCATCTGCTTGCACAAATAACTCACTATATTTCTCATTCAACGCATACATGGTAGGGGTAAACGGTATTTTTTCGCGATATTCACAAGGATACACCAAGGGGGTTAAGCCAAGCGCCATACAACCGTTGAACACACTCTTATGCGAGGCTTCGCACACCGCAATCGTCTTTACCCCAAGGCTTTTCGCCGCCTGCAACATCGACAACACACCTGCGGTGCTGCCGTCCGTTAAGATAAAGCTTTTTGTTGCACCCAAAATCGTTGCGATATCCCGTTCCGCCTCCGCGATACAACCACGGGGGCAAGAAAGGTTGTCGGAAAAGGACAGCTCTGTGATATCCCACGCCCCGACTTTATGCCCAGGAGTGTGGAAAGAAATATGCTTTTCACACGCATGCGCGCGCAACATTTGATATATCTTACACGCCTCGAGCGTTTTTTTGTCTTTTAAAAACTTATCCATGACTTACGCAACGAGAAGGTCTTCCGCAATGGAAAGGCGGATTACGTGGTTGAGGTAAAGAAGACTTTCATACTCAAACCCCTTTTCTACTTCTTCAAAGTTACAAAATGCCACGTGCATATTGTCCGCAGAAAGTACGTTTTGGGTTTGACCGTCCTCACCTTCTACTTCTTGAAGGTACGCCGCAATATCTACCAAGCCGGGCATTTTACTGCGATCAGGGCAAACGTTGATCGAATAAATACCATCACGCAACACTTTACCGCCGTTTTCATAATCCAAAATCGTCATTTTTTCAAACTGCACAACACCGAGGTCACAGTAGCCGTAAAACTCAATCAGCCCCGCACGATACTTCTCAATACGAGCGCACTCGTCAAGCAAGCCTTGTTCAATCTGCGCTTCCTTTTTAAAACGCTTGTCCTTGTTGTCCTTGATACGGGTGAGGAAATCCACGCGCACCGCCGCTTCATCCAACTCACCGTTCATATAATCACCGCCGTAATAACGGTTAAGGTAGCGTTCCAACTCCTTAAAGTAACCGTTTTCGTCCTCGGGATCCAAATTCATTAAATCGTACCCGTACAAACGCACCAAGCGTTGAATATAACTGTCGTACATGGTTTCGCCATTAAACTTGTAGCCGTAGTCATTTGCGATAACGTCGGGCGCAAAAATTACGTCACCTTCCGCCGTCGTCATACGCGTTTCCATCAAGGTGGAGGCGTATTCTTCGTTACCGCCGACGTCTACCTCACTCACCTCGATAACCTCATACGAGAAAACCTTCTTATTAAAGGCATCCGACAAGGATTTACTCATTTTGGTGTTGATTGTACTCACGTTCCCAGAATAATTGATAACGGTAAATTGTTGTGCAGCTGTAATACGGGTTGCAGACATCGTAAACACCAACGTCCATACGATAATCGCAACCAAACAGAACCCCACAATCTTCAACCAATCGTAGGACAACATTCTATTTAAGCGTTCTTTGGTTATTCTTGCATCCATGCTTTGCTCCTTTTCGCCTGTAAGCGAGGGAAGAGATAAAAAGAGAAAGAAACGCCGTTTCGGCTGGGTAGCCCGAGTCGAACAGCGGCGTTTTCACTTGGCTTTGTCGAGTATTACGCTACAACAACGCCGATATTTTTATTTTTTAGGTTTCATCGTGGGGAAGAGGATAACGTCACGGATGGTGGAGCTATCCGTCAACAACATTACGAAACGGTCAAGCCCCATCCCAAGGCCGCCTGTGGGAGGCAAACCGTATTCCAAAGCGTTGATGAAATCTTCGTCCACCTGCGCTTCGTTGTTACCCTTCGCACGCTTTGCTTCCACCTGTTTTACCATACGTTGTTTTTGGTCGATGGGATCGTTCAACTCCGAGAAGGCGTTGCCGTATTCGTGACCGCAAATGAAATATTCAAAACGTTCGGTAAATGCAGGGTTGGAAGGCTTACGCTTTGCCAAAGGCGAGTTTTCTACGGGATAATCGTAGATGAAGGTAGGTTGAATGAGCTTATCTTCAACGAATGCGTCGAAGAGTTCGATAAGCACCCAACCCTTGGTTGCATTTTCGTGTTCAAGCTCTACGCCAAGGCCCTTTGCCGCTTCACGAGCGTCTTCATCCGTAGCCCAATCGTTGTAATCAACGCCAGCGTACTTCTTAACAGCCTCCGCCATCGTCAATCTCGTCCAATCGCCCATGTGGATTTCCGTACCCTGATAGGTGATATCAAGCGTACCGCAAACCTTCAAGGTAACCGTCTTGTACAAGTCTTCAATCATATCCATCATATCGAAATAGTCGCTGTATGCTTCGTACATTTCGATGGAGGTGAATTCGGGGTTGTGGTAAGCGTCCATACCTTCGTTACGGAAGATACGACCTACTTCGTATACCTTGTCCATACCGCCAACAATCAAACGCTTCAAGAAAAGCTCCGTTTCGATACGCATATACATATCCAAATCCAACGCATTGTGATGCGTTTTGAAGGGACGAGCGTCCGCACCGATTTCCAAAGGCAAAAGGGTGGGGGTATCTACTTCCAAATAACCACGGTTGTCGAGGAAGTTACGGATTTCCTTCAAAATTTGCGAACGAACACGGAAGGTATCACGAACGTCCTTGTTCATAATCAAATCAAGGTGACGCAAACGATATTTCATATCCTTATCCTGCAAGCCGTTGTGCTTTTCAGGAAGGGGAAGGAGGGATTTCGTCAAGAGCGTCAATTCGGTTACGTGGATGGAAATTTCACCCGTTTGGGTTTTGAACACGAAACCCTTCAAACCGAAGATATCACCGATGTCGTAATCCTTCTTGTATGCCATGTAGTTTTCTTCGCCGATATCCTGACGGGTAACGTAAACCTGAATCAAACCACTTCTATCCGAAATGTGAGAGAAGGAAGCCTTACCCATAATACGGCGGGACATCATACGGCCTGCGATTGCAACCGTCTTGCCTTCGTATGCTTCAAAGTTATTTTTAATCGTTTCCGAATCCGCGTCTACGGGATATTTTACCTGCTCGTAAGGGTTTTTACCTTCTGCAACCAATTTTGCGAGCTTTTCACGGCGGATACGCGCCTGCTCGATAAGTTGTTCTTCTTCCGATACCTCTACGGGTGCTTTTACATTTTTATTTTCTTGCATTTGTAAACCTCTCGTATATGTTATAACCTAACTCAACGCATACCTGGTATGGTCATTTAGGCAATATTCTTAATAATCAAGTAGTATTCGCCTTCAGGAGCAACAACCCTTACTCTGTCACCAACCTTGTGTTTCAACAAAGCCGCACCAACGGGAGACTCGTTCGAAATCTTGTTTTCCATTGCGTTTGCTTCGGTGGAACCGGTGATTTCGTAGGTATCTTCTTCGTCCATATCTTCGTCGTAAACGGTTACCTTCGAACCAATGTGTACGAAAGAAGTATCGGTATTTTCTTCCAAAATAACCGCATTTTTAATCTTGTAGTCAAGCTCTACAATTTCACCTTCGTTTGCCGCTTGTTCGTTACGAGCTGCATCGTATTCCGCATTTTCGGAAAGGTCGCCGTGGCTTCTTGCTTCCGTGATACGATCCACGATTTCTTGACGTTTTACGATCTGCAAATATTCAAGGTGCTTCTTTGCTTCTTCGTAGCCTTTTTTGGTCATAATAAATTGTTGTTCTGCCATATATCCTCCTGCTCCGCATCCGTATTTTCGGGCTTTGTTTTTGGGGTTTGTAGCCTGAAATCGAACCCAAAATCCTCAAAACTACACGAAAAAAACCGCCCCTATGCGGAAGCTTAAAAATACAACCGTGACTTTTTGGGAAACCAAAAGCCACGGCATTCATTCTTTACGGTTGTTATTATATCTTATTTTATGCACTTTGTCAATGATTTTTGCAGGTTTTTGAAAGAATTTCACTCGTTTTCAACGCTGTAAACACACTTTTCCACACAATCAATGCAGGTTTTCGATAAAAAACTGATCGTACTCGATCCCATCCACAAAATCTCGGGGTAAAAACTTCACACGATTAAACTTTGCAAAGTTGAAAATGTGCGTTTTTAAAAGCACGGGGGTAGGGACGTCCAGCTCGCTGCAAATATCCGTCAAATAGTCGAAAAAGTGCGAATACGTCAACCGTTCGGGGTTTTCGTATACGTACTGCTTGCAAATATGTCCGTCTTTCATTAATTTTGCCCAAAGCCGCATAATTTTCACCTCATTTCCCTGCTATTATACACGGTTTTTGCAAAAATGTAAACTGTTTCCGCCTCGTTTTTCACATTTAGGGTATATTCCCGACTTGAAACGAATATGGTAAGGTGTACCAAGAGTGAACACCTTGCGTTTTTGATAAGATTTCCTAATTTTTTACAAAATTTCCGAAATTTCTTACTTTGTAAACCGCTATGATGGAGGTAGATTTCTTTGCACCCCTTCCCCAAAACACATAAACGAGCGTTTTTTATCGTTTTTACCCTGATTTTCACCGCCGTTTTTGCCATTGTTTCCACCGTGTTTTGCTGCGTAAAACGCGCAGAAAAAGTAAAAACGATGGGGGCAGGTACGAGTTTATCGCGTTCTTTACCCATTTATTCGGTTGAAACAAGCGAGAAGAAAATCGCCATCAGTTTCGACTGCGCCTGGGGGGTAGATTTCACCGACAAACTGCTTGACGTGATGGCAAAAAACGACGTTCGCTGCACATTTTTCGCCGTACAATTTTGGGTGGAAAAGTACCCGGAGTACGTGGAAAAAATTATATCCGCAGGACATGAAATGGGTACGCACAGCCGCACCCACTCCTATATGAGTAAGCTTTCCGAGGCGGAAATCACGGACGAGTTGACCACCTCCTGCGCCGCCATCGAGCGTTTGACAGGACAAAAGGTCACCCTATTTCGACCGCCCTACGGCGATTACAACAACCTTTTAATTAACACCTCAAATAAGCTGGGATTATACCCTATTCAATGGGACGTGGACTCGCTCGATTGGAAAAATCTATCCGCAAATGAGATTGCGATGCGGGTAATCAACGGGGTAAAAAACGGCTCTATCATCCTTTGCCACAACAATGCCCTGCACACCGCCGAGGCATTACCCCTTATCTTTTCCACTCTCAAAAATCGCGGGTACGAGTTTGTGCCGATTAGCGAGCTTATCTACAAAGACAATTACCACATCGATCCTTCGGGTAGAATGAGGAAAACCGAGCCAAACGTTGGCACAAAGTGATTTTTGCGACAAAAATATAATTTACATAGTACAAGAGGAGGTTTTTATGAACTACGTTACAGAAAAAAACAACAAGGTCTACGTGATGGGGGAAATCGTCAGCGACGCTACCTTTTCCCACGAGGTTTACGGCGAGGGTTTTTACGAATTTTTCGTCCGAGTGATGCGCCTTTCAGGCCAAGCGGACATCCTGCCCGTCACCCTTTCCGAACGATTGATACAAGGCGCCATGCTGTCCAAAGGCAAGCAAATTTGCGCCGTTGGACAATTCCGCAGCTACAACAAAATCGAAAACGGAAAATCACGTTTGATGTTGACCGTTTTCGTGCGGGAGCTTCTTGACGAGCTTCCCGACAAGAACCCGAACACTATACTTTTGAGCGGTTATATTTGCAAACCGCCCATCTACCGCACCACTCCCTTCAACCGTGAAATCGCCGACGTGCTGGTTGCCGTCAACCGTGCCTACAACAAATCCGACTACATTCCTTGCATCGCTTGGGGTAGAAATGCGCGGTTTGTGAAAAACCTCGGCGTGGGGGACAGGATAGCGATTTCAGGTAGAATCCAGAGCCGTGAATATCAAAAGAAGCTATCCGAAACGGACACCCGCACGATGGTGGCTTACGAGGTATCCGTTTCCAAGCTCGCCGCGTTTGACTCCGCGGAAGATTTTGACATCGACAGCGAGTTTGACCTCTATTCCTTGCAGGGTAAGACGGAGGCGTTAGCGGTGACGGCGGATTTTTAAGGGTGAAAATGTACGGACGGCGCAAGCCGTCCTTTTTCTATGATTGACAAGTACGCAAAAAAGTGCTATACTATTTTTACCAAAATAAGGAGGGTGCGTATGCCGATTTCAAAAACCGATTTTATCCGTGGTTTGCAATGCGAAAAGATGTTGTGGCTGGATGCACACGCGCCCGAATATAAGATTATCCCTCCCGAGGTGCAGGCTCGCTTGGATGCAGGCAACGATTTTGGGGACAAGGCGATGGGGATTTTCGGCGATTTTGTGGAAACCACCACATTCCGTGAGGACGGCAGATTGTACTACGCCGCAATGATTGAAAAAACGAAGGCACTCCTTGAAGAAAACACCCCCGTGATTTGCGAGGCGGCTTTCACCTGGTATGGGAACTACTGCGCAGCCGATATCCTGCGACGCGAGAGGAACGGCTACACCTTGTACGAGGTGAAAAATACCTTTTCCATACGGAAGGAATTTATCACCGATTTGGGGTTCCAAAGCCTTATCTTAAAAAAGTGTGGGGTGAAAGTGAACGCCCGCAAACTGATTTTGCGAGGGGATACGCCGCCCGAAGGGTGCGTTTTACCACCCGACGAGCCGTTTGAAAAGGAAGAATTTCTCGAACGCGACGGTTTTAGCTACCGCATTGTGGACGTGACGAAGGGGGCGCGCGTGACCGAGCGTTTGGCATCCGACCGCATTTTTGAGTTGGGTAAATTGAAGCGTAAGGATGCGACGATGCCCGATATTTCACCGTCCGAGCATTGCGAAAAACCGTACCGTTGCTGGTATTACGAGTATTGCCACAAAAACTAAAACTTTTACAAGGGTTTTGCGATTTGCAAAGCCCTTTTTCGTTCTATTTTTCCCTTCCACCGCATACGATAAGATAGAGTAAAAAGCGAGAAGGAGTAAGCACATGAACGAAGAAATTGAATACGGCGAAATGTTAGAGATCCCCGTATCCACAGTCAATATTGTACGCAAAAACAACCGCCGTAAAAAAGGGAAAACCCACGAAGAACACGCGGAAAACACGCCTTCTATGGATGCGGAATCGCCTTCCACTCCCTTAAAGGAATCGGTGATTGCACAGGTAAACGATCGCTTAAACGAAGCGGACGAAACGCCAACGAGTGGTGAGGAATTATCCCCTGAAACGGTGGAAAACGCCGCCACCGAAGGTCGGTTAAACCTGGACTCCATCCCCGAACGGATTGATACGGTACGTCTCTATTCCACCGAGGAAACGGAAGGGTGGAGAGGCAGCCTTTATCCACAAGATTATACCCTTAATAATGAAAATGAAGGGGGCAGGTATGCGTTGAATAATAAAAAACTAAAAAATCGCACAGCAAAAATTGCCTTAAACGTCGAATTTGTTGCGGCATGTGCGTTGTGTGGAGGTATCTTTCTCACCAACGTTCTTATGCCGAATAGCGCCATCAACACCTTCTTCCGTTCTATGAGTTCTACCTCCGCGGCCGCTCAAACGGATACCCGGCATTACACCGATTTCACCTTATCCCCCGTGGTTAGCGAGCTGTCGGAGACCGAGCTTTCCTTGTCCCCTACGGGTATTTTAACCTTCACCGACGATTGCTGTGTGTATCCCGCCGCCAACGGAAAGGTGGAAAGCGTACAGCAAAATGCGGACGGCTCCTACACCGTAAAAATAGCCCATTCCGACACCTTCACGGGGGTGTTCAGCGGTTTAGACGCCGTCTATTATGGCGAAGGGGATACCGTGCTTTCCAACGTCCCCCTCGGTTACAGCGACGGCGAAGGCGAGGTGCAGGTGACCATGTATTCGGGCGGAGTTCTTTTAAACTGCTTTCAGTTGACGGAAGAAAACTGCCTTGCGTGGCTTGAGTCAAAGGAATAATTCCCTTTGAAAAATAGGTTGTTTCAACGGCAGTCTGCGGACTGCCGTTGCGATTATACAGAGAAAAAGCACCTTCTTCGCTTGCACCCGCTTTTTCTCCTTGTTGGGGTATGGTACGCCGTCACGGGGGAGCTGTTTTTGTTTCTTTTAAGCGCCCTTGTTGCCATTCAGCACGAGTGCGCCCACGCCTTTGCAAGCGCAAGGCTGGGGTATAAGTTAAACAAAATCGTCTTAATGCCTTTCGGGGCAATTATCGATGGGGATTTGCGGGGGATAACCTTTAAGGACGAGATTTTTGTTGCCCTTTGCGGGCCCTTATGCAACCTCGTCACCGCAGGCTTTTTCGTGGCTTTGTGGTGGTTAACCCCCACCATGTATGCGTTCACAGACACTGCGTGCTATTCTTCGCTGTCAATCGGACTTATTAACCTGCTCCCTGCATACCCTTTGGATGGTGGTAGGGTTTTAAAATGTGCCCTGGCGCGCGCCTTTTTAAAACGCCAACCGAATACGCAAAAAGCAGAGAAAAAAGCCCTTACCGTTTGTCGTGTTGTCACCCTCGTTTTTTCGGCGGCTTTACTCACCGCCTTCCTTTTGCTTTGCATTCAAAAAACAGTCAACCTCACCCTGCTCGCCTTTGCTCTTTTTCTTACCGTTGGGGCGTTTGGCAGTAAAGACAAGCAAGCGGTTTACAACCGCATTGACTTTTCCGTGAAGGACGCGTTAAAACGTGGGGTGGAAATCCGCCGCGTGGCGGTTTTGGATACCTGCACCGTAAAATCCGCCCTGCGGTTTTTATCGGTTGGCAGTTATCTTGTGTTAGAGGTTTTTGACGAGCAGGAAAACCATCTTTTCGACCTACCACAAAACCTTTTTTCTTCTCTTTTCACAAAAACTGACGGCCCGTATGAAACTTTGGGACATTTGTACGGTAAAAAAATTAAAAAATAGTTTACTATTCGTAAATAAAATCGTAAACATTGAAAAAAACGATTGCTAAAATGATACTATTTATGCTATACTAATCCTTGTGCGATTTGAGTGTCCGACGCAAAATTATCTTGGAGTTTTCCCTATTATATGAGAAAAGACGTAAAAAAAGAATGGTTTTTGGACCGCTACTGCGGACAACAATTCGTTGCTTTGTTAGAAAACGGAAAGTTGGTCGAGTTTAGCGCCGAAGACGAACCCCGCCTTGCTTGTGTCGGTAACATTTACAAAGGTAAGGTCGTAAACGTAGTCACAGGGATGAACGCGGCGTTCATTCAATGTGGTTTGAATAGAAATTGCTACCTTTCCTTGGACGATGGTTACACCGATTGTGCTAAATATGACGGTACCATGTCTTTGTCGAAGGCTCAAAATCACGATTTAAAGGAAGGAGACGAGGTGATCGTACAGATCTCCCAACCCGAACGTGGCACGAAGGGCGCAAAGGTAAGCAAACACCTTTCCTTTGTTGGTAAAAACCTGATTTACCTGCCCAACACTTCCTTTTTAGGTATTTCCCGTAAAATCATAGACGAAGAACAGCGCGAAAAATTACTCGCTATGGTAGAGGAAATGCGCGATACCCAAGATGAGGGCTTCATTATCCGTACGCAGGCACCCTTAGCCACCCAAAAGCAATTAAAAACCGAGGCGGACTACCTTAAAAAATTACACCTTATCATGCAGGAAAAGGCACAAAACGCCCCCGTCGGCACCCTCTTATACGAGGACGAGGACCTGCCTGCACGTATCATCCGTGATAGTATCGGTGAGAGCGTTTCTTGTTTCCGTGTAGGCGATGAGGAATTGTATCAACGCTTACTTTCCTTGATTCGCTTAAACGGTAATATTTCCGAAAAGAAACTGATTAAATACGACGGCGAGCGTTCGATGTTCCAAACCTATGGTATCACCCCTTTGGTATACGACGCAGCAAGACCGATTGTCCCCTTGGAGAACGGTGCCCACCTCGTAATCGAGCATACAGAGGCAATGACTGTTATCGACGTCAACACGGGTAGTTTTATCGGTAAGAAAAACCTGAAAGAAACCGTTTTAGAAACCAACCTTGTTGCAGCGAGAGAGATTGCAAGGCAAATGCGCCTTCGTAACGTCGGCGGTATCGTTGCGGTAGACTTTATCGATATGGCGGAAGAATCGGACCGCATTGCGGTCAACGAGGAATTGAAAAATGCCCTCGCTTTGGATAACACGAAATGCAACGTTTTAGACATGAACGAGCTTTGCGTAACCACCTTCACAAGAAAACGTGTCGGCAACGAGGTACTTTCCTATCTTGTAAAACCCTGCCCTTCGTGTAGCGGTATGGGGCACGTGCACGAGGATATTTTCGTGGTTACCCGTATGCGCGCAGCTCTTTTAAATTGCTTTGCGGATGGCAATCACACCGCTGTTGTTGACCTCAACGTACGTATCTTGAAAAAGATTTTACAAGAAGGTATTTTCTCTATCGAGGCAAAGGGACGTTGGAAGGATAAACGCGTTTATTTTATCCCCCATAAGACCTTCAAGGAAGACCACTTTACCGTTCGTGGTGAAACGGCGGAAAATCCTGTACTGCCCGACTATGCACAGCTTTTACAGTAAAATGGGTATACCAGGTATGAGATAAAATTAAAAAACGCAGGTTTTTACCTGCGTTTTTCTTTATTTTTACCACGGGTTTTCCCAATATTTTTCTTTGTTGTATTTTCATTCGTTACCTCAAAACGCTTTACAGCCGATAAAGAAAGTGTTATAATTATGTGGATACAAAATATTATGTCGCGCGCGAAAAACCCGCGCGTATATGAAAGGAGCGTTTATGGAAGAAAAAATGCAGAATAATGAAGAAGGGTTAAGCCTCATTCAAATTATTCGTGTTCTTTTAGATAAGATAAAGCTACTCATTCTTGTTGTACTCATCGGCGGTATTTTTGGCGGTGTTTTTGGCGTTTGGCGTACGATTGATATGAAGTACTACGGTACCTCTGTCGAGTTTTACGTAAACCCTGAAAAACCTACTAACGTTGGCAACTCCTCGAACATTACGGCAAACGCAGTAGGCAGTCAGTACGGTGTTTACGGTGCATACGGCAGACACGTTATGGACGCCATCGTAAAATTGCTTTCCTCTGAAAGTTTCACCGAACAGTTGATGCTTGAAGAAAACGGTTTGCCCAGCACGAAGATTTACCCTAACCTCGACGAAACGAAGTACGTGAATGCGGAAAACGCACTCAAAAAAGCGGAAACGGCTTGGAAAAAGGCGGAAGAATTTGACGCCCCTCTTTCGGAAGCGTTGGAAAATTTGAATGATTTTTGGATTGACGCAGGTTTGTCGGGTTCCTTCTCCGAGTCAAGCTATAACAAACTTATCTCTTCTCAAGATATTATCATTCCTTCTTACTTAAAGGATGCGTACGAACATTTTAGAAATATCAACGAACAACGCAACGATGCTATCCAAAAAGCAACGAACGTACAAAAGGAATCGGATGCTGTTGTGGAAATTCTTTTGGAAAATTGGCGCGAACATCCCAAATATATTGCAACCCTTGACAAATTCCAAGGTGCTGTAGAATATTCCTACCTCGGTGATAACGAAGATGTGGAAGATGCAAACAACCTCGCAAGAAGCTTCCTCTACGTAAACATCAACGTGTTGAACGATGAAGAATTTGCAAAAGATTTGCTCGTTCGTGTAAAGAGAGCTGTCCCCGAATACGTAGAAAAGAACATGATTGTTCCCACCGATTACGAAGGGACGAGCTGTACGAGGATTACCCGTACCGACGACATCAAGCGCACCAACCCCAATTACAGAAGAAATCAATCGATTAAATACGCTATACTTGCGGCTGCGGCGGCAGGTATCATTGCTGCGGTGCTTGTAATTATTTTGGACGCACAGGATAAACGTCTTCGTGATTATGAAGTTGTTTCCAAAATGATGAACGTGCCCGTACTTGGTATCATTCCTACCATCGATGAAATAAACCAATCGATAGAAATGAAAAAACAACAAAATAAGGGAGGTAAATAATGGGTATTTTTAAAAATATGTCCGCGCGTATGCACATGAAACGCGTTGAAAAATCCTCTCAAAAATCTGAACACCATTCCAACAGAACGGAATATTTGTTAAACGATAAAACCCCCTTCGACGTTACGGAAGCGTTCCGTAACCTCAAGGCGTCTATCTCGGTATCCGTACCTAAAAAGGATGGCGGCGTTGTGCTTATGATGACGTCGGCATTCCCCGAAGACGGTAAAACCACCGTTACCACCAACCTTGCGTTAATGTTTGCCCTTTCCTACGCAAAGGTTATCTTGATTGATGCGGATATCCGTAAGGGGCGTATCGCAAAATATTTCGGTAAGCGCAGCACCCCTGGTCTTTCCGATTATTTGTCCGGTCAAAACACCTTGGAAGAAGTGATACACCACTCTCACCAACACGAAAACCTTTCCTATATCACCTGCGGTACCCACTCTCCGAAACCCTACGAGTTGTTGGAAAGTGACGAAATGAAGAGTCTTATCGAAGATTTGAGAAAGGATTACGATTATATTATCATCGATACCCCGCCCATTTTGCTTATTTCTGATGCTTTAGCTGTGGCAAAACACACCGATGGCGTTGCCCTTGTTTGCCGTCATCAGGTATCGTATATCAATGATATTGACCGTGCGTTGAAATCCTTGAAATTCGCAAACGCGAATATTTTGGGTGTAATCGTCAACGACTACAAGGCACCTCGTATCGGCAAAGCTTACGGTGGTTATAAGAAGTATTACTACTACAACTCCTACGGCTACGGCTCGACGAGTCCCGAATTCGCGGCGGAACCCGAAGCTTCCGCTGAAGCTCCTACCGAAACGACCGAAGCACCTGCAGAAGAAAGCAAACCTGCGGTGGAAAACGAAAACTAATCACGAAAAGGGCGCGCAAGGTTGTCGCCCTTTCCTTTTCCCTTGTTTGAAATCTTGTGGAAAAGGGTATGTATAATTATATGGAAAACACGATTATTAATACTGAAAACACAACTAATTTACTGCCCATCGTTCCCCTTCGTGGAAAGGTGGCGTTTCCGCACACCTCCATTTCCTTTGAGGTAGGTAGAAAAATGACCTTAACCGCCATCGATCGTGCGACGAAAAACGACGATCGTATGGTGTTTATCCTCACCCAAAGACAGGTGGAAAAGGACGAAATTTCCGCCGTGGATTTGTACATGGTAGGGTGTGTTGCAAAAATTAAGCAGGTTGCACAGCTGACGGGCGGGGCTATTCGTGTGGTATGTGAAGGGCTCTACCGCGCAAGGGCACGTGTCGTTTCTTTAAACGAAGCGGACGGCTGTTTCTACGGCGTTGCGGACCCTCTTACCGTAAAACACGGCGACGAGGTGCTGGAAGAAGCCTACTTCCGCACGGCAAAAGAGCTCGTAAAAGACGTTTTTGCAACCGACGGTAAAATTTCTAAGGAAACGGTAACGAAACTTGATCGTATCACGGACGCGGACGAATACGTGGATGTTGCGTTGTCCTCTATGCGTATCCGCTTGGAGGTGAAGCAGGCGATTTTGGAAGAAGAGCGCATTGTGGAACGTTTGAAACATTTCGAACGTTGCTTAAACGACGAGCTTGAAATTGCAAAAATTGAAAAGAAAATTGCCAACGCTGTTCGCCAAAATATTGACAAAAACCAAAAGGAATATTACCTGCGTGAGCAGGTAAAAGCCATTCACACCGAGCTTGGCGACGACGGGAAAGAAGAAGACGAATACCGTCAAAAGGTGCTTGAAAAAGGGTTACCCGAGGACTTGGAAGAAAAGTGCTTGAAGGAAATCAACCGTATGAGCAAAATGCCGAGTTCCTCGCCCGAATATACCGTGATTACGGGATATTTGGATCAGGTGCTTGCCCTGCCTTGGACGGAGGAAACCACAGACACCGAGCACCTTGCCGACTGCGTTTCCGTGTTAGAGGCTGACCATTACGGCCTTGAAAAAATTAAGGAACGTATCACCGAATACCTTGCGGTGTTGAAGCTGACGGGAAATATGAAGGCGCCCATTTTATGTTTTGTCGGCCCCCCTGGTGTGGGTAAAACGAGTATCGCACAATCGGTTGCGCGTGCGCTTGGCCGTAAATTTGTACGTATGAGTCTTGGTGGTGTGAAGGACGAAGCGGAAATCCGTGGTCACGGCCGTACCTATATCGGTGCAATGCCCGGGCGTATTATGTACGGTATGAAGAACGCAGGTTCTATCAACCCCGTATTTCTCTTGGACGAAATCGACAAAATTACCTCGGATATGCACGGCGATCCCGCAGGTGCCTTGTTAGAAGTGCTCGATCCCGAACAAAATACTTCCTTCCGTGATCGATATATCGAATACCCTTACGATTTGAGTAAGGTATTGTTTATTACCACGGCAAACTCGCTGGAAACCATCCCTGCACCCTTGCGTGACAGAATGGAAATCATCGAATTGTCGGGTTATACCTTGGAGGAAAAAACAGAGATTGCGCGTCGTTATCTTGTACCGAAGCAGTTGGCCGCAAACGGTTTGACGGACAACCATGCAACCTTCACCGAGGACGGTATCCGTGTAGCAATCGAAGGGTATACCCGTGAAGCGGGTGTACGTACTTTAGAGCGTACGGTCGGTACACTTTGCCGTAAGGTTGCGGTACAGTACGCAAACGACAAAAATATGCCTTCCGTGACCGTGAACGCGGACATGGTACCCGCATTTTTAGGTTCACCTCGTTTTAAAAAGGATGACGACCGCTTTGAAACGGAGGTTGGTACGGTAACGGGCCTCGCTTGGACCTCGGTTGGTGGTACTACCTTGGTGGTAGAAGCAATGCTGATGCCTGGTAAAGGCGATTTAAAATTGACGGGTAAACTTGGCGATGTAATGAAGGAATCGGCACAAGCAGCCCTCACCTATATCCGTGCAAACGCGGATAAATACGGCATTCCCGCTGAAAAATTCTCTCAAAACGATTTACACGTACACGTACCCGAAGGGGCAACCCCCAAGGACGGGCCCAGCGCAGGTATCACGATGGCAACCGCCATTTTATCGGTATTCACGGGCAGAAAAGTGCGTGGTGACGTGGCAATGACGGGTGAAATCACCTTACGCGGCAAGGTTCTTCCCATCGGCGGTTTAAAGGAAAAATCGTTGGCGGCACGCCGTGTTGGTATTAAAACGGTGTTAATCCCTGACGGCAACGCAAAGGACGTAGACGAGCTTCCTGCGGTGGTTAAACAAGACGTAACCTTCATCCCCGTAAAACAAGTGGACGAGGTTTTCTCGGTTGTTTTAGAGGGTGGTGAAAACTACGTTGATCCTACCTTGGTAGCAAAGAAAACGGTAAAGAAAAAGCGTACACCAAAGGCAACGCCTTTGCCTGCCATCCCCGAGGAAACACCTCAACCCTCGGTACGTTGTAAAAATTAAAAACACAAAAATACACAAAGGAGGGTACCATGTACGAGATGAAACCTCAACAAGCCCCTGCGCTTGTTATAAAAAACGCCACCTTTATCACCTCGGCGGCAACGGCTTCGCAGTTTATCACCCCCGACAAACCGATGATTGCCGTTTGCGGTAAATCGAATGTTGGGAAAAGCTCGTTTATCAATATGCTCGCCAATAGAAAGAAACTTGCGAAAACGAGTAGCGAGCCTGGTCGAACGAGACTCGTCAATTACTTTGACTTTGGCGAATTTATCCTTGCTGACCTGCCTGGGTATGGATTTGCACGCGTATCCAAGGGCGAAAAGGAAAAATGGGCAAAAACCCTTGATCAATTCTTTAAAAATAAGGAAAATATCGCCCATGTATTTATGCTTGTCGATTCCCGTCACGATCCCACGGCGGACGACGTGCAAATGATTGAATATTTGCACTACCACACCATTCCCTTCACGGTAACCTTGACGAAGGCGGATAAGCTGTCGAGGATGAAATTGAAGGAGCATATCAAGGCGATTGCCGCTGATTTGTACCTTACCCCCAGCAATATGTTGGCAACCAGCGCGGAAACAAGCTACGGTAAAATTGACGTACTCAATAAAATCCGCTCGGTAATCGACGTAGCCCTCGACACCACTCTTGTGGAAGAAGACGAGGACGAAGAGGTAGAAGAATAAAGACATAAAAAAATCACCCGTATCGGGTGATTTTTATTTATTCAATAATTATTCACTTTTCATTATTCATTATTCATTTTTTTACAACTCGTCGCTGTCGTCGTCCTTATCGTCTTTGTCGGGTTGGTTGTTTTTCTTAAAACGAATATCCTCCGCGCGGTAATCTTTCCAGATCCAACCGCCGTTTCTATCGTCTATCTTCACCTTAACCTCCATCTTCAGCATATTGATGCCTGCAACGATAGCTTTTCCTTCGGGGGTTTGCACTTCCGAACCGATTTTAGGCATTTTCTTGATCGCTTCTGCGTAATAATCGTTTTCGTAGCTCAAACAACACATCAATCTACCGCAAAGCCCACTGATTTTACCAGGGTTCAACGACAAACCTTGCGTTTTTGCCATTTTTACGCTCACCTTCTTAAATTCGGGCATATTTCCCGCACAGCAGCAAACTCTACCGCAAGGTGCGATACCGCCGAGGTATTTCGCCTCGTCACGCGTACCTACCTGACGAAGCTCGATACGGTTGTGGAAGGTGGTTGCCAAATCCTTTACAAGCTCTCTAAAATCTACACGATTTGCGGAGGTGAAATAGAACAAAATTTTACTGCCGTCAAACGCGTATTCGCAGTCCACAAGCTTCATTTCCAAGCCGTGTTTGATGATTTTTTCACGACAAATTTGCATGGCTTGAGGGCGTTTTTCCTGGCAAGACTCATAAAATTCAGTATCCTTTTCCGTTGCAATACGAATGACGGATTTTAAAGGGGGTACGATCTCGTCGTCCGTCACTTCACGGTCGGGATACGCCACCCACGCATATTCTAACCCTCTTGCCGTTTCTACGACAACGGGCATATTTCTTTCGTATTTATCGCCTGCTTTGGGGGCGAAATAATACAGCTTGCCGCCGTTTTTAAATTTAATTCCTACTACTTTTACCATATAAATCCTTATTTATTACGTTTTCTGATGTTTGCGATGCACACCTCGATGCATTGAGGAAATACCGCGTTGAATTGTACCTGTAATTCCGCATTCGACAACGCTTCTTGTGCATACAGTAAAGCGGATATCGTGTATTTTTCCGCTACTTTTTCCATTTTTTCCTTTTCTGATTTCAGTAAAACGGCTTTTTGATACGCCTTATCGTCCGTTTTTACAAGCAAAGCATCCCTAAAAATCAAACGAAGCAGGGAAAGAAGCTCTTTCTTGTGTTTGGTTTCCCCAACCGTACGCACGGCAAGGGGAATTTTGCTGTCGTCGAACAAGCAAAGGTTAAAGGCGTTTTCTACCAAGCTCTTATAATGACCGCCTTCCAAAATGTTTTGCGCCTCACCCAACACACCGCCTGATGCCGCCGCGCAAAGCTCCAAGGTAGAATCGTCGTATTTATTGCCGTAAATACGGTGGAGGGCGTTTTCCACGTCACCTATTGCAAAGGGTAAAATCTCTAACTTTTTCGTTCTGGATAAAACGGTGGGCAAAACGGGGAACACCGTCGTCGCACCGAGTAAGAACACAACCCCTTTGGGTGGTTCTTCTAAAAGTTTAAGGAGTTTATTTTGCGTTTGCGTATTCGCCTCTGCAAAATCCCCTAAAATAAACACCTTTTTATCCCCTTCAATAGGGCTTAAAAGACTTTCCTCACGGATATTTTCCGCATCCTCTACGGCAAGTTTTTTCCCTTCCGCAGGGTAAAATAAACAATCGGAAAAACTTTCTTCATCGATGAGCTTTGCAACACGCTTTTGTTCCTCGGTAGGCTCGTCCCAGCCATCCGAATAGGCGGAAAAGATCACCTTTGCAAACTCCTTCAAAGCAGTGCGAAGATTGCGTCCGTCGTCAAACAGCAAAAGATATGCGTGAGAGCTTACTCCTCCCTCGCATTCCCTTTTTAACAAGCGATAGGCTTGTGTGTTTTGCAACAGTTCAATCATTCGTCTTAACCTCTTTTACCATTATAACACAAATCGTGAAAATAATCAAGTGTTCCTTTGTATTTTTTTTACCCGTTTTTTACCGTTCAACGCATACCTGGTATGCTTATTTTTATAAAACTTGTAAAATAAAGAATTTTAAGTACTGCGTTTCTTCCTCGTTTAAAAGGGCAGGGTGGTCGGGTGCTTGCGTACGCATTTCCAACACTCTCACCCTTCTACCACTCTCTTTTGCCGCCTCGGACAACATTCTTTCAAACAACGGGAAAGTCATATAGTGGGAGCAGGAGCAGGTGGCAAGATAACCGCCTTTTTCTACCAGCTTGATACCCAAAACGTTGATATCCTTATATCCACGGTAGGCATCCTTCACCTCGCCCGCACTCTTACAAAAAGCAGGGGGATCCAGCACAACAAGGTCGTATTTTTCACCCGCTTTCTTCTTTTCACGGAGCAGTTCAAACACGTCCGCCTGTTCGGTGGTGATGTTTTGAATACCGTTGAGTTCTGCGTTCTTTCTAACGTTCGCAAGGGCAAATTCCGACACGTCTACGGAGGTAACCTTGTCCGCCGTCAACGCCGCATTCAACGAGAAGCCGCCGCTGTTACAAAAACAGTCTAAAACCCTACCGCCCTTGGCATATCTACGAAGGGAAAAGCGGTTTTCCTTTTGATCTAAAAAGTAGCCTGTCTTTTGCCCGTTCTTTACGTCCACGGACATCTTTAATCCGTTCTCTTCGATAATTACTTCGTCGGGTACTTCCCCATATAAAACTCCCTTTTCAAGGGGTAAACCTTCCTTACTTCTTACCGCCACGTCACTTCTTTCATAGATGCCTTTCGGGTTAAAGAGGCGTACCATGTCCGCAACGATTTGCTTTTTACGCTGATGAATCCCCAAGGAAAGGCATTGCATAACGAGGATATCCGCATACTTATCAATAATAAGCGCAGGCAGGTTATCCGCCTCGCCAAATACCACGCGACAGCAGTTTTCGTACCCTAATTTTTTGCGTTGTTCCCACGCTTCCTTTATACGTTCGTAATAAAAATCCCCCTCGTCCGTTTCCTCATTTCTAATAAATATACGCACGAGAATTTTCGATGCATGATTGATGTAACCTTTGCCGATAAAACGGCCATCGAAGGAGCAAACGGTGGCAAGCGAACCATTCTTGTCCTTGCCCTCAATCCTTGCAACCTCGTTCGCGAACACCCAGCTGTGGCCGGCAATCAAACGCTTTTCTTCATTTTTCTTTAAATATACGGTGTACGGCATACCTTTTCTCCGCTTTGTAAAATTACTACTTTCATTATAGCACATTCTCTTTAAAAAGTAAACAATCGCGAGAAGAAATAAAAAAAATAAAATTGACAAACGGTAAAAGCCGTGTTATAATGGTACAAATGAAAAAACAGCTGACTATTTTTACAACGGAAGAGGAATCTTCCGCATATAAAAACTGCGTTTTTACGGGGCACCGTGATTTGGGTGACGATTTTTCAAAGCACCGCTTAAAAAAGACGGTCGAGGCGCTGATAAAATCGGGTGTGACCACGTTTTACAACGGTATGGCGATTGGTTTTGACCTCATTTCCGCGGAAACCGTTCTTTCCTTACGCAAAAAATATCCGCAGGTGAAATTGATCGCTTGCGTGCCCTGTTACGGCCAGGAAAAATACTTTTCTGAAACAGACAAAAAGCGTTACGTTAAAATTTTGAAAAAAGCGGACGAAACGGTGACTTTGGCGGACCATTACTACAACGGTTGCATGCAGCAGCGGGATAAATATATGGTGGATCGCGCCGACGTTATGATTGCGTATTGTAACAAGCCGACGGGCGGCGCGGCGTACACGGTAAAACTTTACCAAAAAGCGTACCCGGACCGTGAAATCTACTTTATCTGAAGAAAAAAATAAGGTAAAAATCAGCAATTCTCCTCACTCCTGATATATTATTTATATATTATTTATATTAGTAGTATTAGTAGGGTGCTGTGGATATGTGGACAACCCTAATTTTTGTCTATTTTTGTTAGGAAAATAAAGGGATTTTGCGTTTTGGATAACTGTGGATATCCCCTAAAAAGAATGTTGATAAAAATGTGGAAGTTTTGTGGATATGTGGAAGCTCTGCAAAAACTTACCAACGACAAAATGAATAAGTATACAAAATAAATGAATAAAATAAGACTTATACGCCTTATCCACAATGGTTATCCACATGTGTATAACTTTGTAAACAATGCGGTGTATAACAAGGAAAAATTATGGATATAATGAAGGTTTACGAGGAGCAAATTATCGGTGAAAAGAAGGAACAATTCGAGGCGTACAGAGCCTTGATTTTGGAGTATAATCAGCGGTATAATTTGACCACGATTTTGGAAGAAAAAGACATGTATTATAAGCATTTTTTGGACAGTTCCGCAGGGGTGGATTTATTCAAAAATAATGCCAAGGTAATCGAGGTTGGATCGGGTGCAGGATTCCCCTCAATGGTGCTTAAAATTTTGCGTGGGGATATCTCGTTTGACCTCATCGAAAGTGTAGGTAAAAAGTGCGAGTTTTTGCAGGTGGTTGTGGATAAACTCGGTTTAAAAAACGTGCATATTTATAATGTCCGTGCAGAGGATGCGGCGCGGGATAAAAAATTCCGTGAACAGTATGACCACGCAACGGCAAGAGCAGTGGCGCGAATGAATACCTTGTCGGAATATTGCCTGCCTTTTGTGAAGGTGGGCGGTAGTTTTATCGCGTATAAGAGTGGCGAAGCGGAAGAAATAAAGGAAGCGGAAAGCGCGTATAAAATTTTGGGCGCAAAATGCGAAGAGGTGATCCCTTACTCCTTACCCGAAGGGTACGGTGAAAGATTGCTTGCCGTGGTGAAGAAGGTAAAACCTACCCCTCCAAAATATCCAAGAGGTCAAGGGAAAGAGAGAAAACAACCGCTTTAAAAGTGATATTTTCGCTCTCGCGAAAGTGAAGTTGGCTACGCCAGTGAAGTTTTGCGTTCTGCAAAGTGAAGTTTGCCTAACGGCAAGTTGCGGTAAATATTTTTATATTTTAGTGAAAGAACGAGGTTGACTGTAAAAACGGGTGAAAAGACACCTTATTAG
>JAZRFV010000007.1:0-2112 GCA_045643825.1 Candidatus Scatosoma sp.
ACGACTGCAGAAAAAGCAAAAGAACTCAGATCTTACGCTGAAAAGTTGATCACGAAAGCAGTGAATACGTACGATGATAACATCGAATACGAAGTTACGAAGAAAGACGCTAAAGGCAAAGAAGTTACCGTTAAGAACGTAAAAGACGGTGCTAAAAAGCTTGCAGCTCGTCGTGCAATCATGGCTAAAACCTATGACTTGCAAGAAATCAAGGAATTCCACGAAAAGAAGAGCGAATTCAAGGCAAGAACTGCTGAAGTTCAACACCCCTTGATGGACAAACTCTTCAACGAAATCGCACCTAAATATGCGGCTCGTAAGGAAGAACTTGGTCAAGGTGGCGGTTACACGAGAATTTACCTTCTTGGTGAACGTCGTGGTGACGGCGCTGAAATGGCAGTTATCGAATTGGTATAATTGTATCAGCAGTAAACAAATCCCCGTACATTTTATGTGCGGGGATTTTTATATTTTTATAAAATGGAGGGGGCAGGTATGCGTTGAATGAGAAAAAGTTTGAAAAAAGTTGCCAAGCACCCTTTACAAAACAAGAAAGTTGTGGTATAATAAATTATAGATTAACCGTCGAGGTGGCGTATGTATTCTTTGAAGGAATTATATCGAATAGGGAAAGGCCCTTCATCCTCTCACACCATTGGGCCGGAGCGTGCGTGTAAGCTCTTCTTAGCGAAGAATCCCACGGCGGATGCGTTTGTTGTACGCCTTTATGGTTCGCTTGCCAAGACGGGCGATGGGCACGGTACGGGCAAGGTTATTGAGAGCGTTTTGAAGAACGTCACGATTGAATATGATGAAAACACGGAGTGCATTCACCCGAATACAATGGACTTAATTGCGTACATGGGTGCCTCAAAGCTTGCGGAAATGCGTGTTTACAGCGTCGGAGGCGGTGCAATTCGGATTGAAGGGGAAGAGAGTGAAGAAGGGAAGGAAGTGTATCCTTTATCCACGTTGACGGAAATCCGTGCGTATTGCGAAGAGAAGGGAATGCGTTTGTACGATTACGTGTTTGAGTGTGAAGGCGAGGGGTTACGCTCGTATTTGCTTGACGTGTGGAAAACGATGCAGGCGGCCGTTTCTCGTGGGGTAAGACAAACGGGGATATTGCCTGGGGGATTAGAGGTTGAAAGGCGAGCAAAAACGCTTTTTGACGGCATTGTGGAGAACGAAGGTGCCGAGATCCGCGAAAACCGTCTTGTTTGCGCTTATGCGTTCGCTGTAAGCGAAGAAAACGCCGCAGGAGGCACGATTGTTACTGCGCCGACTTGTGGCGCGTGTGGCGTATTACCCGCTGTTTTAAGCTATTCTCAAGAGAAAAAAGGGTATACAGACGAAGAGATTGTCAACGCCTTGGCGACAGCTGGATTGATTGGAAACTTGATTAAAACGAATGCGTCTATTTCTGGTGCAGAGTGTGGCTGCCAGGCGGAGATTGGCAGCGCATGCTGTATGGCAACGGCGGCGTTAGCGGAGCTTCGTGGGCTTTCCTTGGGGCAAATAGAGTACGCTGCAGAGGTTGCAATGGAGCACCATTTGGGGCTGACCTGCGATCCTATTTGTGGCTTGGTACAAATCCCTTGCATCGAAAGAAATGCGGTTGCGGCGATGCGTGCCATCAATGCGGCTTCCCTTGCGTACTTCTTATCGGACAGTAGAAAAATTTCCTTCGACTTGGTTGTAAAAACGATGTATGAAACAGGTAAAGATTTGCATAGATCTTACCGTGAAACAGCGGAAGGCGGCTTGGCAAAATTGTACCAAAAGTGAGAAAATGGAGGGGGCAGGTATGCGTTGAAACGGTTTTTAGGATTGTTTTAACGTATACTTGCTACTAAAAATCGAGCCCATTTTTTGCGTTTTAAAAAAAGTTAAAAAAACTTTTAAAAAATATAGAAAAAATGCAAAAAAATGCTTGACAAAAATAGTAAAATAGATTATTATATACAAGCACTTGTTTGAGAGTGCTTATGGCGATGGCCCAATAGCTCAGTTGGTTAGAGCGCCAGCCTGTCACGCTGGAGGTCGACGGTTCGAGCCCGTTTTGGGTCGCCAAAATGCCTTGGTAGCTCAGTCGGTAGAGCAGCAGACTGA
>JAZRFV010000008.1:0-7626 GCA_045643825.1 Candidatus Scatosoma sp.
CCAAGAGCTGCTTCATAGTAATAACTGCCATAATTCAAACCTCCGTTTTTCCTCCTCGCCTTGTGTTGGCCCACAATGACGTCCGCATTGAAAGATTTTACGGACACGGATTGTGCACAATGAACGAGTGTGAATTTTCAGCCTTACTATTTTACCATATCATACAAGGTATGGCAAGCTATTTTACTGTATTTTTACGATTTTTTTTGTATTTTACGCGAATTTTTCCCACTCTGCAAAAGCTTTGCTTTGCGTAGGCGTAAAACTCCTTCCGTCAGCTCCGCCGCCAGCCCCCCTCATAGAGGGAGCCTCTCCACCTTCCACAATTCTTCACTTTTCACTAAAAAACGCCCACGGCACAAGCCACAGGCGTTTTTCTTATCAATTGTCCATTTCTTCCGCTTCTTCGCTGTTTTCAAAATCCTCGTACTGATGACAGAATTCCGCAAACACTTCGTCCAAAAGCTGTTCGTCTTCCAAGGGTTCAAGAACAGCGTCGTCCCCTTCCCCCTTCAATGCGAAGATGATTACTTCGTCCTCTTCTTCCTCGCTTTCAGGTTCAGCCTTTTGGAAGCAGCAGTACATACCACCGCGATATTCAATCGTTGCGATGTGGTACAGCTTTTCAATCGTTCCGTCTTCCGCTTCTACCTCGAAAATACGGTCCTCTTCTTCGTAAACTTCGTTTTCCATTTCGTTATTCATTTGAGATTCCTCCCTTTTATTTTTCATTTTTTCTCTTGCAAGATAGCTTTCCAAAATATAGGACGCCGCAATCGAATCGATGGTTTTCTTTCTATCCGCACACTTGATACCCCCCATAATTTGGGTTTCTCGTGCCTGCATGGTGGTGAAACGCTCGTCCTCCAACTCGATGGGCAGGTCGGTTTTTTCACGCAAATGCTCGATAAATTCTCGGGTTTTCACCGTCTGAATCCCCTCGCTGCCGTCGTATTGAAAGGGCATACCGCAAACGATTACGCCCACGCCCTTATCCTTGGCAAGCTTTGCCAAAGCACGCGCGTCCGCACCGATGTCGCGGGTACGGTTGAAGGTTTCACACGGCATTGCGTATTCGTTGAAGGGGTCGGAAATTGCCACCCCGATTCGTTTGTTGCCTATATCAAAGGCGATTACTCTCTTGCTAATCATACTTTTATTATAGCATAAACGAGGCCGTTCGTCTATTGTTTAGCGAAAAATTTTTCACTTTTTCGCATTTATTTCAAATATTTTCACATACTGACCTTGCAATATCCTGATGGGAGGTGAAAATCAATGGAAAAATTTGCAATCGGGCTGGTACTCGGCGGGCTGGGAGGAGCGTTGCTCGTCGCGAATAATTATAAAATGCGTACCCTACTGAAAAAAGGTCAGGAGGAGGTGCAGGCAAAGCTGGACAAGCTAATGGACGAGAAAATTGAGGAGCTTGACGAGGTAAAGGAGCAAATGAAGGAACAAGCCAAGGAAACCTCGGACGAGGTACAAAAAAAGGCGGAAAAGGTAAAAGAAAAAGTCCGTAAAGGGATGAAGAACACACAACCTCAAAACGCCTAAATACTTGTGGATAAAAAGGAAAACCCACCCGTGAACGCATACACGGATGGGTTATTTTTATTTTTTATACTTTTAAATTACTTGCCTTGTGCGTCTTCAAGAACGTCTTCGCTGCTTGCAACCCAGAAGGTTTTACCTTTAATGCCCATGCATTTAAGTTCTTCTTCAAGCTCTTCAATTTCGTCCTGCATTTCTTCGATTTCGTCTTCCATACCATCTTCCATTTCGCTCTCTAATTCGCTGCTATATTCTTCAAGAATATGTTCGTAGAGTTTGATTTGGTCTTCCAAAGCCGCGATTTCAGCCTTAATTTCATTCTTTTGTACGTTGTAGTAGAGTTTTGCAGTTTTTGCGTTTACTGCTTCGTAGATATACATATAATCTTCCATATCTTCGCTTACTGCAACGAGCGTTTTTTCAACAAGACCTTCGATACCCATAAATTCGGGATCCTTTACTACCTCAACGATATAATCGTTGTCTTCCAAGTTGTCTTCTGCCTTATCGAAGTCAATGTTAGCGCCACAGGAAGCCATAGCACAAACGCAACCAACAGTCATAATACCAGCCAAAACTTTCGTAAACATTTTTTTCATAAGTGGAAATCCCCCTAAAAAGTTATTAACACTATTTTACTCCTATTTTTCAGCATTGTCAAGACCTAAATCGAAAATTTTTCGTCATTTTTTCGCTTTTTTTACTTTATCCACCAGTGTTTTCTTAAAAAGCCTGAAAGATATACGGTAAAAAAGAAACACCACCCGTGGATACATACACGGGTGGGTAGTTTTTACTCTTTAATTATTTACCTTGTGCGTCTTCAAGAACGTCTTCATTCGATGCAAGCCAAACGTATACACCGCTTCTTCCCAGGCATTCAAGGGCTTCTTTATCTTCTTCAATACAGTCCTCTAATTCATCAATTTCATCTTCAAGATCATCCTCTTCTTCGCTCTTCATATCGTGTCCATATTCATCGAGAAGTCGTTGATAATACTTAAGTTCTGCCTCATCCTCCATAATACAGGTCTTATACCATACCTTTTCCTGTTCATAATAGAGCTTTGCGGTTTTCGCGTCTTTGAATTCAATCATATAGAAATAATCATCTTTATCATCTTCGCTTCTCGCGTAAAGAATCTTTTCCATATAAGCCTCGTCTTCATTAAGGTCATCCCCTTTGGTGATTGTCACGATGTAGTCTTCATCTTCCAAATTGTCTTCTACGTCATCAATATTAAGTCGAGGACCGCAAGCCGCCATGGAGCAAACACAACCAATCGTCATAATGCCAGCCAAGAGTTTTGTGAACATTTTTTTCATAAGTGAAAATTCTCCCTTAAAAATTATTGACATTATTTTACCCCAAGTTGGGAGAAATGTCAATACCTAAACCCCAAAAAAGTCATTGACTTTCTTGTTTCTTTCCTTTATCCGCCAGCGCTTCCTTTAGTTGGGCGTTTTCCAGGCGCAAACGCTCGTTTTCCGCCTTCAACGCCTGCGCCAAGCGATCGTATAAGGCATTGATTTCGTTTTCCAGCCGACGTCGTAAGAAGTCTTTATCGGGCAATCGCGCGTTCTTACCCTCCACACCTTCCTTACCGCCCTTTTTTACCTTATCCGCTTCCTCGTTTAAACCCATTTGCTTTGCCAAGGCAACGATACGGTCAGGTTCTTTTTTCAAGGTGTTGCGGTACTTGTTTTGTAGGCGTAGCATCAGTTTATCGTCCCCACCCGACAGATTGAATATCGCCCTACGCACGGACAAGCCCTTGCTTTTTTCCTCCAAAATACTGCGTAGTACTCTATCCGTTTCCTCCTCGGTGAATTCCTTAATCTTTTCCACCGACAATTCCGAACCGTCCAAAAGTTTCACAATCCGTTCGTCCCCCTTTTCATTTTTCATGAGGGTGTAGTAGTAATTCCGCACACTCCCCTTCGCCCTGCCGTTTTGTAAACCGTAGGTTTCAAAAAGATAAGTAAGCGTTTTCCCCTTTTGCCGTCCTTCCTTGATAAACTCCACCAAGCTTTTCGCTTCCTCTTCTGTATAGCCGTTAATTTTGTGCATAACTGCCTCCTAAATGTTTCTTGTGGAAAAATTATTTACACATTTTCACGGCTTTATACTTTTTCTTTTGTAAAAATCATATACTGTCTTATGAAAATCTATTTTTTATCCTCACAGCCCTGTTCTTTACGCTTAAACGGTGTTTTCTACGGCGCTACCGACGATTTCGAACGGTTTGCCGAGCTTCACCTTACCGACCGCATCTTTGTGGAATTTACCCCCGAAGGAGCGCACTCCGTCAGCTTTTTTCTCACGGAAGAAATCCTCACCGCGCCCCCCATCGGGTGCGAGGTATATCTTATCAGGGAAGGCGTTGTGATACGCGCGTATGACTTTCCACCCATCGATTGTACCCTGCATCCTATCGCACAAAATCGCTTTGGTGATACTGTGATTTCCGTTTTTCAGCAGGGGCGTATCCAATGCACCATGCAAACGCCGAATAGTTTCTTCACCTCAACCCTGCCCCCTGCATTTTCCCTTTCCACCCTATCCAAGCACGGGGATTTTTACTTTATAGAGGGTAAAAATGCCCTTGCCGTGTACACAAACAATGGAGAACGAGTGTTTTTAGAAGAGATTTTGTCCTTTTCCGCCTCGGAAACGGAATTCAACGCATCCCTGCCCCTATCCAATGCCCTTGGACGGGTTGCCGACTGCACCTACGCGTTGGATAAAACAGGGTGTCGGCGGACACGTTTTTCCCTACGGCAAGCTTACGCCCACGATGGGGATACCAACGAGGAAAAAATCCGTGACGAACTACTCCCCTATACTTTCTTTGAGCGGGTGTTATTAGGGGAAAATTACGCCGAATTGCTTTCAACCGATTTACAATACAAGGCAAAGCATATCGTTGATTTCTTGGGGGATTTTCACCAGGTAAGCTTGACCGACAGCCCCTACACCTGCGGTTTAATCAAAGAAAAAGCCCCTCGTTTGTTCGAGGTGGCGTACTTTACCGTAACGGTAGAAGGCGGAAAAATCACCGATATCAAGGGCTAACGGTAACATTTACCAGCCCCAAAGCCTTGACTTTTCTGCTTACTTTTGGATACAATTTGTTTAGACGGGCAAGAAAGCCCAATAAAAAAAGGAGTAAATTTATGCGAAAGATAATTTGTAAAAAAGTCTATGATACAGAGACAGCCAGCCTTTTAAAGCAAGTGACCTACGGTTTTTTCGGGGCGAGCGACGGCTGGGAAGAGCGTTTGTACCAAACGGAGGAGGGAAACTTTTTCCTCTACGTCAACGGCGGTGCGGATAGCAAGCACCCCAAAGAATCCATCACCCGCATGGGTGTGGAAAAGAAAAATGCTTGGCTGAAAGACAACGCTTAACACAAAAAACCTTCACCAACACGGTGAAGGTTTTTTAGTTATTCTTCGCTATATGCCGCTTCGTCAATGGCAAGGTTTTCCATCACACTTTCATCCGTGATAGCATCTTCAATCGCTTGTATCGTCTCTTTCTTTTCCTTGACGGTGTCGATAATCGCCTTCAAGTAGCAAAGGACTACACACACCACCACAAGGAAGGCGTAATGGGTGATATACACCAACCAACCGTACTTTTCCGTGAGGAAGGGCAAGCCAGGTTGAGGAGGGCTCGCTACGTACATAAAGTTGATATCCGAAACGCCGTCGTATACAATACTGTTTATGTAGAAGGCAAAAAACATGATTACAAGCAGCATTTTAAAGCAGTTGAACATATCCCCTACACGCCATTTCATGTCCTTGTCGGTCAAAAGTCTCAAGGCGAAGGCAGAAATTGCAACGTGGTAAAGGAAATATTGGAAGGTAATCACCCAGGTGCTACGAGAAGAGGAGGTCGCAATCAAAATCGCCGCAATCCCGCCGATTAAACAGCTGGGCACCATAAAACTGTAAATAAACCTTCTCAATTTTTCATTGGTTGTAAGGTTTACCACCAGGGTAAACAGGATTTGGATGGAACAAAGGTGGAAAGGCAGGTCACCCTTAGGCAGTACACCGCCCCATTTCCCTTCGTTTGCCTGCGTATAGTAAAAGATTTTTACAATTTCCGAAACAATCCCAACGTACAGCAAAATCCTTGCGCATTGCTTCACCGTCAGCTTTCTCGAATAGAAATAGGTTACCGCCAAAAGCACAAACGAAACCGCTATAAACACCAAATGTCTCGTGCCGAAAAGACTCGTATCGCTCATAATCCCCCTCCATTGGTAAATAAAAACCTTTACAAGTCAAAAGCGAGCAAAGGTTTTTACATGAGTTATTAATATTTCTTCGTGGTGATATCCTTAATCACGATGGGTTCGTTGGGAACAAGGAAATCCTTCGTCTTGTTCTTTGCACCCGTGTAAGGATCGTCCTGATCTACGATTACGCTGCGTTCGGTCGTAAATTCGGAGGCAGCCGATTCACCTTCTTCAACGTCGTAGGTTGCTTCGATGTATTCCGCAATTGCCGTTTGCAATTTCTTCAATTCTTCCACGCTGTCTTCCGTCAAGGTTGCAAAGGTGCAGTACTTGGAGTTGGTTACTTCCGCAGCGTTAAGAGAAATGTAGAACTGCGACGTTGCGCTGTTATACTTGTATTCTCTTCTTGCAATTTCACCCTCTTTATCTTCGCTACGGTAAGGCACGTAAATTTTGTCCTTACAGTCCTTTTCTTCGTAGTACATGGTCAAGGAACCGAAGGTTTGCTTCTTCGCGCCGTTTTCTACCTTAAAGCCAGCAGCGTCAAATTCACCTGCAAGGGTATACATGGGTTTCGTCTTCGATTCATCCTGCCATACGCTTACGGGGAAGTCTGCATAGTTTTCAAACTTTGCAATTTCGGTGTAGTATTCTTTGTAGGTAAGGCCGTCTTCGTCGTCCTCTGCCGTTGCTACCGAGTATGCGCCCGTGTACATTTTATAGGTGCTTGTGCTGTAATTGTGTACGCAAAGCCCGTTGTAGTAATCGTTATCCACAAGCCAAAGGAAGTGGTTTACCGTCGAGGGAGCGATATTTCTGTAAAGCTCGTATTCCAAGGTGTAATCCACACCGTTGAAGGTGATGGTCATTTCTACCTCGGGGTGTGCGGTTTCGCATGCGGTAGCCAAGCCAAGGCAAGCGGATGCACTAACGATTGCCAACGTATTGCAAATAATCTTTTTCATTTTAGACATAATTCTATTCTCCGTTCGTCGCATAATAATGCTTATTTTATATTGTACCTTTTCTTTCGCAATCTGTCAATCGCTTTTGGGTATTTTCTTGAAATTTCATCCGATTTTCAAGGAAAAGCCTGACAAAAACCGACCTATTGTGGATAACCGTGCTCCACCAAACGGAAATATATACTTGGCAAAGCGTACCCCCTTCCTCTACGCTTTGCCTATAAATATGGTTAAGGTTAGTGCCCCGTCGAGGGCGTGTACACGGAAGTACGTGACCGAGACGACCGCGGTGCTTTGCCGTCGAGAAATGCAAGTAAGACGAGGAGTGTGCAGATTTCTTGACGGGAGCGTACATGGACGCACGTAACCGAAAGAAAACGTAAGAACGACGAAGTATTACGCCGCATTTCACAGGCAAAAATAAAAAAGTGGTTTGCCGAAGCAAACCACTCTTTCGTCATGGTAAAACTTATTTAAGTTCAGCGGTAGCGCCGTTTTCCTTAAGCTTAGCAACCAAGTCTTCAGCGTCAGCTTTGGGAGCGTTTTCTTTGATAACGCCCATAGCTTCAACTGCTTTCTTAGCATCAGCAAGGCCAAGGCCGGTAGCTTCACGTACAACCTTAATGATAGCGATCTTGTTGGGACCGATATCTTTAAGAACAACGTCGAATTCCGTCTTTTCTTCTGCTGCGGGAGCTGCTTCTGCTGCTGCGCCTGCTGCGGGAGCTGCTGCAACTGCTGCGCTTACGCCAAATTCTTCTTCAAGTGCTTTAACAAGGTCGTTCAATTCAAGAACGGTCATAGCTTTTACTTCTTCAATGAGTTTCTGTACATCCATGATTTTTAAATCCTCC
>JAZRFV010000009.1:0-18094 GCA_045643825.1 Candidatus Scatosoma sp.
ACGCATCGTAGCAACGGCAACCGCTGCTCTTGCGAAACGCAAAATCTTTTCGGAAACGTCCGCAGGGATGGTCGTATCGTCCAAATCCTGTACGTCGCGGCCGTAAATACCAAACGCAGGCAAACCCTTTTGTGCGTGACCTGCAAGAACTGCCGCAAGGTAAACTGCGCCAGGTCTTTCCGTACCGTTGAAGCCCCAAACCGCTTTAATAGTCATAGGATCCATATCCATCGTTTCGCTACCGTAGCACCAGCAAGGGGTTACGGTAAGGGTAATGTCAACGCCCTCTTTCTTAAATTTATCCGCACAAGCAGCCGCTTCCGCAACACGACCAATGGTGGTGTCAGCGATAACAACCTTTACGGGTTCGCCGTTGGAGTAGAATACGTTTTTCGTAATCAATTCCGCCGCGCGTTTTGCCATGTTCATCGTTTGCACTTCGAGGCTTTCTCTAACCTTCAAAGGTCCACGTCTACCATCGATAGTAGGTCTGATACCGATTACGGGATAGCTCCCGATGAGTCTCGATTCTGCCATAAAATTTTCCTCCTCAAAAATGAAAAATCATTATTTTTTACTTATAAAACCATTGAGTTACGCCATATTTTCCCAGCGTAATTCAGCTTGTTATATATTTTACCAAATATATACCCCCTTGTCAAGGGGGTAAGGAAAAATAGTTTCGTATCTCAAGCAAATATTTCCTGTAAAAATGCAAAAGCGCGGCTTAAATAAGCCGCGCTTCTCGTATTCTAAATTAGAAATACATGTTAAAGATATTAAGGTCTGCCTTCGTGTAAACGTCGATATATTCAACCACGTAGGTTTCCCCTTCTACAAGGGTAATTTGCTTCGAGCCATTATCTTCTTCTGCAAAGGTAACCTCTTCACCGTTCACCTTCGTAATTCTGTTATAGCCCTGGGAAACCCAAAGTCCTTCTTCAACCGAACGCCCAGAAATATATTCCTCATAATCCATCATATCCATAAAGTTGTATACAACCTTGTATGCATCAGGAACGTCTTCGCCGTATGCATCATAATTCTTCTGGATAAACATTACGTAACCATCTTTCGCCGTTGCTTTACCATAAATGGTGTCAATTGCATCCATTTGTGCTTCCGTAATATCCGCCGTCAACGCCTGCGTGCAAGCCGCATCCGTATACCAGATTACGTCGTAATAGCTGTTGTAGGTCGAACTCAAGAACGAGCTAATCGCGGTTGCAAAGTCACTACCTTCAATATAACGACTGCTACTTTCAATACCATTGATAACAATGTCCACGTTCTTCTCATAAGAAGTGCTGCTACCTTCATCCATATCGGGTACTTCTGCAGGGAGCGTCGTTACGATTGCATTGTAATCCGTTTGCGAGAAACCGTAGGCAATTTTAAGGCTCATTTCCCCCATATCACTTCCTTCCTGTTTCACAGGGGTGCCGTTAGGATCGCTTTCAGGCGCTTCGTACCAGGTTTCCGTTTCGGCTTCCGTCATAACAAGCTCTGTAATGTAGCCACCCGTCGCAACAACCTTAATTACACCCAACATACTTTCGGACTCTTCAGTGTTCGTAAAGCTTGCATCCAGCGTCATTGTCATCGTGTAAACGCCGTTTACGTCCGTACAAGTAATCACACCGCTACCATCCCCAGAGCATTGATACCAATCACTGTTTTCGTCTGCAGCGCCAGCCTCAATCTCCGCCTTGGAGGTTGCAAACGTCTCTGCGAATGCCGCATTTAAAGCAGCCACGGAAACATCGTCCAACACAAACGCACTAAACTCGTCAATCAAGCCATCCAAATCCAAGCTTTCCGAGCCTAAAACCGAATCCACGTATGCATCCGTTACCTTTTGATATTGTTCCATCGATTGCTCGCCTTGATAGGACTTGGAATACATATACGCATTGCCGTTTTCATAGAAAATTTTGTTCGTCATACCCCTGGTAGAGGTCGTTTCGCCATATATTTGCGTGCCCACAATATCCATAGAAACAAGCTTGGTTGCAGGGTCCATGGTCGCCTTTACAGTCTGCACCATTTTTTCGGTTTCACCATTCCATGTTTCTTCCTGTGTTTGTGCCATCTCTATCGTCAGCGCGCCCACATAGTTGCCTGTTGCCTCCATCGCCTTAAGGATTTCTTCGTAAATCTCATCCTGCGACAAAGGGGTATATTGCGAACCGCCGTTGCCGCCGTTTCCGCCGTTGCCACCATTTCCGCCGCCGTCTTGCGTGCTGTTCGTTCCGCCATTCCCTTTGTTTGTGCCATCTTTGTCACCGCCACAACCTGTAAACACACTTGCACCTACGGTAAAGCACATTGCCATCGCCAAAGCCGATAACCATTTCTTTTTCATACATCTTCCTCCAAATCATTTTTTGTTATTCTACGCAAAGTATCAAGGTTTTGTGCCTCTGATAGAGCTTTTTGTTTGTTGTGCAAGCAACAAACAGCCCCGAGGCTACGCCTTTAAATAAGCGAAAAATAACTATATTGTACCTATTATACACACACTTTTCCCATTTGTCAATAGTCATTTTTAAAAAAAATTGTAATAAATGTGTATGACAAGATAAAAAATGACACAAAAATGACAAAAGCGCGGCTTTTTTCAAGCCGCGCTTTACACTCATACCATACGATTTTAAAGGATTTTAAAGATATTTATTTCCGCCTTTGTGTAGGCTTTTACGTATTCCACCACGTAGGTTTCCCCTGCCGTCATGGGGATATTTTTCCACCCATTGTCTTCTTCCGTAAAGGTAACCACCTCGCCATTTACCGTAACCGTCACACCAGCTTCTTCATATACGTCCAATGCATAATCCGTCGAACGAGCCTCAATATCTTCATCCCAATCCAAGGCACCGTTGATTGTTTCAAACACCAACTTGTACGCCTCGGGTACGTCCGATGCATACGTCTCACTTTCCTTGGTGATAATAAACGCGCACCCCTCTTTCAAGGTCGCTTTGCCGTAAATGGCATCTACTTTTCCCAAATCCGCCACAGTAAAGGGCATCGTACACGCCTCATCTGTATACCAGGCTATGTCCATACCATCATACCACTGTCCCACGGAATTCATAAAATCCGTGTAAGCATCCTGTTCGTCGTCCCCCCAAACCGAACGCCCACCGCTTGCCTGTACTCCGTTGATATATACGTCAAGATAGGTAGCAAATCCACCACCTTCCTCGTAATCCTCTACGTTGTCAGGAAGAGTAGTGATTATGCCATCGTATCCTGCTTGGTCGAACTCATACCCAATAGTATAGCTATAAGTCACTTCATACTCGCTGTCATATTGTGTAATTTCGTCCAAGCCATTCGTTGCGGACGAAGATGCATAACCACTCCAATTTTTCATCAAAATCTTCGTGATATATCCGTTTTTCGCCACAACCTCCATTTCAGCCGAGTGAACGTTTGCCTCCTCGGTGTCCAACACGGCTGCCTCCAAATACATTTTTACGATAAATTCGTCACCCTTTTCTTCACAGGTTAATACGCACCCACCGTCAACGACGCGTTGATACCATTCACTGTTTTCGTCTTGGGTTCCCGCCTCAACCTCTGCTTTCGAGGAGGCAAACACCTCTGCAAACGCCGCGTTCCATTCGTCCACCGACGAAATGTTGATCGGAAAACCAAGCTCTTCCAAAGAAAGGGCGCTTATCCCCAAGTTTCCCATTGCTTGCTCTGCGAAGGCATCGGTCACCCGCCAATATTTTTCCAAGGCAACCAAATCCCCGCCTACGTTCGCATCGTCAAACTCCACTTCGCCACTCGCTCTATAGTAGCTGTCGCCTTCCTTGAAAATTTTACCAACAGACACTGAAACACTCGTTTCTCCGTTGTAAACCTGCGTAAGAGAGCCCCTCGTATATGCTTGCTTTTCCGTCGGGTTTATACTTTGTCTTTCAGCCCTCTCTCGCATCGTGATTTTTCCACCTCGCGTCTCCTTTTCCCGTTGGTTAAAATCAAAGGTTACCGCCCCTTGGTGCTTTGCAGTATTTTTTTCCGCCTGCATCACAATTGCATAGATTTCATCCTTGCTTAAAGGCTTTTCCCCCGTTTCCACATCGCCCGTGCTTTGGCTTTCACTATTTTTCACCTCGCTATCTTGTGAAATCTTCGAGGAATCCTTTATGCCAGATTTTCCACACCCAACAAACGAGCCTACCCCTACCGTAAGGCAGGTCATAAGCGCCAATATCGACAACCATTTTTTCTTCATATTTTCCTCCTAAAAGGCTCTTTTTCCTATCATTATACAGGCGATTTACCCATTTGTCAATAGCCATTTTGCAATAAATTTCCTCGTGAAATGCAAAATAAACTTAAAAAAGCTCCCAAAAAGGGAGCTTTTTCATAATTTTTTACTTGTAAGGCTTATCGCCGTAGAGCGCGCCTACGTTGTCCGCATAACGACGCATTTTGTCGTATTGCTTCAATTCCAACCCTTCGTCAAAGCCTTCCAGCTCACGCTTTTGCTCCTTGGAAAGCTTGGTGGGGATTTCCACAATTACACGCACGATCAGGTTACCCGTCCCGCTTCTTGCAGACTTAATCCCCTTGCCGCGCAAGGTAAATACCGTACCGCTTTGCGTTCCTTCAGGGATGGTAAATTCGAAGGTTTCGTCGATGGTAGGCACTTTTACCGTACCGCCCAAAACCGCCGTTTTGTAAGAGATGGGCAAATCGATTTTCAAATCGAAACGGTCACGCACGAAAATTTTGTGAGGCTCTACACGGAATACCACGATCAAATCGCCAGGCGTACCGCCGTGGGGTGCCGCTTGGCCAAAGCCACGCTTACGGATATAGCTGTTGGTATCCACACCTGCGGGGATGTCAAAGCTAACCGTCGTTTCCTTACGCTGTGCGCCTTTTCCCTTACAGTCGGGACATTTTTCCTTAATAATTTTACCCGTACCGCTACAATCAGGGCACGCGCTTTGACGGATCGTACGACCAAACATAGTGTTTTGCACCTGCTGAATGATACCCTTACCGCCACATCTACCGCAGGTCGAGAAAGCGGTACCATCCTTTGCGCCCGTACCTTGACAGGTGGCACAGGGCTCGTTACGGGTATAGGTGATGGACTTCTTACAGCCCTTCGCCGCATCCATAAACGAGAGAGTCATCTCACGCTGAATATCCTCACCCACCTGCGATTGCGCCGTTCTTGCACTACCGCCACCAAAACCACCGCCGAAGATGCTGGAGAAAATGTCAGAAATGTCCTCGAACCCGCCGCCACCAAAACCACCAAATCCGCCGCCGAAACCGCCCATACCGGGGTGTTCCAGCTCGTAATCGTACGCCGCGCGCTTTTGTTGGTCAGAAAGGGTTTCGTGCGCCTCGTTGACCTCTTTAAATTTTTCCGCCGCCGCTTCGTCACCTTGGTTTCTGTCAGGGTGATATTTCATCGCAAGCTTTCTATATGCGGATTTGATTTCCTCGGGCGTAGCCTTTTTGTCCACGCCAAGGATTTCGTAATAATTTTTCTTATCTGCCATGGTTATTCACCTTTATAGCGTATACGGGTTTGACCTTCGCCAAACCCGATTTTACGCACTACTTTTTCATTACACCCCACCCATGTACGGGTTGAAAGGGTTAATTATTGATGAAATTCCGTATCGTCGCCACCAGGAGCCGCACCGCCTTGAGGGCCGCCAGCCTGTTGGTAGAGTTTCGCAAATACGGGCTGTACGTCTTGCATGAGCTTGTCGTAAGCCGCCTTGATACGATCGTCGTCTTCACTTTCAAGCTCCTTCTTCGCTGCATCGATTGCCGCATTCAAGGTAGCCTTGTCGTTTTCGTCAAGCTTATCGCCTGCTTCCTTCATCGTTTGTTCTACGGAGAAAATCATACCGTCAAGCTTGTTCTTGTTTTCTACCTTTTCTTTACGCTTCTTGTCTTCTTCAGCGAACTGTTCCGCTTCCTTTACAGCCTTGTTGATTTCGTCTTCGGAAAGGTTGGTGGAAGAGGTGATGGTGATATCGGTAGATTTGCCCGTACCCTTATCCTGTGCGGTTACGTGTACGATACCGTTTGCGTCGATGTCGAAGGTAACCTCGATTTGAGGGATGCCACGAGGAGCGGGTGCAATGCCCGTCAACATGAAGTTGCCAAGCGTTTTGTTGTCTTTGCAGAACTCACGTTCACCCTGCAATACGTGGATGTCAACGCTCGTCTGGTTGTCAGCCGCGGTCGAGAAGATTTGGCTCTTCTTTACAGGGATCGTGGTGTTTCTTTCAATGATACGGGTGAATACGCCACCGAGCGTTTCAATACCGAGAGACAAAGGCGTTACGTCCAAAAGAAGCACGTCTTTCACTTCGCCCGTCAAAACGCCGCCTTGTACAGCTGCACCGATTGCAACGCATTCGTCAGGGTTGATGCCCTTGAAGGGTTCTTTACCGGTTACTTCCTTAACCTTTGCAACAACTGCGGGCATACGGGTAGAACCACCAACAAGGATTACCTTGTCGATATCGCTGTAGGAAAGCCCTGCGTCGCGCATAGCCGCTCTCATAGGAGCAACCGTTCTGTCCAAAAGATCAGCGGTCATCGCTTCAAACTTTTGCTTCGTAATGGTTACGTCAAGGTGTTGAGGGCCTTCTGCACTCATGGAAATGAAGGGAAGGTTTACGTTGGTCGAGCTCATACCCGACAATTCAATCTTCGCCTTTTCAGCCGCTTCCTTCAAACGTTGCATCGCCATCTTGTCCTTGGAAAGGTCGATTGCGTGGGATTTCTTGAATTCGTCTACGAGGTAAGCGATAATTTTGTTATCCCAGTCGTCACCACCGAGCTTCGTATCGCCGTTGGTTGCAAGAACCTCGAATACGCCATCGGAAATTTCAAGGATGGAAACGTCGAACGTACCACCACCAAGGTCGTAGATCATAACCTTACCGCCCTTATCCTTGTCAAGGCCGTATGCAAGCGCCGCTGCCGTAGGCTCGTTGATAATACGAAGAACGTTAAGGCCAGCAATTTTACCTGCGTCTTTCGTTGCTTGACGTTGGCTGTCCGAGAAGTATGCAGGGCAAGTGATAACCGCTTCGGTTACCTTTTGACCGAGATATGCTTCTGCATCCGCCTTCAATTTCGCAAGCGTCATTGCGGAAATTTCTTGAGGGGAATAATCCTTATCGTCAATTTTTACTTTATAATCGGAACCCATGTGACGTTTAATCGAGATAATGGTTTTGTCGGGGTTAGCAACTGCTTGACGCTTTGCCGCCTGACCAACCACACGGGACCCGTCCTTTTGGAAGGAAACAACCGAAGGGGTAGTTCTCGAACCTTCTGCGTTTGCGATAACGACGGGTTCACCGCCTTCCATAACTGCTACACAAGAGTTGGTAGTACCAAGGTCGATACCAATAACTTTACCTGCCATAATATAACACTCCTTTTGCCGTTTTTCGGCACTGCTTTTTTTGTTTACAATTATATGTAACCACCCAAAACACCCCTTAAACAGCTTTTTATAAAAATTTTTCATAAAAAAAGAGGCGGAATATATCCACCTCGATTTTTTTATTTATATTGTAGATAAAAATGGGGATATGCACGAAGCTACCTACAAAAACGGACGATGAGACACTATACTGCGTCCAACGTCAGGTTGGTAAACGCAGAGATGCGAGCAAGCGTTCCGCTTGACCATGTATAGAGTGTTATCCTACGTTTTTATATGTTACTACGCATACCACGAAGAGGGCATGCACGCAACTCGTCGTAAATGCATAGATGCGAGCAAGACAAGGAGTGGCGAGTATGCCGATGGGAGCGTACAAGTAGTACGTGACCGAGGCACACGGAGCCGCGACGCAGTATTGCGACGCATATATGCGTTTACTCCAACTCAAAGGCGCCGGTATAGAGCTGATAATAAGTCCCCTTCATTTCAATCAACTGCTCGTGCGTGCCACGTTCGATAATTTTACCGTGGTCAAGCACCATGATTGCATCGGAGTTTTGTACCGTCGACAAACGGTGAGCGATAACAAATACCGTTCTACCGTGCATCAGCTTATCCATACCATCCTGCACCAAGGCTTCGGTACGGGTATCAATGGACGAGGTTGCTTCGTCCAAAATCATTACGGGAGGATCCGCAACCGCCGCACGCGCAATCGCCAACAGCTGTCTTTGACCTTGCGAAAGGTTAGCACCGTTGTTGGTCAACATGGTGTTGTAGCCGTCGGGCAAGCGGGTGATAAAATCGTCCGCGTTCGCGAGCTTTGCCGCCGCAATACATTCCTCGTCCGTCGCCTCCAAACGCCCGTAACGGATATTATCCATAACCGTACCCGTAAAGAGGTTAGTTTCCTGCAATACCACGCCCAAGGAACGGCGCAGATCGTCTTTTTTGATCTTATTGACGTTGATACCGTCGTAACGGATTTTACCGTCCGCGATATCGTAGAAACGGTTGATAAGGTTGGTGATGGTCGTCTTACCTGCACCCGTAGCCCCAACGAAGGCAATCTTTTGACCGGGCTTTGCATACAACGAAACGTCCGTCAAAACTTGCTTTTCAGGTACGTAGCAGAAATCCACCATATCCATCACGATATCCCCTTTCAACTCGGTATACGTAATGGTATCGTCCGCCTTGTGGTAATGTTTCCAAGCCCAAAGCCCCGTTCTTTCTTCCGTTTCGGTGATATTGCCGTCTTCGTCCTTCTTGGCATTGACAAGGGTTACGTAGCCTTCGTCCGTTTCAGGCTGTTGGTCCATTACCTCAAATACACGGCTCGCACCAGCCAAACCCATCGCCACCATGGAAATTTGGTGGGACATTTGGTTTACCGTTTGGGTAAATTGACGAGAAATACCAAGGAACGCCACGATCACGCTGATACTGAAAGCTTCCAACATCGTACCCGTCTTAAACAACGCCTCAAACCCAACGTTGGTCGCATGCGTTACGCACAAAATACCGCCGACGATAACCAACAAAACGTAGGTGATGTTACCGATATTGCCCAAAATAGGTCCTAAAATGTTACCAAAGCCATGCGCTTTCGAGCTATCCGTGAACAATTTCTCATTGAGCACGTCAAATTCTTCCTTTGCCTTTTCTTCGTGGGTGAAAACCTTAACGACCTTTTGGCCCTTCATCATTTCTTCCACAAAGCCTTCCGCACGCCCCAAGGAGCTTTGCTGTGCTACCATGTATTTCGCACTCTTACCACCGATGGTTTTTACCACAAAGCTCATCGCCATGGTACACAAAAGCACCACAAGGAACAACCAAATACTGTACATGAACATCAACACAACGGAAGCGACCAAAGTGATACAGCTGCTCAAAAGAGTGGGCAAGCTTTGACCGATCAACTGACGCGTAGCGTCCGTATCGTTGGTGTAGGCACTCATGATTTCGCCATGCGCGTGCGTATCAAAATACTTAATGGGCAAATTTTGCATCTTTGCGAACATATCCGCACGCAAATGATACATCGTGCCTTGCGTTACGGTCGCCATAATCCTCGTATAAGAGAAGGAAGAAAGGATAACCGTCGCATATACCGTGATCATCATAATCACGAGCTCGATCAATCGTTCACGCAAGGGTTCGGTTAACCCTACCCTCATACCTGTCGCTTCGTTAATCGCAAGGGCAGGTTCTAATACGTCACCTACAATCCCTTTCATGTACACGGCGGAAATCAAACCACCAGCCGCGCTCACCATAAGGAAAATCAATGCAATAATTGCACGAGGTTTATAATATTTAAAAATCGTCTTAATCAATCTACCCATCGTGCCTTTTTTGATGGCACCCTTGGGTACGGGCATCCCACGGCCACGCATAGGACCACGAGGCATAGGTCTTGAAGGAGTTCTTGCCGTCGACATTATTTTGCACCTCCTTCCTCGGTTTCTACGCTCTTTTTCGTTTGCGCTTCGTAGATTTCACGGTAAATATTGCTCGTTTTCAGCAACTCGTCATGCTTACCGCAAGCCACAATTTTACCGCCGTCCAAAATCAAAATTTTATCCGCATGTTCCACGGAAGCCACACGCTGTGCAATGATAATCTTCGTCGTGTTGGGGATTTCTTCCGCAAATGCACGGCGAATAAGCGCGTCCGTCTTGGTATCTACCGCCGAGGTAGAGTCGTCCAAAATCAACACCTTGGGTTTACGAAGCAAGGCTCTTGCAATGCAAAGACGTTGCTTTTGGCCCCCCGAAACGTTGGTACCGCCCTGCTCGATATAGGTATCGTAGCCATCGGGAAAGCTGCGGACAAATTCATCCGCCTGTGCAAGCTTACACACACGCACGATATCCTCGTCCGTTGCGTTTTCGTCACCCCAACGCAGGTTTTCCTTAATCGTACCCGAGAAGAGTACGTTCTTTTGTAATACAATGGACACCTCTTTACGAAGAACATCCAAATCGTAATCCTTTACGTTGACACCGCCTACGTATACGGCGCCCTCCGTCGTATCGTACAAACGGGGCAACAGCTGGATGAGGGTACTCTTCGACGAGCCCGTACCGCCCAAAATACCAACCGTTTCACCCGAAGCGATTTCCAGGTCAATATCGGAAAGCGCGTACTTATTTGCCGCCGCCGAATACTTAAAGCTTACGTCCTCAAAACGGATAGAGCCGTCCTTCACCTCTTTTATGCCGTTTTCGGGGCTAACGATATCCGATTCCTCCTTCAACACCTCGCTGATGCGTCTTGCCGATTCCAAGGACATAGACAGCATAACGAAAATCATCGAGAACATCATAAGGCAGGACAACATTTGTACGCCGTAGGAAATCAAGGTAGAGAGCTGACCAACCTCAAAGCCGTTATACGCTGCCCAGAAATTCGCATCCACGATTGCGTATGCCGAAAGCACGGAAATGATTACCGCCGCCACGTTGATCGCCAAGGTCATAATGGGGTTGTTGAGTGCGATAATTTTTTCCGCACGGGTAAAGTCGTCGCGCACCTCCCCTGCCGCTTTGTAGAATTTTTCCTTTTCATATTCTTCACGCACGAAGGATTTTACAACACGGATACCGCCCACGTTTTCTTGTACAGAATTATTGAGCGCGTCGTACTTTTTAAAAATACGGCGGAAGAAAGGCATAACGATACGCATAATGGTGATCAGCGCCGCCGCCAAGAAGGGTACCGCCAACACAAAAATCCACGCAAGTTTCGGGTTCGTCAAGAAACTCATAATAATTGCGAACAGGAATTGAAGGGGTACGCGGATGGCGATACGCAAGCACATTTGGTAGGAGTTTTGCACGTTGGTAACGTCCGTCGTCAAACGAGTAACGAGGGAGGAGGAAGAAAATTTATCCACGTTGCCAAACGAGAACTTCTGCACGCGATAAAATAAATCGTGGCGCAAATTTTTCGCAAAGCCACAGCTTGCCGTTGCCGCAAAACGACCTGCCAACACCCCGCTCAAAAGCGAGCAAAGCGCCAACAAAACCAAGATAGCGGCGTATTTGTAAATTTCTTGCATTAGACTGACGCCGTCCACACTGATAACGGTGATAAGGCGTCCTGCAAACCAGGGAATCAAACACTCGCAAAAAGCCTCAACCGCCATAAAAATCGGCGTAATCATCGAGGGCTTTTTGTATTCCCTTACGCTTTTTAAAAGAGTTTTTACCATAGTTTTACCATACCTTTTCGGATATTATTCGGTGTAAATGCCCCTATCGCGCGGAAACCCGCGCGGAAGACGGCTAAACCTATTATATTTTCACAAAAATATAATGTCAACCGTTTGGGAAAAAGTTTTTCCCTTTTTCACCATTTTTTCATTTAACGGATATCGTAAACGGACTTAATAGACACCTTCGCGGCATGCCCCGACAAGATTTTTACCTTCTTGCAACCCTCTTCCATATCAAAGCCGTTGTCTTCCAAGAGGATATCCCCGTCTACGCCCTCAATCCAAACGGATTTTGCGTAAGCATCGCTGTATACGAAGATTGCACCGTCCTCTATTTTGTAAGAAAGACGAGGGTTTTTGAAGGCGTAATATTTCGCCTGCGTAAACAACACACTACCGCAAGAAAGGGTTTTCCCTTCCGATATCAAGGTAAAGGTCAAGTGCGTGGTTTGGGGATTGATGGACGAGAAATCCATCCTCGGCAGGCGTTTTACCGACAAGGGCTCAACGGTGATTTCCTCCGCGCCCGATTGTAAAATTTTACTGTCCGTATCACGCAATTCCCAATAAATTGTACCGTTCACCGCATACCTGGTATCGTTTGTCACGCAAAGCTGTGCCGATTTTTCGGGGGAGAACACCCCTCTTTCCATATTCACACTGCGACGGTTTTGTAGTTCGCCTACTTCTTCGCAAGAAAGTAATACGGGTGCGTAGAAACGCTTTGCGGCATACTGCAACACCTTATAACGACCGCAGTAATCGATACTCGACCAGCTGGTGCCCTGCCAAACGTCGTTGAGCTGCCAATACAAGGTACCCATCGAACGGCCACGGTTACGGCGGAAATGTTCCACCTTGTATTTCACCGCCTCCGCTTGTAACACCTGCGTAGCATAAAGATAGGTCGCAAAATCGTTGGGGTAAAGATAATTCTTCGTCAAGAAGTTAAAAATCAGCTCGTTGCCACCGCCCGAACGTTGGTGCATGTCCATAATACGGCTGTGGGCGTTTCTATCCCCCTCCATCGTGAAGGTTTCCACCGTTTTAAGGCAGGGAAGGGACTGGAATCCAAACTCGCTCACGTAACGGTAAAAACGGTTACGCGTTTGCACAAAATCCGGCTCCCAATCGTGGCAATCGCCATACCCCTCACCGTTGGGATCTCTAAAGCCCCCTACCGAGGTAGGCGAAGAAGGAATGTAGGTTAAATAGGGTGCAACCGATTGCACAATTTTAGGCAGCTTATCCTCGAACAAGTCAAGGTAAATATCCTCCAAATGCTTCAAATCCTGTCTACCCGAAATAGCAACGTATTCGTGGAAATGCCACTCAATTTCATTGTTACCGCAAATCAAGCCAAGGCAGGCGTGATTACGGATACGGGTAAGGTTTTGCACCACTTCCGTTTGAATACTCTCGTACATGGTATGGTCGGGCTCGTAAACCGAGCAGGCAAACATCAGGTCAAAGAAAACCACCAAACCAAGCTCGTCACAGATATCAAAGAAGAAATCATCGGGATAATACCCACCGCCCCATACACGGATAGCGTTAAAATTACAATCACGGCAATGGGTTAATAGTTCCCTCGTTCTTTCGGGGGTAATACGGCGGAAAATGGTATCCTCGGGGATATAATCCGCACCCATTGCAAACATCTCCACACCGTTCACCTTGTGGTAGAAACTTTCGCCAAAATCATCCTTTTCACGGATAAGTTCCAAGGTGCGAAGCCCGATTTTCAGGCTCTTTTGGTGTACGGCGATGCCGTCGGGCTTTACCGTAGCCGTTGCCTCATACAAGGGCTGTTTTCCCAAGCCGTTCGGCCACCAAAGTTGAGGATTTTTCACTTCGTTTTCCGCGTTGGCTGTCAAAAGGGCAACCGAGCCGTCGGGGGCTGTCAAAGTCACCTCTACCTCGCCTTCGCCGTCCAAAGCCACGTTCGGGGTAAGGTATACCCTGCCGTTTTCGTGGCGTTGGGTTACGTGGAATTCCATAATTTCCGCGCTGTCCTTTTCCACCAAATATACCTTTCGCCAAATACCTGCATCGGGCAAACGAGGGCCCCAGTCCCAACCCATCATGCAATGGGCTTTACGGATATAGGGGTAGCCTTCCATACAATCGGTCGCACCGAACAAGCGGGCCTGATGGTTTTTCTCTTTCATGTAAGCATTCACAGGATGACATACCACCGTCAAACGGTTTTCCCCTGCTTGTAAAAACGCACCCACCTCAAAGGTGTAACAAACGTGCATATTGTCCGTGTCGGCAATTTTCCCACCGTTCAAATATACCGTACAAAGGGTGTCCAAGCCCTCGAACACGAGGCGAACGGGGTTAGCCGTCGGGATGAAATCGAAGGTACGCTCGAAGGTGTATTCGTGCTCGGACGCGTCCAAATACAACTGCTCGTTGTCACGGTAATGTGGATCGGGCAGGATAGGATTGTCGATATGTAAAAAGGAAAATACCGAGCCGGGCACAATGCCTTCCACGGCATACCCACCCCCCGTCATTTTCCATATTCCGTTCAAAGAGATTGTCTTCATTTCGTCACCTCACATTGGAATACCAATAGTATAACACATTTGCTTGCATATTGCAAGCATACGGCAAAAAAAGTATGTCTATAATGGGTAAAAATGCAACTACGCCCGAGGGCCGCAACCTTGCGACCTCGGGCGTATCTTTCTTACAATACCTTTTTCAAGAACTGACCGGTGTAGCTATTTCCCACCGCTGCCACTTCTTCGGGTGTACCCTCACACACGACCGTACCGCCGCCGCTACCCCCTTCAGGGCCCAAATCGACGATATAATCCGCCGTTTTGATAACGTCCAAATTATGCTCGATAACCAGCACGGTGTTTCCGCCTTGACGGAGCTTTAACAAGATTTTAATCAGCTTATCCACGTCGTAGCTATGCAACCCCGTCGTCGGCTCGTCCAAAATATAGCAGGTTTTCCCCGTCGAGCGTTTTGCAAGCTCGGTTGCCAGCTTCACACGCTGTGCTTCGCCCCCTGAAAGGGTGGTGGAGCTTTGCCCAAGCTTGATATACCCAAGCCCAACCTCGTTCATCGTTTTGATTTTGTTGTAAATGCTCGGCACGGGCGCAAAGAACTCACACGCTTCCTCTACCGTCATATCCAAGACGTCGGCAATGCTCTTGCCCTTGTATTTTACCTCCAAGGTTTCACGGTTGTAACGCTTACCGCCACACACCTCGCAAGGCACGAAAATATCAGGTAAGAAATGCATCTCAATCTTGATAATGCCGTCACCAAAGCAATGCTCGCACCTGCCCCCCGATACGTTGAACGAGAACCTGCCTGCCTTGTATCCCCTTTCCTTGGCGTCGGGCGTCATCGCAAACAGGTCACGGATGGCGTTGAATACACCTGTGTAGGTGGCAGGGTTACTGCGAGGCGTTCTACCTATGGGGGATTGGTCGATGTCGATTACCTTGTCAAAATGCTCAATCCCCTCCACCCTTGCGTACTTGCCAAGGGCATGCTTTGCCCCGTTGTGGGTGTTGGCGAGGATGGGATATACGATTTCGTTGACGAAGCTCGATTTACCGCTCCCTGATACCCCCGTTACCGCCGTAATCAAACCCACGGGTACCTTGATATCCACGTTTTTCAGGTTGTTTTGTTGACAGCCGTACACCTTCATCCACTTGTCCGTGGGGGCTTTTCTCACCAACGGCGTTTCAATCTTACGTCTGCCTGCCAAATAATCGCCCGTGATAGAGCGAGGCTCTGCCATAATGTCCGCTTGCGTACCGCAAGCCACCACTTCACCACCGTGTACACCTGCTTTGGGGCCGATATCGACGATATAGTCCGCCGCCTTCATCGTATCCTCGTCGTGCTCCACCACGATTAAGGTGTTGCCCAAATCACGCAAGCCCTTTAAGGAGTTGAGCAATTTTTCGTTATCACGCTGGTGCAAGCCGATGCTCGGCTCGTCCAAAATATACAATACACCCGTCAACGCACTCCCGATTTGGGTTGCGAGGCGGATACGCTGACTTTCCCCACCCGAAAGGGTGACCGCCGTTCTTGCAAGGGTGAGATAATTCAACCCCACGTTACGTAAGAACCCAAGACGGCAGTTGATTTCCTTGATAATCGCGTCCGCAATCATGTGCTCGGTGGCCGTCAAGGTCGGTTTCAACTCGTCCATAAACTCGCACAGCTTATCCACAGATAAATCGCAAAGCTCCGCAATATTCTTCCCCCCTACCGTTACGGCAAGGGCTTCCTTTTTCAGTCGTTTCCCGTTACAGCTGTCGCAGGGTGCGGTATGCATTAGGCGTTCGATATCGCTCTTCACCCCGTCGGAGGTTGTGGTTGCGTAACGGCGTTGGAGGTTGTTTACGTACCCCTCCCACGTCTTTCGGAAACTACCCGAGAAGGAACGGGTTTCGTAGTGCATATCCACCGCTCTATCCGCACCGTACATCAAGATTTCGTAAATCCCTTCGGGTAAATCCTGCACGGGCACGTCGAGAGAGAATTTGTACGCCTTCGCAAGCGCCGCCACCTCCATCAATGCCATCGAGGAGGAACCTAAATTCCAACCCGTTACCTTCATGGCACCCTCACGAAGGGTTTTCGTCTTGTCAGGGCAAATAAGGTCGGGATCAACAAACTGCTTCAAGCCCAAGCCCGAACAAGTCGGACACGCACCATACACGGTGTTGAACGAGAACATTCTCGGTTCGATTTCCTCAATGGAAATACCACAATCGGGGCAGGCGTAGTTGACGGAGTACAATTCCTCTTGCCCGTCGCAATCAATCACAACCAAGCCGTCGGCAAGCTTCAACGCCGCCTCCAAGCTATCCGTCAAACGCTTCTGCACGGTGGGTTTGACGATCAAACGGTCCACCACCACGGAAATGTTGTGCTTGATATTCTTTTCCAGCTTGATATCTTCTTGTAAATCGTAAACGATGCCGTCGATTTTTACCCTACCGTAACCGCTTTTTCTAAAGCCGTTCAGCTCCTTGACGTATTCCCCCTTACGCCCACGCACCACGGGGGCGTTGACGAGGATTTTACTCCCCTCGGGCATCGCCATAACTCTATCGCAAATCTCGTCCACCGTTTGACGACGGATTTCCCTGCCGCATTTCGGACAATGGGGTACGCCGATACGCGCGAAAAGCAAACGGAAATAATCATACACCTCCGTCACCGTACCCACCGTGGAACGGGGGTTTCGGGAGGTGGTTTTTTGGTCGATAGAAATGGCAGGGGAAAGCCCGTCAATGCTTTCCACGTCTGGTTTTTCCATCTGCCCCAAAAATTGTCGTGCGTAGGAAGAAAGGCTTTCTACGTACCGTCTTTGCCCTTCCGCAAAGATGGTGTCGAACGCCAAGGTCGATTTACCGCTCCCCGACAAGCCCGTCAGTACCGTCAGCTTGTTGCGAGGGATACGCACGTCGATATTTTTTAAATTATTCTCTTTTGCGCCTTTTACTACAATTTCTTCTTGCATATTTTTACCTTTCAACGCATACCTGGTATGCGTAAATCACTATTTCATTGCTTTGCGAAGCTTCATCTTCAGCTCGGCTATCTTTTCACGGATTTCAATTGCCCGTTCAAAGTCAAGCTGCCCACTTGCCACTTTCATCAAAGCCTTCAGCTTCTCAATCTCGTCAGGGATATCCTGCATCTTGATATCGTCGTCCGTTTTCTTCTTGGTGATATTGAGGGTGGATTTCACCTCTTTGATAATCGTCTTGGGTACGATGCCGTGCGCCTTGTTGTATTCGTCCTGCACCTTACGTCTACGGTTGGTTTCCCCGATCGCTCGTTTCATGCTGTCGGTGATGACGTCCGCATACATAACCACTCGCCCTTCGCTGTTTCGTGCCGCACGGCCGATGGTTTGGATAAGCGCCGTATCACTACGAAGGAAGCCTTCCTTGTCCGCGTCCAAAATTGCCACCAGCTTTACCTCGGGAAGGTCCAACCCTTCACGGAGCAGGTTGATACCGCAAAGCACGTCAAATTCACCCAAGCGCAAGCCGTTGACGATGTCGATACGCTCCAACGTGTCAATGTCGCTGTGCATATATTTTACTCGAACGGAATGTTCTTTAAGATAGTCCGTCAATTCCTCCGCCATACGCTTCGTAAGGGTGGTGATCAAAACCCTGCCCCCCTCGTTTACCACCGTACGCACCTCGGAAAGCAGGTCGTCGATTTGTCCCTTCGTCGGCTTTACCGTGATTTCGGGATCGAGCAAACCCGTCGGACGGATGAGCTGTTCTACCTTTTGTCCTGCCTGCTCTAACTCGTACGGGGCAGGGGTTGCGGACACGCAAATCATTTGCGGTACGCGTGCATCAAACTCCGCAAAGGTCAAGGGACGGTTGTCGTAGGCGGAA
>JAZRFV010000010.1:0-2675 GCA_045643825.1 Candidatus Scatosoma sp.
GTGCGCACACATACTAAATGCCGTCAAATTATATACTTCGCCCTTTTCCATCGATTTGAGTTCCTTTTTCTCCGGCATCGGATCGCCGGGATACACTTGGCAGCCGAAAACTTCTTGGGAAATATCGTAGATTTTCATTACCTATTCTCCGTCAACTTCTTATTTATCGGTATTATATCACATCCCTATCAATAATTCAATCATTTTGCTTTTCTTTGTTTGCACCAAGGCAAAATTCAAGGGCTGACGGTTTATTTTCCGTCAGCCCTCAAGATTACTTTATCTTTCTTAATATTCTTGTTTTATTCCCACAATTATAGGTTTTATCCATTCTTATCCTGTGCTTGTAATGATTGTCTAAATTGTAAAGGCGTAATGGCGTATGCCTTTTTGAATTGTTTTCCAAAATAACTCGCAGTTGAAAATCCGCACTCGATTGCAATTTCAGTAACGGATTTTTCCGTGTCCTTCAATGCTTTTACAGCGTAAGATAAACGATATTCCGTCAAATAACTCATAGGGCTTTTGTTGAAATATCGCTTAAAACAACGGAAACACTCACTTCGGCAGATATGCGCATATTGCGCAAGATCGTCTATGCGGATATCTTCTGCGTAATGTTCGTGTATGTAAAAAAGAATATCTTTTACCCTTTTCTGCGTTTCATCGTTGGTATCAAGCGAAGAAAGTTGTTGCTCTTCTTCTTTGATGTATGCAAGCGTATTTTGCCAAATATCACTCATAAAACTTATACATAAAAGCTCGTAATATTCAGGTTCCTCTAATTCAAAAGCATATATTTTTTGCAACAATTCCGTTATCCGTTTTCCCGTACTTGTTTTATTATCTACGAAAAAACCTTTTATATTCGATTGCAATATGGACTGAAAATATTTTTTATAAAAAGGAGTATTATTCCCACTGGTAAATAACGACGGCAAAAAACTGACAGTATATATACTTGCACATTCATTGCCAACCTGCGTTGCCGTATGCATAGCGTTTGAATTGATAAAAACCACGTCCCCTTGGCTTGCCCTTATATGCTTTCCGTCGATATAATAATCTACACATCCCGACAGCACCACGTCGTATTCAAATTCGCCGTGCCAGTGACAGACCAAACAGCGATCGGCAAAAGCATTAAAACTCCCTATCCACGTAATAAATGGAAAGGAACGATTGGGGTACTCAAACCGTTCTCGTTTTGTTTCGTCAAATGAAAAAATAATATTATCCATATAAACCCTCATATTGACACTATTTTACCATAAAAACATATAATCGTTATATATTTTCACTTTTTTTGGCGTTATAATTATATCATAGTGACATTTTTTCGTCAAGGTAATTCAACATATATCAGGAGTTTTAACCATGGAAAAAGCAAAATATAAACGAACAAAGTACACCTGCTACTTTACATATCTTGCTATGTCGTCGGTGTTTAGTTTACCGCCGCTGTTGTTTGCAACATTTAGAGAATTATACGGGATTTCTTACACGCTGCTCGGAACGCTCGTACTAATCAACTTTTGCACACAGCTTGGCATAGACCTTATTTTCAGCTTTTTGAGCAAATATTTCAATATACACAAAACACTTCGCATAATGCCTTTGTTGACGGCAGCGGGATTATGTCTATACGCTTTAATTCCTATGATACAGCCTAATTACGCCTATATAGGACTTGTTATAGGCACAATTCTTTTTTCTGTTGCTGCAGGGCTTGGTGAAGTGTTAATCAGCCCCACCGTTGCCGCATTGCCATCGGATACTCCCGACAAGGATATGAGTACGCTCCATTCTCTTTACGGCTATGGGTTGGTCGGCGTTGTGCTCATCAGCACGGTCGTTCTTCAATTTATTGGCAATCAATACTGGACGTACCTTACCTTTTTTTGGGCATCTCTTCCCGTTATTGCATCTATCCTTTTAATGACGGCAAAACTTCCTGAAATGGACGTTAGCCATGAAAAAACGGAAAAGGTTCGTTCCAAACACAGAACGATTGGGCTTATTTTGTGTATGATGTGTATTTTCTTGGGCGCTTGCGCTGAAAATACGATGTCAAACTGGATTTCCGTATACACCGAAAACGTATTGCATATGCCTAAGGTTTGGGGCGACATTTTTGGTATGTGCCTTTTTGCAGTATTGCTTGCGCTTACAAGAACGGCTTATGCAAAATTCGGAAAAAATATTTTCAAGGTTTTGTGTTGGAGTATGGCAGGGGCGGCAGTTCTGTATGTATTCGTAGCCTTTTCTCCAAACGATATTCTTTCTCTTATCGCTTGCGTTGGACTGGGGATTTGCACCTCTATGCTGTGGCCTGGAACACTTATCTTAATGGAAGAGAAAATCCCCATGCTCGGTGTTGCGGCATACGCTTTGATGGCAGCAGGCGGCGACCTCGGTGCTTCGGTTGCGCCGCAGACGCTCGGTATTATCGTAGACAATATTTCCGTTAGCGAATGGGCGATAAACTTAGCGAACACCTTATCCTTATCGCCAGAAGACATTGGGTTTAAGATGGGTATGCTTATCGCTGCTATTTTCCCGATTTTAGGACTTATTCTCTTGGCATTTATAAAGAAGCATTTTCAAATAAAGTCTAATAAAAAGAAAACTCAAGAATAACATTATTTTTCTTTGTTTACTGCGTATCAAAATTT
>JAZRFV010000011.1:0-39064 GCA_045643825.1 Candidatus Scatosoma sp.
AAATTACATATGGCGTTAACCGAAAGACAAAACGAGATATTAAAATGGCTGAAAGAGAACAAAACCGCAGGCGTAAACGAGCTGTCGAAAGCCCTTTTCGTCAGCGAAGCAACCATCCGAAGAGACCTTGCGGAAATGAAGAGCATGGGGCTTGTAGAACGCAGCCACGGCGGTGCGTTATTGCCAGAAAACGCCGAGGAAATATCCATCTTTTTCCGAATGGAAAAAAACGCAAACGAAAAGGAACGCGCAGCGACGAAAGCACTCCCTTATATTCCCCCTTTCAAGTCCCTTTTTATCGACAGCTCCTCCACCGCCCTCGCCCTTGCAGAGAGACTCGATTTGAGCTTTAAAACGGTGGTAACCAACAACCTGCAAACGGCGATTCAGCTGTCCAAAAAGCCGAACCTCAACCTCATTTTGCTGGGTGGAAACGTGCATTTTAACACCAACTCCGCCACGGGCAGTTGGACGGCAAGACAGCTTGAAGATTTCGCCTTCGATTTGATGATTTCCTCCTGCGCGGCGGTGATTGGCGACGCCACCTTCGAACGCTCGCTCGATCAAAAGGAAATCAAACGTGCGGCGTTTATGCGTTGCAAACAAAAGATACTGCTGATCGACCACACCAAATTTTCCGCACACGGCACCTATCGTTTGGCGGCGTTATCCGATTATGATTTGGTGGTAACGGATGCACCGCCCCCTGAAGGGACGGAGCTTGGCGGTGCGAAAATTATTTATTGATTTTTTTCGACAATTACTTGCATTCTTGAAAAAATTGTACTATAATACAGTTTGTAATTTATTCTAACGAGGTTTCCTATGATTCAGGATTTACACGCACATACCTATTATTCGTTTTGTTCGCAGGACAAACCTGAAAAAATGATCGAAACGGCGATTGCGGCAGGCATTCAACAGCTCGGCATTTGCGACCATAACTACGGCGTAGGCTGTGCAAGGACGGATTTTTGTTGGGACAAGGGTACACAGCTGAACGCCGATTACGGAAAAACCCTCAACCGCTATTACGACCACATGAACCTGCTCCGCGACAAGTACGCAAGAAAAATAAAAATCCTTTGCGGCATCGAGGTATGTACCTTGAAGGCAAAGGACAGCTACGCCCTCCCCCACGGTGCGGACGTTTCCTTTTTCGATTTTGCGTTGATTGAAAACCTCGACCATCCTCAATCCATCACGAACGGCGATTTGTTCGCTTATGCAAAGCGTTTGGGCTGCCCCGTAGGCGTTGCGCACACTGATATGTTCAAGTTTATCGAAAGCATCGGGGAAGAGCCCTACCGCTATTTCCGTAAAATGGCAGAGGCAGGTATTTTCTGGGAAATGAACGTCAATTACGACAGTATCCACGGCTTCAAATCCCACAACTATGTAGCGGAATTCTTCAAGAACAAGCAACAGCAGGAAATCGTGAAAAAATCGGGCGTTCGCCTTTCCGTAGGCTTCGATGGACATATCGCCAGCGAGTATAAGGCTGACCGAGTAAAATCCGCCTGCACCTTAATCCAAAATATGGGCATCCGCCTTGCTTTTGCGGATAGATAATCCCCACCACAATATGCGTAGCATATTTCATATCCGAAGGATATTTCACAATCTTATTATTTCACTTATACCGCAGGTATAAATTTCATTGAAAAACACAACCGCCGACGAGCAAAAACTCGTCGGCGGGTTTTCTTTTTTACAGTTTCAATCAAAAAGCTAACGGGCCGAAACCCATCGTTGCAGGAAATCATTGCCGACTGCGGATTTTTCATCCACCCGTCGTAAAAGTTTCCACCACCTTCACAAAGGGTTTTTACAAAGTACGCCATACTCTCCCAAGCACTCTCGCACATACCCTCGGGCTTTTCACCCTTGCTGTAAAAAACCTGTCCCATCTTCATATCGCAGGGATGCTCGATAGGGTTTTCGTACAGGGCAATCAAATCGTCGTATCTCGCCATTTTCACGACGGTAATCTTCACCGTTTTCATAGGCACAACCTCAATTTTTCGGCAGGAAGAACACACCGCAACCCGCAGGTACGGACACCTTGCCCTTACCCTCGGCGTTCAGCACTTCCCCGTTCATATACACCTCGTATTCACCTTCCAAATTGAAGGTAAAGGTGTTGGCAAGCCCCGATTTTGGCGCAACGTAGTTAACGAGGTAGTACGCCTTTTTACCGTGGTAATCAAATACACCGACAATGCCGTCGTATTCCGCCGTAAACAAGCCGTTTTCACCGCAATCGAAACGAGCAAACTCTTCCTCGTTCGTATGTGCCTTTTCACCCTTTATATACAAGGTCTTTTCCCAGGCGCACTCGCAAAGAGCCTCCTCGTACACCTTCAACTGACGGTGGATTTTTTGTGCACCGTAATAGATGGGTTGAGGGTTGCCGTTCCAATCCATCAAGCCATCGTGTTTGCCCAGCTCGTCCCCCCAATAGTAGTAATACACAATCGCACGAGAGCCGTATGCAAGGCAGGTATGGATTTGGAGCCACAGCATTTCATCAATGAACTCCGCGGACACATTATCCACGTTGCACGCCTGCACGAAGGTACGCATTTCCTTGCCGTACTCCTTGCAAAGCGTAGCCACCACGCTGGCATTGAAAAGATAATCGCTGTTAAACACCTCCGTACCATCGTTACGGACGCGGAAGGGATAATGGTCGTACATTACGTACTCGGTAGGCACTTTTTCAATATATTTGCGGATATAATCCTCGTAATCCTTCGCACCAAGCTGTTCGATATGGTTTGCGTAAGTGGGTAAAAGGTTAACAAGCGGTTCCCCCTTGCCTTGGAAGAAATCGTAATACCCCTGCACCATCTCGCCAAGCTGTGGATACTTCGAGGCGTTCGGCTCGTCGTGGATATACACACCTGCAAAAGAGGGATACTGCATATATTTACGGTAATTTTCCGCATTTAAGTAGTAAAAATCCTTCTTTAAAATATCCGCCCAGTTGATTTCGTCACGGACATAGTATTTCAAGCCATGCTTTTCCGCCATCGCAAGAGCACGCAAAGCCACGTCAGAGCCGTGCTCCAAAAGCCCCATCCCGTGGGTGAAGCCTGCGTTTTTCAACGCCTCGTACTGCTCGTCCGTGATAAAGTTAGGGTTTTGTTGGGTGGAATCGCGGAAGGCGTTCCAATTTTCCTGCGGTGGCATTTTATACGCCACGATTTTTAATCCTTTTCCCATAATTCCTCGTTTTTAAGCAAATCCCACGCGTTTCGGCGTGGGATTTTCGTTTTTACCATTCTTATAAGTTCAACATCGAATCGTGTTCTTTCAATTCGCCATTCTTGTAGAGTAACGTCTTAACCTCATACTTACCAAAGGACAAATTCATCGTCTTGTCAAATACCGTGCAGGTGGTTTCCGCAGGTGCGCTGAAATTGTTGATCAAGCGTACCATGTACGTATCCACGTCCACTTTACGAAGGGTAGACAAGGTGATATTTTCGTTGGAAAGCACGATGGGGCTCGTTTCCTTCTTCGTACCGTTGCCGTGAGGGTAGAAGTTGAGTGCATAAGGCTTCTGCGTGAATGCCGTTGCCTTCTTTTCAAGCTCTTCTTCCTTACATACCTGCAAACGGAAGGTGAAGGTGTGTCTGCCAAGATCGATATAGTAGTTGAAGCGTTCTTCATCGATGATAGGCAATTGATCTACGGGGTGGGCACAGTATACCGAGCCGTTCAAAAGGTCGATGTAAAGCTTGCCATCCTCGATGGAGCAACCATAGGTACCGTCCTTGAACAAGGTAAGCACCTTGCCGTCCTTTTCAACACCCACGAAGCGGTGCGAACATTCTTCCGTTTCCTGACCGTATTCCTGCGTACCGAAGGAGGTCTGACCGATGAAACGGCCAATTTCTTTTACAGGGATTTCGAGCTTCAAGCCCTTGCCGGGATCATTCCAATATACGTTAACCGTTACGTCTACGTAGTCAAAATCTTTATAGGTCGTGTATGCAACGCGGATGTCCGATTTGCCCGTATCGTAGAAGCTTTCTACCGTCGTCAAAATGTCGCCTTTTTCGATAACACGAAGGGAGGTTTTTACATCCGCCTTACGGTAGTTGCTGCCTACCTTCTTCATGTGCCAACCCCAAGGATCGGCGTTATCATCGTATACTACGGGTTGGAAAGCAGCACCGTTTAAATATTCGTTGCCCCCTACCATGTACGAGTTCATACCACCTTTTTCCATATCAAAGCCGATTTTCGCACCTTTCGCCTCAAACACCTCTACGGGTGCTTTATCGATGTATACCCTCTTACCTCTCTTCACTTCTACGTCAAAGCGGGTAAGCGACATAGGGTTCAGCTCTGCCTTGATGGCAAGGCGCTTACTTCTGTCCATGTTAATACAAGAGGATTCTTTGATAATTTGGAAAGGTACCTCTTCGCCGTCCTTTCTTACCACAAATTCGTAGCCGTCCGTTTCCGAAACGATGGGGTCTAAAAGGAAGAATTCACCATTGAACACCTGCCCTTCCTTATAGGGATGAGGGTTGTAAACGAAGATGGGATAATCACCAGGCTTTGCCTTGTCATAATCTCCGCAAAGCGCCATAAACGCCTTCAAGAATTCTTGATCGAGCAATTCCAAAGCGTAATCTGCCTTTCTCAAACTGCTCTTTTCACCTTCGATAATGCAGGTACCCGACAATACGTCGTGGAATTGCATTGCAGCCATATTCTTTTGTGCTTCCGCAAAGGCTTCGAGGTTGTAGTTGTAAACCCCTTCCTTATCTGCATAGGCGCAAATCTTTTCCGATTTCAAGAGGGCGTTTTCAAGCTCTGCATACTTCATCTTCAAACGAGCGATAGAGGTGTAGCATTTTACAAAGCAAGGCTGTAAAGCTGCCTCGAATTTTGCTTGAGGAATTGCCTTGCTGAAGAATGCCTCGGGGGTGCTATGGAAGATGCTAACTCCGTTTTTCGCCTGTTCAGCCGCAAATTCCTTAATGTCCGCAAGGTCCTTTCTGGATGCACCACCACCGTGGTTACCTACGCCCCAAAGCGCAAACGCAACGTCTTCGTTTTCCCAAGGCTGCATCTTACGCTTGATTGCGTTTACTGCATTGCCAAGCTCCGAACAATAAATGGTAGCGTCCTGGAAACGAGCCGCTTTTACCTTACTGCCGTCAAGACCAATCCAGTCGAACAACATTTTAGGTAAATCAAAAATCCAATCCATAGGACGGCAGAAAACGTAGCCCTCGTAACCGCACTTATTCAAGATCTGTACAAGACCTTGCGTGTGGCCGAAGGAGTCGAAGTTAACCGCAACCGTAGGTCTTTCGCCGAATTTTTCTTTAAAGTAGGTCAAACCGCTTTCAATTTGACGAACGAAGCCTTCCCCGGAAGGAATGTTACAGTCGGGTTGCACGTACCAACCGCCCATAATATGCCATTTGCCGAGTTTTACAAGCTCTTGAATGCGAGCGAAAAGCTTCGGATCGTATTTCTCAACGTATTCGTATAAAAGCGCTTCGTTGTGGCAGAAAATATAATCGTATTCTTCCGCAATATCCACCGCCGAATAGAAGGTAGCAAGCGCCGCCGTTGCACCCTCGTTCCAATCCCATTGCCATACAGGATCGAGGTGCGCGTTACAAATCAAGTGTAATTCTTTCATTTTCATACTCCTATCAAATCCACGCGTACACGCGCGATATTCTTTGTTATCCATTATAAGGTAGAAATCCCGTTTTGTCAATGCCTAAATGAAAAAAAAGTTGCACAAAAAACACGATTTTTACTTTATTTTTCCTAATAAAAACGCAGAATGCCTGAAAAAGCATTCCGCGTTGCATTTTTTCATTGATTTTATCACAATTTCACAAAAAATCGTGCATCGAAAACCCTTAATTTAATTGGTTTTGAGTGATAATGGCGCCCCAGCAGGGATAACCAGGGGTAGCCTTATTGTACACCTTACCATTTCCCCAGAAATCGAGAAGCTCTATCTCTAATTCGGGCAAGGTTTCCTCTTTGCCGTCCAAATAATTTTGCAATCTTCTACGGCAATGCTTCATACGTTGCATCAAACCGCCAAGACGGACGTCCTGCACCTCAAAGCCGTTGGGCTTGTTTTCTTTATCCCACAAATCCAAGAACGCTTCGTAGAAGGCCTCGATGGCTTTTTCCGTCTTTTTAAAGTCAACCAAAACCGCACGCAAGGCCTGTTCATCGCGTACCTGGTACGCCTCTCTTACACGAACGCCCAAATCATACTTGTACGAAAGCACCTTGCAAAGCTTTGCAAAAAGGTTGTAGATATAACCAAAATTTTCACTCTCTTTTGCGTAGTTCGTAAAACGACGAGCAAGCGTTTTATACTGCTTATCCACCCCATCCTTCACCTGTGTATCTAACCACCCGAAGAAGGGATCGTTGTACAGCATATACTTGCTGGGATCACGGTGGCCAACGGTGTTACCGCCCACGTAGTTGGGGTAATCCATATACATCATTCTTTCAAAGCTCTCGCCCGTCAATTCTTCAAATTCCTTGGCTATTTGCTTTCTATCCTTCACACCGTCGTAGTAGCGTCTTAAATAGTAAAGGGAAGGCAACAACGAGAAGAAGGAGCATTCCTTACCATTATCCCCCCAAAGGGTGAAGAAAATGTTCTCCACGCCACGTTCACGACAAACGTCCATGGCAGGTTTCATCGTTTGCAAGGAGTAACGGTTAGCAGGTGCCCAACCTACCCACGACCAGGTACCGCCTGCAAACCAAATATTTTTACCGAACTTTTCGTGTGCCTTCACCATCGCACGGTAATCCTCTTTCTTGGTGTGGTAGTAATCCCAGTACACAAGATCCACGTCAGGCACACCGTCGATTGCCGTTTGAGGCACCTTCGGGTTACGCAAATAATACGCACCGTTGTTCCCCATACGGAAGAACATATCCGACCACATCATCGGCTCAAAGCCGTACTTCTTCGCAATCTCTACCACCTTGGTGAGGTGTCTATTTAAGAGCTCGTAACGATCGCAAAGCCCGTGCTTGTCCATATATTTCCCAAGCCCGACCATGTGCGCTTCGTCCATACCGATATGCACCTTACGGGAGGTGAAATTCTCTGCAAGGGTAGAGAAAATGTTTTCAATCAGCTCGTACGTGCGAGGCTCGTCAATGAGCAAAATATCCGCAAAATCGTTGATTTGGCGGTAAGGGTGGAATTTGAAAATCGTACCCAAGTGCGCCAAGGTTTGCACACAGGGGATCAATTCTATCCCCTTTTCACGGCAATATGCATCAATTTCTTGGAGCTCTGCCTTGGTATAACCGCCACGAAGATAACCAAAATACGGCTCATTTTTCACCTCGTAGGTATCTTCCGTGTAAAGTTGCAACATATTGTAACCGAACGCGGAAAGATAGTCCACAAATTTCTTCAAAGCCGTAGGCTTCATCACCGCATTTCTCGACATATCCAGCATTACGCCAAAATATTTCTTATCCATATTTCCCCTCTTAAAAGCTTATTTCAAAATCGAAATTGCATCGCCAATGGTTTTTTCAAAGGCTTCTCTGCCGTATTTATCCACCTCGGCTTTGTCCTTCGGACCGTGCGTTAAGCACCCTGCACCGCCGATACAACCGCCGATACAAGCCATACCTTCGATAAAGTTCCCGTCCAAGAAATTCTTACTCTTCAAAAGCAACGCCTTCTTGCACTCCTCAATGCCGTCGCAAGGCACCGCTTTGAGGTCAAAATCAATCCCCTGCTCCTTCAAGCCCTGTGCAACTGCATCGGAAAGACCACCAGAACGGGCAAAAATTCTACCAAAGTAGGAAGCGTTGTCCAAAACCCCTTCGGAAAGGGTGGTGATATCGATATCACGGCTGTCAAACAATGCCTGCAATTCCTCAAAGGTCAAAACAACGTCCACAAACGGTTTCACCTCGTCAAGCTGCGCCTCCGCTTTCTTTGCGGTACAAGGCCCGATAAAGATAACCTTCGCCTTCTCGTCCGTTTCCTTGATAAATTTCGCCAAGGTCGCCATCGGGGACAAATTGTGCGAAATGTGTTGCACGAGGGTAGGGAACGCCGATTGCACGTAGCGTACGAATGCAGGACAGCAGGAGCTAGTCAAGAAGCCCTTTTCCGCAAGCTCCTTCGACTCGGCTTGGGCTACCATGTCCGCACCGAGCGCCACTTCGATTACCGTATAAAAGCCAAGTTCCTTCAAGCCCGTAATTACTTGACCGAGCTTTGCGTAGCTAAACTGACTCGATACGGAAGGCGCAACGATTGCGTACACCTTGTAATCTTGGTTGTTGTTGCTGTTCTTGATATATTCAATCGCATCCAAAATGAACGATTTGTCCATAATCGCACCAAAGGGACATTGATATACACACGCGCCGCATTGGATACACTTTTCATCGTCGATTTCCGCGGTGTTGTCGTCCTTGATGGAAATGGCTTTTACCTTACAAGCGATTTGGCAAGGGCGTTTACGGTCGATAATGGCGGAATACGGGCATACCTTCGCACAGGCACCGCATTGTACGCACTTCGACTTGTCAATATGCGCAACGTGATTGCTGTCAAAGGTAATTGCCCCACGCTTACATACGTCCTCGCAACGGTGTGCCAAACAGCCACGGCAGGACGCCGTTACTTCGTAACCGCTTGCAGGACATTCGTCGCAAGCAATGTCAATTACCTCGATGATGTTGGGGTTGTTCTTATCCCCACCCATTGCAATTTTCACACGTTCGCCTAAAACCGCGCGTTCTTTATACACACAGCAACGCATCGTAGGGGTTTTTCCGGGGATAATCGTCTTGGGGATACCCAAAACGTTTTCAAGCAACGTCCCCTTCCACGCCTCACGTGCCACTTCACGCAATACTTTATATTTTAAATGTTGGACCTTCGTATCGAATTTACGCATACTTTCTCCTTTTGTCCTTAAAAATAACTTACTTTGATTCGTTTACCCATCTTTTTCAAACACGCCGACAGCTCTTCTACCAAGTTCATCTTGATACTGAAGGTGATGGGCAGTTCCGGATTTTGGTGTGCAGGGTTAATCGCCCTACCAACGTAGAAATTGATATCCGTCGCCTCTTCAAAGAGCAAACGGCAAATCATCGAAGCACCGTCCCTCTTAAAATTCCAATGCTCGTAATGCTTGTTTTCGCCCAAATAATCCTTGGCGTATTCCAACACACGATTGATGGTGATAACGCCTTCCGTAACCAAATCTACGCCCTCAAGCTCTGCCGTAGGCGGTACGTCCGCACTCTCGAAATTCAAGCTCGCACGCAAGGGCTTGCCCAAATATTTCGCCGCAATCGACGAGGTAGTACCCCCACACACGATATGTTTGCCTTCCTTCGAGAAGAACAACGCCATCATACGGTTACAATCGTCACGGTTGGAGGGAGGTCCAAAGAGGATATTCATCGGCTCACGCTTACGGATTTTCACCACGCAAGAGGTGGTGTCGTCGCCGGGTTTGTTGCCGTAGAGCTTATCACACTCGTCCACGAGCATCGTCGCCATATTCTTCGCCGTGTAGCCGCAATAGGATACCGCCGTCATATACTCGACAATTTCCTCACGTTTCCAACCGAAATTATACCTTCCGCCAAGCCCTGCATGGGGACATCCGTCACTCATTGCAATGAAAATATCGTTTTCTCGAAGTTTTAACGAGGTTTTGTAAATTTTCTTCCCCCCGATATTCATTTCCGTCTTGGGATAATCGTAATTGACGTTGTCCCGAAGCACGATTACGTGAGGGTTGTCGTATTGAATGATATCGATAGTATCGTTGTTTACGATGTGCATAATCGTGAAGGTGGAATACGCCACGCCACGCATCGAACACACGGGCAGGGTTGCGGCAATGGTCGAAACACAGTCCTCAATGGTCAGCCCCGCCGCCATCATCGTCGAGATAATTTTGGAGGTAAGGGTGGAAAGGATACTCGCCTTTACACCGCTGCCCAAACCATCCGCAAGCACGATTACCGTCGAATTTTCATTCTCTTCCACAATATCGACGTGGTCGCCGCAAAGCTCCTCGCCGTAGTGGTTGATACTCTTATAGCCGATATCCGCACACAAATTATTCATCTGTAATAGACTCCTTCAATTTTGTGAGTGCGATCTTCGTTTCCGCCGCCGTTTCACCAAGCAGGGATGCAATTTCTTGTACGATACGCATTTGCTTTTCTACTACCTTGTCGGCAACCTCAATCGTTTGATTGCGGATATTTTCCTTCTTTTCACGCTCCGTTTCACGCCCCGTAATATCACGCAAAATGGATACGAGCACACGGGAATCCTTTTCGTGTACCACCGTCAATTCCACGTAGCGTTTATACTCGGCAAGGAACACCTTTCTACCGTAAATATTTCTACCGGAATCCTGCACCTGCAAAAATACCTTGGGATCCAAAATACGCACCACGGGTTCCCCCAACACGTCAGAGCTTGTACGCAAATTCATAAGGCGCAACGCCGCATTGTTGATTTGCTGTACCTCTAAATTCTCGTTGAGCACGATTAACCCGTCGGGGGAGCTGTTTACAATCGTATCCGAGAAACTTTCCGCCTTATCCTTCAAGAAGGGCAAGCACATGGAAATCTCCGCCTTGCCTTGACAAATCGCAATGGCTTTATCTCGGCAGGAATTATACCCGCAGGAGCCACAGTTCAGCTCGTCCGAGGGCTTGTTTTTCCCCATTTGACGGAGTGCGGAGGCAATTTCCTCTTCGCTCGGCATCGTCAATTTATGTTCGATATAGGTGAATTGTTTCTTTAATTCCGTTGCACCCAACTGCTCTACTGCAAAGTCCTTTTTCCCTGCAAATTTCGCCACGGCGGAATAATCCTTTACGGGCGAACGGTGGAATTTTTCCATAACGGGCCCACCGATACAGCTACCTGCGCAGGCGGACATTTCAATGAAACATTTGTGGATTTTACCGCTTTCAATATCACGCAGCGCCGCAATACAGTTCTCTACCCCATCCACCGCAAGGTAGGTATAATCGGATATGTCCTGCGCCATCGTTTTCAAAATACCGCCCGTGGTCGGGAAGAAACGGGCACGGCTTTCCTCGGCGCTGTCCGTCGTTTTCTCAATTTCGATATTTTCCTTTTTTAACCATACGGTCAATTCCTCAAAGGTCAATACAGCGTCTACGATGCCTTCGTAATGCTCCGCCTCGTCCTTTTTCGCAACGCAGGGCCCGATAAATACCGTCTTTGCGTTGGGGTATCTTTTCTTGATGTCCACGCAATGTGCCTGCATAGGGGAAAGTACGTCTGCAAGGTATTCCAATTCCGCAGGGAAGTATTTTTGAATGAGAAGGTTGACGGAATGGCAACACGAAGTGATTACGATATCCCTATCCTCCTCGCGGAGCATACGCTCGTACTCCGTCTTGACGATGGTCGCGCCAATCGCCGTTTCCTCTACGTCGTAGAACCCTAATTTTTTCAACGCTTCACGCATTGAACGGATACCTGCCCCGTCGTAATTTGCAATAAACGAGGGTGCAAGGCTGACGATTACGGGATCCCCACTTTGTAAAAATACCTTTACCTTTTCCGTTTCATCAATGATTTGTTTTGCATTTTGAGGGCATACAACGAAGCATTGACCACACAAAATACACTCGTTCCCGATGATGTGGGCTTGGTTACCCGAAAAACGGATTGCCTTTACAGGGCAATGGCGGATACACTTGTAGCAGTTTTTACAATTCGATTTTTTTAAGGTAAGACAATTCGGCATAGCTTACATCCTTTCTGCTTTCACCACGCTTAAAATATGCGTTTGGAAGAATTCTTTAAAATTTTGAGGCGTTACGCCAACGTGAATATCGTCGTTGACCTGCACCGTTACCCCTTCGCGGTTGCATTTGCCCACGCAAAAGCTCCCCACGAGAACAACGTCCCCGTCGAGGTTATATTCTTCTACGGCTTTTTGCATCAGCTCTACGATTTGTTGCGAGCCCTTCAGGTGGCACGAACTGCCCACGCAAATTTGCACGACCAACATTTTACAGCCTCGTCATCACTTCGTTGGTGAAAAATGCCTCTGCAGTTTCGGGCGATACGGAGAATACCTCCGATTCAATCGCTACGCAAACGCTTTGCTGACATTTACCCAAACAAAACGTACCGCCAAGCTCGATTTTATCCTTCAAATCGTTTTCCTTGATCAAACGGTTAAGGGTTTCTACAACCTGGCGAGAGCCTTTAATGTGGCAAGAACTACCAATGCAAACGGTGATTTTCATAAAATGGATTTCTCCTGTCTTCTTTTTTATGCGATTGTCCGCAAATATTCATTGTAGATTATATCACCTTTTCCCCGCAATTGCAAGTATTTCGTGAAAATATGTAGGGTGGAAACGCAAAAACAAGGCAATAATGTCAATTTTTTTTACCTTCTAGGTAAATCGCGTAAAAAAACACCCCAATTTTCCCAAAATCGAGGTGTTTTATATCGTTTCATAAAATTGTTAAATGCGAAACTTGTCCGTTTCCTCCAAGCCAAGCAAATCGATGGCCCTTGCAAAGCTTTCCGTCTTGGAAAAATCCTTCGGACGGTGCGCGTCGGATCCGCAATAAAATTTACAACCGCACTCCTTCGCGATACGGTACGCACGCAAAACGGTGTCCGTTTCCTCGTCCGCAAACGCCATATCGTGGGCGTTCAGCTCGATACCCACGCCAAGGCCTGCAGCCCTTTTAAACAACCGTTCCATATCCTCGGAGGAAATGGAGTTTAAGGTGTCCAAATACACCTCACGGCTATGCGAGGCAATCAAACCGCAGGTCAAATGTGCCATACCGATTTTATGGAAGGGCAAATCCATCGAAAGGACTTTGTCAAACCGCTTCACCCACGCCCTTGCTCGGCCTTGGGCGGTTGCACCGTCCTCCTCGCTAATGGTAAAGCCAGGGAAATGCATATGCGTGATGGGGATGTTGATAAAATCGAGCTCTTCACAGCGTTCCTTGGAGATACCCAGGGTAAGGTCGAGCTTCATTTCCGTTTCACAGCCGAACAAGAAACGAATCCCCTCCGCCTGAGGCAATGGTCTTGATTGACAAATATAGGGGTAATTTTGCACCTGATAGGCATCAAAGTCGCACCCATGTACGCGTTCATCCCAAAAATGGTCGGTCAAACAAATGGTATTTAACCCATATTCCTTTGCGTATTTTAAGATATTTTCCGGCGATTGCTCCTCGTCCCTTGAACACAACGACAAGCGGGAATGAATGTGCAAATCGTGGTCAAATTGAAATTTCATCGCATCCCTGCCCTATCCGTTTATTCTTCGATGATTACCACGTTAGAGCTTTCGTGCAATTGAATAAACTCCTTCACGATTGCCGATTCGTGGAAGCTCCACGATACGTTTTTCATTTTAATGGTCAAGGTTTGATCGTGTCCTGCCGTGGGAATAGTCGCTTCTTTGAGGTCGGTGAATTTTACGTTGTCCAAGGTCAACGTCCCCCAACGGGTACCACATTGCAAGGGGTTTTGATCCGCCATATAGTAGAACAAACCCTTGATATTATCGAATACGCAGTTTTTAAAATGCAAATCGGATGCAGGGTAAGGATAGTTTTGCGTTGCAAAATATTCCACCATCCACAAGGTGTTATGTCTGCCTTGTTCACGAGGCAATTCGTCGTTTCTACCCTTTACAACCGTCATACGATGGGGGTAGTAGCCAGGGCCGTACGCATAGCAATCCTCCACCAAAACGTTTACACCGCCCAAACGGAAAAGGTTGCAGGAGGTGTTCAGGATACAGCGTCTTACAACCAAATCCTTCACGTTGATACCTGCGATACAATCGTCCCCCGTCTTGAAAAGGCAATCCTCAATCAAGGCGTTTTCCGTGCAATGCAGGTGAATACCATCCGAACCGCCAAGGCAGGTCACACGACGCATCGTGAGGTTCCGGCAGTTGTTCGCTTCGTGCATAAAGTTACCGCTGTGCTGTGCCGTGTAGCCCTCGAATAAGACGTTTTTACAGCAGGTCAAAAAGACGATGTGGGGACCACGATAATTTTCCTCGCCGTTGGGATCGAAGCAATTTCTACCATCCAAAACCGAGCCAGGCTCACCGATAATCGAGATATTTTCCTCACCGTACGCCGTAATCATCGCACGACGATAGGTATCCCACGCCTTGCCGTAGTACTGCGTGATAAGTTCCATATCAGAACGCATTTCTACCCCTTCAGGCACCTCGTAAATCTCATAATCGTCACAATTCTCACTGCCGTATACTTCCGCACCGCTTTCAAGGTACAAGGTGGTGTTCGACCACATCCTCACCGCAGCAATATGGTATTTTCCCTTGGGTACGACAACAATACCGCCCTCTTCTTTACAAAGGTCAAGCACCGCCTGAATTTCCTTTGTTTGCAACGCTTCGCAATTTGCTTTTACACCGTAATCGGTAAGAATATATTTTTTCATAGTATTACCCCACAATTTATTGCATTCAGTATACCGCAAAAGCCCATAAAAGTCAATAGTCTTACGGTAAAAAGTCCTCTGTAAATAAAATATGCGGCCGACCGAAGCCAACCGCATATATTTCACTTAATTTCCCATAAAGTTTCCGTTTTCAGGATACTCTGGCATTTCAATAACGTTGTCGTTCTCATTGGGAGAAGTTCTAACGATATCGTCCGTATTTAACCAAATAATGTCCATATTTATTTCTTTATACTGTTTCATATCTTTTCTCCTCCGATTAAGCACCCAACGTAAATCCAACAACCGTACCGTTCACCGTCACACCGCTAACCGAGTAACGTTTCTCGCCGATTGTAATATACTTGGTATAGCCTACAACCACACGCACACCATTAAGAACAACCGTCTTTACTTCCTTGTCGAAGGTTACGCTGAACGTTTGACCGCTTACCGCTACGTCTACAATTGCATAATCGCCTACGCTTTCCACGTTCTTCGTTACGGTCAAATCCTCCGCAATCGTCAAATCCGCAACTGCGTTTACGTAGCCAAGGATAACCTTATTCGAGCTGTAATTCTTTTCGGTATCCTTGTACGCCTTCGTTGCAACCTGATAAATGTTTCTTGCGTTCAACTCTTCCGTGTAAGGGGTGTATACGTAGTCCTGACCGCTGGTGTAATTGATCAACAAGTACCCTCTTGCCGACATCGAGCGCGCGTATTGACTAACGCTGATCTTGGTAAGAGCCGCCGTGTACGTCCAAACGTCCCCTTCTGCCGTATTCCACTTTTGTACGGGTACGTCGGAATAATACCCAGCAGGGAAGGTCGAATGTACAAATTCTACACCGCCGAGATATTCGGTGGGTACTATAAAGGTACCAATGCCAGCAATCAAGCTACCGTTCCATTCGTTATAGCTTGCCGAATCGATATCCACCAAGAAACGAAGACCGCTCGTCTCCCCATCCGCCGTCAAACGTACCGCAGCGCCGTCTTGCATTGCAAAGCCAATCCATACCGCGTAGAAGGTAACGTCCTCTTCCACAGCGTAGGTGTAGCCCGCAGGGTACAAATCAGCCGTACCCTCCGCATCCGTCGTCCAACCGATAAATACCTTGGTCAAAGCATTTTCGGAAACCACGGGTGCCAATTCAGGCAAGGTGATTTTTTCTGCACGTTCACTCGAAACCGTCTTATCGCCGTCCATCAAGGTTACTCTCGGAGGCTTTGCAACCGCCGTCGTCGTGCCGTCCGAGGTAAGGTTGAGATTGCCGTTTACAGGGCTTGCAAAATCATACAATTCCCCGTTCAAGAACCAGTTGGTTACGTAGTAGAAATCCTCGTCTTCCGTAACAGGCGTGAGATTTTCAGGGTAAGCAACAGCCTCGCCATAACCTACGCCGACAACGTTACCACCGTTAAAGTATACAGCGGCCATTCTCGTCCAATCAACTGCCCACTCTGCATCCGACATATCTTCACTTTCAAACAAATATGCTTCCGTCAATACGTATACCGTACGAGGTGCATTTGCGTTCCCCGTGAAGTAATAGGTAGGGAACTCACAGCCCTCTTCAAACAAGATCATATCGATCGTTGCGCCATTGTAAGCCGTGTCAAGCTTAAACGCAATCGTACCGTTTACCGACCAAATGTTGAAGTGTACTTCGCCTGTAAGAATGCTACCCAAGGTTACCCAGGTATCCGTTTCTTTTACGTGCAATTTTACTTTAGAGGTGAAGCTTGCAAGGTAAATCTTATGCCAGTATGCATTTGCGTGCGCATTCGTACCATCTTCGCCTTTTACAGCAGCAGGTCTAAAGCTTGCGCCTTCCTCGCTCCAGTCGTTTACACCCAAGCCAATCAAGAACTGACCGCTACGAAGATGTACCAAGGAAATCGTCGTTTCCGTCGTTTGCGCATCCCCTACAACGTAATTCTTAACGGCGTTACTTTCCGCAAGATTGTTCGACCAGAAGGTGCGTGTTTCGTTTAAGGTAATTACGTCACCGCTGTTCATAGGGATTTGGATACCGCTTTCCACCACTGCACCAACACCGTTTGCGGAAACGTAGTCCGCCTTCAATCTAAACGCAATCGTGTTTGCAGAGCTCCATCTATAGGTGGAGATTTGGCTACCATTCCATGCCTCGCGCAAGGTCGCCGAACCCGTCGTATAGTACAAGGTAATCTTGTCTAAAATATTCGTATCCGCAATCCAGCTTACGTCTTTGTTTTCGTTTGCCGTCGTATAGTCCGTTTCGTTAAAGCCGATAAAGAACCAATATTCATTGCCCGAAGTTCTAAATTCAATCTTCGTCACTTCCAAGGTAACGGTGTATACGGCCTGCAAGGTAAGGTTGCCCGAAGGCATCGTTGCAGGTGCGTTGCCGCCCGTAGCCGTTTTCCATTCCCCTACGTAACCAACCTTTGCAGGTACGTCGGGAAGGTTGATTTCTTCGCCGATTGCAAGCTCTTCCGTTTGATAGGTCGAACCGTCAGCATTTAAGTAGGTAAGTCTAAATCTTACGTCGTTGCTTTGCTTTGCAAATACGCCGTTGCTATATTGATAGGTTACATCTTCCGTAACGTTCAAAATTTTACCTTCAGCGGTTGCCCAGGAAAGCCCTTCCTTCAAGGTAATCGTCAAGCCCTCATAAGGGGTAAAGCTGTTCATTACCTTTACGGAAAGTACCGTCTCGTCCACGTATATGCTTACGGGCGCGTGCCAGCCGCCCAACGTCATGGGGAAATCTTCACCCGTGTAAGCTTTCGTATTATTGTTTTCTTCCGCAATGCTATGCGCCGATCTACCGTTGATGTAGATATATTCTAAAAGGTTTACGCCGTTCGTCGTTCTATGGTCATTTACAAAATATGTACCAGTACCGTCCGCAGGCAAAATATTTCTACCGCCAAACGAGATTTTCGCCCAAGCTCTGCCAACCCCGGAGGAATCTACCCATTGCATCGTAACGGCACTCGTTACGTCGATTTGGGTTGCCGCCGTTGCCTGCTGGAACCCATTCGCACTCGTATAAATACAAGTAACGTCCTCCGTCGTTTTCAAGGTTTGGCCTTGCGTGTTTGCCCAGGAAATGCCTGCTTTCAAGGTAACCTCCAAGCCTTCCGCTGCCGCAAACTCGTTCATTACCTTTACTTCAATCTTGTGTGCCTTTATATATACACTGACAGGTGCATACCAACCACCCATCTTGAAGGGATAATCTTCCCCTACGTACTGCTCACTTACCGCGTTTTGTCTCGTGATTTGATAGAGCGATTGACCGTTAATATGGATATAGGACATCCAATCCATACCGTTTACCGACCAATTGTCGTTTGCATAATAGCTGCCCGTACCATCTTCAGGTAAAAGGTTTCTACCGCCGAGCGAGATTTCAAAAACAGATCTATTAAGCGTGCTTTGCGCGCCATTTTCAATCATCTTCATCTGAATTTCGTTCGTTACATCAATAACATCCGTTGCTTCCGATTCCACGAAACCTTCCGCACTCATATATCTATAGGTGATGTCCTCGTTCATCAGCAACACTTCGCCGTCCGCGTTCGCCCAAACGATACCACCCTTTAAGGTTACCTCCAAGCCTTCGTAGGCGGTGTATTCCTTCAATACCTTTACCTCTACTTTTGTTTGGTCAACGTATACACTAATCGGTGCATACCAACCACCCTCACTCAAGGGGAAGTCTTTACCATACAAGCCGCCGCCCGCATTTTTATCTTCCGCATTTTTCTTGGTGATATCATACGCCGATTGACCGTTGATATAGATATAGGACATCCAGTCCATGCCGTATGTAGACCAGTTGTCGTTTGCGTAATAAGCCTTACCATTTGCAGGAATCATCGTTTTTCCACCAAATTCAATGGTAAATCTTACTCTATCGTAATCCGACGAAACTTCCTCCCCCGCTTTCCATGTCATGGTAACAGAGTTCGTCACGTCTACAGGCTTTGCAAAACCGCAATGGCTGTAATATTTATAAGTAACGTCCTTCGTTACCTTCAAGATTTCATTTTCCGTAGTTTTCCAAGCGATACCCGATTTTAAGGTGATTTCTATCCCCTCGTAATCCACATACTCGCTCATAATTTTTACGGTAATCTTGCTCGATCTTACCTGCACGGTGATGGGTGCAAATTGCCCACCATTCGACATCGGGGCGCTTTGCCCTACAAAGTTCGTTACACCCGTTTCGTTATCGGTAATGATATCTTGCACGGATCTACCATTTACGTAGATATACTCCATCCAATTCATACCGTTGGTGGTTCTATGATCGTTTACGTAATATTCCCCCGAACCATCCGCAGGAAGGGTAACCTTGTTGTCAAGGAAAATATCCAAACCATCATTTCCGTCACGCCACTTCATCGTCACCTTTTCGGTTACGTCGATTTCCGTCGCAGGCGCTTCAATTTGCGTGAATGCTCCGTTCTCATACTTAAAGCATACATCCTTGGTCGTAATTAAGGTTTCCCCGTTTATATTCGTCCAAGAAATCCCCTTCTTCAAGGTAACTTCTAACCCCTCGTAAGAGGTATAGGCGTTCATAATTTTGACCTCAAGTCTATTTCTATTTTGAATACACACGGAAATAGGCGCAAACCAACCGCCATACGACAATGGAGCTTCATTCCCGTAAAAGCCACCCCCTGCACTTTTATCTTCCGCATTTTTCTTGGTAATATCATACGCCGATTGACCGTTGATATAGATATAGGACATCCAATCCATACCATTGGTGTCCCAATGGTCGTTTGCGTAATATTCACCTGTACCGTCCGCAGGAAGTACCGACCTACCGCCGAATTCAATGGTAAATCTCATTCGATTGCTCCCGTCCGCTCCCGTCTCCTTCCAGGTCATTGTTACCTCTTCCGTCACGTCCACCGTCGTAGCAGCCGCTACCTCTACGGGATTAGAGCTGGGTTTCACAAGGTTGAATGTTGCGAAAACCGTGGAAAAGAGTGCTACTATTGATAACAACCAAATCCCTAATCTCTTCTTCATTGTTTACTCCTTTTTAATAGTTTCCATTCATTTTTTGCTATTTTTTCTTTCTTATCACATAGACAAAGCGATACCTTCGGCTATTATACTACAAGTATAATACTTTTTCTTAAAAAAATCTTTCCACTTCCTTATTATATTTGTTTCAAAAGATAATGAGTTTTTCCCAAAAATAACCACTCATTTTCCCCTTTTAAAGCCCATTTTAAGCAAAAACACCCCACCCATGTCCGCATTGAAATAAAAAGCAACGCACCATGTACGCGTTGAAATTATATTATTATATAAAAATGAAGGTATTGTGCGCAGACACACACAACACCTTCATTCAATTTCCACTTAATCACCTAAATCTTATCAACCTCTCCCACAGCTCTCCTCAATAGAATATCGCCTTCTAGAAGCCCTCTAACCAAATTAATTTTTACCCCCCACGGATTAACAGGAACCCATTTTAGCGTAAAAATTAAGCGCGGAACGCCTTATTTTACTGGCCCTTCCGCGCTTTTTTCTATGCAATTTTTCGTTACTTTTTGCCGCTGTACCACTTTTGCAATAGAGGTTTAAAACTCATTTTTAAGTAATATTTCACCCATCTATAAATCCAAATTCTTAAATAACTTTGCAATTCGTTCTTTCTTGTCAGCTTGCACATTTATACTTGCCTTCAATTCGCGTGATACGTTTTTAGAATCCTTTCCAAACAACAATCTGCACCAACGTTTTATCTGATAGAAAGGGAACCATATTTTTCGTTTTTCTAAATTAGGATATTGTGTCTTCAGTTGCTCATAAGGCAAAAAAATTCTTGACCATAAATACTTGATTCGGCCACCTTTTTTTACTTGTTGTACTGCCACGCGGTTTTCGGTATCCGCATACATACCTGCATACAAAATATAATCTTGTACCTCCCTTGAAAGACTCGTTGCTTCCATTTTACCAAACCATACGTTCGATGTTTCTTCTACAGCTTTTGAAAACGTAAGCAGCCCACCTTTTTGTAGGAGCCGACAGCACGAATCCGTTTGATATTGCACATGATGCAACAAAAGGTAGCTATCCAAAAAAGGTCTGACGCCACAACCGCCAATCTCAAAATGCTTTGCCATATGCGCTACGTGATAAAAATAGAACATTTCATCCGTCATCGCTTTATTATAACACTGACTTTTCACAACGTTTTCCCAAACGCTATATAAGATATCGCTAGAATTTTGCGCGCGTCCTTCTTCCACTAAACTATGGTGTAACTCCAAATGAACTCCACTAGGTGCATACAACGATATGTCGTGAGAAGATTCCGCGTTCTCAACTTGGTATTCTAAATCACGAACCAAACTTTTTTTCGCTTGTTCCAAATTTGATTTATCCACCAAAATATCAATATCGCAACTCGTGCGCATCCAAGGTTCGGGATAATATTGACGAATAACGCTACCTTTCAAAGGAATAAAAGGAATTCTCGCTTTTTCTAATACATCACAAATCTGTTCAATTTCATATTGAATTTGTTCGTAACGATAGACCGCCATATTACGCTCTTGCAAAAAGCGTTTTCTTGCTTCTGTTCCATCGGGCAATAAGCCGTGTTTATCGAGCGCATCACCAATGAGATGTGCCAAATCGTGCCGTTTGGAAAGCTTAAATAAAGCAGGCAATATATCAGGTGTTATTAAGTTTTTTATTTCATCGCAAAGCTCGTCACCATTTATCTCAAAACGAATCAATGCAAAAAACACTTTCTCAACCATTCGTTGCATACCTGCCCCCATTTAATTACTGTTTAGACCTTGTAAAACTCTTTATACCATTCAGCAAACTTTCGAAGCCCGACGCGAAGCGGCGTGGCAGGCTTGAAACCAAAATCCTCTTCCAAAGCGGAAGTATCCGCATACGTTACAGGCACGTCCCCGGCTTGCATAGGCACAAGTTCTTTATGCGCCTCAAAATCATAATCCGCAGGAAGTACTTCCGCACGAATAAGCTCTTGCTGTAAAATATCCACGAAATCAAGGAGATTTTCAGGGCTGCTATTGCCGATATTATACACTTTATACGGCGCTAAAGGCAAACCGTCCTCCCCGTTTTGTTTCTCAGGTGCGTGTTGCATAACGCGCTTTACACCCTCTACAATATCGTCCACAAACGTGAAATCACGCTTGCAATTGCCATAATTAAAAATCTGGATTTTATCGCCCTTCAAAAGTTTGTTGGTAAACCCAAAGTACGCCATATCAGGACGGCCCGCAGGCCCGTAAACGGTAAAGAAGCGAAGCCCCGTTGAAGGAATATTATACAGCTTACTATAAGCGTGCGCCAACAATTCGTTGGATTTTTTCGTCGCCGCATACAAAGATACGGGATTATCCACTTTGTCATCCGTGGAATACGGAACTTTTTTATTCGAGCCGTACACCGACGAGCTGGATGCGTAAACCAAATGTTCTACTGGATTATGTCGACACGCCTCCAAAATATTATAAAAACCGATTAAATTTGCTTCGATATATACGTCAGGATTGGTAATCGAATATCGAACCCCTGCCTGCGCCGCCAAGTTGACAACCACTGCAGGTTTATGTTCGGTGAAAATGCTGTCAATCAGTACCTTATCCGCAATACTTCCACGAATAAAATCCCATTCGCAATCTTCTTTTTCACTTACCGCTTTTTCGATTTCCGAAAGGCGATATTCTTTAATGGATACGTCGTAATAATCGTTCATATTATCAATGCCGATAATATGAATATCTTGATAAGAACGCAAAAGCTCCAAGACAAGATTACAGCCAATAAACCCTGCCGCGCCCGTCACAAGAATTGTTTTGTTGTTCAAGTCTACGTTTTGATTCAACATATACCCTTGTACTCCTTTTGCACTCTTTCATAGCTTTCCAAATTACCGATATCATAGCGTTTTCCTGGCATTTCCATTGCGTGCACAGTCGTTTGTGTACAAAGCCAAGCAATATAACTTCCAGGAGCATCTACGCCACAACCGCTTTCAATGCCTTTTTTCACAAGCCTTGCGTCTTCATTTGTGTAATAATAGAAGGGAGGGCAAGCCCAATTCGATTTCGGTTCAGCGGGTTTTTCCGTTAAACGAAGAATTTTATCATTTTTATCCACTTCCGCTACGCCGCTCTTTTGCAATTTTTGCATCGATGCTTCATAGTACCGCATAATGCAAGACGTGCCCTTTCCCTTCGCATAAACAATAAATTTCGTCAAGCTGAAATCAAGAAGATTGTCCCCTGCAATTACCAACATATCGTCGTCAAGTGAAAGCTCGTCAATGGCAAATTGAATATCGCGCACCGCACCAAGACGGGTTTCGTTTGTACTGGTGCCATCGTCGACAATTGTAATCTTTTGAGCCTTTGGTGCACACCATGTACGGAAACAATCGGCAAATTTATGATTAGAAATCACCACGTATTCATCCACCAATCCAAGCGAATCGATGTCGTCTATCAACCAATCAAGAATTGTTTTATCTTGTACTTTTAACAACGGTTTCGGAAAGTTTTCTGTTAAAGGATATAATCTTGTCGCGTATCCTGCCGCTAAAATCAAACATTTCATAATTCCACCCCGTCCGCTGTATCACAAATATGTACTGAGAATTTCCCTTCCAAAGCAGGGAAGGCTTTCAAATATTCGTTCGTCACGTGCTTTTCTATATCCCATGCAAAGGAAGGATCGATGAGTGCCATACAGCAACCTTTAAAGCCTGCGCCGCTAAAGCGGCCGCCGTAAATGCCGTCCGTATGCAACATGATTTCATACAGCGTTTTCAGCTCATCCGAGCCCGTCTCATAATTATAGATGGAAGAATATCCACTCCCAAAAGACAACTTCCCAAATGTTTCGATATCCCCTCTGCGCCAAGCCTCCGCACCTGCTTCCACACGCTGAAATTCCGTATAGAAATGCTCCGCACGCTTCCGCCAATTTTCGGGCAATTTATCCTTGTATTGCAAATACGTTTCATAAGGAACGTCACGAAGAAATGTTTCGTTAAACTTACCGTATTCCATACCGCTAAATGCTTTCAATGCATATGCCGCGCTACGGCATTCGTCCACACGCATATTGAATTTGCTCCCCGCAAGCGTACGCTCAACCCCCGAAAAGAAAATCGCAATTTTATACGGTTTCATGTTCGGGTTGGTTGGAATTAACTCATAACTGTCGTCTTTCGTATCAAGATACAATAAATGGTCCTTTTTAGAGAATACTTCACAGGACTGATCAAGCTTACCACAAGACACTCCTACATATTTATTTTCCGCCGCCTGCGCTGTTACTATCATTTCCAACTCCGTGAGATGAATATTATTCACCTTACAAAGAGCCGATAAAAATGCTATTGTTACCGCCGCTGACGATGAAAGCCCACCTATCGGTAAAGTCCCCTCAATCACACCACAAAGCCCCACTTTTAAAGGATATTTTTGCGACAGCAAAAGTGTTGCGCCACGCAAATAATCCGCCCAATCATTTTCCTTTTGTTCTGGAACAGCATTCACGTGCCACTGTGCGCGTTTATCAAATTGTAAAGAAGACAACTCAATAACGCCGTTTTGCTTTGGTGCATATGCAATATGTATCCCTTTATCAATTGCAAAGCCCGTAATTTTTCCGTATTGATGGTCGCTATGCGCCCCCATCGGACAAACGCGGTAAGGGCAAAACGCCACCGACACCGGATCTTTTTTATATGTTTCTTCAAATTTTTTTATACAAAGCATTTAGAACTTTCTCCAAACCATTTTATCGACAACGCCCGTATAAGATTGAATAATCTTCACAACCTTCGTCGATACGTTTTCTTCCACGTAATCGGGTACAGGGATACCATGGTTACCGTCATTTGTCAAATCCACAGCTGTTTCTACCGCCTGCAAAAGATGCTTTTCGTCAATACCAGCAAGAACGAAACAAGCCTTATCTAATGCCTCAGGGCGCTCCGTCGAAGTACGGATACACACCGCAGGGAAGGGCTTGCCGATACTCGTGAAGAAAGAGCTTTCTTCGGGCAACGTACCACTATCCGAAACCACCGCAAACGCATTCATCTGCAAATTGTTATAATCGTGGAAGCCCAAGGGCTGATTTTGAATAACACGCTTGTCAAGCTTAAAACCGCTTGCTTCCAAGCGTTTCTTGCTTCTTGGATGACAGCTATACAAGATTGGCATATCGTACTTTTCCGCAAGCTTATTAATTGCCGTAAACAAGGAAACAAAGTTCTTTTCCGTATCAATATTTTCCTCTCTATGCGCCGAAAGTAAAATGTATTTTTTCGACTCTAAACCAAGACGGGAAAGCACGTCGCTTGCCTCAATTTCCGCCAAGTTGCTATGCAAAACTTCCGCCATAGGCGAGCCCGTCACGTACGTTCTTTCCTTAGGCAAACCGCAATCCGCCAAATATCTGCGCGCGTGTTCGGAATACGCCAAATTCACGTCGGAAATGATATCCACGATACGACGATTAGTTTCTTCAGGCAAACATTCATCCTTGCAACGGTTCCCTGCTTCCATGTGGAAAATAGGAATATGCAAGCGCTTCGCCGCAATCGCCGAAAGGCAACTATTCGTGTCGCCCAAAATCAAGAGGGCATCGGGTTTACAAGCCGCCATCAGCTTGTACGAACAGTTGATAATATTGCCAACCGTCGCACCAAGATCATCACCTACCGCATCCATATACACTTCAGGGTCGGCAAGCTTCAAGTCCTTGAAAAATACGCCGTTTAAGTTATAATCGTAGTTTTGACCCGTATGCGCCAAAATACAATCAAAATACTGACGGCACTTGTTAATAACCGCCGCTAAGCGAATAATTTCAGGCCGCGTACCCACGATAATCAACAGCTTCAATTTGCCGTTGTCTTTAAATTTTACGTCAGAATAATCTAATCTAATTTTTGTTTCCATAATTAAAAATAAATCCCTTTTGAATTTCCCGTATAATTAAAATGCTTTTTCAATGCTTTATCTTTTTCTTCGTATTTCAAATGCCCCAAGTGCAAAGATTCCTTTTGAATTTTTTCAAAATACTCATCCGCCGTCTTGATAACCCTTGCTGGTACACCTACAGCTACTGAATTATCGGGAATATCACGAGTCACCACTGCTCCTGCTCCAATAATAACGTCGTTTCCAATATTGACGCCAGGCAAAATCAGCACATTGTTTCCTATATAGACATTATTACCTATCGTAATCGGTTTTGTTATTTCCAAATCAGGAACTCTATCTCTAAATAATAAGGTACCACCGTCGTGATTGATAAAACGAATATTATTGGTTAAATGTACATTGTTTCCAAGCGTAATCAACCAAGGCTCCGTCCCCCAATCAATCTCTCCATATAAATGTAAACTTTCACCCATATTCACGCCAATTTTTTTAGCGTATTTTACACGATTCAACCTACCGATTGTCTTTTTATATAACATCCTGTACAGTTTTCTTATTTTTCCCATAACGCCTCCTTTGATTTAATCTACAATTTCAAAAAACGTATCTGGGTGCCGGGGATCAAATTGCTCATTCGCCCACATCACCGTTACCAAATTTCCCGTTTCGGAAAGGTTAATAATGTTATGCGTATATCCAGGCAACATATGCACCGCTTGGATTTTATCGCCGCTTACTTCAAAATTCAACACTTCATCCGTGCCAATTTTTCGCTGTTGAATCAAGCCATGCCCTGCTACAACAATGAAAAATTCCCATTTCGTGTGGTGCCAATGCTGCCCCTTGGTAATGCCAGGTTTTGAAATATTGATAGACACTTGTCCGCACTTTTCCGTCTTCAACAGTTCAGTAAAACTACCCCGCGTGTCCACATTCATTTTTAAATCAAACGCCACTTTTTCTTGGGGCAAATAACTCAAATAGGTCGAGTACAGCTTCTTTGCGAAACTCCCATTCGGAATTTCAGGAATAATCAGCGTTTCGCTTTGTTCACGGAATTTATACAACAAATCAACGATTTCACCCAGCGTTACCTTGTGGGTTATCGGCACAAAATAATACCTGCCCGTTTCACTTTCTACAGGCGTCAAGCCATCATAATCGCAACGGTGCCCCTTACCTTCCAACAGGTCGAGCATTTCCCTCACCAAATCGTCAATGTAAAGCAATTCAAGTTCAATCGCCCTATCATTGACCGTTATCGGCAGGTCGTTTGCAATGTTATTGCAGAAGGTAGCCACAGCGCTATTATAATTGGGACGGCACCACTTACCAAAAAGGTTGGGAAAGCGGTAAACGCATACCTGCCCCCCACCATTTGCCATATAATCAAAGAAAAGGTCTTCCCCTGCCTTCTTACTCTTTCCGTATTCTCCGTCAGCATAACGCCCAATTAACGTTGCCTGAATGGACGAAGAAAGCATCACAGGGCATTTGTTGTTATACTTCTTAAGCGTATCCAACAAAGTCGATGCAAAGCCAAAATTGCCTTGCATAAATTCTTCTTGCGTTTGCGGACGATTGACCCCCGCAAGGTTAAACACAAAGTCCACTTGCTCGCAGTACGTTTCCAAATCCGCAGGATTACTGTCGATATCGTACTCAAAGATTTCTTCAATCGACAACGCAGGACGGGTTTTATCTTTCCCCTCTTTTAAGTTTTTCAAAGCGGCGCAAAGGTTTTTACCAACAAACCCTTTTGCCCCCGTAACGAGTATTTTCATAGCTTGTCCTTAATATTTAATTCCCATCTCGTCAAGTTCATCACGAATATACTGTAAAGTAAGTAATTTCGCTTTTACTTCTTCTACTGTCAAAAGTTTTGTATTATTAGAGTCGAATAAAGTCAAAGGATTTCTTCCCACGTCACCATTGTTAAAATACTTATCGTAATTCAATCCACGATTATCCGCTGGTACACGGTAGAAATCGCCCATATCGATTGCGTTTGCGCATTCTTCATTCGTTAAAAGCGTTTCATACATCTTTTCGCCGTGACGGATACCAATCACCTTAATTGCATTTTTATCGCCGCCAAACAATTCACAAACGGCTTCCGCTTGCGTTTGAATCGTACAAGCAGGCGCTTTTTGTACAAGTATATCACCACTAATCCCATTTTCAAAAGCAAACAAAACAAGATCCACCGCTTCGTCTAAAGACATAATAAAGCGCGTCATATTGCCATCCGTAAGCGTAATAGGTTGTCCGTTCTTAATTTGCTCAATCCAAAGAGGAATAACCGACCCTCGCGAACACATTACGTTACCGTAACGCGTACAACAAATCTTTGTCTTTGCAGGATCAACTGTACGAGCCTTAGCAACGGCCACACGTTCTTCCAAAGCCTTAGAAATCCCCATTGCATTTACAGGATAAGCAGCCTTGTCCGTAGAAAGGCAAACGACGTTTTTAACCCCTGCTTCAATGGCTGCTGTCAATACGTTTTCCGTACCAAACACGTTGGTTTTTACCGCTTCGATAGGAAAAAATTCGCAAGAAGGAACTTGCTTTAATGCTGCTGCGTGGAATATGTAATCCACGCCGTACATAGCATTACGAACCGATTGAATATCGCGTACATCACCAATATGAAATTTAATCTTATCCGCAACCTCAGGCATTTTTGCTTGAAATTCATGACGCATAACATCTTGTTCCTTTTCATCGCGCGAAAAAACGCGAATCTCCCCAATATCCGTTTTCAAAAATCTATTAAGCACTGCGTTCCCAAATGAACCCGTACCACCTGTAATTAATAATGTTTTATTTTTAAAAAGTGACATATTTATACCTCGTCAATTATTTCTATTTTTTCTAATTTTTCTAATCAAAGCCAATAAGCAATATACCGCTAATCCCCAACGCCATTTTGAAAACAAAAATAACGGTTTCCAAATTAAAGGTACTTTACTGATTGCAAAAGATTTTATAGCTTTTTTGTATTCTTCCCCGCGCAACCACTCTTTAATTTGTTTTTGTTTCAAAGTTTTTTTCATCGGGGCGTTTATGCAATTGCTACCAATACCCACAATACTAAAAGCGATACGGTTATTCAACGCTTCCTTATATTTCTCGCTAAGATTTTCCTGCAAAACGATTTCTTTCATAGTAGCGAATAAATATTCCCATTGTTCTATCAATTTCGGATTATACCGCGACGTGATGGACGTATCGTTGTCTTTTCTATAATGGTACAACGGCAAACCCATATACACCGCTTTTTGAACGTACTTAAAATAATAAATATTAAATAATCCGTCCTCAAAGCTGCCTGTCTTTTTAATGTCTGGAATTTGCAAATTGTTTTGTTCTATAATCTCTCGCCGATATATCTTTAAATATAATAAGGAAAGATAATCAAATTTTGCTATTTGCCCTAGCTCATCCCGAATAAGACCAAACATTTTTCGCCTAAAGTCGATACATTCTTCTCCTTCAAGCACCATACGTTTATCGTTTAATGCGTGATTAATAACTGAATTATTCGTGTATTCCCAAATCCCTGAAAAGAGCGCTACGTCCGCATTTTCCGCAGTAATCGCTTCATACGCCTTTTCGCAGGCCTCAGGCTCATACCAGTCGTCCGAGTCAAGAAACATAATATACTGGCCTTGTGCGTGTTTCAACCCATTATTTCTTGCCGCTGACGCGCCTTGATTTTCTTGCGTAATCAAATAAAACCGAGCGTCTTCCTGCACAAATTTTTCAACGATTTTCACGCTATCGTCCCTTGAACCATCGTTGACGCACAATACTTCAAAATTTGAAAACGTTTGTTCTTTTACTGATTGCAAGCATTTTTCCAAATACTTCTCCGCATTATATACGGGAATAATTATACTGATATCTACCATAAATTATATCTTCTTTCTTATCAATAAGCCTTTTACCCTTCCAAGCAAGTTTTTGAAATATTTGTTGAATAATAACTGCAAAATAAAGGTTACAATGCCCGATATTCCGCAAACTATCACCGCTTCCAAAATAAACCATAAGAAATTGTAACCGATGATATTATTAAAGAAAAAAGTTTGCAGTATGCACCCAATTGCAAAGTTTATCGCGATGGTAATAAAGGCAAGCAAATAGTCCAAATATATCGTCAATTTTTTATTAAATGCTTTCTTGAATAATAAAATATTATTGCCCAAATCCATAATGCAATAAGTGGAAAATATCGTTGCAATTAATAACCCTGCAATTCCTAAAAACTGCATTAAAATTATGGATAAAACTAAATTACAGACCGCCGTTGCCAACGTATACCATTTACTTTCTTTATATAGGCCTTTAGCGTCTCTAAACAAAATGACAATTTCATTGACAAAAGCTTGAAACATATTCAGCATCATAAGAATTAAGCAAAAGCCATCCAATAAAAACTTTTCGCCAAGCCAAAGCGTAACAAATTTATTAATCATTAAAAGAAAGACAGAGCATACAACAATCGCTGCACAAACGTTCATCGTAATCATCTCTTTAAACAACGAATAGTTTTGTTCGTTTGTATCGTCAGAGTTCATTTTTATCCCTAACGCACCACGCAAATTGATAATTACTTTGTTCATCACCGTTGCAGGGTAAGAGATAATGGAATTATACGCAGTATATACCGTTGTTTTAAACAAATCTAAAAACGAAAGCAATATCCCGTCAACTTGTGTATTTGCTACGTAGCAAAGCTTATGGAACATAATGTCCTTGGTCATTTTTCTGCCCGCTAACGAATATTCGGCCGTTTGCCTAATCAATTGATTGCACGTTTTTAATACGCATAATCGATAGAGCAAAGCAGTCAAAATAACAAACAAAATACCCATCAAAAGCACAGCTTCAAACGGCAATTTAAATACCCCGATTAAAAGGATTTCTAAAGCGACAATCCCTACGGAAATAAAGCCATCAATCAAGCTGAGCAAATGCTGCTTTTCGGAAAGTATCAACAACTGCTTGTTATATACAGAAAAGAAATAAGGTATAATATAGCGTATCGCCATCAACAAAAAAATGACAAGAATTCGCGTATACCCCAACGAATTTTTCGCCACGGCCAACGGATAAATAAAGGCTATAGCTATCGTAGCCAATAGCATAACCCACGCCATTCGGCGTATAGATTTTTTCAGCCCGTTATATAATTTATTGACCTCTAAATACTCTTTTTGGGCCATCGGCGCATACATGGTATAAAGAAACCCAGCACCGATACCGCCTTCTAACAACGTAACGTAATTAAACAGCTGCGAGCTTACGGCGTTTAACGAGTTGATATCCGTCCCATAGCCGTCAATAATAATTTTTGTTCTTAATAATGATAGTACGATTTGAAGCAAAGAGAATACAAAACTAATCCCTGCCCCTAATACGACCTTTTTTGTTCTATTCAATGTACTATTCCTTCTTTACGGTATTTGTATCCAATCACCTAGCGTTTTATCCCATTCAATAGGATCAAAATAATTATATCCTGCACCATGAAAAAATGTGATTTCTCCAAAATAAATTTCCCCATTAATTTCATATAAATCCACTCGACAATGATGTAAATCCTGACACAAAGTTTGGGCTATTTTTTTCATCTCTTCAAAGCGGCTTGGCTTTTGTATTTTATCCAAATCAATATGTTCTCGCGTTTCCTTCATATCTATGGGAATAAAATTCATATCGTAAATATTGCGATAATAATGTTCAGCATGTCCACCCAAATTATTTGTTTCGCAAACACCTATATCTAAAAAAAGCACTCTTGGCTCACCCTCAAAACACATAAATTTGTAATCTAACGGAGCTGAATCGTTATCATTTATCATATACTTTTCCGCAACAATGCGTGGTTTCTTTATATATTTATAAGGATATTCACGGCAATTATAATAAAAATTCATCTTAAGGCGTTTTGCCAATCGACTCTTCGCTTCGGCAATATCAAAAGTATCTTTATCTTTACAAATTAAAACACTCCCGCTGTCATGCGTACATTTTAATACAAATTGGTTCGGCAGTTCGTCAAAATTAATATCTTCTACACGTTCCCAAGCACCTAAAAGCGGAATTAGATATTTTTCTCCGATTTTATCCTTTATGTATTCGCGAACCTCATACTTATCGACAAGTTTTGCATGCGTCGAATTTTTACCATACACTTTCAACCATTGCAACTTTTCATTATAAGTAGTTGGATTTTTCCAATTTATATTTCTTCCAAAAACGGCTTTATACTGTTTATTTAAATATATTTTCGCAGGAGCGCAATAGTAAAATAACTTGTTGAATGCACCTTTTATCAATTGAATTGGCTTTTTCATTTTATACTCTCCCAATTATTTTCGCTATCAAAGTCTTTACTTTTAATTTCGCCTTTTCAAGCACATACGCAAATGCGTAAGCCTTCTTATATGCTTGTTTAAACGTTGTGTCTTTTTCTTGTTTATATTTTCTTTCAATTGCCGTATAGCGACGTGCGTTTAATTCTTTTTCAAACAATGCCGCGCTTAAATATTCCGTTTGTCTATTTCCTGCAATCAATTTTTCAAACCAAGCTTCAAACTCTTCTACGGTACATTCAATGTTTCCTACCCTAAACGCCTCATGAATTTCCATTTCCTTTTCTGTTGGCGTAATTCCCATCGCTAGAAGCTGATCGTATCTTACCTTTTGTGCGTTTAACTGCTGATTACTTTTCCCTGCCGCAGAGATTTGCACGTCACTTTTTCTATATTGCAATAATACTTTCGGAATCATAGCCATAGGGGCATATCTAGTACACTGTACCCAAATGCCGTAGTCCTGCGCCTTAGTATAATTTTCATTGTACGTAACGCCGTACTCATCAAGCATAGACTTTCTAAACATTGCCGTGGGATGTGTTAAGCCGCAATTACTGAAAAACAACTGCACTTGTTGCTCTTCACGCGTTGCAGGAATATTCCAAATTTCATTCTTCTCTTCATTACCAAACGCGCGACGATAGCTACCACTTACGATTACCTCAGGATGCTCGTCCATGAATTTTACTTGCGTAGCAAAGCGTTCAGGCGAGGAAATATCGTCTGCATCCATACGCGCGATATATTCCCCTTTACACATTTTCAACAGCTTGTTTAACGTTTTGGTTAACCCTAAATTGCATTCGTTTTTTATCCATATAACGCGGCTATCGTCAATGCGGCTTTTCACTTCGTCTAAGTTCGTCGTAGAACAATCGTCCGCAATTAAAAACTCAAAATCACCGTAAGTTTGTTTTAAAATACTGTCAATCGATTCGAACAACCACTGCGAAGGTGTATTATACGTTGACATAATAACGGATATTTTCGGCATGATTAACCTCTTTTCAAATGAATTTTATCATTACTTGAAATAAAATCGGCATATATAAAAAACTCCATAACAAAATTTTAGCTTTCTTGTTTCTATATATCCCCTTCTTTATCAATTTCTTACACTTTTCTTTCAATTCACAAAGAATTTCTTCTCGTCCTGCCCCTTTCGGCATATTTTTATATACCTGCATCGCCAAATTCCACACTATGTCCACCTGTGCCGCAATCGCGCAACGGCACAACTCTTCATTGGGCGTATGTATTTGAAAATATGTTTGCATATCTTCATAAACGGATAATCTATCTAAATTCCTTTTTCCTATCTTTTGACGAGTTGTACTACCGTCTCGCTCTCTTACATAATATACAACTTGCGGAGAATACACCACATTATCACACTTTTCAATCAGCTTATAGATTGTTGCCGAATCTTCATAAATTTTACTTTCAGGAAAACGCACCCCTTCAAATAATTCAGCTTTATAAAGCTTCGCCCACGGCGCGTGCTGTATTACTTCTTTATTGGCTGTTATATAATTGACAAGCGCACTCTGCGCGTCCATCTTTATATATTCACGATGGGAAAAATTAAAAATTCTCTTTTCCCCTAATATTTTTTCTGACGCAAACTGGATAAGCTTTACGTTTTCTTTCTTTATCCCCTCCCACATGATTTCCAATGCGTTTAAGGGCAGGTAATCATCGCTATCCGCAAAACAAATATATTCGCCTTGTGCCTTATCTAAAGCGCGGTTGCGCGCTCTTCCTTGACGTCCATTTTCCAAATGTAAAACTTTTATCCGTGTATCATTCTTAGCATAATCGTCACAGATTTCACCGCTTTTATCCGTAGAGCCATCATCCACAAGAAATAACTCCCAATTTTCATACGTTTGCGCCAAAATGGAATCGACGCACTCGTTTAAATATTGCTCGGTATTGTACACGGGAATAATAATGGATATTAAATCTTCCATTGCTCCTCCATCTTATTTCTTCTTTTTATAATACGATAAAAGAAAATCCCAATTATGTACCAATTTCCGTTTCCAACTCTTTTTAAACGGCTGAATAAATTCTTGGCGAATTTCTTCTTTTATCTCTACGTCCGTAAATTCGGCTGGTTTTTCTCCTTCGTATAACACCGTATCGAAATCGTGATTTGCTTTTTGACTATGCGTCCCCGAACCGTCGTTCCCATTACAAACAGCACGGCTATATGCAGGTAAAATTGCGTACATATTATTCGCCATCATGCTGTATTCGAAGCGAATCGCCCAAGAACTGATTTTCCCACAAGCCTGCGCGTCCAGCATATACGGACGGTCGTCACCCCACATCGCAAACTGTTTTCTTTCCTTTAACCGAAAGAAAAACTTTGGATAATGCTTCATTTCCCAATCCACCTTATCCCATCTATCCTTCCAGCTTGCCCAAGTATAGCTGGAAATTCTTTGTGTTAAATAAATGTCTTGCGGCTGTGCTTGCGCACTTTTTAAAGGACGGCTATAACCGCCAATCGCCCAAATTTTATCATCGGCCTTATAATACTCTAACCCACGATTCATATAGTCCAAAAAGTCTTTGGACACCACGGTATCATCCTCGACGATAATTGCTTTTCCGTACTCGTTCATTACCCTTGTAACGCCATCAATAATAGATTTAGCCAGCCCCTTGTTTTGTTCGGCTTTTACTACGGTAAGATTTTGAAACGGATGCGCTTTCGCCAGTTCGTCTAAATATTCGCGCACCACCGCGACCTTAGGCGCAGCATTTTCATTCTTTGGGCCGTCGGAAAAAATAAACACGGCACTATCTTTTGCTTCCTTGTTTTGCACAAGCGAAGCTACTACATTTTTTACATAGTCTAATCTGTTATAAACAAAAATAATAATCGGCGCTAACATTATACGTCCTTCTTCATTTTTTTAATAACCTGCTTATAGATATTGCCTATTACCCCAATTTGCTCTTGAGGAAATTGACGGCGAATGCTCTCGTAAGCATTCTTCCCAATGCGAATTCTCTCTTGTGTATTTGCAAACAAATATTTCACCTGCATTGCAAGCTGTTCGGATTCTGCATAACGGAAAATAAGTCCATTTTCTTTATGTTGCACAAACTCATGCACGCTTCCCACCATTGTCGTTACGCAAGGTAAACCCAAATACATCGCTTCTCGAAGAGTAGAAGAATGATTTTCAATACAAGAAGGTAATACAAACACCTGCGATTTATTCATTCTCTCCGCCATTTCTTGCAAGGAGAGCTGACCGCAAAATACAACGTTTTCGCGTACGCCTAACGCATCAATCAATTTATTGATATAAGTAATATACGCAGGTTCAAAAAGCCATTTCGGGGTGCGAGAATTCATATTCCCGGGAATATACACCTTTGCGTTTGGATATTCTTTTTTGATAATTGGCAACGCTTTTATCAACACGTGCAGACCTTTGTGCGCACCTCTGCCAGCACAGCAAATCATAGAATAAGGCTCTGCTTCCTCGTCCTTATGCTTTGCGTAAATAAAGGCATTATTTACAGGCAAGGAATGCCGATAAACATCCGTGCCGTTAAAATAAGCAGAACACCACTCGTTGTCGCCAATAATGCCATTGGATAACGAAACCATTTCTTTTTCGTATTGCGATTGTTTTTCTAGTTTTTTTTGAAAAGCCACGTCCCTTACAAGTTTCCAACGGCTAAACATTCCGATATATTTATGATATTCTGCAGTAGCAATTCCCCCTTGCGGATATGCCGCAATCGCTTGTGCAACACCTTGAATATAGAACAAAATAGGTTTCTTATATTTTTTTGAAGCAGCAACCATACTCAAACCGTTTCTAAATTCCGTGCCCCATACTTGAATAATATCTGGTTCTACTTCTTTGATCAGCTTTTCCCAAATCGTCGTTTCATCCTTTAATTCCCCGCCGATTTCTCTTTCTATACCGCCAACCGCGTAATATACAACGCCTGTTTCGGAAACGACTTTCTTGTCTTCATCGGCAATCGCTGCTATCGTTAATTGTATTTCAGAGTCTAATAAGAGCTCTTGCATAGTTGCATCAACCCAGCCGCCGCCCTGCGTCCTTCCGCCACCAACGTATTTCCCCGAGCTTCCTACGGTATTATAAAGAATCCACAGTACTTTCATCCTTTTCTTCCTCTCTATCGTAATATGCAATAAATGGCAAAAGAAAATATAACGCGCCGATCATCATAACCAAACGATTAAATAAACCGGTTAAAACCACCAATGAAATCAGCGTAATCCGTACGCCTAATTTCATTTTAAAATGTTTCATTACCTGATCGTGATACACCGCAATTAAGTAAACCCAACTACCGCCTACAATCCAACCATATGCAGCGAAAGAGTCTAAAATCGAACTATGCGAGCCAATTGCCCTTGTGCTGTCCCAAATTAAAGAACCGAACAGCGGATATTTAAAAATAGATTCCAGCGATGTTAAATATCGATCAGCTCTACTATCAAACGTACCTTCCGATTCCCCTTCGATTAAAAACGAGAAGATATCCTTTACCTTATTTTCATACATTGAACCCGCTGAAATTTTTAACAAAAGCGAATAGATAATTTCTAAAAGCTGCTGACCAAAAATCAAAATTAACGCAAGAACAAGAATAATGACAAGTCTTGCCGTTTGGTTTTTCGTTGTAATGAATAGAGTGGAAAAAATACCCACGACTGAAATTAGCAACGCTAACGTATATCCCGCTGAAACAACGCCGATTTCACATACAATTGCGGAAATAATTACCCATGTTTTTAAGTTTTTACTGCCCTTGAATATTCTTGAAAAATAAACAAGTATAGGCACTAAAATCGCTGTAAAACAGAAGAAACCAAACCCACCGACGCCACTTCTTGCTGCCGCGATTAAAAATTCCTCATTATATTTACTTTCACCGCCTGCTTCTCTCGTAACTGTTTGATACTGAGGAGCACGAAAAATAGCTGTAACCGAGAACACAACGCAAAAAATTACAATCGCGATAAACGCTATTTTTATATCGTCCCAACGATTTTCCGCAATACACTGCGTACCGATAAAACCAATAATCAACAAAATGTATATTTGCAAATTATTATAAATGATACTTATTAACGTCGCCTTTGAAAAAAATAACTGTATTAACGCGTCGCCGCCAATATACAAAATAGCCGCTATCAAATAATAGTTAGCAAATTTCTCCAAATCGTTTCGAGCAGCTCTGCCGATTTTTTTATTGCAAAAATATTCCATAAATATCCAAGCAAAGCAACAAAATAGCGCTAACAATCGAAATAGCGTACCATAAATTAGTGGTGGACAAAGCAACCACGCCAATAAATATATTATACAGCCTAATTGAAATTTCTTTACCATCTTACTTGCTTAAATCCTCTAAAAAAGTTTTCATTGGGTGAGCATACGTTGTATACACGAATTGCTCGTCTTGACGGCAATTTTTCTTTATTTGCAAAATCGTCGTCCAATCTAACGAAAAGATTCCCTTTAATTCTTCTATCGCGCGGTTTTCGTCGTCCGAATGAATTAAAAATCCATTTGTATTCGATTGAATATACAAGCTGTGATCGCCCACGTCTGAAATAATAACGGGCGTACCGGTTGTAATGCTTTCCCCAACTTTCGAGGGGAAACCCGCGCGCGTTTCTCTGTTTTGGTCTCTTAACAACAGTGTAAAATCCGCTTTTCCTAAAGTTTCTTCAATGACCGAATATTGCACTCTTCCGTGAAAACAAACGTTTTTCCCTAAAAAATCTACGTATCCCTTATGCCAAGGAAACGCCGTACAGTAGCCTTCTTCCGTCACCCCATAAATATCAAATACAAAATTTTCAATACCATGTTTTTTAATTTTATATAAATACTCTATGGTCTTATCCAGCCTATCCTTTAATGCTTCCGGTTTTTTACATACGACGTTTGGTCCAAACGGAGTTCCTGCGTATATCAAACGTATGACTTTACTTTCATCACGTTCCATGCTGCTTTTTATATTTTTTTCAAACAAAGGCGGAATGACAATCGTGTTTTTGACGTATTTTTTGTAATAATCTCTTAAATAGGTTGAAATGGCCAACACACCGTCCGCCTTTCTATTGACCACCCTCATTTCAAACGCAATATCAAAACGTTTTATTACGTTAAACAAAAAGCTGTGTGAATGAATTGCCAACCAATCCATACTGTCAGCAACCGTTTTAATTCCCTGCTTTTTACAAAAGTTAACGACTCCGTTTGCAAACAACGCAAATTTTGTGCCCGTGAAAAATACCGCAAATACTTCTTGATTTGCGTTTAAGTTTTTGATAAGCTCTTGCGTACGTTGCAAATCTTTTTTATAAAAAATTCTTTGCTTAATGCTTTTCGCCGTAGGTAAAAAATACACGTCGCATCCATCTATTTCTTTTTTTGTATCCGCTAAAGGCATCTCTTCGCCTATTTGCTCATCTGTAGCTATTACACATACTTTATATCCTAAAGATTTCAACAGTAAGACATTTTGACGGACGCGATTTCCTACACCACTTTTCGATGGATAGGGAAAATTCCCAATATAAACAATTGTATTTTTTTGCATATCAGATCCCCATTTTTTCACATATAATAGCGTTGATTCTATCTTGGTCAAAATGATCTTCTGCAAAACGTCGACTATTTTCACCCATTCTTAAAATTTCCTTTGGATTTTCCAATAATCCCATCAGCTTTTGTGCCAAATCATATTCATTTTTTGGTTCAACCAAATACCCATTATAGCCTTCTATTACAGTATCTTTGCAACCAATTGCCGAAGTGGTCACAATCATTCTCCCTACTGCTTCCGCCTCCATAATAGACATAGGCAACCCTTCACGATACGAAGGTAAAACATACACCGCACAATCATCTAAATAAGGCCGTACGTCTTTAGTTACTCCAAGATATTCAACTATACCAGCATCAATGTATTCTCGTATATCTGATAATTTTACACTTCCCTCAGCACCCAAATAGCAAAACCTTGCCCTTGGATATTGATTTTTTACTATTTTTGCGGCTTTACAATATTCCATTACTCCTTTCGTTTTTAACATGCGAGCTATCATTAAAAAAGAAGTATTATTCTTGAGAGATTTTTGCTGAAACTTTT
>JAZRFV010000012.1:0-78672 GCA_045643825.1 Candidatus Scatosoma sp.
ATATCCCTATCAACGTCATTGCTATATCTTTTTTCCAACACATCCCGATCCGCATCCAGATGGACGATTATATCCGCCTTCATATATTCTACATCTTCCAAAAAGTTAATATAGTCCGACATTACGGTATTTGCACAAGGATGATGGTAATAATAAAAAGAAGATTCTTCTATCGAACGAATTACAAGGCCATTTTTTGCACTTTGCTTGATTATTTTATTTTCCTCATTTATTCGTTGAAAATATAATTTTTGATAATCTATAAAATCTTCCGCCTTTGAGATATCCCTGCCGTTTAAAGGGAATTGAAACCCTTCAAAAACGAGGAATTCCTCTTTCAGCTTCGCAAAATTAAATAACGTCGTCTTTCCTACACCGTGCGGGCCTAAAACCAAAATTATTTTTCCCATATTACTTAATCCCTTCCAAGAAAGCTGCTATTGCTTCCCTAAAACCATTTCTATCATACAAGAGCCACTCATTTGCGTCTTTTATCCCTTGGGGATACTTATTCATTACAACACAAGGAATACCATTATTAAAAAACATCGTCTTTATATCACAATTCGCCGTAACGCCAATTTCATCAGAATCACACATGATAATAATCTTTTTCTTCTCAATATTTTCTTTATACTTTTTAACCAATGGTTCTAATACGGTATGACAATTAGCCACGCGATTCATAGCAATTGCGGGATACCCCAATTCTTCTAAACTAAGGGCATCCGTCCAAGTCTCCACAATAAACAATACCTTTTCGTCATCCATTAAATGGTAAGAATTAAATATCTTCCCTAATCCTCTATCGATTTCACCTATGTATATATGCTTGTGAAATGAACAATTAGGCGTTTTTATATAATCCGCTCTTCGCCTAATCATAATATAATCAAGCCCGCCATTAACATCAAATCCAGGGATTACATATTGATAAATATTAAAAAACGCCTCACCTTCTTGAGAGAACACATCTCTAATTTCATCAATATCTATATCTTTCGTTAATTGAAACAAATTAAACTTCTTGAGTGTATTCCTCGAAAATCCTTTAGATTCAAAAAACTCAATATTCTCACCTTTATTGGAATATAATGCTTGATACAACTTTTCCAAATTCATCATTTAATCAATATTTCCTTGTCCCCACTGACACCACCGATGGAGTCATCCGCAAAAGCCCTTGTACACCTGTTACACGGGGGTAAATCTGCACATTGCAACTTTGAGTGTTTCTCCCTAATCTTCCTTATTTTTTCACCATTAAAGATTTCCATAATTGCATCCGTCTTAATATTCCCAAGATTGAATGTATTTTCATAATCCCAACAACAAGCCCCAACACTTCCGTCAGAATAAACAACCAACATATTAAACGGATCTGTACACGCCCGCTTTTGAACCATGGATAAATCTCCACCGACAGAAGACATCCCCCCGTCAAGATAATTATGCATTCTTTTTATAAAAATCTCACACGGATATTGTCCCCAAAACCGCTTAAATTCTTCTACTTCTTCAAGGTTATCCTTATAGGTTAACATTTGAAGTATAACTTTCACCTCACGAGAAGCGCTCTTCAATATTTCAAATAAACCAAGAACATTACGTTTAACGACATCATAATTCAATCCAACTCTAATCGATTCGTAAGTATCTTTATGGACGCCATCAATACTTAAATATATAGTATCAATCCCTGATTCTACTAACCGCCTCGCTGTATTGTTATCCAACAAAGATGCATTCGTATTAATTGCAATTTCTTTGCAATTGGTATACTCCCTAATTTTAGCAACCCGTTCACATATTAAGGGATCCAATAAAGGCTCTCCTTCCTTATGCATAAAGATTGTCGTTCTCGATAAATCAATGCCAGCAAGTTCCCTTACAACTTTTGAAAATGTCGCTTCATCCATTGTGTGTATTTTTCTTTTCATCTTGGGATGCGGACACATAATACATCTTGCATTACACGCATTGGTTGTCTCGATATATAGACGTTCCGGCACCGATTTTTTATTTTTCTCATTCCACTTGATGTTAATCCATTCAACAACCCACTCTAAAACTTCTAATGCGCTTAAATTGTTGGTGTCTAACACCTCCGTATACTCCAACTTTTTAATAAAATTGCCCAAATGTGGATTCCAAATATTATTCCAAGAATCCATATTCAATCTTGGCTTCGTCTCATCATGTTCCTTTCTATCATATAAAGTGTCCCTGTCAGCATCTAACCAAAGAATATGATCCGCTCTATATGAAGATATTAAGCTTATACTATCCCTTAAGTGCGTTTCAACATCCCATTCAACCCCATATTTTAATTTAGGGGCATATTGCGCGTAAAACAAGCATTCTTCAGGCCCACGCAAAAGAATTACCAGTTTATCACTTTTGATAAGCTCTTCAAACTCTCGTGCTTCCCTTTCCATATAAGCGCGCTCATTTTGATAAAATTCATCCTCGTTTGCTTGATTTAATCCATTTTTTATTTTTCTAAATCCTTCCCTAAATATCGCATTGGGGAATCTTTGTCTCAATCCCGCGATTAACGTACTTTTTCCAACGGCTTTGTACCCATTTATTTCAATAATTAACCCCACATTACCACTCCTTTATAAGTTCTCTAAATAGTTCCCAACAGCCGAAACAGTCTCATCAAATGTATGCGTATTTAAATATCCAATTAAATCAAACTTCAAATCCTCTCTAAACAAACAAGGCTTAATCAATCCATTACTTGTTAATCTTATGGCTGCTATCCCCTCTTTGCAATATACAATTTTAGGACAATTGCTACAATTTTTTAAGAAGTTAAATTTATTTAATTGATTAATCTTTAAATTGATTACCCCGCCTCCCTTAAGGTATAATCTCCACGAATCAATGCTATTCGAATTTGTCCACTTTTGTTCTTCAACGATTTCATACTTATCGATAATCATTTGCCTTATTTCATCAAACGAATAATAGAATTTATAGATATCCTCATCCTTATCGCTTAAATAATTCAAGATATCCAAAACGATATTATTCTTTTGTATAAACCTTAACACATCGAAAAACTCCGTTTCATTCTCCCCCTTCAAAACAACATAATTAACTTTACCCAACATAGATTTTTCTTTTAAATGCAAAATCGTATCCATCATAGAAGCCAGCTGTTTTGCATTCCCCTTGGTAATTTCCTTAAAATGTTGTATGTCGAACCCGTGCAATGAAACATTGATACGATTTAAACCCGCTTCCATACACTGATCAATTTTTTCTTTTGAGACAATCCCATTTGTAATCATAGAAATGTCCAGTTCGGGGCTTTTTTGTCTTATTTGGGCTATCACCTTATCCAGCGCTGGATATAGAGTAGGTTCCCCACCCATAATTTTTACTTTTTTAATACCACAATGCAAAAGAACATCTATGCATTGCAACATTTCATCCTGATTAATCTCTTTAGAATCCTGAAAACCAGCACCTTCTTTATGACAAAAAAAACAATTTAAGTTACATTTCTCTGTAACAATCACTCTTAAATATTTGATATTATGCATACTATATCATCTCTCAACTTTCCCGTATATATTCTTTCTTCTAAATATTTTATTAAATATATAAATTGTCGGGCCTATACTTTTGATGTAAATCGCAAGCGGTACAAGCATAAACGCCAAAAATGGCACCCTCTTTTTTATAGGAGTAATCAAAGTTGCAATCAAAGGATATATATAGCAATAAACCACAAACAATCCCCCCATTGCAATTAACGGGTGAACGACATTAAAAACAGTGGCCAGAACTATCGACATTAACAAACAAAGAATATATAAATTTGCCGTAAACGCCCATCTAAATTGACTCCATAAGCCTGCTAACAGCGTACCTTTTTTATGGCCCAAATCATTTCCCGCGCACCACGAGTACGCTTCTTTTAATCTCATACATCCACCAAACCATCTCTTGTGCTGATGAATTAACGCCTTTACGTTATGAGGAACGTCATCACTACAATAATTATTGAGTATTGAAACCTTTTCCCCACCCATTGCCAATCGATACCCAATTTGGATGCCATCTGTTACTTCATGCTCCGGGAAATTATATTTTTCATAAATTCTTAAAGGAAAAAACTCCCCATGACCTATACAATAAAAATTCCCCTTATGTCTACCTTCCGACTTCGTATAATCAATCCACATCGGTATTTCGCTAATTATCGACCAAGTGTTTTGATATACTGCATTTGCCATCAAAAGAGGATTTTCCTTATTCTCCTTCATTTCCCCGATAGCTTTCATGAAAAATGCTGGCTGCTGATAAGAAACACTGTCATCCTCTAAATATTTACAAGCCACTTCCTCTAACGTATCGATCGAAGGTCGAGAGTCCGCATCGTATACCCCAATAATATCCACATGATTATTTGCCAAAAACGATTTCGCGGCATAATTAAGCTGAGTTGCTCTATCCCCATCTATCATATCCTCTGCCTCAAAATAATTTAAGGTAAAATCCTCCCTTTGAGGCATTGCATTCATATAATTCTCTACCACCTCTTTCGTACTTTGAGTAAAACCATACGTGGCCAATGTTGCATATTCGCGTTTTGTCCCAGCAATACATAAGTGAATATCCAAAAAAGCCGAACGCAAACCATTAAAATATTTTATCGTATCCACAATAACGTTTTGTTCTCTTAAAACGGGGATTAAAATCAACATCGACACTTTCTTATCAATGTTAAATTTCTTATTTTTCCCCTCCCTTACATATTTGCATGTCTTGAATAAATTAAAAAAATATTTTATGTTCATTAATATGCAAACAAGTATAAATAAACCAACTGAAACCTCTAACACTATTTCCATTTTTTCTATTCACTCCATATTTCGTGCCAGTACTGCACTGTACAGCACTTTGCCTTTTACGTACTTTATTACCTCTGCTATTTTCGCCTCAATATTGTTTGTTTCCGCATCTACTATGAAAACATCCTCGTCTCGCTCAATTTCCTTCATCTGGTATGAATTAAATTTCAGCCAAAAATCCGTATTATTTCTATCTTTTAATTGATCATTTTTGATATTTCCAATTAACACTTTATCCGATGCCTTTAAGTAAATCCTATTTTTCGTTCGTAAAGAATTCAGTTCTTGTATCTCTTCTTGTAACAGCTTTGTTACATCCCCCCATTCAGGATGAAGAAATTTAAGCACAAAATCTATATACATTAAAACATCCGTAGGGCCTCTTGTAAGTAAAACTACACCTTCATGCTTATGAAACTCTCGAAGATCTTTTATCTCTCGCCGCAAATATTCCCTTTCGTGCTCAATAAACTGTTCGCATATATTTAAATTAAGCCCATCATCCATTTTCCTAAACCCTTCACGGGAAATAGTATTGGGAACCTCTTTTTTTACAGCGGAAATGATCGTAGACTTTCCTACGCCTCGTCCCCCCATAAGCTCTACTATTAACGACATTATTTATCTTCTCCTATTAAAGTTAGGAACTTATCATATACTTCATCTGGCGTAAGATTATTCGTATCTATAATTTGAGTTCCCTGCATATTTTTATAATAGTCAGCAAAATCGTCCAACCATTGCTCCATAAAGATTTTCATCGTTGCGCGTTTGTGATCATCCCCTTCAGCTCGCTTTAAAATTGTCTCTTTGGTTGCATCTAAATAAATAATAAAATCAGGGGTGCATTGCTTCGCCAAAGCAATATACTCATCTATCCCAGTGGAATGATAATCTTTCCCATCAAACTTTTCCCTTAAAATGGTTTCGGTATAATTAACATCTGTATATGGCCCTTTCACCACAACAATAACAGTATCTAATGATTTATAAACTTTATGTTGTGCCACATCGCATGCCAAATATAATTTCTCATTAATAATAAAGTCCTCGAATTTTGTCGTATCAAACATAAACTCCTTGCGAGCATATCCATCAATCACAACAAATTCTGGATGTTCTTGCTTTATTTTTTTTAAGAGTGTCGTTTTCCCAACAGCCCTTGATCCCTCTAAATATACTATCTTACTCATTGTTCCTCTATCTTCTTAATATTTTCATTAATACATGTAGCTAATCTGTAATATACTTTGGAGGTGAAGTGATTAAAATGATTCACAATATCATCGTCTGAATCAACAAACTCCGAGATATTTATTACTTTGCATTGTAATTCCTCTGCCACTCTTTGTATGATTTTGTTCGCTTTTATAAAAAGTTGACCGGCTTCAGATTTATTTTCTCTATACCTCTCCTCATTTCCCAAAATAATAAATATATTTTTGGCTTTAATGTTTTTAACCACTACTCGTATATGATCTTCAAAATACTCGTCAATATATACATCATTGATATAGTCATAATGCTCACGCAAAAACTCAAAATTCTCATGCGTTACATCAAATCCAAGATCATATTTCCCGTTTTTACTATATTTCGCCTCTTCCATATACATTGGTTCATTCGGCAATCCCATCGCAAGAAAAAAATTGTTATCTTTCTTTTTATAGACGCCTAAATTTGCCAAAGAAATGGTCGACAAAAAAACAATATCATGTTCCTCATTAAATATCGAGGATTCGTAATACAAGTCACTATAACAAGGTGTCTTGCCTGCAAAATTTCTAATATCCTTAATCGGATAGGTTACACTCATTGCCATTGCAGCCAATCCATTTTGATATATAATTGTTTTTCGGTCCTTGACATATTGAACCTCGTACTTAATATTCTCCGGCAAAAATAATTGCATTCGTTTAAAATCGCATGATCCCTTCAAAACAACTTTTAATCCCGTTCTCACATTCGTTAAGTCTATCGTTTCATTATCTTGGTTGATCCAAGGAATCTCTATGCGGTCTAACGATGAGGCTACCTGCCCAATAATATGGATACGCGGTCGATTTAAATAGTTATATACGTATTGTTCTATACCCATATTTAAAATGCGACAAGAGAAAACAAAATGCGTTAATTCCCCTTGTTTAATACAATAATATCCAACCAGCCCGTAATCTCCAAAACGATCTTTCACAAACACAACGCCTTTTTCATCAGCATTCGTTATATCTTGCCTTATTTCTTCTAATCCTGACCGACGTTTTGTGAAATTTAATTGATTGGTCCTGTGCGCCAACTCGTATATTCGATCCAAATATTGCTCAACATTATTCTCAATTTTGAGATTGATTTTACAATGATGCAAAAACTCTTCATTAGAGCAAAACAGTTGTTTTACTTCATCCTTTTTCTCTATATGCTTATAATAGGTTAATCGCTCACACGTTTCCCCCGTGCTGATCTTATCTAAATAATACCTGTTTAATTCCTCGATAATGAATGGCTGGCTCACCATAATATTAGGGTTGTAAAATTGAACCTCTTTTAGATTGAAAATTTCATCATCTAAAAACAACACGTTTTCATCCCGTAGATTCAATTTTTTTATTATTGACTTTACACGATACCCTTTGGATGCGAATGCAATTGAGGGAAACACAAAATAGTCGTATAATTTCAACTCCATCAGCTTTTTATTGGTGGGCATGGGCTCATTATTGGAACAAATAGAATTAATCACCCCTACAGTCGTTGCATTGCAAACCAAATCGTATGCCTTTGAGCGAAGGGTTATCTCCCCCTCCGATAAGACACCTTTCCATAAGGTATTATCTAAATCCCAAATAATACATTTAATCTTATTAAAATCCACTTCCAGACCTTCCTTTCATGCACCTAATCATTTTTTAAATTTCTTCAAAATGGACTCTATGGGAAGATTGCATTCTTTTATATATTGACAAACATCTCCATAAAGATTGTTTACCTCTTTTAAGAATTTTGAAAAATAACTTCTCTTCGAGGTAGGAATTTTAGTTAATTTGAAATTCTTTTTATAATTCTTACACCCTGCAAATAAATGATAAGCGCTTAAACAATAATCATTTATAATCCGTTCCATATCCACTCCTAAAATCGATAAAAGCAAGAAGGTGACAACACCAGTCCTATCCTTGCCCAACGAACAACAAATAATTACGCCTCCTTCCGCTTGAGATATTTGATTGAACACATCACGCACGACATCTTGCTGGCTTAATAAATTGGAATAAAATGTTAAACCGTTTCTTTTTGTATCCGCCTGCGCTTTATCTATATCAAATGGAACATTGTAGTAATTAAATCGTGGATCTTTTTTAATCGGAACATTAAAAGCCGGATCATTCTCTCTTAAATCTATAACCGTTTTAAAGCCCTCTAAAAGAAGTTTTTCTTTATCTTCATCAGAAATGCAATTTAAATTATCAGACCTCATAATATTTTTTAAATTTTTATCCAGATAATTTAACTTACGAGTATTACACGTTCCATCCAATTGGAAATAGCATTTTCCTTTGTACAATCTATTGGTACGATACGAATCTACCAAAGATAAAATTCTTTTAAAATTGTCATCCAAATTTTCTTTTATGTAATCATAAATCGACTTTGGAATATCGTAATATACGCCAGCAAGTGAAGCACAAATAGCAGCTAACGTATCTGCATCCCCACCCATTGATATTGCCAAGCGCAAAGCATCCTCAAAATCATTAGAATCAATAAACGCCTTTAATGCAACCGGTACACTACCATCACATGTAATATCCATCCTATAATAAGGTCTTAACGCACTTAACTCCAACCCTCTAATAGAAGGATAATACTGTTCAATAATGTCAACCACATCTTCTTTGGATACCCCCTGCAATAGCTTATATACACAAAGAGATACGCACTCAGCAGCCCGAACGGCTGGTTCGCTATTATGTGAAACCTCTGTAACAATCTTGCTGAATTGCTTAACCTCTTCTTCACTTTCAGCAATATAAGCTACACCTGATATTCTCATAGCGGCCCCATTACCAATACTTTGATAGGGTATTGGATTAGAAAGCCACTTCAAAAAGTTAGTTCCAAACCATTCCCCATAATATTCAGGCCTATTTCCCCAATCGACCATTTTGTCCCTTATCATATTTGATAATAAGGTATAGTCATTTACCCCTTTAGCTTTGTATTCAAGCAATCCGTCTATAATTGCAATGGTTAATATGGAATCATCGGTAAAGTGGTTTTCTTTACGATAGAGTTCAAAGTTATAATCCTTTGTTCTATGCTCTTTTGTTTCATAATAAGACCCGATGTAATCACCAATTAAGGCCCCTATCAACATTTTATTCCTCCACTAAAAAATATACTCTTTAGCCTTATTCGCAAAATCATTCTTCTACTATTAATTATATAACATTTATTTTAAATTTTCAATACTTTCATAAATAAATAAGCCTCGTTTTTATTTTGCGTAAACGAGGCATTCTTTTGTATTAGTTACTCTAAATTCACAAACAAATTAAGGATATAACCGTGATTAATAGCAGTAGAAACGAAGTCGCCAGATGCACCCAGCCCCATTCGTCTTGTATATCGTAAAAACAAATCGAAGTCAAAAGAAGTCCGCCAAGGATTTCCCACAAGGAAAAACAAACAAATATTGCTTTATAGTCCCCGCGCAGGCATAAAAGTAGAATAAAATTGACCACCGTCACCACACATAGGCATATAAACCCCGATATAAAATAATCGCAGGTCATACCATCGTGTAGGAGGTATACCAACAAGCCCACACCAAGCGTCAGCCAACCGCCGCCGACTACCCCAATAAGCAATTGCCAAACCACCCAAGGGATATTCCAATGAAAAATCCCCACCAACAATCCGAAGAAGCCAACAAGCAAAGAGGCAAGCAACAAAATTGCGCCGCAACCAAGGAACAAAGATATATCCTCATCTATATCTCCATACCCATTTAAAGGTGTGCGAGTTTCCTTCTCTTCTTCCTCTTCCGCCCTTTCCACCACAACAGGAGTTATCTTTTGGGGTTTCTTTATAATAGGTTTTTCTTCCTTTTTCACCTCCGCAATAGGAAGCTCCGCCGTAGGACTCATGGCCCAAACGGCGCATTCAATCAATTTCTTGAAACTATCCTCGCTTAATAACTCCGACACCACCAGGTACGAGTTTAACAACTCATTTTGCCCATTTTCTCCCTGCTTTATCAGCGTTTCAAAAATGCAAAGTCGTTTATCAATCGCATAAAATAGTTCCACTTTTCTTTTATCCGCATACGAGGAGGTGCACAGATCTGACAACCGACAATAGAGGTAAAATGGATCGGTTACTTCGCCATCCGTGCGTCTGTTTTTATATGCATAGAAAAGACCTTCTCTAAAAATCATCTTATCTCCTATATCCTCGCAAGGATACCCCTGTTTTCATTGCCATCGCCAACGAAACGTCGTCGCCGATGCCAATTTTTTCGCCCATAGCTGTGATAAATTCGTCAATTTCCACCTGTTTACCTTCCTGCAACTTAATACAAATTGGCTTCATAAATTTCTCTTTAAAATTTTCCAAGCTTTGGTAAGGATTCACCACTCCATCCGTGCAAACCAGCACTCCATCCAGGTCGGAAAAGTCAAAAATCCCAACTTTCAAATACTTGTAAGCGTCCTCCTGGCACATCGAATGGGTAAGATTTGCCACAGTATCCTCATCCTCCTCAAACGCCGCGGATAATTGCCCCTTTCTCACAAGGAAAATACCACCATCGCCCAAGGAAACGCAAATCAGCTTATTCCCAAAAATCATCGCCCCCTGCAAGGTCGTTCCATACGCCTTTACAGGATTTTGCTTTAATTTAAACATTTGCTCCTTATCCAAGCCCTCCAGTTCACGCTTGGAAAGGGCTTTTTCGTTTAAATGCCTTTCCACGAAAGCATTCCACTCACACAAAATTTGCAAGCGTAACTTATCGCAAATTTCCTGACGACTATAACGGTAAAATAAAGATTTATCCACCTCTTGAAGAACCGAAATAATCGCATTCGACGCATACCTGCTACCCACGTTGCTACGAATATACGTCTTTCCGCCATGGCCGTCGCAGGCGGTGATAATCGTCCTTTCTTCATCGTGGTAGCAGGCGGAATAATCCTGGCACGGCTGATTGGTTTTGAGGTGCGAATACCCTACATTTGTCTTTGTAAAATATGTTATCATATCACCACTCCCAATCATCTACTTCCGCCAAGGCAATTTGCACCTGTTGTTTCACTTCCTGCACAACGGAAACCGTTTGTCCTGCGCTAACGCTCGTGGTGGTAGATTTCACCTTCGATGCTGTAAGAACGATAATCTTAATAATGCGTTCCAACATTTTACTGTCGTAGCACTCAATCACGTCCCCATTCCCATCCACGAACTCCTGCAATACTTTATGCGTACGCTCGTCTTTCAGGTCGATTGCAATCCCATATTTCAAAGCAACCTTATACCAAGGCAACTTCTTCAAGGCAGACATTTCCTCCGTCAAGGGAAATTTCGTCGGATGCCCGTCCGTCATCAAAAGAACGATGGGGGCCACACCGCCGAAGTCAGGCATAATCCCGCCCTTGCTTTCCTTTCTCAAAATCTCTTCCAGCTTTTGATAGCCAAGGTGCAAATTACTCCAACCGCCACCCTTAATATCCTTAAAGGTGAACTCCTCCACAGCCTTACAGCGGTCGCCGTTTAAGAAATACGCCTCTGTAGAAAAGGTGATAACCGTCATGTAAAAATCAACATTCGAATTCTCACCCTGCAGGTCAATCAGGTGGGTTTTAATATCACGCAGGGCGTTATTCACCTGCGTAATCCTCTCCCCTTGCATACTCTTGGAACAATCCACCAAAACAATTACGTTTAGTTTTTGTTTCGCAATTTTATCTTCCATAGTAAGTCCTCCTTACCACTCCACATCCTGAATATCTTCCAGCCTATTCGCAATCTCATTTTGTGCAATTTCGTTATTCGTCGCGCCCATGGTACCGCCAAATCCCATAGAAGAGGAGTTCGACTTCACCTTTGACGCCGTCACCGCAATCACCTTAATTACCTTACGAAGTGCCTCCGCTGTATAGACTTTAAGCACCGTTTCGGGGTTCCCCGTAAATTTCGACAACACATCCATCGCCTCCTGCGTGTCAATGCCGATTGCCAAGGCGTATTTGAGAGCAACCCTAAACCACCCCTTTTTCTTTAAGGTATCCAAATGCTGTTCCCAGTCAAAGCTCGTCGGCATCCCATCCGTCATCAAGATAAGGATGGGGGCAACACCACCGATGTCAGGCATTTGACCGCCTTTCTCCTTCTTGCAAAGCCATTTTGCAAGCTCGTCGTACGCCGCGGATAAATTGGTACCGCCTTCAGTGGAGATATCCTTCCACTTAAATTTGCTTACCGTTTGCGGTGTAGAATACACCCACTTTGCATCGTCACTGAACTTCAACGCGGAAATCTTGATCGTCGCATCCGCCGTATCCTCCTGGATTTCGGGCATGATACTCATCACGTCACGAATAGCGTTATTGACCGCCCCAAGTTTTTCCCCTTCCATAGACCCGGAATTGTCAATGACAAACATCAAATGCAATTCCTGACGAGCAATACCTTCACCTAACATTCTATCTTTATTTTCCATTATCTAATTTCTCCTATCGTATTTTCGTTAAATTTAATCTTCAAGTTCTTGACGATGGGGATAACCCCAGTCCCCGCAATCGTCTTCACTTTACCTTCGCTGTCCTTGACCTCCACATCGTCCAAAAGCGCAAGCTTTATCCCCCAAAGGGACGGATTGTTCTTGTTGGCAATTACCATACCAACGCTCTTGTTGTACTCCGAGGAGTATTTATCGATATGGCTACGATAAATTCGTTTACCCATCTCCAATGCAATCGTATTTTTACCGATGTGGAGCGTACAAAACTCCTTCGTTGGCTTCGCACAGGAAGGACAAGCCTCATAACGTTTTTTCTCGCTAAATCCCACAATGTACTCGTACCCGCAATGCGGACATACCAAAATTTCATCGCGGTATTTATTGAGTAAACGCAACCACTCTAGCTCGGTTACGCGCCCGTTTTCCCTATCCTGCAAACCATCCACAAAGGTACGATGGAACGCCTCTTTAATGTACAAGGGAACGTACGCCCAACGACGAAGCACACTGGAATGATACCCGCGAATGGGACGATTACTCTTGTCCGTCTTGTGGTATACGAAAATGGGCTTTTTGCCAAACATCTCGTATTCCGCATGCTCATCGACAATATCGTATTCCTTCAACCGTTCCCCCTCGTAGGGATTGCCAAGGCAAAGCGCCATAAATAAGATTACCGCCAAGGAAAAACGATCTGAGTGTACGTCAGGCATCTGTTCCCCCCGTACGATTTCAGGAGCCATATAACGCATCTTACCGAGAATACCGAGGTTGCGCTTGTCCGCCGTCACGTTGTCGTTGTCGCAGATAAGCAAATCCCCCGTTTCAGGATCAAGGAAGAAACTGCCGTCGTTCAAATCCTGGTAAGAATAGCCAAGCTCATGCAGGCGTTTAAACGCCAAGCACAGTTCCACACACCAACGGAGCATCACTCGTTTGTTCTTAAACTTGTTCTTACCCGTAAGATAGGACACGAAAGATACGTAATTTTTGGGACGCAGGTCCATCATATACCCGATTTTCCCATCGTCAAAATCGAGTAAAAGTTTCGGCCAAAGAAAGACGTCACTCGGTGCACCACGGTCGATATTATTTTTAAGATTGTATCGAAAATCGCTACTTTCTTCGTTTTTATAGACCTTCAACGCATACCTGCCCCCCTTGTAGGTGACCAAATACACCTCACCTTGTCCACCGTCGCCGAGGAAATCCTCGACGACAATTTTTTCGTTTTCGTTTAAAGTAATTGTATCATTCTTCTTAAATCTCATCTTTTCTCACCATGTAAATCCTCATAGTTTTCTCGCCCGTTAGATCTCATCACTGCAAGACGACTCCCAAGCGTCCAAATCCGACAAGACCTCCTCAGCCCACGTCAAATACTCGGCCACTTCCTCACTGTCGTACCCTACGACGTTACAGATGCAGCACAAGTTTCGGATCCAAAACGCCTCATCCTCCACATCGATTAAATTTCTCTTCAAATCCGCCATCGCCTTGATTGTCTTAAGGCAATCTACAACGATGTCGTAGCTTTCAAACACCTCAAGAGGCATCATCGCATGGTAAAGGAAACGATGCATCTCAAGTTCTCCCTTGAGGATAGGTCCTCTGTTGTAAAGAGCATAAACAGCGTTCACCGCTTCCTGCAACTTTGCCTGCAATTCCTCTTCCCTATCAGGATTTTCCTCCAAAAGGGTAGGGATGACAAAGTTCAACTCCGCAAGTGAGTTCCACGCCGCCGCATCCTCACCTACCTGTCGACCGTCACTCGACATCCCTCTAAACGCCGTAGGTAAAACGGGGATTGCGGTAATATGCACCCACTTATCAGGATCAAGTACCTTTGGACAATTGGGATCGCAAACCGGTAAAGCTAGCTCCATCACCCCAAAGTTCCCCACCACTTGTTCAGGGGAAGAAGAGTGAAAGACTCTTTTCAACGCCTTTTCCATATCATAAGCACCGAAAATTGCAGGATCGTACATACCACCCTCCACAGGGTTTCCTTCATCATCGAAGGTGCACGCGTTGGTCACTACGCCCCAATTTTCCGTCTCAATGGTACCGTGGGTATCACGCATCATCACCTGAAAGGCAACGCTTTTTTGAGGTTCGTCCTCTACATCGAAGTAACCATCCTTCGCCATCTGACAGTATTCCTCATACAAAGCATCCACGTCAATCTTCAACTTCAAGCCGTGTTCACTCAACTTTTCCATGATTTCCTCCAATTCCTTTTCACCAATACTGCGAAGATCCAAAAGTTCCTCCTCCGTTTTTGCGGCAACCTCACCCAAGGTAAAAAGCTTTGCTCTGCGCAAGCAGTTAAAGGTTCTTTTTCCAAAACCAGCCTCTTCAATCGCAATTGCATTTGCATCAACAGTTTTCATCATAATCCTTACCTCCTTTAATTTAAATCTTGAAATTTTGTAAATACTCGAAGCAACTCTTCCTTCGCCTTGCAGTCTACCAACCCCTTAATATCAGGGGCATAAACATACCTCCAGCCATCATCCGTTTCAATGGTAACCCCCATACTCGCGTCCACAGGGAGTACAAGTTCCACCTCACCCGACTGTACGCGGGACAAGAACGCATCCATATTGCGTTGCATTCTATCCAACGTAGTAGACAATACCACCTCTCTATCCGCCTCGTTCAAACCGTTGACAAGCAGTACAAACCAATCGGGGAGCTTGAAAGAGCTCTCATCCCCATAGAGATATCTACGCTTAAACTCGTCGGAAACCCCGTCAAGCTCCGCAAGGCTTTGGATGGGATAATACGCCTTATCCCCCATCAGCTTGAACACAGGCTCGAAACCGTCCATAAGCATATCCTTAAAGACAGCCTCTCTCTCGCCTGCCGCAAGTCTGTCGTAATAAGCGGCATTGCGTTCACTCACCTCACATCCAACCCCTTCACGGTAGTAGCGTGCAATACACTGTAAAGCTTCCGCTGGATCATGTTTAGATTTGAGCGCCAAGTACTCCCACGCACCGTTTTGATGCGCCAACGCCTCCATACGAGCACAAACCTCTTCATTGCCGAGCTCTTTCGCAAGGCGATACGCCATCACTGGCATAAAGACGTCATCTTTAACTTGCTCCAATGCCATCAAAAGGCATTCTAAAGCATACTCCTTGTTGCAAGGGAATCGTAAGGTTGCCTGCGATTTATCGAAGTCATGCTGGTACTGTAACGCAACAAGTTCCATGTGTTTAAAGCCGTAGTACAATTCACAGATCTCCTCCAGGATTGTCATCGCACCCTTGTGGTAGCCGTGCGTATCCAACTCACGCGCACGGTCCGTCAAGGTTTTGACACGATTGCCCACAATCGCCCAACGAGCGTTTGCACTGTCGATCAGCTTATTGACGGCGGTGATAACTTCACCATCCTCCGCAAAGAAGAGTAAGACGTCCTCTATAATGGCAATGGATTTGTCATCATCCACGTCCGTTGCATCCACCTCTACCCAAAGCTGTCCGTTCATGTAGCGCAACTCGTACTTTCGATCCGCGCTCTCGTTGTAATTATCAATGAAAGCACACATCGCTTTGAAATGTTTAGGCTTGAAGGAGCCGTAGAACACGCTCAAGGAAAGAAAGCCCCTCATGTAGAACACCACGATACGATTGCCTTCACTCCCGTCCATGGACACCACCGTTTCAATCGTATCCATCTCGTTGAGTTCCGCTTCGTCTTTGCCAAATTTAGATACCAAATATTCTTTGAATTTCTTCATTTTTCACCTTTATAATATATTTTAATTTCGTTCAAAAGTAACCGTAAAAACACATCCACCCCCGTCTATGCCGCACAGCCAACGCAACGACGCAAGCGATAAAGCTTAACCCTCCCATTTATCTATCCAGACACAGCAATTATTGGGATTACTCTCCACCTGTGCTTGAAAAATCAATGCTTGAGCCCTACTTCTAAATGCTTTGTATCTACGATTTACGTGCTTATCCAACCAACTGACACGCCAAACGTAGGTCTGACCGCCTCCACTTCTTCCATTGCCATTTCTCCCTTGACGATAATTGTTGTAACTCATTTTCATTTCCTCCTAATTTTTAATTTTTTGTGTACAAGATTCCATTAGCCGTGCCACTTAAGAAGTTTAACACAGCAGGCATGCTTATCGTTTTGCATTTGGTTAGTGAACTGCAATGCTTCCACCTTATTGGTGAAAATGCGGCTGTGCGAAGCCCATCCACTCAACAAACCCTTGCGATACTCATAAGAAACCTTCCATACATAACCTTGTGCCATAAGATAAATCCTCCGTTTTTTAAATATTTTTTTTCAGTTGCCCCCTCGCAACCTTGTGATTCTATTATAGATCCTTCCCCCAAATTAGTACAGCCCGGGTGAAAAAAACTTTTGGGCCATTTTGGGCTGTTTTTTACGGTTTTCAGTCTAAACCCAGACATACCCGTGGAAACTACTCACAATGTTTCTCGGAATAGAATTAAAACCGCAACGTATATACCAGGGAAAGGTGCCTTGCATTAACCCCATTTACGAACTTCGACATAGCGAGCATTAGAGTTATTCTCCATTTGGTTCGCAAACTTCAAAGCTTGTATCTTGTTGGTAAACACTCGACTACGCAAAGTCCATTCGCGGTAATCACTCCAATCATATTTTTTCGTGTAATACTCATAAGAAACCTTCCATACATAACCTTGTGCCATAAGATAAATCCTCCGTTTTTTTAATATTTTTTCAGTTGCCCCCTCGCAACCTTGTGATTCTATTATAGATCCTTCCCCCAAATTAGTACAGCCCGGGTGAAAAAAACTTTTGGGCCATTTTGGGCTGTTTTTTACGGTTTTCAGCCTAAACCCAGACATACCCGTGGAAACCACTCACAATGTTTCTCGAAACAGCGATAAAAATGCGGTGTATAAATCAGAGAAATAGCGTTCCATCAGGCCGATGGTAATCATATCGTTTTGCCGTTTTGCCCATGTCAGCGCCAAAAACGTCTTCACCGCTTTGTCCGACCTCGAAGAGGCATGCCGTCCCACGTCATCACACAGTTCGTGGAGCAAGAACATATCCCTGGGGAACAGAAAATCGATGATGAAACCGTACTTTTCTCTTACAGTTCGCCTTGCATTAGAGTCAAGCACTCGCTCTCTTAACTCAAACGCCCCATCTCGTTCCAAGGATTCTCGCAAAATCTTCGAGCGTAAATCCTCTCGACGAGTTCTGCCTTTGCTTATCAGCTTCGGAATCAAAAAGTCACCGTCATTGCACATTAAAAACTTGGGGCGGGCGGCTTGATATTCCACAAACCTCGTTTGATTTTTCCCAAACGTGCGAAACGTCCCCTCCCCAAATTCCGCATCTAGCAACTGTTTAAACTCCGAAAAAATCTCTTGGTAGAGCTCGGACGAGGGATTTGTATAGGCTTCTTCATGAGCCTTCAAAAACTCACCCCACGCCGAGTTCCCTACCCCGCATTGTCTTATTACTCGTTTCACCTTTTTCATATCGACCACCTCTATAAATATAATGTAATTTCGCCTTACGCAGCCTTAACAACCGAGATATACACCCTCGGATATTCCTTTTTCAGCTTATTAACCACAAACTCGGCGGCGGATCTCGTTGGATACACCCTTGCCTTTGATTTGTCCGTCTCCTGCTTTAAGGAGCGAACGGTATCCTTTTTGACATTTAAAAAGCCATATCGAACGGTATCGTATTCATACCCGGAAAAATAGTACCCTCTACCGCAACTGTTGACGATATAGACAACATACCCCTCCACCTTTGGGGTTTGCTGTCTATAATTCGCCCCTTTGAAGTTGCGGGGTTCTTTACTCGTACCGTCAAGCACCTTTTGAAGTTTAGGTGCAATGCGAGCACTGTTCCTTTTACACCACTCCAATTCCCCCAAAAGCCAAGAAATCCACACTTCAGGGACGGTAGGTGCCACAAATCCAGGGTTTACCCCGTGTGATGCAATGACATTTTTAAATTGTCGAACCGTTTGAATTTTAGAACGCTTTTCCTCGGGGGAAATCTGCTCTAAATGCCAAATCATATTGACACGATACTTCGTTCTTACGATGCTTTGCAAGAAGTTGTCCAAACGGTTATACGCCGCCAAAAAGCGTTCGTTGCTATTACCCGTCATCTTTCTCCCATTATTATTTTGATTCGTCCAACCATTACCCGAGGTAAAGTTTCTTTTGTATGGCGTATAGCCGCCGTTTTGCCAACCATTGTTGTACGTTTGATAGTTTCTGTTCATTTTCTCCTCCTATTTCCTAAAATTAATACTTACGTCTTTTGCTTCCTACAGCTCTTGTTCCAAGAGGGATGAAGCTCAATGCACCCACAGTTGTTGCCGCCGCCAATAACGAAAACATATGTCCACCTCCTTTTTTTGTTTGTGATTCTATTATAGTGTCTTTATGGTCTGTACTCAAGCCTAGGGAAAAATATCTTTCAGCCCAAAAATAGGCACTTTTTCCGATTTCGGGGCATTTTTTAGCCATACAATTGTCCTTTCCCTCTTGACAAACGAAAAAAAGGCTGTTATAATGGTGATAATTTAGCAGGAGGTTGATAATATGGCTTGCTCTCAATTTTTACATAACGAGCGTCCTACGATACGCTTTTCCCATCACGCATGGCTCATCCTGAAGGATGATCACGAAAAATTCTCTCACGGGGAGCCTTTCTCCACCTTCTTGCAGAACCTCTTCCAAAGATATTATAAAGAGGCGGAATGCAACCTACTGGAAACCTCCGCAACGCAGGAAGGCGACTTTTACCATATACTAGAGGATTTGCAAGAAAAAAATCCTGGACTTAAAAAAATCCAGAACTCCATTTCTCTTTTCTCGGAGCTTTATTTGGATTTCTTAAAAGATTCCTTGGTTCAAAAAATCCCTGATAGCCCCGAAGAGGATTCCTACGAGTCCTATAAACTTCGCCTTAATGCGGACTGTCAAAAAATCCTCGAAAAATTACATAATGAGGAATGGGATCAAGACCCTTCCTATCATTTCTACGGAAAAATCGAGCCTCTTGCAAGAAAGGAAACTCCCATAGAAAAAAAAGACCGCAGTCAAGATAAGTTTGTAAAAACTTTCTTGAAAGCGATCTTTGAAGAATATGCTCGTTTGCCTGCATACAAGCGTGAATCGGTGTACTTTTCGGTGGAAGTGGCTGAGATTGATAAAGCCATTAACCATCATAACGTCTTGAAAATTACCACCGAATCAAGATACAGCAAAACGCAACAAAAAATGGTCAAACGCACCTTCCACGTTACCCCTTATAAAATTTTACAAGATAGCACGGGGTTATACAATTATTTGGTAGGTTACGCCAAGGAGCAAGGATTACCCGAGGATACTACTTTAGAAAGTACAACCTCTTCCTTCCGCTTATCCAAGATAGGCACCCTCGACACCTTAAGACAAACCAACGTGTTAAGTAAAAAGGAAATCGACAAGATCGAGAAAGAGCTTACGAAAAAGAGTGTGCAATTCCTTACCGCAAAGGATATTATTAAGGTGATTGTTCGTTTTAATAAAGCCGGGAAGCGTGATTTAAAGCACCATGTATACCTGCGGCCGTTAAATAGAGAGCTTATCGAGGAAACGGAAGAATACGCAAGATATTCTTTTGAATGTAGCTTCCAACAAGCCTTATACTATTTCTTTAAATTTGGCACACACGCATACGTTGAAGAACCTGCCGAACTGCGTCATGAACTTATGAGACGCTATTTAGAAGATTACGAGTTTTACCGTGACAACGAACCCCCTCAACCACAACCTGAAAACAAAAAAGAGGAAGATTGATTCTTCCTCTTTTCTCTTTATTTAGTTATCCTTTTTATCTTTTGTGATAACGAATTCTTTTCTATATTCGGGTTTAATTTTACTCAAGAACCCATATATCAGCCTACGCACCTTGATAAGATAATCCCCGCAAACCTCCGCTTCGCTACACGACATCGTACCCCCATGTGCCGCAGAGTTTCTGTGCTGTTTTACCATGTACACCTCGTGTGCCAAATCAATCAAGTAATTGACGATATCTCTTTGACGATTCCCTTCGCTGAACGCATCTTCTGCGAAAAGTAAGTCCGCATAATCCGCAATATAACGGCTGATTGTCCGTTCCCCCTTCTTGCGCACTTTTTGTCCCCCATCCTCACTCTTGACATACTCCGTCTTTCTACGATACGGCACCGAGCGTTTCGAGTCCTCTCGTTCGAGCATACTCATTTCCTGTTCCATCACCTCAAACCTGGATTCAATAACATAGGAGAAAGATCCCAGGGTAAAGCACGCCGTCTCCGTTTCCTTGCGATATTCACGGGAAAGCTCTAACCCGCTCTCATCCCGATCCACCTTCAAGAAACAAGATTGTGCATCAAACACCGAGGCTGAAATACCTCTATTGTGCAGATATCGTAAATACCCTTTAAAAAAGTATTCTCCAAGGATAATTTCCAATGTCTTTGACATCGCCGTTATGGAAGGAGTGAAGTCCAAATCCTTATAGCAGTCTTCACCAAGCTCGAAAAAGTTTATGTAAGAGAATACACCTGAAATCAAGGCCTTTTGTGCGTTCGCCCTCAAGACGCCCCACACCTCGCCAAATTCCTCTTGCAAATCTTTTTCTATCTGATCAATCCTCTCCCTTCCATGGATACCACGCGCGACCAGTTCCTTTGCATACTTACGCATTTCGCCGTCTTTGTATTCTTTTAGGTCTACGCGAAGCATTTCCAAGGCATATTGGCAATTATACCCAAGCTCTATTGCCTTTTCGTAGTATCCTTTTGCCTCACGCTGATATCCTTCTCGCTTTTCTCTACTTTCTCCCCAATCATCAATACCAAGCCCGTTATGGTAGCAATCGCCTAAATAATAGAACGCCTCTTCATTAGGTTCATCCCCCTCGATTGCCAATCTAAAATACTTTATCGCCGTTTTATAATCCTGCTTAACGCCATCTCCCATATAATATAACTGCCCTAAATTGCATTGTGCTTGTGTGCTCCCTCCCTCCGCGGCTTTTTCGTACCATTCGAGGGCCTTTTTATAAGATTGCTCTATACCTTGTCCATTTTCATATAAAACGCCCAAATTATTTTGTGCATCCGAATCCCCTTGCTCCGCCGCCTTTAGCCACCATTTCGCTGCTTCTTCATACGATTGCTCTATGCCTTGCCCCTCATAATACATCACCCCTAATGCAAATTGTGCATTCACCTGCTCTTGTTCCGCTGCTTTTAAATACCATTTCACCGCTTCTTCATAGGATTGCTCTACACCTTCACCATTAGCATACAGCAACGCTAAATTATATTGAGCCAATGCAGACCCTTGCTTTGCCGCTTTTGTATACCAATTAAAGGCTGTTTTATATGATTGTTCTACACCTTTCCCCTTTTCATACATCAGTGCTAAATTATATTGAGCCCATGCAGCCCCTTGCTTTGCCGCTTTTGTATACCATTTTACAGCTTCTTCATACGATTGTTCTACGCCATCCCCACGATAATACATTAGGGCTAAATTATATTGGGCATGTATATATTCCTGTTCGGCCGCTTTTAAACACCATTTTGCCGCTTCGTTATACGATTGTTCTACCCCGTGCCCATGTATATACATCAAGAATAACTCGAATTGAGCATTCGCATTCCCTTGCTCCGCCGCCTTTAAATACCATTTTACAGCTTCTTCGTACGATTGTTCTACACCTTTTCCATTATTATACATTAGTGCTAAATTGAATTGAGCATTCGCATCCCCTTGTTCCGCCGCTTTTAAATACCATTTTATTGCTTCTTCGTAGGATTGCTCTACGCCTTCACCTTCATAATACATTAGCCCTAAATTATATTGGGCATCCGCATTCCCTTGTTCCGCCGCTTTAAAATACCATTTCGCTGCTTCTTCATACGATTGTCCTACGCCTTTCCCATTTTCATACATCAGTGCTAAATTAAATTGAGCATTCACATGCCCTTGCCCTGCTGCCTTTAAATACCATTTTACAGCTTCTTCATAGGACTGCTCTACACCTTGCCCATCTTCATACATCAGTGCTAAACTAAATTGAGCATTCACATGCCCTTGCCCTACTGCCTTTAAATACCATTTTGCCGCTTCTTCGTACGATTGTTCTACGCCTCGTCCATTCTCATATAATATCCCTACATTGCATTGTGCCCTTACCTGACCTTGTTCGGCCGCTTTCAAAACCCAAAAAAAGGCCTTCTCTTCGTCTTGTTCGACAAAATAGCCTTTTATATAAGCCACACCAAGTCTATCTTGTGCAAGGGCATCACCTTGCTCCGCTTTTTCTTGAAGGCAGGGGATAACACGGGCAAACATCTCGTTTGCTCGTGCTTCGTCCTTTCCCACAGCATAACCGTTATACACGCATTGAGCCAAACCAAAGGAACAATAGATATCCCCTTCGTCAGCCCCTTTTGTGTACAACTCTACCGCTTTGGCATACTCACCCAAATCGAAATATTTTCTTCCTTCCTCGTAAAGCTTTGCTTTATCTAAAAACAACTCGTCCATAACAATCATCCATTACTTTATTCATACTTGACTTTACTCAAAAAGCCACAAATAATCTTTTTCACTCTTATCAAATAATCCCCGCAAATCTCAGCGTGCTTTCTCGTCATCTTTTTACCATGTGCCGCAGGGTTTCTATGCTTTCTTATAAAGTTAACGTCCGCCGCCAACTCCGTTAAATAATCCTTAATCTCCTGTTCACGGTTCGCCTTGTCGAAAGCAGCTTTGGTAAACAAGGAATCCACATATTCAATGATATGCTTATTCAAAGGTCGTTCTAACCGCTTTTCTCCTGCCGAGCCGTCCATTTTATAGCGTGCAATAACCTCATCGTTAAAAAGTATATGGTAGAACGAACCCAACGTACAACGCGAGGTTTCGTGTCCCTCACGGTATTTTCTAAAGGTTTCCACCCCTTTATTGTCGGTTTTGACAAAAATCAAGCACGAATTGGAAGGAAACTCCGTCACAGGTATATTTTTTGCCTTTAAATACCGTAAATATCCCGCAAAGAAATATTCCGCCAGCATAATTTCCAGTGCCTGCGACATCTCGAAAATAACAGGGGAAAAATCCAACTCCTTTCGGCTATATTCCCCTAACTCATAAAGGTTTAAATAAACGAACAGCCCCGTAATCAACTTACTTTGTGCGTCTGGGTGCAACTTCTCCCAATTCTCGCCAAAATCGTTCTTTAAATCCTTTTCAACCCTTGCTTGCCTTTTATCCTTTTCCAGTTTCAACGAGAACATTTGCTTTGCATAAGCTTCCATCCCCGTCGTTTCTTTATATTCCTTTAATTCCGCCCTTGTGACGTCTAAATCATAACGGCAATCGTATCCGCTTTCTATCGCCTTCTCATAATATGCCTTGGCTTTTTTGGGGTTCCTTCTAACGCCATAGCCATTGTTGTAGCATTCGCCAAGATAGTAATAGGTTTCGCCAAAAGCTTCACCAATGTTTTCCATAGCCTTGAAGGTCTCAACGGCTTTTTTATACCCTTGTTTTTCTCCACTGTGATAATTAATCAACGCAGTATTGTGAAGCCCCACCATAGAGCCTTTTGCTGCCGCTTTCCCATACCACAGCCACGCCTTAACACGGTCTTTCGTCACCAATTCCCCACTGTAATAAAGGGAACCAAGATTACACATCGCCTCCATATTGCCTTGCTCAGCTGCAAGCTCGTACCAATAGATTGCCTTTTCACCATTTTGCTCCACACCATAGCCTTTTTCATACATATAGCCAAGGTTGTTTTGCGAAAGGTCAAAATCTCGATAAGCCGCCTCACGGTACCAATAGCAAGCCTTTACATAATCACGCTTCGTCCCATTCCCAAAATGATAAATCCGTGCAAGGTTATGCTGAGCCTCCTTAAAGCCCCGCTCCGCCGCCTTTGTGTACCAATATATCGCATCCTCGTACGATTGTTTCACCCCATCACCGTGTGCATACAACAGTGCGAGATTATACTGTGCCTCAAGCTCGCCATTTTTCGCAGCTTTTTCATACCAATATGCCGCCCTGCCACTATCCTTGATAACACCAAGCCCTTCTTCATACATATATCCAAGATTATATTGTGCAGTCGAATCCCCCTGCAAAGCCGCTTGCTCAAAATAATAAGCCGCACGCTTATAATCCCCACGATTATAACAATCCATTGCCTCGTATGAAAACATATTTCCCTCCTGTCAAATTGACCGCCAATTTGAAAAATCCGCAATTTTTTGCGTAACATTTATACCTACCTAACCATTATACAATGGTTCCACGAAAAAAGCAATACCCAACCCGCCATTTTTTTCTTGCCAAATACCAAAAAAAATGTTATACTATCAAAGAATAGAAACAAAAGAGTAAAAAATGGAGCTGTGCGAATGAAAAAAACAATTGCGCCAATTTTATCCCTTCTACTCCTCTTCGCAGGCTGTAATGCCAACAAAGAAGGCATGTCTTCCTCCACGGATGCTGCTTCTTCTATGACGCAAGTCACCAGCGTAGAGTCCACCACTCTCAATGGTGAGAGTGCGGAAAGTGCTACCCCCGAGGATAGCGCACCCCCCGAAGGACATACCCACAGCTATACCGCTGTTGTTACCGAGCGTACTTGCACGACAAAGGGCTACACAACCTATACATGCGCCTGCGGTGATACCTACACAGCGGATGAGAAAAAATCGCTCGGCCATATCAATAAGACCATACCAGGTACGAGTTCAACCTGTAAAAATACGGGTTTAACGGACGGAATTATATGCTCCGTTTGCGGTGAAACAGTTGTTGAACAAACGGTGATCCCTGTAAAGGGCCACACCTACACCGCTACCGTTACCAAGCCCACTTGCACGGAAAGAGGTTACACCACCTACGTCTGCACCTGCGGTGATAGATACACGGCGGATGATGTAAATGCCCTTGGGCATAGTTGGCTGCCGGCGACCACGATGGCACCCAAAACCTGCGTAACCTGTGGCGAAACGGAAGGTGAAAAGCTCCCTCCCGAGCCTGATACCCCTGACACCCCTGATACACCTACCCCTCCCTCCACAACTTACAGTACCCTTTCCGTACATTATATAGACGTAGGACAGGGCGACAGCATCCTTATCCGTGTGGATGATTGCGACATCCTTATCGATGCGGGAAAACCTGACAAAGGTACCGTCGTATCCAACTATTTAAAAGCTCTCAACGTAGACGATATCGAACTGATGATCAACACCCACTACGACGACGACCACTACGGTGGCTTAATAACTGTATTGAAAGGTTATGTGGTAGAAGATGTTTGGGTTACGGGCTACTCCAAGAGCAATACCTCCATCACCAACTTCCAAAATGCAATCGCTAATGAAGGGTTGGATTTAGAAACCCCTGCCGTTGGCACCGTTTTCACTTACCAACAACTCACCCTTACCGTTCTTTATAATGGTGCGGGGGCAAGCAGCTCTAACGATTCCTCCATCGTGGTGAAATTGCAATACGGCGATTTCAGTTTCCTTTTCACGGGTGACATTGGTACCAAGGCTGAATCCAAGCTGGTAGAAGCAAAGGTGGATTTAAGCTGCGACGTCTTAAAGGTAGGTCACCACGGCAGTAGAACCTCCAGCACCGCTAACTTCCTCAAGGCAACGGGTGCGAAATACGGTGTAATTTGTGTAGGAACGGGCAACAGCTACGGCCACCCCACCGACGATGCATTGAGCCGTTTGTCCTCGGCAAACATCTCGGTATATCGTACGGACAAAAATGGTCACGTAGTCTTCTCTACGGATGGTGAAACGTTGACACTCCCTGGAAGCGGTGGAAGCGTGCAAAAGAGCGTTGCCGCTCGCAAAGCACAGCTCACCACACACTCCTCTCTTAAAAGAGCATATAAAAACATCCCTTGGTCGGTACTTCCGTCCAAGGGATTTTCTTTTTCCTAAAAACCGACAAAAGATATTGACATTCCCGCCATATTTTGGTATAATTTCACCATAAGCGCAAAAAAGCGGAAAAATCCCCTTGAAAGCGCATTAAAACATAGGAGTATATAGTATGGAAGGTACATTTTGGGCGTTTATGCCTGCCATCATCGCTATCGTACTCGCCTTGGTAACCAAGCAGGTATACATTTCCCTGTTCTTTGGTATCCTTGTAGGCGCGATGATGTATGCGGGCGGCAATCCTTTGGACGCACTTTTCACCCTCTACGCGGTAATGAGTGAAAAGGTTGGCTCAAATACCCCCATCATCGTTTTCTTGGTGGTTTTGGGTATTTTGGTAGTATTAATGCAAAAGTCGGGCGGCGCAAAAGCCTACGGCGAATGGGCAAGTAAGAAAATTAAATCGAAAAACGGTGCTTTGGCTGCTACGGCAGGTCTTGGTTGCTTGATTTTCGTAGACGATTACTTCAACTGCTTGACGGTAGGCTCGGTTATGCGTCCCGTAACGGATAAGTTTAAGGCATCCCGCTCAAAATTGTCCTATATCATCGACGCAACGGCAGCGCCCATTTGTATCATTGCACCCATCTCTAGCTGGGCTGCAGCGGTTACGGGTGAATTGGAAGGCAACGGCTTGATGGCGTTCATCAGCACCATTCCCTTCAACGTTTACGCATTGCTCACCATCGTAATGGTTTTCGCACTTTGCTTCTTCAAGTTTGACTTCGGTAAAATGAAGCGTAACGAAATGATCACGGAAGCAACGGGCGACGTACATTCTGGCGTAGAACCCGATGCAAAAGACGACGAAGAAATCATGGCTAACCCCAAGGGTAAAGTTCGTCACCTTTTGATCCCCGTATTGCTTTTGATCCTTTGCTGTATCGGTGGTATGATCTACACGGGCTTCTTCTATAATTGGGATACGGGCTTGATTGACAAAGTTCCTCAATCGGCTAACGTAATCGAAGCCTTCTCGAACTGCGATGCAGGTATGTCCCTTGCAATCGGCTCTACCATCGCCTTGATCATCATTGCCATCTACTATATGGCATCGGGCGTAGTATCCTTCAAGCAAATCACGGGTAGCTTCACGGAAGGCTTCAAAGCCATGGTACCTGCCATCCTCATCCTTACCTTCGCTTGGTCGATTTCGGGTATTATGGGTGCAAAGGGCGGTTACTTGGATGCACAGGCATTTGTAAGAAATAACCTTGCAAACAGCAACTTCCCTCAATTCCTCTTCCCTGCAATCTTCTTCATCCTTGCAGGTGCAATTGCTTTCTCGACCGGTACCTCTTGGGGTACGTTCGGTGTACTCGTTCCCATCGCAACGGTTATCTTGGGACAAAGCGGTACGATGGCAATCCTTACCGTATCCGCAACGCTTGGCGGTGCAGTATTCGGCGACCACATCTCCCCTATTTCCGACACGACCATCCTTGCTTCGGCAGGTGCGCAATGCAACCACGTAGAACACGTAAATACGCAGCTTCCTTACGCATCCCTCGTGGCAGGTATTGCGGTTGTATCCTACCTTATTGCAGGCCTTTGCGTAGGTCTTGGCGGTGTACTTACGGGCGTCATTATGTGGGTAGCAACCCTTGCAATGTTCGCAGGTGCAATCTTCGTTATTCAATATTTAACGAAGAAAAAAGAAACATCCGTTGTAGCTGAAGAAGTAACGGAAATTCAAGAATAATTTCATCAGTTAAAAATACCGCAAGCCCATCGGCCTGCGGTAATTTTTACACTTAACGTTCAATGATAAAGCCCATCCTTTTTTGGATGGGCTTTTATTTTACTATTTCACTTTTTATCTTTGCACACGACCGCTTGCGTCACCGCCTGCAAGGTTCATTACCTCCGCAACGGATACCATGTTGTAGTCGCCTTCAATCGAATGTTTTAAGCAGCTTGCCGCAACCGCAAATTCAATCGCTTGTTGAGGTGCGAAACCATTCATAAGCGAATAAATCAAACCACCGCCAAAGCTGTCGCCGCCGCCTACGCGATCAACGATGTGCATACTGTATTTCTTCGAGAATACCGCTTCGCCGTTCGTGTAAAGCATACCCGACCAGTCGTTGTCGTTCGCACTCTTGCTTTCACGCAAGGTGATTGCCACGCCCTTGAAACCAAAACGATCCGTGAGCTTCTTCGCAACGGAAATATACCCGTCTCTACCAAGCTTACCGCCGTAGATATCGGTGTTGTCCGCTTCGATACCGAATACGTCCTTCGCATCTTCTTCGTTTGCGATGCAGTAATCGATGTACTGACAAAGCTCGCTCATTACCTGACCTGCTTTTTCCTTGCTCCACAATTTCTTACGGAAATACAAGTCGCAGGAAATGGTGATACCCTTCGCCTTTGCCGCTTGACAAGCTTCTACGCAAATAGCAGCCACTTCGTCGCTCAAAGCAGGGGTAATGCCCGTAAAGTGGAACCATTCTACACCGTCGAAAATCTTATCCCAGTCAAAGTCCCCCTTCTTCGCCATTGCGATAGAAGAATATGCTCTGTCGTAGATAACCTTCGAGGGGCGTTGCGACGCGCCCTTTTCACAGTAGTAGATACCTACTCTTTCGCCGCCGCGAACGATTTTCGAGGTATCCACGCCAAACTTACGCAAGGAATTTACAGCCGCCTGACCGATTTCGTGGGTGGGTAGCTTCGTAACAAACGCTACGTCCATGCCGTAGTTTGCAAGGGATACGGATACGTTTGCCTCCGCACCGCCGTAGGTTGCTTCGTACTTTTCACTTTGTACAAATCTCAAATAGTTTTCAGGTGCAAGGCGCAACATAAGTTCGCCAAAAGTTACAACTTTTTTCATAATTATTTCATAGCCTCCAAAGCATCTTTTACGTAGAAGGATCCACCAACAGCCGCAATCTTATCCCAAGCGAGATATTCGTCCAAGTTACTTGCATCGATACCGCCCGTGGGGATGAATTTGATTTGAGGGAAGGGACCAGCCAACGCCTTCATCGCCTTCAAACCGCCATAAACGTTTGCAGGGAAGAATTTCACGGTGGTAATGCCGAGCTCAAGCGCCGCCATAATTTCCGTAGGCGTTACGCAACCGGGGTAATAAGGGATACCACGCAATTTACAAATTCTTGCAACGTCCGCCGAAAGACCGGGAGAAACGATAAACTTCGCACCTGCCGCCAAAGCCTTTTCGCATTGTTCTGCATTGATAACCGTACCTGCACCGATATTCATTTCGGGGTACTTTTCACAAGCATACGCAATCGCCTCCGCCGCGCAAGCCGTTCTGAAGGTGATTTCCGCACAGTTGATACCATAATTTTGAAGTGCCGTTAAAATTTTATCCGTTTCGGACAATTCTTTGATAACGACAACGGGAATTCTTCTATCCATATCTTTAACTCCTATTTTCTCTTGCATTACTATAACAAAAAACGAAGTTTTTGTCAATAGCTGTGTGTAAATTTCACGGTAAAATTAGCAATGCTCCTTGATAAACTTCGCAACGCCTGCCGACCAGCCGTGGCAAAGGCTGTGACGAAGCCCTACGTAGCAATGTGCACCGAAATCGCCGTGGATATCCGTCTTGGTATTGTCCAACACGTCGATACTGCCCGATCCTTCCAACCATTCCATGTGGAAATCCTCCCAGAAGGTCGTTGCACCTCGATCGAGCATTGCACCGTAATATTCCTTCATAAGCTCGATGGCAAGCCCTTCGTCACGCGAAGCGATTGCCGTCAAAATGTAGTAGCTCATAAAGGTCGAGAAACCCTTCGCCCTGCCTTCAATCAGCTTTGCGTATTCCTCATCCGTCAGCTCGCCCGTGGCAAAATACTTCAAGGCGATTACCTGCTTCATTTGTTGGGCTTGGATGGACTGCTTCATCAGCTTCCCACGGATCTTTTCCACCTTTTCCGTGGATAAGTTGAACGCCTTTAAGATTTCCTCCGCGCCGTTCATTGCCATCAAGAAAATCACACGCACGCCAACCAACTCGTCCACCGTACCCTTCGTGGGCCAATCGACAATGTAACGGATGGTATTGCACAATTCCCCGTTCTCATCCACCAAATCATCCATTTGGTTGAGAAGCCCCATAAAGTACGGCATGTGCTTTTCCACGTAGTCCTTACAGCCGAACTCCTTGTAGTAATCCGCAAGGATAATCATCCACCACATCGAATAGGTGTAGATGGCGTTCATGTATTTGGGCAACGGAGCAATATCCGTCAGCATATCGATCGTGTTTTCGATCACGGGCAACCTGCCGTAGATAGCTGTCAAAGCCATTACCTCGGGCGCCAAATCCCCCGCCCATACAAGACGGTCGCGCTTGATGCCGTCCCAAATATACCCCGACGAGGAGCATAAATCCACCGTGCGTTTTGCCGTTTCAAAAATGGCTTTTATACGTTCGTCGCATCCCTGGTAGGTGTAAATGGGCGTTTCGGATAAAATTATATTCTCACAGAAAATGTTTTTGAAGTAGATATATTTATCTTCAAGCAGATCGATACGGACGAAACGGAAGCCCGTTTGCCCAATCGTTTGATCGGCATACGCACAAATCATCGTCTCAAAATCACGAGGGCTGTGGGCGTTCTTTGCGTTCTTTTCCCCGATGGAGGAATTCACCTCGCCAAGGCTTTCACCAAAGCGGATACGTACCTTGCAATCCCCGTAATAAATCCAGTTGGTGGTCATACGGATACCACCGTGCATTTCCTTACCAAAATCCAAGATAACGTAAGAGCCAAGCCCTTCAATCTTGAAATATTGACACCATTCATCCTCGTTATAATTGATGGTGGCGTACAAACCCTTGTGGATAAACAGCGTATCCTCGTACATGGTGCCTTGTTTTTCCACTATCCTCGTGGGTAATAAGTATTCTCTCATACAATCCCTCTTTGAAAAATTACTTCAAAATTTCCGCAAAAACCGCGTCGCCAACCTTCAAATTAAAGGTATATTCGCCATTGACGTCAGGCGTTGCCTCGATTGCCTCCCCACGGAAGTAGAATTTCTTCGTCCCTTCGGGGAATTTTGCCTTGATTTGCATCGGCAAAGCACCGCCGAAAAATTCGTCTTGCACATTACCGATATTTTCGAGCATGTACAGCTTATCCTCGCCGTTCGATTGCTGGGTGACAAGGGCTACACCCTTATCCACCGTCACGGGAATGGGAGAAGGCTCGTCTTCGTACATAAATTTCGTCCAGTCGTAATCCTTACAGGTCTTCCCCGCCTCCGTCACCACGTGGGAGCTGTCGTAATCGTACTTACGAAGCACATCCGACATCTTCTTCATCTCTGCAATGATACGTTTCGTATAGGTGTATAACGCGGTACGGGAGCCGTCCAAATTGATAAACGCCGCACCGTCCATTTCACCCATGGCGCTGTCCTTATACATAAAATCAGGCTTCGCCATATAGGTATAGAAGGAGTATTCGCTCACGCCAAAGCCCATTGCAAAGTTCGTTTGCCAATACATATCACTTTCCGTCATTCTACGGTTGTGGAAATTGCCATTCCAAATATGCGCAAACGATTGCAGCACCACGCGGAAGGCGATACCGCGTTCCTTACACATCCTTGCAACCAGCTGATAATTGGGCAAGGTATTTCCGCTGATGATATATTCTCTACGGAAGGGATACTCGTCAAAGTGCAGGTTATCCGCCTGCGCCATTTCTTGGAAATCCCCCATATAACGCTTGTAAATATCGGTCAACGCCATTTCTTCTGTGGCAATTTTATCTGTTGCGATATCCACGCTGTACCCCTCTTGAGGAACAAGCAATCTTGTATGCGCCGTCATAGGCAAAAGGTTACATTGAATATACACCCCAGGCAAAAGACGACGGATGGAACGATACAACTGACCGTATGCAGGGAACTGATCGTAGATAGGCTCGTCAAAAAGCTGAATCCCGTAAAAGCCCTCTTGGTTGCAATAGGGTGCGATACACTCCGCAACCGCTTTGTCAAGCTCCTCCTCGTTTGCGAACATTTTTCCTTCGCCAACAAGGTCTCTTTCGTCACGAATCCAATGGTCAAAACGCCCATCGGTAACGAGGATTTTGTCGCAACCGCCCTTCAAGGCTTCCTTGAAGACGAGCTGACAATTGCTCCCCTCCCATTCTTCACCCTTATAGGAGTTTTCACCGCGCGCCTGCACCATATTGAAGCCGCAATCTACGTACTCGGCGTAACGCTCCGCCGTGCGGAAATCCTCACCGTAAAAATATTTATACCCGTTGATGGTGAAATAACCAGAAGTAGGACAATTATAGCAATAAAACAAGTATTCACCTTTCATGATATGGCTCCTTTATTTACCTGCTCTGCTGTTTTTGTATGCTTCGTAATATGCCTTGGGAAGGTATGCCTTGGTGTTGTCCAACATTCTGTCAAACAACTCCCTTGCCTTGTTTGCATTCAGGCACATATTGGGGTTATTCATGAAGGCAACAAAGGCCTTTTCATAATCACCGTCAAGCGCCGCATCCACCACCGTTTCCTGCTCCTCAATGATACGCATAATCAATGCGTTCAATGCCGCAGGGATCTCCCCTGCGTGTACAGGTCTTACGCTGTCACCCGAGAAGAAGGCGTTGGTTTCCACAATCACCTCCATGGGGTTGTTTTCTACCTGGCCTTTGTTGGGTACGTTTACGTTGGTGACAAAATCGCCAAGGCCGAGCAACGCCTTGATTTGGCGTACCGTTTCTTCCCCCGTTTCACGCAGTTCAAAGGGTTTGCCGTTGTAGTAATCGAGTGCCTTTTGTTTTCTTTGCTCTAACTCGACTTTACGCCAAGCCACCGTCGTCAAAGAGAAGCCGTACTGGTTTTCTACCATATCCTTGCTTTCCAAAAACCATTTTCCAGGACAGAATTCCGCAAGGTGTCTATCCCCTGCAGCGGCAATTGCACCATAGCGTTTGAAAAGGGTAAATTTCACAAGCTCCTTCGTAAGGTACGCACCGTTTGCCCAATGCTTTGCCTCTACCGACTGCTCTAACCCGTCGGGATGCTCGTCAATGTATGCGTTGTAGATGGGGAGTAAGTCAAGTCCCTTGTATTTTGCCTCGGTTAAGAAGGTGAAATGGTTTACACCGACGATATTCACACGGATTTCGTCACGGGTAGCCTCCACACCGTATTTTTCCTTCAAAATTTTCGCAAGGAGCTTTTGCGTACCAAATACCTCGTGACAGCAGCCAAACGCCTTGATTTCGGGGAAAACCTTGTACAAGGTTCTAATACATGCGGACATGGGGTTGGTAAAGTTGATAACCCAGGCGTTAGGACAGTATTCCTTTACCGCCAAGGCAAACTCACGGAACATAGGAAGGCAACGCAAGGCGCGGATGATACCACCAGGCCCCGTCGTGTCGCCTACGGGTTGATAAATGCCGTATTCTTCGGGAAGATGCACGTCGCTTGCCATCTCGTCGAAGGTGCCGGGCAATACGGAAATCACCACAAAATCCGCACCCGTTAAGGCTTCGCCGATGGTTTCATACGCCTTGTAGCTCCACTTTCCCTTCACGTCCTCACGTGCGGAAAGATCGTTGCCGATTTTTTCGTTGATTTTTGAGCCTTCAAAATCGATATCGTATAAGCGTACGTGACCACCGATTTCCTCATCCTTCGCAAGGTCGTTCATGAGGTTGTGTGCCCAAGCACGAGAACCGCCGCCAATGTACGCAATTTGTACGTTCTTCACATCTTTCAATTTCGTTTTCATACCAAACAAGTCCCCTTTGGTTTAATTATAGATTTCGTTGATTAAAAGTTCGATAAAACATGCCGACCAGTTGTAATCGGTGATAGCATGTATGTGTTCACGGTAATCGGGCTTGAACGATTGCCCGCCCTTTCTCTTCAAATGGAAGGGGCAAATTTTATCGTCCGCATCGTAAAATTCGAAGATGCTACCCGTTTCTTCATACCACTTGTTGACGGATTGCAAGGTTCTTTCACGAAGCTCTTCCGCGATCGCCGTATAGCCGTATTTTCGCAAGCCCACAATGAGGAAGTAATTGATATTCAGCCACGAGCAGCCTCTCCACATATCAATGTCGAAATATTCGCTGTCCCTAGGCATTGTCGCAACAGGCATCGCCGTCCAAAAACGGGTTTCGTCCGTCATCGCCTTCACGATTTTATCCGCCTGCTCTTGAGAGCAAAGCCCCGCAAACATGGGCAAGAACGAGAAGGGAGAAGCCACCCTCGTCAAGGTGCCGTCGAACAGCCTGTCGTAGTACATCCCGTCCTCTTCGTGCCACAAAAGGGTGTTGATTTTTTCCTTCACGCTCTCGTGAACACCCTTGAAGTACGCCGCATTTTCCTTGTCACCGATCTCCTCATAGATATAGGAAAGGTATTTCGAATCGTTGCAAAGATAGGTCGAAAAATCCACCGCATCCATAGGAATATCAAAGTCAAAGCGGGGGTGATTGTCAAGCCCCGACTCGCCACATTTACACTCGAAATATTCCGGCTCGGTCAACCATTCGAGAAGCCCGTTGCCGTTGTTATCACGGTGTCTCATCGTCCAAAGCACGAATTTGGCAAGACCATGTACGCATTCACGCAAAAATTCCTTGTCTTTGTCCTTTTGGTAGACCGTCCAAGCCGCCCACGATAACACCTGCGGTTGTAAGATGTTCGAGAACCCACCATAGGGGCCCATCATGTGCGAAATGAAGCCGTCTTCTTCCTGCATAGAGAGTACCGAACGGATACAATCCTTTGCCATTTCCACGTTATACTGTGCAAATGCCATTGCGTGGAAAGCGGAGTCCCAAATCCACATAAAGCGGTGCGGGATTCGATCAGGCGTCGTCCAACGGCAAGGAATTTCCCCTTCCGCGGTGTATACGTTTTCCTTATTCACGGAAAGACACTTATAATAGAGCTTTTCGTAGCGTTTGTCCTTGCAGGCAGGCATACCTTCAAAATATGCCAGACGTTCCTTCTTCAAGCCGTCCAGCTCCGCCGCCGTCAACACCTTCGTGTTCTTTTCACGGTACGAGAAGGTGAAATAATACCCACCATCCCCTTCCACCGTGGTCAAATAGAAGTGCGTGAAGTTGGTACGGATAATTTCCGTATTCCCTTCGAAGGTGGAACGATGCCCTGCCTCCGATAAAACAAGGGGCTTTACAGGCGATTTTCCGACAATCACATTCCTTTCAAGGAATGCAACGAAGAAATCCTCACCGTCCAAAATATCCCCTGTTACGGCGTTAAAAACCGCTTTTTCCCCTACGGGGATTTTTAAGGTAATCGTTTTGTTGAAATGGAAGCGCAGGGTGATGGGCTCGTTCAGCATCATCGCCACAAAATCGTCTTCACGGCTGGTTTTTCCGTCCAAACCGCTAAAACAAAACAATTGACCGTAAGCATAATGATTATGTAAATTCATTTTATACCTCTACAAACGTGACCATGTATCCGTCGGAGCGTTTCGTGTGGAACAAATCCCCCATGCGGATACCAACGTTCATCAGCGTCCCGCCGTAATGCGTTTCGCCCGTTTTTTCATTCTTGTACAGTTTATCAGGTGCAAGCCCTTTCAGGCGCAACACCATGCTTTCGATAAAGCCCGTTGCGTTGATTTCAAGGAAGGTAAGCTGTGCCTTTTTCTTGTCCTTGGAAACCTTCATATACGCACAGAATTTATCCGATTCGGGGGAGATTAAACGGTACAAATCCCCTGCCAAAGTCAAATCCTCATCCGCACGATAGCGGGTGGAGCAGTCTTTAAAAATCGCCTTATCTTCCGCCGTATATTTGCTCAAATCCAGCTCGTACCCGTATGTACCCAACGACGCTACGTTATACCTAAACTCAAAGGTGGAAGGTCTACCCGAGGTGCACTTCCCTTCCGAGAAATGGCAACTCATCGCGGACATGGGGTAGGCGTAGCTCGTTCCGTACTGAATATACACCCTCGCGTAAGGGTCGGTGTTATCACTCGTCCAAATTTGTGGAGAGTAGAAAAGCATACCCAAATCAAAACGTCCGCCGCCGCCCGAACAGGTCTCAAAAAAGACGTTGCCCAAGCGAGCCTTAATCATAGAAAGCAGCTTGTATGCGCCGAGCATTTGACGATGGTAAACCTCGCCCTGCGGTGTTACAAAAGACGCCGCCTCCGTAACGTAACGGTTGAAATCCCACTTTAAGTAGTCAATTTCTACCCCTTCAAGCTCCTCACAAATGCGGTTTGCAATGTTTTCCACGACCTCGTCGCGGGTTAAATCCAACACGTACTCGTAACGGGAAATCAAAGGGTTTTTCGAGGTACTTAAAATATAATCGGGGTGTTCCTTGTACAAATCACTCGCATGGCAAGCCATTTCAGGCTCGAACCAAATGCCGAATTTTAACCCCATTTCGTGGATTTTGTCAGCCAAAGCCTTCAACCCGCTGGGGAATTTTTCCTTCACGGTACGCCAATCGCCAACGTCCGTTTTTACCGTATCACTCTGACGGAACCAACCGTCGTCCAAAACCACGGTATCCACACCGCAGTCCTTGGAGACGTTTGCCAAGGCAAGGAGTTTTTCCTCCGTCACTCCGATAAGGAAGGGCTCCCAGGAGTTGATAACGATTGGACGGGGCGCAAAAGCAAACTCACGCTCAACGATATTTTGACGGATATGGTCGTGGAAATTTCTACTCATCCCGCCAAGCCCTTCGTCGGAGAAGGTAAACACTGCCTCGGGGGAAACCAAGCTACCGCCCGAAGGAATCGTCCAATGGAAATCGGTGTCGTCAATGCCGATTACAACGCGGGTGTCCCCTATGTTGCTGACGGATACCGTCTCGGCAAAGTTACCGCTATATAAAAGGTTAAAACCGTACACCTCGCCCTTATCTTCGTCGGCGTTGTGTTCGCAAAGTGCAAGAAAAGGGTTGTGGTTGTGCGAGGAAATCCCTGCAACACTGTCGTTGCGGAAGGTACCCCGTTTTAACGGAGCACGAGAAAGGTGTGCTTTTTCATATAAATACATACCCTCCAACGTCACCGTATCAAACGCCATTCCGTAAAAATCCAAGCACATGCTCGAAAATTTTTGCACGGTGATGGGCATTTTTGCATTATTTTTTAAGGTTTGATGTCTGGCGATTACGTCTACGCCTGCATATACGACGTAGGTCAAGGTGAATTCCACCGCGCCATCATCGCTGGCAAGCGTTACCTCCAAGGTTTCCGCGTCCTCGCTTTCGCGGGAATAGGGCAAGCCCTCTATCGGCATTCTACCCTTGTAGAAACGATGCGATTGATAACGCAAACGGCACCTATCCACAAGATCCTCGCTGCTATACACCACGGAAGGGGTGCGGAAATCACCGCTGTGGAAAGGAGCAAGCTCCAATCCAACCGTACCCATAGAAAATCTACGGCTGTCCCTGCTTTCGTGCGCGTGGAAGGAGTAGATTTGACGGTTGCTGATATAGCGTACGTCGTTTTCCTCTATCCTTTTTCCGTAGTACAAATGCTCCAAGGCGTTGAAATCACTCACGCAAAAAACATAGGAGCTGTTTCTTGTTTGAAGGTGAAAAATTTTCTCTTTTTCGTCGAAAAAAATCGCCATAATTCCCCTCGTTTGTTAGCCATTAGAAGTAAAGGGCTGAAAACATCAGCCCTTTACAGGTTGTGCATTAGCCCGCGAAAGCACAAGGCATGATATAGAAAGCTTGCCCTGCGTTAAGCGTTGCGGTATAGGTGTTACCGGTTACCAACGTTCTATTACCGCTTTGGTCGTATACGTAGAACTTCGTAACGTTGCTTGCCAAGGTTACGGTTACCGATTGCTGACCGCCGTAATAGGTATCTACCGTATTCATGAACATATACATATAGTTGTATTTATCCGCGTCGTACAATTCGGTAACGAGCACGTAACCGTTGCCCTTGCTTTCCGTTACACTAGAAAGCCACTTGAAGTTCTTCTTTTTTTCCAGTTCGCCACCCCAGTTGATATGATTGTTATTCAAGTTGCCGTTCGTATTGTCGCCCATTGCTTGGCTTTCGTTGTAGCTGAAGTGGCTGATGGTAGGTGCAAATGCCGTGTTATCCGCCATAATCGTCTTCATGAAATTGTACACAGCCGTCGTCGTACCGTTCTTGTTTACAAACGAACCGCCATCATCGTACCATTCACCTTTACTGCTATTAGAAGCCTTCGTCCAATAGGTGAAGTAGTTGATTTGCGTTACACCAAAGCCCATGAGATAGTTATTAAGCCATCTTGCATCGCTTTCCGTAATTTGACGGATATGTACAGGACCACTGGAACCGCCCGTATGCATCAAACAGCTTTGCGTAACAACCTTAACAGCAATACCCTTTTCCTTGGCAATTTCCGCAACAATTTGGAGATTACGAAGTGCCGTCTGGTCAACGTAAGGAACCGTTTCTTTCCAGTACAAGAAGCCTTCTTCCGCGGACTTGAAGGGATAATCGTCATATTGAATATAATCGATACCCATGCTGTCGATGAATGCTCTTACATAGCTCTTATAAGCGGCTTCCGATTGTGCTGCCGTAGGCGAGCTGTATTTTTCACCGGTGTAATAAAACTTGATTATATCCGAGTTGCTATCCTGCAAGGGGTTCAAGTTATACTGAACATAGCAGGTAGGCATAACACGCTTAATCGACTTATACAACTCACCATAGCAATATGCATTGTGGTAAGTAGGCTCATCGCCAAGCATAACGCCATAGAATGCAGGGTGATCTTTATACTGCGCAAGCTCGTTTCTTACCTTAATATCCAATTCATTTCTTGTATATTCAACAGGAGTAATGCTCAAACCTTGCAACAAGCTACGGTATGCATTTGCTCTTTCCGAGGTGTCGCCCTTGATAATCCAAGGTTTGAAATCCTCGGTATAGATTGCAATCGATTTAGTACCGTTTTCATCCTTTACAACCAAAGGCTCGGACAAGCACTGCAACTGGTAGTCGGTCAAGATAACCTTCAAACCTGCTTCGTGTGCCATGTTCATATATCTCACACCTTGCGTATTCCACGTAGCTACGCTAAGGTCAAAAGCCGACTGAGGCAACATAATGTTGAAGCCTGCACCTGCGTATGTGTCGTAGGTAGCCTGATCTTCTCTGAAATCCTTACAAACCTTATGGCTGTCCGAGATCTGCGTACCGCAGGTCGAACAATAGCTTACGTTATCCTTTTGGAAAGTACCGTTGGTGATCGAGCTATACGCGTATCTATCGAGCGTTACCGCTGCTTCGTCCGAATAATCGGTATCCTTTGCGTATTTAGCAACCAAAGCCGATACCGTCGTGTTTTCTTCTACGCCGAATACTTGGTTAAGTACCGTTTCTCTACCAAAGTTACCGTGAAGCGCAATGCTACCTTCACTCAAGATAGGAGCGCAAACGGTCATGGTTTTTTCCCAAACCTTGGTACCCGTGGTCATATTCATTACGTACACGTTCAATTGCTTTGCCGCACTGAAACCGATAATTACACGATAGGTATCCGTCACATTTTTTAATGCGGTGGTACTAAGCGGGTTAGCGGCCGTTGCCGAACCGTCAGAATATCTACCGCCGCCCGTACCGGCATTTCCGTTCGAATTATCATCCCAACCAAGAACCTTGGTGTTGCCAACTACAATCAGTCGACAAGAGTTTACCTCGCCCTCACTCCAAATTGTATCGTCTTGGTTGTACAAACCACCACAAATCACGATACCGCTTGCATTCGGATCTTTTACACCAGCATTATTCGCTGTAGTGCTTGCGTTGTTGTATACCGTATTCGTTACTTCGCTATTGAAGAAGGATACGATGGGCATATTACCGCCCGTGAAGTCAAATACAAGATAGTCGCCGTAGCCATAATTGCCGTTGAACGCAATATAGGACATATCCGTCGAATCTACGGTAGGACGATTTACAGCACCTGCAACCGCGCTCTTCGCAAGCGTAGCTTCGCCATTATCCCAGGTCGTTTTATACGACGTCATTGCAGGCTTGTATTCGTCCACTGCTTCAGACCAACCATTTACGATGGGATATACCTTATTGATAACGGTTTCTTTACCGAAATGGCCGTAAAGAACGATATCGCCCTTCCAATCCGCTTTCGTTTGCGTCGTAATGGCTTTTTCAATCATCTTTTCGCCCGTCGTCAAATCCCAAATGAGCAAACGAAGAATCATATTCGAACCGCTTTCCTGCCAACCGATAATTACACGGTATTCATCCGTGCTACCGCGGAGCATTCTCAACGAAACAGGGCTAGGATTTGCTGCGTTCGAGCCATCGCTCGTACGCGTGGATTTAGGGCTTTCATTAGAACTGTTATCCGCCTTATACGTAATCTGGTAAGGCCCGATTACGTTCAAACGGCTGGGGTTAACCCCTTCATAACCGCCATCAGGCAATCCATTGAGGAGCCACATACCGTTGAAGAATACCCAACCCTTTTGGTCAACACTTTGCGAGTGGTTATAAATCGTGTTGATAACGTTCGTGCTAAAGAAGGAGATAATGGGCATATTATCGCCCGTCACCCCAAATACGAGGGTATCATTCACACCATATTCGCCGCCAAAACGGTAGTAGGACATATCCGAAATATGGCTCGCCTCGGTAGCCGTAGGCGAAACAGTTGAGCCTGCATTGTGCGTACCTGCGCCCAACGTCAAGTTATTCAATACGCCGTTTTTGTCAAGCTCGCCTTCCGACATATAGAAGTTACCGCTTATATCGACTTCGTTATACTTCGCCGTCAAGGTAACGTCCTCTCTAATGTTCCAGCTATCGCCCGACATAGGTACAAGCTTGTCACCGTTGTACCAGCCAGCAAATTCGTAAAGGTAATTGTTATAGATAGGCGTTTCCAAGGTATAAGCGTCGCCATATTCTATCGTTTGCGTTTCGTTCGTTACCGTACCAACACCTGCATCATACGTTACCGTATAGCTTTCAAGAGGCATGAAGCGGTCGAAATAATACGTACCTGCCGTGCTACCCGTGATAATCAAGAAACGGCCAGAGCTGTTGATTTCGTTTGCCTGTACGGTAATCTTCGTCCAGGTACCCTTTTGAATATTTTGAGTAAGGCCTGCAAACTTCGCATTCGTACCCGAAACAAAGTTGCTGGTACCCGTAACATTAATCAAGGGCTGTACGTCCAAATCAGCATACATCCAGAAGGAGAAACCGTTCTTAAGCTGTGCATACATTTCACCGCCCGTATTAAATCCAAGATATACATAACCGTTCGACTTATGGAATGCAAGCGATTGGTTGCCTTCTTTTACATATTCCGTGCTGTAATGAACATTATCAATCGTCGCGTTGTCAGCCGACATAACCATCGTCCATCTACCTGCCAAAATATCTCTCGGTGTGTAAATGTACGCTACCGATTTCGAAGCAGCCGATTCATCTCTCAAGATTCCTACCGTACCTTCGAAGCCCAACATATTGCCGTAGTAATCGAATTCTTTTTCCGTAAGCACACGGATGTTATCGATATAGTAGGTGCTACCCGTCGAATCCCAGAACTGCACAAGCTCATTTTCCTTTTCATCGCCCACAGCAGGCACCTTGGTATAAATGGTGTTCCAACCTTGCTTGAGGGGTTCATAGATACCGGTTGTATTGTCGCACATCGATGCATTAGAACCTTCGGGTACGTATAAGTCAAAGCTCATATACCCTGCTGCACGCAATTGCTTTTCGCCTTCGGTGTCCGTGGTATGGTTAAGCGAAATCTTCGTTACGCCTGCAAGCTTCGTGAATTTCAACGAACGGTTACCATGGGTTACCTTTTCATGCGAGAACTGAATCGTCGTAGGATTAATGTTGCTGAAATTCAATTCCCATTGGCTATTGTCAGGGGTATAGAACAAGGGGCTGTTACCGTTGTTCGTACGAAGCCCACCGTATTCGAAGCTCCACCAATCTTGCATCTTTTCATCTGCACTTACACCGCGAATATTATCAATGTAGAAGCTTTTTCCGCCGAATACACCCTTACCAATCAAAAGGAAACGAAGGTTGCTTTGACCATTCGCGAGCCAGGACTCATATACCTCTCTCGGGAAATAAAGGGTTTTAAACGTTTCCGTAGGAATATAGTTGAAGTCGTTGCTACAATTCGTCGATTCATAGTTCTGCCACTTGGATGCACCCGTTCTATAATCCTGGAAATAAATTTGAGACATCATGGTCGTTGCAGTAGTATCAAGCTTAATGTCAAATGCCATATAATCCACGGTAGAATCCGAGAAGATCATATCCAAAAGCGCATTTTTCACGTGCATACCTACGTCGGAAGCAGAATCTGCCGTCGTTTGTGCCTGCAATACCTTGGTGCCGTTTGCTTCTACGACGTTCAACGCTTGTACTTTGCTACCGCTAAAGTACGAGGTCTTGTTACCATTTTCAAAGTCAATCTTCGAAACGAGAACGTCACAGCTTGCGCTTGCGCCCATAAAGTTTGCCGTAATCGTTACGACACCCGTCCCCTTTGCGGTAACGTTACCGTTTTCGTCTACGGTTGCAATCGATTCATCCGAAGACGACCAAATGGCATGTACACCATTTACCTTAAGGGCTTCATCCCCATCCGTAATCGTCGCCGTCAATTTCGTCGCGGTATTCATATCACGAACGTAAAGCGCGCTCTGATTCAAGGAAATGGAAAATTTTGAATTTTCCGCCTTTGCTACTTCGGTGATCGAATTATACGTCTTTCCGTTGTAGGTATAGGTCGTACCATTCGTGGTCATACCCTTTTCTTCGTAGTGTGCGCCCCAAACGTACTCGTTAAAAATCGCACGAGGCTTTTCATCTTTGTAATCCTCATACGCTTCCGTTGCTACGTACGTTGCCGTTCTTACGTTGTCTTCCTTGTTAAACTCCGCAAAAGTATATTGGGTGGTACCGCCGATGGTTTCCGCCGTGTACGCAATACCAACAAATTCTCTGTCGTAGTTTTCAAGCTGAAGGTCGCCGATAACCGCATTTGCACGGTATACGCCGTCTTCATAATAAATCTTATTTTCCAACCCCGCATCTGCGCTGTCGTAGAATACGTGGTCAATTTTCTTCGTTATGTTTTGGTATTGCTTATTTGCAACACCCGTCGCACCGTTGGAATATCTGGATGCATCATTCAAATAATCATAAGGAATGATATAGACACCCATCTTTTTATCGTTCGACTGATTTTTCGTCAAATCCTGATAAAAATCCTCGCTCATTTCCGCAATAAAACGCAAACCCAAGGGCGAAGCCATACGGATAGACGCACCGTCTACCATCTTAAAATCGGCACCTGCAGCAGCGTTCGCTTCGTTACCACTCGCCGTCTTGGTGGAAATACTAAACGCCATCGCTAGCGTTGCCGTCGCTGTCGTCATTACCGCAAGCGCAGAAAGTAACACCTTTTTCATCCATTTTTTCATTGTCGTCACTTTCTCCTTTTCTTAATCATTAAAAATATCGCTGCCGACAAGGTCATTATCTTTCTCACTGTCAAATTCGCCTGCCGAAAAAGTTACGATATCCTGCTCTTCCAAATAGAGCAATTGGATATCCATCTCTATATAAATTTTTTTCATAGTTTTAATCCTTAAAAATAGGATATACGGCGGCCGCCGTCAAACGACCGCCGTACTTCCCACTAATTAGCGTTTACTAATTGTTTGTTGCCTGCCCTTATTCAGCGTCAGCGGGTAAAGGTTCGATGCCGTCGATGTAGTACGTACCTGCCGTGCTGCCTTGGATAATCAAGAAACGACCAGTGCTGTTGATTTCATTCGCATTTACGGTAACCTTCGTCCAAGTACCAGGCATAATGTTTTCATTGAAGTTTGCAAACTTCGCATTCGTACCCGAGATGAAGTTGCTGGTACCCTGAACGTTAATCATGGGTTGTTCGTCCAAATCAGCATAAATCCAGAAGGTAAAACCGTTCTTAAGCAACTTGTACATTTCGCCGCCCGTATTCAAGCTGAAATAGATATAGCCATTCGTCTTATGGAATGCCAAGGATTGCTTGCCTTCCTTCACGATTTCCGTATCATAATGAAGATTACTAATTCTATTACCCTTATTAAGAACCTCGTTCTTATCTGCCTGGATAACCATCGTCCATCTACCCGCCAAGCTATCTCTTCTACCATAGAGGTATGCAACGGATTCCTCAGCTGCCGCTGTTTGATCTCTAACTACAACAGTGTTGCCTTCGAAGCCAAGCATATTTGCTTCGTACACACTCTTATCAAGTACGCGGATATTATCGATATAGTAGGTGCTACCCGTCGAATCCCAGAATTGCACAAGCTCATTTTCCTTTTCTTCGCCCACAGCAGGCACCTTGGTATAAATGGTGTTCCAACCTTGCTTGAGGGGTTCAAAGATACCGGTTGCATTGTCGTACATCGATGCATTAGAACCTTCGGGTACGTACAAGTCAAAGCTCATCGCACCTGCCGCACGCAATTGCTTTTCGCCTGTGGTATCCGCGGTATGGTTAAGCGAAATCTTCGTTACACCAGAGAGCTTCGTGAATTTCAACGAACGGTTACCATGGGTTACCTGTTCATGCGAGAACTGAATCGTCGTAGAATTAATGTTGCTGAAGTTCAATTCCCATTGGTTACTTTCAGGGGCATAGAACAAGGGGCTGTTGCCGTTATTCGTACGAAGCCCACCGTATTCGAAGCTCCACCAATCTTGCATCTTTTCATCTGCCGTTACCGAACGGAAGTTGTCAAGATAGAAGCTCTGTCCGCCAAACACGCCCTTACCAATCAAAACGAAACGAGGGGTGGTTTGACCGTTCTCAATGTAAGCTTCATATGCCGCTCTGGGAAGATAGAGGGTCTTATAGGTTGCCGTAGGAATGTAGTTGAAGTCGTTGCTACAATTCGTCGATTCGTAGTTCGTCCAGGTCTTTGAACCGTAGCTCTGGTAGTAAATTTGAGACATCAAGGTCGTTGCAGTAGCATCAAGCTTGATATCAAATGCGAAATAATCTACGGAAGGATCTGCAAAGAATTCATCCAAGAAGTCTATACGAATATGTACACCAATGTCAGATGCGGAGTCAGCCGCCGATTGCACTTTAACTGCTTTATTGCCGTTTTCTTCTTCGATGATGGAGAAGCTTTGTACACGGCTACCAGTCATGTAGGAAGGAGCTTCCGTTGCTTCTTCAAAGTCAAGTACTTCGGTATAAACAGCCGTCAATACAACGTCGTCAGCGATCGTCCAGGTGCCTGCCGTTACCATGTTGCCTTGTGCATCAGCCCAACCCAAGAAGGACATATAGCTGTTTACAGGGGTAGCCGTCGTCAAGGTGAATTCGGTACCATAAACAACTTCTTGTTCATAGATGTCGCATTCGCCTGCGCCTGCGTTATACATAATCTTATAGGTGTTAGGCGTATAAACAACCTCGATGGTCATATCTTCCAACTTGGAAAGATCATAATCAGCCAACTTGCCCGTGTAACCTACCTTTTCAGGGATTTGAGCAGTTTCGATTTGCATATTTTCGATGGTATACGTCGTCGTACCAAGCACTTCTTCGCCACATACGAAGGTTACGGTGTATTCGATAGCCGTGTAGGTTGCGTTTACGGTGATGTCGCCAGACGTCAATTCGTATGCTTCCCAAGCGCCGTCCTTGTAGCCTTTCTTTTCAGGTACTGCAGGTGCGGTGATTTCTTTGTTTTCTACCGTGTATTTTTGTACGTCGCCAACCTGAACGCCGTCAGCCTTGAAGGTTACGGTGTATTCGATTGCCGTGTAAACTGCGTTTACGGTGATGTCGCCCGTCGTCAATTCGTATGCTTCCCAAGCAACCGTGTAATGTTCCTTTTCAGGAGCCGTAGGCACGGTGATTTCTTTGTTTTCAACGGTGTAGGTTTGCGTACCAACGATAGCGCCGTCAGCCTTGAAGGTTACGGTGTATTCGCCAAGGGTGTAGACAGCCTCTACCGTCTTGTTACCGCCGTCCAAGGTGTAATCTGCCCATTTCGCACCATAGCCTTCCTTTGCAGGAATGGTAGGTTCTTCAATCGTGCTCATTTCAATCGTGTAAGGTACGGTTGCAACTACGTTGCCGTCAGCCGTGAAGGTTACGGTGTATTCGATAGCGGTGTACACTGCTTTTACGGTGATGTTGCCCGTCGTCAATTCGTACGTTTCCCATGCACCCGTGTAACCAGCTTTTTCAGGTACTGCAGGTGCGGTGATGTCCTTGTCTTCTACCGTGTAGGTTTCCGTAGCGATCGTTTCCTCATCAGCCGTGAAGGTTACGGTGTATTCGATTGCCGTGTAAACTGCGTTTACAGTGATGTCGGTGCCGTCAAGCGTGTATTCTTCCCACACACCCGTGTAACCAGCTTTTGCAGGCACGTCGGGAATACCTCTGATTTCGGTTGCATCAGCGGCGTACATAACGGATTTAATCACTTCCCCATCTGCTACGAACGAAATCGTAGGGCCTTCCACTTCCGGCGTGGATTCAGATGCCGTGCTGCTGGTGATGGGCGTAGAGGTTGCTACGCTTTCAGAACCCGTATCCGAGCTTCCGCCAGCCATATCACAGGCAGCAATTACGCCTAACGAGGTCGTCAATGCCAAACACGTCAACAATGCTTTGAGTTTTTTGTTCATATTTTTCCTCCCAAATTTAATATTTTTTACAAACAAAATAACTTGTTTATCAAGTTCAAATTTTTTTTTGCGGTTCATTTATGGTCACCGCATTTTTCTTACGAGGAAAACGCAAGAAAGACAAGCGAGCCGCGAGGGCGCGTACAGGACGTACGTAACCGAGCGTATTGCGTAGTATTTCACAGCGTTTTCCCGTAAAGTCTACATTAGAAAGGGATAACGTAAGTAGCTTCGCCGGGTTTATGTTTAACAACAAGCTTACCTTCGTCGAGCTTCTTAACGGTCTTTTCACCCTTCACGTATACTACTGCGTGGGTGTAGTCTTCATCAAAGGTTACCGTGGTCGTCTGGAATGCCTTACTACCCTTGTTTACGGAGTCTACGATGTTTTGGATCATATACATGTAGTAGCCCTTCACATTATCGTACAATTCGGTCACAAGTGCAACTTCCTTGTTGACTTCCACCGACGTCACTGCCTGGAAGTCCGCCGTGTCAATCGTGCGGAGTGCATACCCTGCATTGAAGATGGTAGGTTGCACCATATAAACCTTACTCGTTTGATAATCAAAGTTCAAAACCGTAGGTGCAAACTTCTGTTCTTCCGCCATGATTTTTTGCATCCAGTAGTAGATATTCGTCTTTTCACCATACCAGGTAATGAACGAGTTACCATCAATGAAGTGTTCGGTGTTGTTGTCCGACTTCGTCCAATAGGTGAAGTAGGAGATTTGCTTAATACCGAAGCCTACCAACATGTTATTGAGCCAGTAAAGGTCTGCCTCCGACAACATTCTGGGGTTGCCAAGCGCACCTTCCTGTTGGCCGTAGGTTTGCGTTACGAAATAGAATTCCGCATCGTATTCCTTAACGAGTTCGGATACTACCTGCAAGCCAAGAAGGTAATATTCATCCGCCTTGCTTGCACTTCTGAAAGGATATTGGTCGTATTGGATATACTTCGCACCCGTCTTATCCATGAACAAACGGATGTACGCCTTATAACGAGCAATCAATTCCTCTTGAGAATCTTTTTCCGCACCATAGCCTTCGTCCCCTTCCTTCAATTCAGGGAAACGAACGTCGATGTTTCTCTTACCATTCGCGTTCATACCCGTACCTGCCGTGATGGGGTTAAGGTTGTATTGAATGTACGCATCAGGGCATACACGCTTAATCGAACGGTAGATTTGACCGTAGTTTTCCGCGTGGTAGCAGAAAGGTTCGTCACCAAGCATCAAGCCGTAGAAGGCTTCGTGATCCTTGTAAGGAGCCATGTATTCAGCAATGAGTGCATCCAAATCCTCTTCCGTTGCGAACTGCTTCCCTTCACCAATCAAACCAACTGCATCCTTTTCAGCGGGCTTCGAAAGGGATTGGATACGGGTATCGTTGATGATAACCTTATCAATACCTGCCTCCAAAGCATCCTCAAATGCTTTCTTGGTTTGGCTCGTTTCAAAGTCCTGACCGTTGTAGTACGCTTGGTGTTGAGGGAAGTAAATGGTCATCCCTGCATCCTTGTATTCCTTGATTCTTTCCACGGTACGGAAGTCTTGACCTGCGGAATATTTCACACCGTCAATCGTCCATTCGCCGTTCGATGCCGCGGAATAGCCGTAGAAGTCAAACTGCAAGGTAGAATCGGAATAATCAGGTACCTTCTTACCATTTAAATCGAGCTCGTCGCCACCTTTACCGTTACAACCACTGAAAGCCAACGCCAAGGTAGAAATCATCGCCAAAGCGATCGATAAAAATCTCTTTTTCATTGTCTTCCTCCTTTATTAACCAAGAACTTCGGCAACCTTATCAATTTTCTTGATATCGGTTACACCCGTGTATGCTGCATATACCTTATCCAAGGTGATTGCCGTGTTGTATCTACCGTACATTACTACGTTTCCACCTGCAAGGTATTCTTCCGTAACCCAAGATTGCTGAACCTTATATTCGTAGTCAACAAGCATTTCATTCGTATCAAGGTTGATAAGAATAAGTCTAAAGACAATCTGGCCTACCGTTGCTTCCTTAACACCGACTGCGTATCTGTAATGCGTGCCTTCCACCAAACCGTTGATGGACAAGGGAGAGTTGACAGGGTTGTTCGTCTGATAACCGAATTGACCAGGAACACGACCGTCTGCGTCAGGTCTTCTATATTCCATCTTGTTAGGACCGAGGAAGGTTACACGGCCACCGTCGTGAGGGCTAACGGGTTCGCCGTTCTTCTTGATCATACCCGTATGGATGTAAAGGCCTGCCTTACCGTCTACCAACGAAGCGGTGATATCCGATACGAAGAAGCAGAACTGAGGTACGTTCTTACCCGTAAAGTCTACAACGAAGTAGCTACCTGCGGTGTAGTTGCCCTTGTACGCAATGTAAGGTACGTCGTCGTTGGTAATCTTGTTCCAATCGCCTTGGTAGTTGCCAGAACGCAATACAGCCGACATATCGTCGTTGATTTCCTTCGTACCGTATGCTTCCATATTGTTTTGCGTCAAGAATGCCTGTGCTTGTTTGCCAACGGTACCGCTGATAGGTACAACAACAAGCTGAACATTATCAATATAAAGAACTTCGCGCGCGAAGAACTTCTCTGCTTCGGTAGGTCTTACTTCTACCGCAATCGAGAAGGTCTTATCCTTGTATACCTCGTGGTTTGCCATAATCATATCACGGGTAATGGTAAGCGTCGTCCAGGTTTCCGCAGGGATTTTACCCGTATAATCCTGTTGAAGCTTATCCGCTCTGCCTTGGTCAGCGAGCTTGAAGCTTGCCGCCTGTGTGGTGTAAACCTCAAAGCTGATACCGTCAACCTTTCTCGAAAGGAATACGAAGTCCATAAAGCTTCTAGAAAGGTGGATGGTGATCGAACCATTCTTGCTGTTGATGGTGTAATATTCGATACTCTGGCTGCCTTCCTTGATGAAGTCGCTCTTCGTGTTCGTGATATAGTTCCAATCGTCGAAGCCGAAGATTGCACCTTCGATTTCGTAGAAGTCAGCAGCCACAGGATTATCCAAATCGTACATTACACGTACAGTAACTGCACTTGCACGAACGTTTTCCTGCATAGAATCGTAGAACAAACGATATTTACCGCTCATCGTGAAGGTGAAGTTGCCGTTTTCGTCGATTGCTACCTCTTGACCTTGAGGATCGTATACCTTAAATTCGTATTCGCCCGTAGGGATGTCGATATAATCGGATACGTTTGCCGTTGCGTTCAAATCGTACTGCGCTTTGTAGTCCTTCTTGAAAGGAGCAGCTTGGTCCAACTCATAGATGTCGCCAAGTCCTTCGAAAGGCATATATACCTTGTCGAGTACCGTCTTTTGACCATATCTACCGTACAATACGATGCTACCCTTGAAGTAATCAGGGGACAAGTCAAGCGTACCAAGACTAGAGGAGCTGGTCAACTTTTGCGTGAAGTCGCACACTCTTTCCAAGGTCGTCAGGTTGATAAGGAGCATACGAACGGTTACGTGCGTGCTGCTTGCATCCTGAATACCTACAATATATCTATAAGAATCGTTTTCATTCAATGCGTGGTAGCTGATGGGGAAAGGATCCGCTTCGGAACCCGTGGACAACATTCTACCGCGGTTATCGAATTCGGGGAAGTATACCTTTTGAGGGCCCCAAATCGTCAAACGGCTCATGTTGAGCTTCGTGCCGTAGTAGTCCTTACCGTCGTTACCCGTGATACCGTTGGATATAAGGATACCATTTTTACCATCGGTGTAGCTGGGGGTTACTTCGTCACAGAAGAAAGCAACCTGGGGCAAGTTTTTACCCGTGAAGTCCGTCATTACGTACGTACCTGCATCGTAGCCAACACCTTCTTCGCCGTTGAATGCAAAGTAAGGAACGTTGTCGTTTACGATATTGCTGTAGTAACCGCTGTCCAAGGTAACCTTACCGTTGGGGGATACGTAGGTATATTCGTAGGTCGTGATGTTGTTTTCTGCCATCCATTCTTCCGCGCCTTCCGCAAGCACCTGCTTCGCGCGTACTTCAATTTCTTGATCCGCCGTCAAAACCTGACCGTCTTCCGTCTTTACGCCGAATTTGAACTTGTACATACCTTCATCAAGGAAGGTGTACGAGGTCATATTCTTCAAGCTTTCCTTTTGACCATAGTAGCTTACGGAATCCATGAAGAATTCGTACGAGTAGTAGGATTTAACCATTACGTTCAAGCCTCTTTGCAAGGTGGTGAAATCCATCGTTTCACCTGCACGATACTTGAGGTTGGGACGGGAATATTGCCAAGTTGCCTTGGGAACGACTACGTTGAGCTTTTCGCTGATCGTACCCGTGATTTCACCGGAATTTACCGTGTAGGTAATGGTGTAGATACCGGGTTTATCCGTCGTCCATTGCCCCATCATCTTCAAATCACGTTCCTGCCCCGTTTCATCACAGGTCAAGGTGAACGTATAATCGTCCGCAAAGAAGGGATCGATATATTCGTCGAGCATAATGGGGTCACCCAAGGTGTATTCCGTCAAATATCCTTCGTTGAAAGCAAGCTTAGGGCCCTCGTCCTTGGTTTTGTTACAACCAACGCCGAGAAGCAAGCAAGCAAAGGTGATTGCCGTCAATAACGATAACCAAATTTTTCTCATCTTGTCACTCCTTGTAGGGTAATATTATTACACCATCGCCGCTGTAAAGGGAAAGGTTCAATTTGCCGTTTTCAAGGGCAACCGTCGTCCACTTTCCTTTAAAATACACGTCGGCAGCGTTGTATTTTTCATTAAAAGTCACTACCGTAGCCTGATTTTCCTTTTGATACTTTCTCTTGTATCGAATGGGATCGGTTACGTTGGTTACGCAGTACATGTACTGCTGATTTTTCTTGTCGTACTGCTCGGAAACGAACACTACGTCTCTATCCACTTGTACGTCCGTCACCTCGGACAGCTTGCCCCCTCTTGCCATTTCCAAGAAGGTAGGCTGTACGCAGAAGGGCTTATTTACGAAGAATGCGTTGGTGCAGTAGTCAAATTCCCAAAGGAACGGGGCAAGTGCCGTCAGCTCCTTGTTGATTTTTTGTACGTAACGCCACATTCTCGTCGGCTTCCCGCTACGGTCCACCATCGCCTCGCCGTCAGGGAAGTGCTCCCCGTCCGTACGGTTCATTTGTTTCGTCCAATAAGTGAAGTAGGAATACTGTCTTACGCCAAAGCCAATCAAAACGTTCTTTTGATATTGCATTTGTCGTTCCGTGGGGAAACGGTGATGCCGTTTTTCACGGGCAAGCATACCGAACGCCTGTACGACGATATGCATTTCCACACCGTATTTTTTACATACCCTTGCAACACACTCCAGCCCTGCGAAATAATACCTGCCTACGTTGATACAATCACGAGCCTTGGTGAAAGGGTAGGTGTCCATCATAATGTGGTCGGTACCCGTTTCTTCCAAGAACATAGAAAGGTAATTTTCGTAGTTCTCGATCATATTCGCCCCAGGAGGGCAAATTTGATACGCGAGCGAAGGGATAATCAAGGGATTCAGGTTACAATGCACGAAAATTTTCGCATCTACCTTTCTAATTGCACGATAGATTTGCCCTATCGTTTTTAAGTACGGGTAGAAGGGTTCGTCACGGAGCTGTACCCCGTAGAACCCCTTTTCGTGCTTGTAATCCGCTATACAATTTCTAACGAACGTTTCCAACTCCTCTTCGGTGGCGAATTTTTTTTCTTCGCCAACGATACCGCCAGGGATCAAGGATAACTCGAAGATACGCTGGTCTACAAGGATAACCTTGTCGATACCCGCCTCTCTCGCGTTGTCCATTGCCTTCTTCGTTTCACTCTTTTCCCAAGCGTCGCCATTGTACGGTGCGGTGTGTTGTAAGAACAAAACGTTGAAGCCGCAATCCTTATATTCCTTATACTTTTCCGCCGTACGGAAATCCTCCGTGGTGAAAATGGTATCGTCGAGCTGCCATTGCCCGTTGGGCGGCGGGGAGTATCCATAGATAGGAAATACTCTACCGCTGTTTTTCTCGAAATATTGCTCGTAGACAGCCATTAACCTTTCAAGCCCCCCGTCGTCATATTCGTCAAAATCAAGTTTTGCGTCGACGCATACAATACAATAATGGGTATGCAGGAAATGATTGCCGCCGCGAAGTAGATGGGCATGGAGTCCGCAACGAGGAAGGTACTGTCTTTGAACAAATACATACCATACGCAAGGTTGGGATAGTCACGCATGTATACCATCGAAATCGAGTAGTTGTTCCAAATACCGATTGCTTGGGTGATGGCGATTGCCACGATACAAGGGATAATTTGAGGAAGGATAACCTTTACCAAAATCGTCCAGTTGGTTGCACCGTCCATCTTTGCCGATTCCGAATACGAAGGGCTGACACCCTTGAAATACCCATAGAATACAATGAAGGCAAAGTCGAAACCGGATGCCCACATCAACCAAATTGCGTAAGGGTTGTTGATTAAGCCGAGTGCCATTGCCAACTTATACGCAGCAGGGCCGGAACCGATGATGGGGATGGTGTTTGCGAAGATTACCACCGAGTACAAGAACTTACAACCAGGGAAACGGAATCTTGCCAAGGCGTATGCAAGCAACGCCGAGGAGCAAACGTTTACCGTTACGTGTACAATCAAAATCCACAAGGAGTTGAACAACATATCGAAATAACGATACGGCTCACCGCCCGAAAGAGGCACCGCTTGGAATTCGGTAAATACGTCAAGGTAATGCCCCACTCTCCATTCTTTGGGGAATGCCAAACTGTTTTCTGCATACTCGCTCATGGGCTTTAACGAGTTGATAAATGCCCAGAACAAAGGATACAGGTACAGGAAACAGAAGAAGGTGAACATCAGGAAGAAGAAGATGTAAATAATCTTCACGCTTAAAGGTGAATTTTTAAACTTTAACTTCGTCATATTACACCTCCACGTTATCCGACATTCTTTCAAGAATTCTCTTACCAACAAGCACAACGGGGAGCGTCATTACCGTCAATACAACACCGAGTGCCGCAGGGTAACCGTAACCCGTAGAACCTTGTCCCGTGGACAAGCGGTAGGTAAGGTTGAACAACTGGAAGCCGATGGTCGAGGTTTCGTAACCACCCGTACCGTCCGTGAAGAGGTACACGTTGTAGTCGCAGGTAAAGATACTGCAAAGCGCAAAGGTAAGCAAGGTACAAATCCTCGACCAAATACAAGGGATTGCAATCTTGAACATTTCGGTGAAGAAGCCTGCACCGTCCAATTCCGCCGATTCAAACAACTCCGCAGGGACACGGGTATACGCACCCGTGAGTACGGCGTTGTTGCCAACGATACCCATAATGGAACGTACCACGATCAAGGTAACGAATGCCGTATCCTCGTGTCTTAACAAACCGAACTTTTGCGCGCCTTGGGGTAAGTCTACACCAAGCCTCAACAAGAGCTTCGTAAGAGGGCCCGAGTAAGATGCCATTTCTTTTACGAGCAACGTCCAAATGATTGCACCCATCAAGCTGGGTACGATGTAGATAATTCTGAATATGTAGTGACCTAAAATCTTTCTGGTCAAAACGTAGGTGGTAATCAGCGTCATCGGGAAAATAAACCCTTCGCCGATAATCCAAAGTAAGAAGGAACGCCCCAAGGATTTGCCGAGGTTGATACCCAGCATATCCTTGTCGATAAAGGCGTTGTACACCGTCTTAAAGTTCAAGAGTGTGAAATCCCCCATACCATCCTGGAAGGCGAGCGCAATCGAAGATGCGTTTACCACAAACCAGAACATGATGAATTGTGCAACGGGGAACAGGACGAGCAAATAAGCGAATAAGAAGTCCTTTCTCTCTAACTTTGAATAATTTTTCTTGATGGAACGATTGATGTTGGCGAAGAACCCTTTTACGCCGTCCACCATATTATTCCATACAGTTTTAATCGCTTCAATTACTTTCATGATAATTTACTTCATTAAACAATTTTTTTTGTTTGCCGATTATTACAAACCAGCGCTTGCCTTTTTGTCTGCCCAATTCTTCGTAACGTTGGTGTATTCAGCCGAGAGGAAGTTTTGCGCAGCCGTCGTGTATACGCTTGCATCGCTACCGTTGTGACCGCCATCAATCGTGTAGATGGATGCCTTGCTGGTGGAAGAGATGTAGTCGGGCAAGTGCGACTGCGTCGTGAACAAGCCGTTCATGTTCAATTGCTTTCTGTAACCACGTGCACCCGTGAACAAGGAAATAAGCGAGAAATACTTGTTGGTAGGGATCTTGGATGCATTACGTACGAATGCGTATTGCGAAGTGGTATTTTCCATTGCATAGTAAGGGCTGGTGCCGTTTGCCGTGTTGTTGAAGGTCTTACCGAAATCGTCACTGCTCATCATACGAAGGAACAAGCTTACGATATCCTTCTTCGTCGTGCCCTTCGTTACGTATGCAACGTGTTCAACACCTCTCGAATAGGAAATACCTCTTGCTCTTGCAACTTCTTTTGCATCTGCTTCCGTGATGGTGATACCCTTGTTCGTTTGTACGTCTGCAACGATTTCTTCAATCGATTTGTTTGCGTCAACGAGGTCGATGATGTAGGAAAGCATTGCATCTGCATCTGCATCGTTCATACCATACGCCGTACCTGCACCGAAGAGCTTCTTACCAACTGCCGACGTTACGGGGTAGTTAATGAAGTCGATATCGTTCAATTTGCTTTGGTAGTTGAGCTTAACTTCGTTCAACATCCAGTCACCGTTGAACATAAATACCGCGCCGTCTACGTCACCCATGATTTTCGCCTGTGCTTGGTCAACCGTTTGTGCCAAGGAACCAGGTGCAGCGATGTTCATATCGAACGTTCTATATGCAACGTCCAACATTTCCGCCAATGCAGGGTGCTGATAAAGTGCAAAGCATTCTTCATCGCTCAAATTAACCGTCGTGCCTTCTTCGTTCGTCTTTTCGAAAGAGAAATATTGATGGAAGTATTCCACGTCGTATTGTGCCATCATCGTGTAAAGGAAGCACAATGCGTAACCGTTACCACCGGGTACGTAGGTAATGGGGTAGGTTTTCGATTGAGCGGAGCTACCAACGCCGTTGTAACCGCAATAAATCTTATCAAAGCAATCAAACATTTCGTTCGTGGTCTTGGGTTCTTCCAAGCCGTATGCTGCCAACTTTCTGGTGTTTACAACCAAACCACCGGAGGTTTGTGCCCAGTTATACGCATATACAGCGCCCGTGGAATCGGTCATGTAAGGAAGGATATCCGCGGAAATCTTGTCGCCTACGATTGCGTTTTCTTCTGCGCCGCTGTAGCTGATTGCCGTCTTGTTGTAAACGATATCTCTCATATCCTCTGCCAACACACCGTAATCACCGTTTACACCCACCTGTTCGGGGGTAGCACCACTCGAAATGTAAAGGTCAACCTTCGTCTTGTCGTAGCCAAGTGCCAACTCTTTGATAAGTACGTCGTCTTTGATCGAGTTGTCGGGCGTCAAGATGTTTACCTTGTAGCCTTGCGCCTTGTAAGCTTCTTCGAAATGGGTCTTCAATTCGTACAACCAGTCGGTACCAAAACCTGCTCTTCTACATTTGATGTTGATGGTAAGTGCGTTGTCTACAACCTTACCGCCGCCCTTCTTGCCGCCGCCACAGCCAGCAAACGCGCCGCTTACGCAAAGCACGCTCATCAACAAGGAAAATGCTTTTGTGATTTTTTTCATCTTAAATATCCTCCTATAGATATAAATTATTTTTCTTTTTTTACTTTTCACCGTAGCTAGCCACGGTGTTTTTTCCATTAGAGTTTTTTTCTTGCGTGGGAACGCAAGAAAGCCCCGCGGGGCTGATTTTTACGATTGCTTTTTACACGGACCGTCGTCCTCTCACGCCCTATATACGCACGCGTAAAAAACATAATTTATCGCGCGTAAAGTATACGCGCAACTTTATTATATCACACCCCTTCTTTCCTGTCTTGCTATATTTAATGATAAAAATGTGATTTTTAGTGATTAGGCTATTGACAAACGATATTTTTGGGTGTATAATGAAGAAAATATGAAGGAGGTGTACCATGGCAAAACAGCGTTCGGAAACCGTAATCGAGCATAAAATGTTCAATATCAGCTTCCCTTCCCCCGAAAAAGGGGTTAACTTCCATTGGTGCTACCAAAATTTCACCTCCTTGCACGAGCATGATTTTTACGAGTTTATCGTGATGATTGACGGCAAGGCAAGACATTTCCACAACGGGAAAACCACCATTGTATCGAAGGGAATGCTTTTTTTAATCAAGCCGGGCGAATTCCATCAATTCCTCCCCCATCACAACCACGAAGCGCGCCATATCAACTTTTCCATCGCCCCTGCGATGTTAGAGGAGCTAACAACGGCGTTGTGGCACGACGATATTTTAGAAAAAATCAATCAATGGGATATGCCGAGAAATTTAACCCTTCCGCAAAGGGATTTCGAGTTTATTTTGGACGCCATCGAGCGGTTGAGCCAGTACTCCTTGCAATCGCAAAATATTTACGCCATGATTAAGAGCGTGATTGTGAGATTGACGTTGTTCCTTTCGGAAAAACTGGAAACGATTGAGAAATTCTCCAGCGACAACACCCGTCCCGAATGGCTGACGGAGTTTTTGCAAACCCTCGACGATCCCAACGTTTTCACCCTGAAATTGAAGGACATTTACCCCCTTGCGCCCTACTCGCAATCCATGCTAAACGGCTATTTCAACAAATACATGGGTACCACCTTGATATCCTACGTCACCACTTTGAAGATCAGCTACGCCTGTACACTTCTACGACATACGGACAGCAGTCCTTTGGAAATCAGCAACAAGCTTGCGTATGATAGCTTGAGCCATTTTAACCGTGTATTTAAAAAGATTACGGGCACCAGCCCCATTGCCTATCGGAAGCACATTTCCACCCCCTGAAGGGACGGAATAACGGGGTATTGACTTATCCAAAAAATTATGCTATACTACGAAAGCAGGGGGTGTCCCTTGCAGGAAAAAAGGAGCTTTTGTTATGAAAAAGAAACCTACCATTGCGTTTATGTACGATTTTGATAAAACCCTTTGCGACCAGGACATGCAGGATTACGGCTTTATCCCCAACCTCAATATGACGAGTGAGGAATTTTGGGGTGAAACCGAGGCGTTCCGTAAGAAAAATTACATGGAAGGTATCCTTGGATATATGTATTTCATGATGGCGAAATGCAAGGAAAAGGGTATCCCCTTCACGCAGGAATATTTGCGTTCCTTGGGGAAAAATATCAATTTTTACAAGGGTGTGCAGAACTGGTTCAAGCGTATCAATCAGTACGGCGAATCCATCGGTGTGAATATCGAACACTACATCATTTCCAGCGGCTTGAAGGACATCATTGACGGCTCGGCAATCAAGGACGAATTTAAGAAGATTTTCGCCTGCCAGTATTACTTTGACGAAACGGGCAACGCCGTTTGGCCGAAGATTGCCATCAACTATACCCAAAAAACGCAGTATATTTTCCGTATTTCCAAGGGTATTTACGACGAAACGGACAACAAAAAGGTCAACGAAAAGATGACCGAGCGTGTGGTTGCGTATCAAAATATGCTCTATTTCGGCGACGGGATCACCGACATCCCCTGCATGACCTTCGTGAAGAAGCAAGGGGGCGTTTCCATTGCACTTTACCCGAAGGGTAAAAAGAACAAGGTAACCAACCTCTTGCTCGACAACCGAGTAAATTATATTTGCTCGGCGGATTATCAGGAAGGTAGCGATTTAGACTCCCTTGTGAAATGTATTATCCAAGAAATGAAGCTGTCGCACACCTTGCAAATGAAACAAAAACAGCAACGCACAAGAGAATCGAAAAACGCCGAAACGAAAAACTAATAAAAAAGGACGAGCAACAGCCTCGTCCTTTTTTATCTCTTCGAGAATTTACAACCGCAAAAATCTTGTCGATACAGGTTATATTCGTCGGAAAGCTCTATCGAGCGGTAGTATCCGCCCTTCTTCTTAAAATCGGTGTAAAGATAGTTCAACGCATACCTGCCCCCTGCATTTTCACCGATTTCGTTTAACCATTCAGCATTTTTATGCGGACTTAAAGTCAAAGTCGTGGCAAACCAATCATACCCGTTCGCCTTGGCAACCTCCGCCGTTTTTTCAAGACGAAGCCCATAACAAAGGTAGCACCGTTTTCCCCGTTCAGGCTCCTGTTCCAACCCCTTCGACATGGCGGCAAACGCCTCCGCATCGTGGTCGCAATCGAGAAAATCCGCCCAGCCCGTTTCCTTCAAGAAACGGATTTGCTCCGCTTTACGCTTCTCGTACTCCTCTTTTTCGTCAATGTTGGGGTTATAGTACAGCACCGTGACGGTAAAATACTCCTTCAACCGCTCTAAACAAGTGGACGAACAGGGCGCACAACAGCTGTGTAACAACAGCCTCGTCCCCTTCTCCACCCCCTTCAATTGTTCCTGCATCAGCAGCTCGTAATTCCTTTTCATAAAAACATTATACCCCATTTCAACGGCTTTGTCAATACAACTTGACAAGTGTAATAAAAAACGCTATAATAGAGGCGTTATGAAACTATTAATTCCCGTAGCCTCCGGTTTGGAGCAAACAACAAAACGTCAGCTTTCGTCCTTGGGTTTTGACAAAGCCCCTGCCGACAATGGTCGGTTAGAGCTGGAAGGCGATTGGCAGGACATCGCCCGTCTTAACGTATTTTTGCGTAGTGGCGAGCGTGTATTAATCGTCCTCGATCGTTTCCACGCCGTCACCTTTGACGAATTGTACGAAGGCATCTATAATATCCCTTGGGAAAACTGGCTGACCATCGAATCAAAGATTTTGATGGACGGTAAGAGTGTTCAGAGCCAGCTTGCAGCGATAAAAGCGGCGGGTGGAGTGGCAAAGAAGGCAATTATCTCCCGACTTGCGGACAAAATTCGTTCGGGTAGAAAAACCTTTTCGGAAACGGGTGCCCGCTCCATCGTCGGCGTTTCTATCTACAAAGACGAAGTGACCATCACCCTTGACACCTCGGGCGATGGCTTGCACAAGCGCGGTTATCGTTCGCTTGCGTACAGCGCTCCTTTAAAGGAAACCTTGGCGGCAGGCCTTATCGATAGCACCTTCTACAACCCCGACAAGGACATCGAAAAGCCCTTTGCGGATATCTTTTGTGGAAGCGGTACCCTGCCCATCGAGGCGGCAATGAAGGCCCTGCATATCGCACCTGGGAAAAACCGTGATTTTGACTTTACAAAATGGGCTTGTGCCCCGAAGGGCATTTTACAGCTTGCCAAGGAAGAAGCCCTTGACGGTGAGTTGAAAACCGCACAGCCCGTTATCTTCGGCAGCGACATCAACAAGGAAGCCATCTCCATCGCACAATACCACGCAAAGCGTGCAGGTGTGGATAAGCATATCCGTTTCACCGTTGCGGATGCGAGAAAGTTCAAATGCGATAAAAAGTACGGCATCCTGCTTTCCAATCCCCCTTACGGTGAGCGTTTGAGCGAGGAAAAAGAGGTGCGTACCTTGATGCGAGACGTAGGCAACGCCTTCCGTTCTTTACCCGATTGGAACGCCTATATTTTAACTTCTTTGGAAGGGTTTGAAAGGTATTTTGGTAAGACCGCGGATAAGAAGAAAAAACTGTTCAACGCGAACCTGGTATGCGGCTTTTACAGTTATTTCGGCAAACCACCCAAATTAGACGGGGATAAAAATAAATAATTTCACGAGGTGAAAAGTATGTTTGATTATACGCAAAGTGTCTTTTCAAAAACGGTAGACGACCTGAAGCGGTTGGCATTTTTGCTTACCCTTTCCTTGCAGGTTTTCCAAATTGCTTATCTTATCTACGCCCTTTGCGTAGGGTTGGGTATTTTGATTGCAAATATCGTCCTGCTTGTCCTTTCCATCGGATACGTCGGGTTTATGATTTACGTACACGACAACGATATTTCCAAAACCACAAAACAAATATTAAAGCGTGTGTATAAATGGGGAAAACGCTTAATTAAGCTGTTCACCCTTACCATTTCCATCTACGGCTTGTGCATTACCGCCTACGAAACGGTCACCATCAAGTCCTTAATTTCGATTATCTTACTCGTCTTTATGTTGCTTGCGTGGGTGTTAGAGCTGTTGTTCAGTTTGGTCATCGCCGCCGTTGAAAAGCGCAGATCCTTGTTCTTCGACGCTTTAAAAATGGACTTTGAACCCGTGTTAAAAACGAAAAACTTCTTCGATAAAATCCGTGGAAGAGAGGTGGAAGACGAAATCGTTACCACACAATCCCGGGAGGTGCTTATCCAATTAAAGGAAGAACGCAAAGAAGCCTTAAAACAAAAAAAGCGTGAACAACACGCGCAAATGGTAGCGAAAAAACAGGCAAAAAAGGCAGAAAAAGCACAGGCAAAGGCGCAAAAGAAAGAAGAAAAGCAAGCGCAAAAAAACGCGAAACAAAATGGAAAGTAACCCTATGGAAGCCTTGAAAAAGTTACGCATTTTTAACAGCAACACCATCAAGCTGATTGCGGCGGTGTTTATGTTTATCGACCATCTTGGGTTGATTTTCTTCCCTTCCAGCGTGGTGCTGCGCAAAATCGGCAGAATATCCATGCCCATCTTCGCCTTTGCAATTGCCGAGGGGTGTCGATATACCAAGAACAAATGGAAACATTTTCTTCTTTTGTTTGGCTTGGGCGCCGCTTGTCAGCTGGTCTATTTTATCTTTGATCCATCGTACATTTACCTTGGCATTTTAATCACCTTTTCCCTCTCCACCTTAATGATTTATGCATTGCAGTTTGCCAAAAAGTGCACCTTTGCGGAAAAACCCAACTCCTTGCGTATTCTTTGTGCCTGGCTGTTGTTCGCCGCCTTGGTTACGGGCACCTACTTCCTCTGCACAATTGTTGAGATAGATTACGGATTTTGGGGTTGTTTATTGCCCGTATGCGCGTCGATTTTTGACTTTCATCGCATACCTGCCCCCACTATTTTGGGAAAATTGGACATTTTGCCCGTGCGTATATTATGTATGGCAATCCCCATGTTCCCTTTGGTATTTTCCAATACGTACTTTATGCCATCGTCCATCCGTATCTATTGTTTCCTCGCAATCCCCATCCTGCTCTTATACAACGGCGAAAAGGGAAAGGCGAATATGAAATACTTCTTCTATATCTTCTACCCCCTGCACTTGGGTTTGTTAGAAGGGATCGCCATTGCAATGATGTTATTTTAATTGTAAAAATGAAAAAAAGGAGCGACTGCATCGTCGCTCCTTTTTATTCTAAATATTGCCGTCATTTTCATCCGTAGCCGTTTCAATAGGTTCCTTCGAAGACTTTTCAGCCTTCGCAGCCCCACATGCATTCGCGTGCGGACAACCGCTACATCCACAACCGCAACCCGACTTTCCTTGCCGCTTTTCTTTGATTAGGTAGGCAATGATTCCCAAAACACCCACCGCCAGCACGGCAATTATTACATAATCAACCCAAGACATATTACTCCTTCCTTTGACGATGGATTTACAACGAAAAACTCGTCGTAAGCCACTCATCAAATACCTGCCCCCTTCAAATGGGGGTTTTTACTTACTTTTTCGCATTCAAAAGGCGCTTTTCCGCTTCCTTTTTGTTTGCGTATTTATCGTACATTGCAATACCAACCCAAGCCAATACCGCAACGACAAGCCAAATAATCACGGGCCATACAAACTGCCCAACCGTATAAACAACCGTAGAGGTCAAATAGGAAACCACGATCCAGAAAAGAAGCGTCCATTTAAACTTTTCTTTGCCGATTTCCCCTCTTGCCGCCGCCACCGCCGCAAAGCAAGGGATGGTCAACATATTAAATGCAATAAAGGAAATCAAGGCAGGGATTTCGATACCCGTTGCCGCAATCATCACGGCAACCTCTTCCACGCCTTCTTCCATCCCGCCAACCAGCGTACCGCCAAGGCACGCCGCCAAAGCGCCAAACGCCGCAATAACGTCCTCTTTCGCAATCAAACCAAGAATTGCCGCCACCGCAAAAACCCAACCGTTTTCGTTTAACTGACTGCCAAAGCCAAGGGGGGTGAACAAGGGCTGAATCAAACGCCCAATGGAGGCAAGGATGGACTCGTCCATATTCTCACCGACGTAGTTCCAACTCCAACCGAAGTTAGACAAGAACCAAATCACAATACACGACATCAAAATGATGGTAAACGCCTTTTGGATAAAGTGTTTTGCCTTATCCCAAAGGTGCAACATCAGGTTTCTAAACCCAGGCATGTGGTAGGTGGGAAGCTCCATAATAAAGGGGGAAGCCTCACCTCTTTGGGTGGTATTTCTCATTACCAACAAGGAAATCAGCGCCACCACAATACCCAAAAGATACATCGAATAGGTGATGATATCGGCGTTTATACCGCTTACCTGCTGTGCAATCGCCCCCGAAATTGCCAACAAGATGGGCATTTTCGCACCGCAGGAGAAGAAAGGAATAACACGCACCGTTGCTTGTCTTTCTCTTTCGTCCGCCATCGTACGAGTGTTAATCATCGCAGGCACCGAACAGCCAAAGCCCATAATCATGGGCATAAACGCTCTACCCGACACCCCGAAACGACGAAAAACTCTATCCAGCATAAACGCTACACGCGCCATATAACCGCTGTCCTCCAAAATGGAGAAGAAAAGGAACAACACCAAGATTTGGGGCAGGAAGGAAAGCACGGAAGCAATACCTCCCCACACACCGTCCACAAGAAGACTGACGATGATGGGGTTTGCGCCAAGCCCTTCAAAACCAAGCGCCAACCATTCTCCCATCGCCCCGGTAAACAGCTCCATAGCGTTAAACAGTATCGTCCCAGGAGAGTTTAAGCCATCGCCGAAGAAAATGGTTTTTACCGCATTGCCTTCCACACCGCACCATTCGCCAAAGGCAGGGATAAGACTGCCAAGATAAAGGAAATTCGCTGAGAAAGTCATGTGGAAAATAGCAAACATAATCAAGAGGAAAATGGGGATACCCGCCCATTTGTGGGTGAGTACCTTATCCACTTTATCCGATTTGGAAAGATGGTCGTAACCGTACTTTCTTGCGCGGGTTAAGGTGGTGGAAAAATGCGTGGTTATGTACTTATATCTCGCATCCGCAATCGCCGCCTCCGTGTCACCGTTGAAGGGATCGTTTACTACGTTTTCACGGATAAACGCCTCCGCCGCACGGGCCTCCGCAGGATGGTTATTCACCTCAATGGCGTCCTTTTCCACGAGCTTTACCGCGTGAAACAAGGGTTCGTCAACCTCTTTCAGTTTTAACGCGATTTCCGCATTGGAAATGGCAGAACCGAGTGCCGATTCCTTCAAAACACTGACCGCCTTGCGAGGGTTTTTCAACGCCTCCATCGCCCTGTTCATCAGCCCTTCCACGTTGTTGCCACGAAGGGCGGAAATCTCTACCACGGGCAAGCCGATACGCTTTTCCAAGGACTTCACGTCGATACGATCGCCGTTTTTATCCAAAACGTCCGTCATGTTGAGCGCCACCACCATCGGTACGTCCAACTCCATCAGCTGCGTGGTGAGGTAAAGGTTTCTTTCAAGGTTGGTTGCGTCCACGATGTTGATAATACAATCGGGGCGTTCGTCCAAAATGAAGTTACGGGCAATCACCTCTTCAGGGGTGTAAGGGGAAAGGGAGTAGATCCCCGGCAAGTCGATAATATCGACGGGATTATCACCCTTTTTATAGGTCCCTTCACGCTTATCTACCGTAACGCCTGGCCAGTTTCCCACGTGTGCGGTACTGCCCGTCAAGGCGTTGAATAGCGTGGTTTTCCCTGCGTTGGGATTGCCAACTAATGCAAATCTTAACATACTGTCACCTTATTATTTTATCTTAAAAAGTTCCATGTGGAACAGCTATTTTTGTCGAATTTTGTAGTTTGGGTTAAAATACAGCTCGCGTACACCACTCCCACGAAGGGCCGCTAATACGCAAGCAGTTCTAGGAGGTGTAAGGGCGTATACAAGAAGTAAACGCACGCAAATACGTCTCACGCACAAGTAGTTCTAGGAGCTGCGAGAGAACATACAAGTACCTCTTATACGCAAGCAGTTCTAGAAGGTGCGAGGGAGCGTACAAGTAGTACGTAACCGAGCACCGACAACGAAATGCGTAGCGTAGAAGTGGTACTTACTTCACCTCGACGTTGGCGGCTTCGGATTTTCGCAACGTCAACTCATACCCACGAAGAGAAATTTCGATAGGATCCCCCAAGGGTGCCTTCTTTCTCAAATATACCTCCGCACCAGGGGTAATGCCCATATCAAACAAACGACGGCGTACCGCCCCTTCACCATGTACCACCGATACCGTGGCTCTTTCACCGATTTCTAATTGAGATAAAAGCTTCATACTCTACTCCTTAATTTCTTAACCGTGGTTAAGTTTTAACCCGAAAGAAAAAGCGGATTGTTCTCCGTTATTCCTATGTATTATATCACCATTTTATGCGTTTGTCAAACAAAAATAAACCGTGGTTAAGAAATTTTTACCAAAAAAGTTATTTTTTTAACATAATGATTATATATAAAATTAAGGAAGGGCGATTGCCCCTCCTTTTACTTTTTCAAGGTGTTTTTCATCATCGAGAAGGTTTCTTCCGAGATAACGTGTTCCATATTGCAGGCATCTTCCTCCGCCGCCGACATAGAAACGCCGCAGGCAAGCAAGTAATCACGGATGATACAATGCTTTTCGTACACCGTTTCAGCGTACGTTTTGCCCTCTTCGGTGAGGTAGAGGTGTTTGCCATCCTCATAGAGGTAGTTTCTTTCCACGAGGAGCTTTACCGCCTTGTTTACCGCCGCCTGCGAAACGCCCATGCGCTTCGCGACGTCGATACGGTGTACGATAGGCTGGTATTTGCTGATCATCAAGATACTCTCTAAATAGTCCTCGCCCGATTGATTATTTTTCGTATGATTGTTCATATTTTTCCCCTTAAAATGTAATTCAACGCATACCTGGGTAGGCGGTTTTGGAAAAAGTAATAAGTAATAAGTAAAAGTGAATAGTGAAAAATGAATAATGAATAGTGAAGAATTGAGGCTAATTTTTAATAAACAGCATTTTCCAAAAAAGCCTCACACTCTGCCCATTTTTAGAAACAAGCAGGTCAATGCGAACCAGCCTTAACCCATAGAGTTCTTTGTAGAAGCAAGCAAGACAAGGCTCACACCCGTTAAGCCGTTAGCCTATTTTTAGAAACAAGCAGGTCGCGAAGCGCGTGGCTTTCCCGATGGGAGTTTACAAGTAGTAAATGAGCAAGGGAAAACGCAAACGCGACAAAGAGATGCGCCGTTTATAAGAATAGGCACGCGTCGCCGAAGCTGAAGAAACGGTATTTATTCTCCACCGCATACTTGTACACGTTCAAAATTTCTTCCCTGCCTGTCAAACAAGCAACCAACATAATCAAGGTGCTTTCGGGAAGGTGGAAATTGGTAATCAACCCGTCCACGCATTTCATCTTATAGGGTGGATAAAGGAAAATCTCGGTATTGCCGCTGCAAGCACGCACCGTGCCGTCATCCGCAGCCACACTCTCCAAGGTACGCACCGAGGTGGTACCCACCGCAATGATACGGCGGCCTTCTTTCTTCGCGCGGTTGATGGTTTCCGCCGCCTTCTCCCCAATTTCATAGAACTCGGAGTGCATTTTATGGTCAGTTATAATCTCTTCGCTGACAGGTCTAAAGGTACCCAAGCCCACGTGCAATAACACCTCGGCAACCTCCACCCCCTTGTCCTTTAATTTTTGTAAAAGCCCATCGGTGAAGTGTAAACCTGCCGTCGGTGCAGCCGCCGAGCCGTCCACTTTACTATATACCGTGTTATAGCGGGCTTGGTTTTCAAGCTTCGCGCGGATATACGGAGGCAATGGCATGGTACCTACCTCGTTTAAAACGTCCTCAAACGCACCTTCGTAGGAAAATTCTACAATTCTTTCCCCCGTTTCGGTGATATCCTTTACGGTGAAGGAAAGCTTATCGCCAATGGTCATCGTCACGCCGATTTTACCCTTTTTCCCAGGACGCATCAACACCTCCCAGGTATTCAAGTCGTAGCGTTTCAGAAGCAACACCTCCACTACGCCGCCGTTTTTGGTAAGGGCGTACATACGCGCAGGGATAACCTTCGTATTGTTTACAACGAGTACGTCACCCGCCTGCAGGTAATCGGTGATATCACGAAACACCTTGTCGGTGATGGTTTTTTCTTTGCGATCGTATACGAGAAGGCGAGAGGAATCACGTGGCTCCGCAGGGGTTTGCGCGATGCGTTCCTCGGGCAAATCGTAGTAAAAATCGCTCTTTTTATATTGTACTTTCTCTTGCATAATCTTTATTTCACCAAATACATGGTATGCCTATTTTATTTTCAACGCATACCTGCCCTGTCTATTATTTCATTTTTAATAAATCACCAAAGAATGTCACGATGAACACCAAAACGAATACCAATACCCCCCTATCAATCTCCTCTGTTAATCGTCCAGCTCGAACATCGAGAGCTGTTTTCTTGCCTTGGTGCTCGGCTCATATCCCATGTGGGCGTAGCCGTCCTTTAAACAAATTCTACCACGAGGGGTACGTGCGATAAACCCAAGCTGTAAAAGGTAAGGCTCGTAAACGTCCTCGATGGTGTTGGCATCCTCGTTGATGGTCGCCGCCAAGGTTTCTAAACCCGTCGGACCGCCACCAAATTTCTCGATCAAGGCACGAAGCAGGTTTCTATCCGTTTCGTCCAAACCGTAATCGTCAATTTCCAAACGGGAGAGTGCAAATCTCGCATCCGCACGGGTAATCGTTGTGTTGCCTTTTACCGCCGAGAAATCTCTCACACGCTTCAAAAGACGGTTGGCGATACGAGGGGTGCCACGGCTACGACGGGAAATTTCCGCCGCCGCATCATCTTCAATAGCAATACCCAACGCCTTTGCCGAACGAGAAACGATTTCCTGCAACTCATTTGGTGTATACATTTCCAAACGATTTACGATCCCAAAACGATCACGCAAGGGAGCGGCAAGCATCCCCACACGGGTGGTTGCACCGACAAGGGTAAATTTCTTCAAGGGGAAACGGATATTTCTCGCCGAAGGCCCCTTCCCCACGATAATATCAAGGGCGTAATCCTCCATTGCGGAGTATAAAATTTCCTCCACCGAACGGTTCAAACGGTGGATTTCGTCGATAAACAAGACGTCCCCTTCGTTGAGGTTGGTCAAAATCGCCGCCAAGTCCCCCGAACGCTCGATAGCAGGACCGCTGGTCAGCTTAATCGACACGCCAAGCTCGTTGGCGATGATGTGCGAAAGGGTGGTTTTACCAAGCCCGGGAGGACCGTACAGTAAAACGTGGTCAAGCGCCTCCCCACGCGACTTTGCCGCCGCAATATAGACGCTCAAATTTTCCTTCACCTTTTGCTGACCGACGTAATCGGACATCACCTTCGGGCGAAGAACGTTTTCCTCCGCATCGTATTCCGTTTTCGTGCTAACGACTAAATTTTCGTCCGCGCCGTATTCTTCCTCTTCAAACAACATAGCTTTCCCCTACGCTTAAATTCCGCCCTGCAAGGCCTTCATAATAATTTCTTCCACGGTGTTTGCACCCATATCTCGCGCCTTCTTCACCGCATTCACACTCTCCGTGCGGGTGAAGCCAAGCCCCATCAATGCAGACACAGCCTCCTCGTCCAACGCCGATAATTTGGCAGTGGGGGTGGTGGCAGGTGCCGATAAGTCGTCACCGTTCGCACTCAAAATCTCCGCCGCGGAAATTTTACCGTGCAAATCCAACACAATCTTTTCCGCCGTCTTTTTTCCAAGCCCTTTCACCGTGCTCAAACGTTTCACGTCCGCCGTGGCAATGGCGGTAGCAAACTCGTCCACGCTCAACGCACCAAATACCGCAATACCCATTTTAGGCCCTACGTTGGGTACAGAAATCAGCTTTAAGAACATTTCCTTTTCACGCACGCTCTCAAACCCGAACAAGGTCATCCCGTCCTCTTTCACCTGCAAGTAGGTGTGCAATTCAGCAACCTCGCCCACGTTGGTCTTACGGAACGCCCCACGCGAACAATAGATCTCATACCCCACACCGTTCACATCCAAAATCGCCGTTTCGGTGGTGGTGGTTAATACTTTACCTCTCAAATACGCAATCATTATTTTTGCTCCTTATTTTGCGTTGAACGCTTACCTGGTGCCGTCGTTTTCGGTTTTGACGGCTCTATTACCCGTACAGAGGAAGCTCTTCCTACCCCCGTTACGCCTGCAATCCCCGTTGCCTTTTGCAACGCACTCGCACTCTGCAAGGAGGAAAAACCCTGCGAGGATTTCGTGCGTTTGGAGGATTTTTGCCCTGCCGCCATCAACTCTTGATAAGTGGTGGGTGTGGGTGCGGTGTTGTTCCCCTTCGTCCTTGTCATATTGCTAACCGCAAAGAGTTCGCCAAACCGTCCCGCAAAGCCATGGCAAAGTGCAATCGCCAAAGCATCGGCAGCATCGTCGGGCTTTGGTACGGATTTTAATCGCAGGAGCAAAGTAACCGTCGCCTGCATTTGCTTTTTATCCGCTTTACCGTATCCCGTCAAGGCTTGTTTGATTTGCATAGGGGTGTATTCGTACAACCGTCCACACGCCTTTACGCAAGTGAGCATCGCCACCCCACGTGCATGTGCCACGGCGATACCCGTTGTGATATTTTTCGAGAAAAACAGCTCTTCCATCGCCACTTCATCGGGGTGGAATTTTTCCAAAAGCTTGTTTATGCCCTCCTCCAGCATCGCAAGGCGTACGGGCAAGCCCTCTTCTTTGGGCGTGGTGACAACACCGCAATCAATCGCACGGAAATTGCCCCGTTCGTCCTTTTCAATTACGCCGTAACCCAAGGTTGCAAGCCCAGGGTCGATACCAAGAATAATCATAACCGTTTTTCCGTTTTTTTCTTCCTTTCAGGTGAAAATCTTACCCGAGTAATCCCTGACAAGCCCTTTCACCCCATCTTACTTTCTATTATAAAACAAAAACAAATGTTTGTCAAGATATTTATTTGAAGAAAATACGAAAAAAGGTGTCAGTACCCTCTTGACAAGGGAAAAATGCGTGTTATACTGTTTGCACGACGGACAGGGCGTGGAGAGGATCCCTCCCACCCTTCTCTTCCAATAGTTGCATATAATAGAGCGCTTGCAGGATAAATTGTCAAAAAAGGAGAGAGTTTATGAAGGCAAAAGTGGTCTTATTGTTGCATCTGTACGGTCTCGACATGCTTCTTTTGGGCTTGTTCGAGAAATTGTTGCTCGGTTTGAGCAAGAGGGTTGCGGCGTTGAAGGACGCTGCGACAAACTCCCTCAACCGATGTAAAAACCGCAACGGATAATCTTCCGATAATTGCGTAAAATACAAACCCCGATAGCTCCCCCTATCGGGTAAAACAAAAGAAAAAAGGCACCTCAAACGAGGTGTCTTTCCTTTTTTCTTAACTGTTGTGAATTATTCAGCTTTGATTGCGCCAACGGGACAAGCATCTTCACAAGCACCGCAGTCAACGCAGTCGCCGTTGATTACGTAGATACCTTTTGCATCGTCCATAGCAATTGCACCAACGGGGCAAGTATCTGCACAAGCGCCACAAGCAAGACATTCGTTAGAAATTACGTGAGCCATTTTGATTACCTCCAGAATTTTGGTCTAAATGTATTATAACATACTTTTTTGAAATAGTAAAGAATTAAAAAGGGCATTTTTACGATTTTCGTGAGAAAAATTTTCACATTTTTACCACCCTTCCGTAAAAGTCAGTAAATTATCTAATCAAGCTACTCCACTTGCTTTGTTGATAGTTGTACAAGCCGTTGAAGAAGCTCATTGCCGTTGCGTTGCCGTCCTTGAAGGAAGTAAACGCGCTGTTTCTCGTTCTACCGTCGATAAGTGCTACACCCAACCAAATACTCATTTCAAAATTTGCAGAGTTATTGATAACAAGATTCGTCGACGAATAAGCATATACAACGTTTGCATTTTGTCTCATATCAATAATACTCTTACCATAGGTAGTAGCCGTCGCCCTATCTTCTTCCGATACAGTGTAGTTCAACGAACGAGGGACCGACGTCTTTGCGGTGAATTTCGACATTTCCGCATCGGTATGCAAGAAACGCATGAATTCTTTTGCAAGTTCCATATTTTCACAGTTTTTGTTAATAAAACCGAATGAATGATTTGCGGAGAGCATCGTTTGATCGCCAGCAGCAGCTGCATTTACTTTCGGTACGGGCATAAAGCCGAAACGTCTATCCATCTTGGATTCGCCTTTAAGGGTTTCCAGCTCTTCAAAGGCGGGCGTCGCTTCGTTTTCCCACCAAACACCTTCCGCAAGCATTGCGTAACGGGTTGTTGCGTATTTACTCTTAACAAACTCGCTTTGTGCAATAGTATAATCCATTGCGTTCCAAGTACCGCCGATATACTTCGTGGTGCCGAACAATGCTTCTTGCATCTTCAATGCGTAGTATTTACCAGCTTGTTTTTGCAACATGTAACCGTTGTCTTCGGTGATTGCAACCGTTTCCATGGTGATGTTTGCTTCGATTTGGCCAGGGATTTCCGTAATCGTCTTTACTACCTGAACGGTACCGTTGAAGGTGTTGTTCACGTTGAATGCGCCATAACCTTCGTAGTCAGCCGCATACGAGAAGAAGGATCTGTCTACGTAACCGGTGTAGTTACCAGAATAGCAGAAAGGAACGTAGCCCTTTGCAACGATTTGGTCGCAAAGTGCGATCATCTGTTCATAGGTCGCAGGAAGACCGTCGTCGTACGTACCGTCTATACCATCGGGGCCGTTCGATTTTGCAGCTTCAAATGCCGTTACACTCGCATAATAATCAATTCTAATGAAGTCGCCCTCATCGTCAAAGTAGAATCCTTCTTCTTCGAAGAGTTCTATATCGTAGGTAAAACCATAGAACCCATCGTAGAAGGGAATCATATAATAGTTGCCGTCTTTTGCCGTCATAAAGGCTTTCGTGGTAGAATCGAGCTTGTCTTCAATCGTACCGCTTTCGCCGTAAGCTGCCATCGAACCCGTAACAACGTCGCTAATATTTGCAACCATATCCTGTTGCACCATGGTATAATAATCTACCGCTTCGGTGAAGTATACGTCTTTGTTCAACATAGCGCTTTCAGCAAGCTTGTTACCCGCATACTTATTCTTATCGCCGTCTAAATTAATTTTGACACCCATTTTTCCAGGCTCAAAGCTGGTATTTGCGTACATCGCCTCAAAGCGTGCAATTGCGTCCACCAGCCATTCGGTACCAACGCCACCATCAAAGGTCGCCACGCTCAAGTTAGATTTAGCAACGTCTTGCTCTCCACCCGCAACTCCACCGCCGAGACCGCCAAGGCCCCCGCCGAGACCACCATTACCACCTTCGTAGATATGTCCGCAACCGTTGTTTACACAAACGTTGTTGACATACTTGTGTCCCAAGGGTGCGATGCTTTCTTCCGTTGTATATTCGCAATTTTGACAAGCTTTATACACAGTCCCTGCGACGGTACAGGTAGCAGGAATCTTCATCAAGGTTATAAGGCTGTGTCTTGCTCTTTCAATTTCCGTTTCTTTCGCGCCACACTCGGTACAGGTCTTCTTCTTTTCCCCTTTTTCGGTGCAGGTGGGATCCTTCACAATCTCTACGTCCCAAATGTGTTCACATTTCTTTTCGGGTTCAGTTTCCTTATTTTTACAGCCCGTACCCATCGCGGTCATACCAACCGAACAGATACTCAATACAATCGCCGCTATTCTTTTCCACTTATTCATTTTAGCACCTCTTAAAATTTTCGTAAAGTTTCTACCGCTTCGACAAACGCCTTCGCCGCAAAACGGATTTCTTCTTCCGTGTTGTCCTTACCAAGACTGATACGCACGCTTTCACGGGTTTCCGCCTCCGTTAAGCCCATTGCAAGCAATACGTGGCTGGGCTTCACCGATGCACTCGCACACGCCGAGCCAACCGCGATACATACCCCCTGCAAATCCAGTTTATACAACAAATCCACGTTGCTAACCCCTTGTATGCGCAGGTTTAATATCCCAGGGAGCTTTTCCCCTTCGCCATTGACAATTACTCCGCCAAGGGAGGAAATTCCTTCCATGAACAGCCTTGAAAGGCGTTCAATTTTCTCATTCGACGCGGACATGGTGGCTTCATTTTCGCAATATGCCGCCGCCAAGCCTACCACGGCAGGTACGTTGGTCGTACCGCCACGCAATCCTCTTTCCTGCTCACCGCCGCCAACGAATCGATCCACCTTCACACCACTCTTAATGTAAAGCACACCGCAACCTTTGGGGCCGTAGAACTTATGCGAAGAGAACGAGAGCATATCCACCCCCCATTCTTTCACGCAAAGCGGCATATAAGGTGCGGCCTGCACGCAGTCCGAAAAGAACAACGCACCATGTTGGTGAGCAACCTCCGCAAGCTCCTTTATCGGCTGAATAACACCCGTTTCGTTGTTGACCGCCATCACACAAACCAAACCCGTTTGCTCCGTCATTGCGGCTTTTAAGGTGTTCACCTCAACCATGCCCCCTGCATTTACGGGAAGATAGGTGACGGTGAAGCCTTCCTTTTCAAGCTTTTCCGCCGCATATAAGGCGGCGTGATGTTCGATGGAAGAGACGATAACGTGCGTTTTGCCCTTCGTCTTTTGTGCATAAGCACCGCCGACGATCGCCCAATTATCCGCCTCCGTACCGCCTGAGGTGAAATACAACTCACCCTCTTTTCCCCCCAAACGCTCCGCCAAGCAATCCCTTGCATTATCCACGGCATTTACCGCCGCACGGCCGATGGCGTGCGGAGAATCGGCATTGCCAAAGCAATCCGTAAGATACGGCATCATTTTTTGTAATGCGTTTTCGGACAGCGGCGTGGTCGCCGCGTGGTCAAGGTAAATTCTTTTCATTTTTTCGCTGCTTTCCTTGCTTATTCCCCTACATTATATTCCTTTTATACGCGATTGTCAAGCCTTGTCCCTGCTTTTGCCCCAAAGTTTACGATTATACAAAAAAAATTAACAAAAATGAAAACTTTTTTCTAAAAACCCCTTGAAAAATGTGAGAAAATATAATATAATGGTAACAATTATCGGTTTCGTAGCGAAACGCGTCGGTCACGAGAGAAGCTGACGGCATTCGCACCCCAAAAACAACCGATAAAAATTCGTTTTTATAACAGGGGGAAAACTATTATGAGTATCAATGGCGAAAACATCCGCAACATTGCGATTGTCGGACACAGCGGTGAGGGTAAAACAACGCTTTGCGAAGCTATGCTTTTCAACGGCGGCGTAATCGACCGTATGGGAAAAGTTCCTGAAGGGACGACCGTAAGCGATTACGACGATCTTGAAAAAGCAAAGAAAATGTCCATCTATACCGCTTGTGCAAACTTAATGTGGAAAGACGTTAAGGTAAATATCCTCGACCTTCCCGGCTACTACGACTTTGAAGGCGAACGTAACGAAGGTCTTCGTGCAGCAGGCGGTGCTTGCTTGGTTATCGGTGCAAACGGCGTATTGCCCATCGGCGCAGAATCCATCATCGAATATTGCTTGAAGCTTGGTAAACCACTCATCATCTTCATCAACGGTATGGACAAAGAAAATGCAGATTACCTTGGTACGGTGCAGGCGCTCCGTGCGAAATATGCAGGTAAGATCGCTCCCATCCAAATCCCTATCATGGAAGGCGGCAAGATGCAAGGTTGTATCAACGCTTTGCAAGAACGTGCTTACCTTTTCAAGGAAGGCGGCCCTCAAGAAATCGCTATCCCCGACAACATGAAAGATCAGGTTGCAGAAATGCAGGCTTCCCTTATGGAAACGGCTGCTGAAAACGACGAATTCCTTCTTGATAAATACTTCGAAGTGGGCGAATTGACTCGTGAAGAAACCATCCGTGGTATCCGTTTGGGTATTGCAGGCGTTAACACGATTCCCATCATGGCTGGTTCGGCACTCCAAAACCGTGGCGTTATCAACCTTTTGAACGAAATCGTTACCTACATGCCTCAAGCACGTGAACGTTTGAACACGCTTGCTGACGAAATCGGCACCAACAAGATGATCAGCATCCGTACGGATGAAGATGCACCCTTCGCGGCACAGGTTTTCAAAACCGTTATCGATCCTTTCTCGGGTAAATTGAGCTATATCAAGAGCTTCCGTGGTATTTTGAAGAGCGGCACCACCGTGTGGAACGCTAACACCGAAACGGAAGAACGTATCGGTCAAATCTACGCCCTCCGTGGTAAGAAGATGGAACCCGTTGACCAGCTTGCAGCAGGTGACATCGGTGCCGTAAATAAATTAAGCAACACCAACACGGGCGACACCCTTTGCGATCCTTCCGCAAAGATCCGCTTTACCCCTATTTTCTTCCCGAAGCCTACCCTCTTTATGTCGGTTGCAGCTGAAAAGAAGGGCGAAGAAGATAAGGTTTTCGCAGGCCTTGCGAAATTGAAGGAAGAAGATTACACCTTCTCGATTGAAAAGAATGCAGAAACGGGTGAAATGGTTATCGGCGGTCAAGGTGACGTTCAGCTCGAAATGCTTGCAAAGAAAGTAAAAGCTCGTTACGGCGTAGACATGAAGCTTTCCGAACCCAAGATTGCATACCGTGAAACGATCCGTGGCACGGCAGAAGCGGAAGGTAAACACAAGAAACAATCGGGTGGCCACGGTCAATACGGCCATTGTAAGATCCGTTTCTCCCCCAGCGAAGAAGAATTCGTATTCGACGAAGAAGTTGTTGGCGGTGCAGTACCCAAGAACTACTTCCCTGCGGTTGAAAAAGGCTTGCGCGAAGCAATGGAACACGGCCCTCTTGCAGGCTATCCCGTAACCGGTTTGAAAGCGGTACTTTACGATGGTAGCTACCATGACGTAGACTCTAACGAACTTTCCTTCAAGATGGCGGCTTCGATTGCATTTAAGGAAGGCTTGAAGAATGCGAAACCCGTACTCCTCGAACCTATTTACAGCCTTAAGATTGCCGTTCCTTCCGATTACCTCGGTGACGTAATGGGCGACATCAACAAACGCCGTGGCCGTATCATGGGTACGGATACCGAAGGCGATAAGTCGATTATCTCTGCGGAAGTTCCCCTTGCGGAAATCAAGACCTACACGATGGAACTTCGTTCCTTGACGCGTGGTAGCGGTAAGTTCGTATCCGAATTCCTTGGCTACGAAGACGTACCTCCTATGTTTGTAGACAAAATTGTTGCGGAAGCGAAAACCGAATAATTTTTAGGTAAGAAAAACCTACGGACCCCCTCCGTAGGTTTTTTTTGCTACTATACCGTAAAATCCACAAAACACTTGAAATCAGGCTCGGTTTGTGTTATACTATTCGTATGAAATACGATTACGTTACACTTTACAATAAAAACGTGGATTTTTACAACACCCACCCCACCGCAAAGCGTGCCCTCAAAATCGGCAATATCGTGCTTACTTGGCTGTTTTTCGCGTGCTACGGCGTGTTGTGGGTATATGCCCTGTTCCTCGACCGCTTTGCCACGATGGACTTGATTAAAATCCTGTTCTTCCCCCTTTTAACCTTGCTGACGGTCAGCGTTTTACGCCTTGCCATCACTCGCCCCCGTCCGTACAGCGAAAACGGTGCAGGGATCACCCCTCTTATTAATAAGAAAAAGGCGGACGATAAATCCTTCCCTAGCCGTCACCTTGCCTGCGCGACGGTGATTGCAACAACCTTTTTGCCTTTCTACCCCATTGCAGGGGCGTTTTTACTCTGTATGAGTGTACTTTTGGGGTATATTCGGTTTGCATTGGGCTTGCACTACCCCTCCGACTTGGTTGCAGGGGCAGGCGTGGGCATTCTCTTGGGTAGCTTCATATTGTAAAAAGAGCTTTAAAGGGCATAAATATTAAATTTTGATAGTAAAAATAAAAGACCGACGAAAAATCTTCGTCAGTCTTTTTTAGTATTGTTGATAAATCGCCCCGTTTACGGGTTTATTTCCTCTTTTACCTCGTCCGTTTTCGTGCGATAACGAAGAAGGGCAATGATTACGGAAGTAATGGTAAATGCGTGTGCAACAAATGCAATATTCATATAAATGATATTGTAAATGAGATACATCGTAGCGTTGCAAAGGGTGAAAACACGCATCATTTGTTCCTTCTTTGCCGACACCGAAAGGATAAAGAACACAAGTGCCACCAAAGGAAGAAGCGCCAAAGGCGATGCCGTTCCGTTGATTACGGAAATGAGGAACCCTACACCCCACGATATCGGATAGAGTGCAATAAAGACACCATTTTCCCACATAGGTGCAGGTTTATTTTTTTGATCTCGCACAATATTCACCGTACAATGCACGACGGCAACCGCGCAAGGCAATGCTACGGCAAGCCCTTGACCAAGAAGAAGATAATTCGCCACCGAAAGCCCGTTGAGGGCCACTTGGCAAAGTAACATCTGCCATCTTTTAGGGAATTGCGCGTTGATTATACAGCCGATGATTACGAATATACCGAGTATTTGTCCTATAATCTCGGAGGTAGACATACCGTTAAGCCATTCTGAAAGCATAAAAATTTCCTTTAAAAACTCATTGCGAGTATTCTATCATAAAAAGGTTGGTTTGTCAATAAAATCAAAGCCCGCTCTTATCGGTACTTTTTATAACTTATCGCAATTCACAAAAAAAATAAAAATTTTTTTGAAAGTGGGATAAAATGAGTTGACAAACTTTTCACATTGATATATAATATTTCCTGTTAATGCGGTCGTGGCGGAACTGGCAGACGCGCAAGACTAAGGATCTTGTGGGTAACTCCATGCAGGTTCAATTCCTGTCGACCGCACCACAAAAAAGGAAATCTCATTTGAGGTTTCCTTTTTTGTTTTGTTACGGTTATTTGACAGGAATTGAGGGTGGGAGCCGTTGTGCGAGAGCAAAACGCTTTGCCTTACGAAGCTTTCATATCCACCTTCTCGTGGGCAAAGGACGACGTTGATAACGTCGGAGCGGGGCGCGCCGCCAAAGGCGCTTTCCTGTCGACCGCACCAAAATCGAGTATTTATGCGAAATGAGCGTATAACTGCCGGATTTTTTTGTGTATTTGATAGTTTTATGCAGT
>JAZRFV010000013.1:0-45718 GCA_045643825.1 Candidatus Scatosoma sp.
CCCGTCGGACGGATGAGCTGTTCTACCTTTTGTCCTGCCTGCTCTAACTCGTACGGGGCAGGGGTTGCGGACACGCAAATCATTTGCGGTACGCGTGCATCAAACTCCGCAAAGGTCAAGGGACGGTTGTCGTAGGCGGAATTCATACGGAAGCCGTACTCCACCAAATTCTTCTTTCTCGACAAGTCTCCGTGATACATCGCACGGATTTGCGGAATGGTCATGTGACTTTCGTCGATAAACACCAAAAAGTTTCCCGAAGGGAAGTAATCGAGCAAGGTGAACGAAGGCTCGCCCACCTGTCTACCGTCGAAATAACGGCTGTAATTTTCAATACCGCTGCAATACCCGATTTCGCGCATCATCTCAAGGTCGTGTTCGGTGCGCTGTTTGAGGCGTTGCGCCTCCAAAATTTTACCGCTTTCCTCGAAGGCTCGCACCTCGCCACGCAGGTCTTCTTCAATCATAGCAAGGGCACCGTGCAATTTTTCCGTACCTACCGCATATTGACTGGCAGGGAAAATCGCCACGTGCGACAGCTCGCTTATGCGTTTGCCCGTCAAGGCCTCCACCTCGTAAATCTTCTCGATTTCGTCGCCGAAAAACTCCACACGGATTGCCACTTCAGAGTTGGAGGCAGGAAAAATCTCTAACGAGTCCCCTCTCACACGGAAGGTGGAACGCTTAAAATCGGTATCGTTTCGTGCATACTGCAATTCAATCAGCTTACGCATCAAGGCGTTGCGCTCCCACTCCATACCAGGTCGCAGGGAAATGGAAAGACGGAAATACTCCTCAGGCGCACCCAAACCGTAGATACACGACACCGACGCCACCACCAACACGTCCTCGCGCTCCATCAAGGAACAAGTGGCGCTGTTGCGGAGCTTGTCGATTTCATCGTTCATACTCAAATCTTTTTCAATGTAAGTATCGGTGGAGGGAATGTAGCTTTCGGGTTGGTAGTAATCGTAGTAGGACACGAAATACTCCACACGGTTTTCGGGGAAAAACTCCCTAAACTCGTTACAAAGCTGTGCGGCAAGTGTTTTGTTGTGTGCAATCACCAGCGTGGGGCGGTTGATATTCTTGATAACGTTCGCCATCGTGAAGGTTTTACCACTACCCGTAACGCCCACCAAAACCTGCGTACGTACGCCGTCCAAAACCCCTTCCGTCAGTTTCTCAATCGCCTGCGGTTGGTCCCCCGTCGGCGAGAACGGTGCGTGTAATTTAAAATCCATATCCTTCCCTCCTTCGGGTTGTTGTAAACAAATGTTTGTTTGTATTATACCACATTTGCGGGCAAAAGTAAACAGATTGGACGAATATTTTTTAAAATATTCGTTTGAGTATCAGCCCCACCACGAAGGCAACGACGGCGGATGCCACGGCGAGTAACATTTTTACCGCAACGTCCCGCTTTTGCTGTAAGGAGCAACGCTTGTATGCCTGCCCCTTCGTCCGCAGAGAAAGGACGTACATTTTCTCCCCCTTACGTTCGGAAAATAGAAGGTCAAAGTAATCGTCCAAGGCAAGCTGGTGCAAAACCTCCTCCAACCCCTCCTCGGTATATTTCTTCCGCAGGGGTAAAATATCGATAAGCTCCGTAGGGGAAATCAAGCACACCCCTTTTTCGTGGCAAAGGGTATAAACCGCGTTCATAACCTCGTTTTCTCGCTTATTTAACATCTATCCCCCTCTTTTTTGTGTTCAACACATACCTGGTATGCCCATTTTACATTTTAGTATACACTTTTTCACCCTTTTTCATACGCGTGGGCGCATGTGATACACCTATGCATAGATATATTTTTTGTTAATTTTCTTAAAAATGTCTACTTTTTTGCCTCAACCCCTTTCTTTTTTTGAAAATATGTGATATAATAGGTTTTAGTGAGCGCGTACGTACGCGCGCAAGGAGACGTTATGCCTGCACTTTACGCGCATTTCCGTTTTGGTGAGGAGGTTGCAAAGCACCTGCCCCTGCCTTACGTGAATATAATTAAAAAATACCCAGAGGCGTTTGCACTTGGCACCCAAGGGCCTGATATCTTGTGCTACTACAAGCCAACGCAGAAAAACGAAACCAACCAACGGGCACCTTGGTTGCACGATTGGATCGGGGAGAAGTTTTTCTTAAAGCACGCGAAGAAGCTGCTGCAAAACGCACCCGACGGCAGGGTGGAAAATTTGCTCAACAACAACGGAGCGTTTGCGGCGTACACCATCGGTGTGTTGTGCCATTTTACCTTGGATGCAACCTGCCATCTTTACATAGACACCACCGCTTCGGATAAATTGACGCACGGAAAAATGGAATCGGAATTCGACAAATGTATCCTGCGTATGAACGGAAAACCCATCCGTGGGTACAACACCGCCACCCCTATCCTCGATACAAACGGTACGAGAGAAGCGGCGGCAAAGACCATGGACGTGGACGAAGAAACCATCAGCTACTGCATCAAAATGATGCGGAAAATCAACAAAATGTTCTCATTTAAATGCGAGTTGGTGCACACCGTTCTACATTTCCTCTTGAAACTCTTGAAGATGGAACGGCAGTTTGGGGATATGTTCCTGCATAAAAAGGACGATCCCTTGTGCGAGGAAACCAACCGATACCTTATTGAGAATTTCCACACCGCAATCCCCAAAGGGGCGGCACTCATACCTCAATATTTTGAAAATATGCGTACCTGGGTGGAAAACGGACGCACGGAAAACGAACTCTTCCGCTATGACTTTAGCGGTATAATTACAACGGAGGAATAACTCTATGCAACAACAACCTTTTACCAAGAAGGAAAAGAGCTGGATTAAGTACGACGTGGCGAACTCCGCCTACGTTATGCTGGCAACCGCGCTACTGTCCCTCTACTTCAACTACCTTTCCCCTTCGGGCAACCTTTCGACGGTTTGGGGCTTTACCAACGTTATCGTAACGGTAATCGCCGTATTCCTTTGCCCTATCTTGGGTACGTACGCCGATTTCAGTAAAAAGAAGACCATCTTTATGACCTTCGCCCTGATTGGTATCTGTAGCTGTGGTATTTTGTCCTTATTCTCTTTTATTTCGGACCTTGCCATCGCAGGTATTTTGTTCTTGATTATGTATATCGTTACCGAAGTGGGCTTTGCATCGGCAAACGTATTCTACGATTCGATGCTCAACGACATTACCACGGACGATAACATGCATAGGGTTTCCGCAAACGGTTTCGCTTGGGGTTATATTTGTAGCTGTATCCCCTTCGCGTTCTGCTTGCTTGCCTACGTACTTGGTACGATGGTGCCTGGTATGGAATGGTTTGAAGGTTATGCCTTCACCATCGGTTGCTTGATTACGGCGGCTTGGTGGGCGTTCTTCACGATGCCTCTTTTGAAAAACTATGAACAACATAACTTTATGCCTCGTCCTGAAAAGCCCATAAGAGAAACCTTCAAAAGACTTGGTTCTATCTTCAGCGAATTCAAGAAGAATAAAAAAGCCTTGCTTTTCTTGATTGCATTCTTCTTCTATATCGACGGCGTACATACGATTATTAAAATGGCAACCGCACTTGGTACCGACCTTGGCTTTGACCAAGTAAAACTCGTTATCATGTTGTTCGTAACGCAGTTCGTTGCCTTCCCTTGTGCATTGATTTTTGGTAAGCTTGCTTCCAAAATCCCTTGCGAAAAGCTCCTTCTTGTGGCAATCTCCGCATATACCGCAATCGGCGTATTCACGGTATTCCTTACCTACGAATGGCAATGCTGGATCCTCGTTGTATCGGTTGGTATGTTCCAAGGCGGTGTACAAGCAATGTCCCGTTCCTACTTCACCAAGCTTATCCCTGCGGAAAAGACGGGTGAGTTCTTCGGTATCTACGATATCTTCGGTAAGAGCGCGGCAATCCTCGGTTTGGGCTTGACCGCTCTCCTTGGTACCTTCTATCCCCTTTCGCAATCGAACGGCTTTAACATTAGCCTTTTGCCTTTGCCCGTTCTCTTCGCAATCGGTTTGGTTCTTTTCCTTATCGCAATGAAAATCCCTGCTGTAAAACACGACGAGATTTCGGAAATTGATTACGAAAATATCGAAGAATAATGTAAAAGTAAAAAAAGAAAACCGTCCTTGTGAATCCGCAAGGACGATTTTTTTACACTTTTTCAATTAGAGGGTAGCGATTACCTCCACCTCTACCAACACGTTTTTGGGAAGAGTTTTTACCGCAACACAGCTTCTTGCAGGTTTGGTCGTGAAATACTTACCATACACTGCGTTGAACGCCGCAAAGTCACCCATGTCCGCAAGGAAGCAGGTGGTTTTTACTGCTTTTTCAAAGCTGCTACCAGCCGCCGCCAATACTTCACCAAGGTTTTTCATAACCTGTTCAGCTTGCTCTTCAATCGTGGTTGCTTCCACGTTACCGCTTGCGGGGTTGATGGCGATTTGTCCCGAGGTGAATACCATTTCACCGCAAATCATCGCCTGGGAATAAGGTCCAATCGCCGCAGGGGCTTTTTCCGTTGCTACTTTTTTCAATTCCATCTTTCTTTCCTCCTTTTTAATCAATCAGCTTAAAGCCGACGTTCTTCAATCCTTGACGGATTTGTTCCACGTGTTCGTGATTTCTCGTTTCCAATTCCACACGCAAATAACAGCCGTTGATACCCAAGCCACAGTTCGAACGTTCGTGATGTACCGTCGTAACGTTACCCCCAAGGCTTGCAATAACGTTGGTCACTTCGTTCAATTGACCGGGTTTATCCTGCAATTCCACAAGCAATTCGCAACATCTTCCCGACATCACAAGGCCACGCTTGATTACACGCGAAAGAATGGTTACGTCGATATTACCGCCCGACACAACGCACACCGCTTTCTTTCCCTGCAGGTCTACCTTGTCGAACATTGCCGCCGCCACAGATACCGCACCTGCGCCTTCCGCAACCAGCTTTTGTCTTTCCATAAGGGCAAGGATCGCCGCAGAAATTTCATCCTCGGTCACGGTAACAATCTCGTCCACGTATTTTTTACAGCAATCGTAGGTCAAATCCCCCGGCTGTTTTACGGCGATACCGTCTGCTATGGTGGAAACGGATGCGAGCGTTTCAATGGCACCATGGTCCACCGATTGTTTCATAGAGGGCGCGCCCAACGCCTCAACACCGACAATTTTCACGTCAGGTTTCAAGGTCTTTAAGGTGTAAGCGATACCCGAAATCAAACCGCCGCCGCCAATGGGGACGAGTACCACGTCAAAATCGGGAAGCTGTTCCAAAAGCTCCAACGCAATGGTACCCTGACCTGCGATAACGTCCACGTCGTTGAAGGGGTGCAAGAATGCATAACCCATTTCGTCACGAAGCTGCAACGCCTTTTGATACGCATCGTCGTATACGCCTTCTACCAAGCATACCTCCGCGCCGTAGCTCTTGGTCGCCTCCACCTTCGAGATGGGTGCACCTGCAGGCAAGCAAATCACCGATTTGATACCGCTCTTTTGTGCCGCGAGTGCAACTCCTTGGGCATGGTTCCCTGCCGAGCAAGCCACTACCCCACGGGATTTTTCTTCTTCGGAGAGCTGTGCCATTTTATAATACGCACCACGTACCTTGAACGAGCCCGTGGTTTGTAAATTTTCCGTTTTGAGGTACAAATCCACCCCAGGCTTCAGCTTGGGTGCGTGAATTACGTCCGTTTTACGGGCAACGTCTTTCAATACTTCACGTGCGTGATATATTTTTTCAATCGTAAGCATAATTTTCCTCTTTTTTTCGCCGTTACTTTATAAAAGTAACGCATATTTCACAAGCAATAAAATGATAACACACAAACCTCGTTAAGTCAATGCTTTTTGGCGAGAAACTGTGGGATTTTTCAAGAAAAATTTCACCACCCTATTTCAATGAACAAAACGCCAGCGCATTTTCATTTTTCCATACATATTTCACCGAAAAACGACCGTTTTCGTTGGCTTTTTTACTTTTTATATGCTATAATAATATGGTATAACACTTTTAGGGAGCGACCGAATGATTAAGAAAACCTATACCTTTGTAAAAGACGGAAAAGAGAACGAAGTATACACCCTGCGCAACGCCAAGGGCATGGAGGCGGATATCTTAACCTACGGCGCGCGTATCATTCGCTTGACCGCGCCCGACAAGAAAGGCAAGTTCCAAGACGTGGTTGTTGGTTGTAAAAACCCCGAGGATTACTATGGGAATAACCCTTATTTTGGCGCGACCATCGGACGCTACGGCAACCGTATCGGCGGCGGCGAGTTCACCTTGAACGGCACAACCTACACCCTCGAAAAAAACGAGGGTAACAACACCTTGCATAGTGGGACTTCCGCGAGCTTTGATCGTGTAATTTGGGATGCAAAAATCGACGGCGATCGTTTGGTTTTGTCCCATTTCTCCCCCGATGGTGCAGGCGGTTTCCCTGGCAATATGCAGGTATCGGTTAGCTTTTCCTTGTCGAATGATAACGAGCTGAAGATTGAATACGAGGCAACCACGGATAAAGACACCGTTTGCAATCTCACCAACCATACCTACTTTAACATCGGTTATCAGGACACCGTTTTGGATCACTACTTGATGATTGGCTCCCGTCAAATCACCCCCGTGGATACGGAAATGATCCCCCACGGCGAGTTTATGGATATCGGCGGCACCCCGTACGGCTTCTTGCCCGCAAAGAAGATTGGTCAAGACACCTTCTCGGATGCGAAGCTTATCAAACAATGCGGAGGGTATGATTTTAACTACTGTATAGACCGTGTGGGCAAGGCTTTGGTGCGTGTGGCGTACGTGTACGACGAGGAATCGGGCAGAAAGATGGATTGCTACACTACCCTCCCTGCAATACAGCTCTACACCGCGTGTGCGCTCGACAGCTTTGAAGGGAAAAAGCACTACGGCAAGTATTGCGCCCTTTGTTTGGAAACGCAGGGGTTCCCTAACGCCCCCAACTGCCCTCAATACCCCTCCACGCTTTTGAAAGCAGGGGAAACCTATCAAGAAATTACCACCTATAAATTCTCGGTGAAAAAACCTTTGAGATAATTTTTAGAAAGTCGATATGTTGAAAGCTCTTTGGATAAAATTTAAAGAATCGGCGTTGTCGGTATTGCCCGTGGCGTTGATTGTGCTGATTTTAAACTGTACGCCGTTGGTAAGCTTTACCTTAACGGAAACGGTTATTTTCGCATGCTCATCCTTGGCGCTTATCGTCGGCATTGCCCTTTTCAACCTCGGCGCGGACATCGCAATGACACCTATGGGCGAACAAATCGGTTCCGCCCTGCCCAAAGCAGGTAGGTTTAAAACCCTGCTTATCGTATGCTTGGTAATGGGTGTGTTTATCACGATTGCCGAGCCCGATCTTTCCGTACTCGCTTCGCAGGTAAAAGAGGTGATCAACAGCACCCTGCTTACCTTTGCCATCGGTATCGGTGTGGGTATTTTCCTTTTATTGAGCGTGCTGAAAATCGTGTTCCGCGTTAGCCTTTCGCAAATGCTCACCTTCTTCTATATGCTGTTGTTTGCGTTGGTATCGTTGGTGTTAATCAACGGGAACGCAAGCTTCCTTCCCCTCGCTTTTGACTCGGGTGGGGTTACCACGGGGCCTATCACCGTACCCTTTATCATGGCACTCGGTATGGGTGTTTCCGCTAGCCTTGGCGATAAAAAGGACCGTGAATCCAGCTTCGGTTTTATCGCACTTTGCTCCATCGGGCCTATCCTTGCGGTTATGCTCCTTGGTGTGTTTGCGACAGGGGAAATCGATTACAAAATCCCCGATTATGCAATGGTGACAAGTGGCGACGTATTCTTCACCACCCTACTTCATACCATGAAAGAGGTGTTGATTGCCCTTGCCCCTATCGTTGCGTGCTTCTTCATTTTACAAATCCTGTTTATGCACTTACCGAAAAAGCGTTTACACCAAATCGTTGTGGGTATTTTCTACACCTTCTTTGGGTTGGTGGTATTCCTTGCGGCGGTTACCATCGGGTTTATGCCTATCGGGTATAAGCTTGGTGTACAGCTTGCAGAGCTTCCCACGGGTTGGCTGGTGGCGATTGCATTCGTTCTTGGCTTTGCGGTCGTACTTGCCGAGCCTGCCATCCACGTTTTGAAACGTCAGGTGGAAACGGTTACCGGCGGCGCCGTTAGTAAAACCTCGATGCTTCTCGCACTCTCTATCGGTGTAGGGCTTTCCATCGCCCTTTCCGTTATCCGTGTGGTGTTCGATTTCAGCATTTTATATTACGTAATCCCCGGGTACTTCATCTCCCTTGGCTTGGCGTTCTTCGTACCCAAGCTGTACACGGCGATTGCATTCGACTCCGGTGGGGTTGCCAGCGGACCTTTGACCTCCACCTTTATCCTTCCGTTTATCATCGGTATCTGTTTCGTGTTACAGGGTGAGAGCGCGATTCTTCTCGATGCGTTCGGTTTGGTGGCGATGGTTGCAATGACGCCCCTTATCACCATTCAAGCCCTTGGTTTTAAGGCAATCGCGTCCAAGCATTTGCGTGAGCGTAGCGCTATGAAACGCATTTTGGACGAAGACGATGAACAAATTATTCGGTTTATGTAGGGGGCAGGTATGAGATTAATCAAGAAAAATCCAAAAACTGAACAAATAAACCCTACCGCAAACGACGAGCCCTTCAATACGGATTTAAAGAAATTAAAGCTACTCGTTACCGTAGTAAATCGTAAGAAAACGGAGTTCTACCTCGATTATTTGACGGGGTTTGAGGTCAATTTCCAAACGGCGGTGGCGGCCCAAGGTACAGCCAGCTCGGACATGATGTACCTGCTCGGCTTGGCGGATTCGGACAAGAGCGTTATTTTCAGTATCCTGCGTGAGGACCGCGTAGAGGAAGCAATGCAAGGCTTGGATGAAAAATTCCACAACCTGCGCGGCGGTAAGGGTATTGCCTTCACCATTCCCTTAACGGGAGTTATCGGCGTGGCAATCTATCGTTTTTTAAGCAACAATCGGAGGTAAAAGAGTATGAAATATCAACACGAAGCGATTTTTTGTATCGTAAACAGCGGTTACAGCGACGTGGTTATGGAAGCGGCGAAGAAGTTAGGCGCAGGCGGCGGTACGGTTATCAACGCCCGTGGTACGGCGCCCAAGGACGCGGAAAGTATCTTCGGTATCACGATTGAGCCTGAAAAAGAAATTGTTATGATTCTCGTGCCCACCTCTATTAAAGCAAACGTATTGCACGCCTTATATCAAGAGGCTGGCTTGGATACGCCTGGTCAAGGCATTGCGTTTGCGTTGCCCGTGGACAGCGTGGTTGGGCTTTCCGCCCCTGCTAAACCCGAAAAAACGGAGAAACCTCGCAAAGAATAATTGTATAAACGCAACAAAAAAGAGCGATTGCTGTTAAGCAAATCGCTCTTTTCATTTTTACCAGATATTAGTCTTTATGTACCTTGCAGGCTACACCCGATTTTCTCGATTTTTCCGCCGCAAGTGCCATCAAATGGCTCTCGATGGATCTATCCAAGGTCGTACCTGCCGTACCCTTACCCGACAATGCATCGTACAAATCGCCAACCATCATCAAATCGCCACCGCCGTGACCGAAGGTATCGTTGGTTGCCACCTTCAAAATCTCTTTGATACTCAAGAAGCGGCTACCATGTCCGTAACGAGATACACGGATGTAGTCGTTATCCTCGTCCATTTCGATTTCACCAAGGGTGCCGTGGAATACCATTTTTCTACCAGGGAGTGCCGTGAAACCCGTCATCGTGAGGTTGGCTTTTACACCGTTATTGAACTTCATGGATACGATTTGGTGGTCCACAACGTTGTTGTCGCAGGCGAATACACATCTACCGTAGCCGTTGTTTTCGTACGCCTTTCTAATCGATTCGTCCGTGATGGGACGGGTGCTGTCTACAACGTTGAAGGGCCAGCCTTGGGCTCTGAATTCCATATTCACGTCAGGCTTATCCTTAATCCAGTCGAAATCTCTCTTACGTCTTTCCACATAGAGTCTTTCCGCGCTGTAAATACAATCGTGGATATACTTACAATCCGCGCAATGATCCGCCGCGCCTTCGGGTTGATTTTCCTTCTTGAAGAACGCCAAATCCCCCACCGAATACACGGTGTCACACATAGAATCGGCATACCATTGCAAAAGGTCTAAATCGTGGCAGCATTTTGCCATAATCATGGGCGAGGTTTCCTCGTCGCTTCTCCAATTACCACGCACGAAACTGTGGGCCTGGTGCCAATAGGCAACCTGCTCTAACCAATCGATGCAAACGAGCTTACCGATTTCACCCGCATCCAACATTTCCTTGACTTTTACATACGCAGGTGCATAACGTAAAACGTGGCAAACGATTACCTTACCGCCGTACTTTTTATACGCATCCAACAACGCAAGAAGCTCTTCTTCCACGGGCGAGATGGGTTTTTCCAAAAGCACATCGTAACCAAGCTCCAACGCCTTGATACACATCCTTACGTGGTCACGATCCTGCGTCGCGATAACGAGCGCGTCCGAACGCGTTTCCTTGAAGAATTCGTTCTCATCCAAGAAGCAAGCTTCGTCGGGTAAGTTCCAATCCTCCTTCGCCCAGTTCAATTTGCCTTCATCCGAATCGCAAACGGCAGCAATTTCAAATTTGCCCTTGTAGTTTACCGTCATACATTTCCCATAGGTGAAATGCCCACGGGAACCGCAACCGATGATAGAAACCGTAAAAACTTTATCCATAATACTTTCCTCTTTTTATTTCACAACGGCAAGCCAATGATTGCCGTCTTTTTTCATAGAAATGATTTCATAACCTGTGAAATCCACCACGCAGTCTACACCCTCGTCCGCCGTAATTTCTACACGGTAATCGCATACCTGGTGGCTCCATTCCACAAAAATCTTCCCTTTTACCGAGCGGTATTCCCCTCTTGCAAAGCCCAATTCCCTCGACAGCGACGGATGGATAACCACCCTGCCGTCGTCGTTTAATTTAATACCCAAAACGTAAGCGTAGAACCACTCCACACACGAGCCGAGGCTGTAATGGTTGAAGGAATTCATACCAGGGGTTTCAAAGCCCTTTTCCTTGGTGTAGCCATTCCAACGTTCCCAAATCGTTGTCGCGCCCTGCAAAACGGTATAACCCCAAGAAGGATACTCCGTTTCTTTGGCGAGCTTATACGCCAAATCCACCTCACCCACCTCGCACAATGCAGGCAAAAGGTATTTCACCCCGATAAAGCCCGTCGTCAGCTTATTCCCTGCACGACGTATGCTCTCGATGAAGTGGGTCTTGATTTCCTCCGCAGTCACGTATCCAACGGACAAAGCAAAGGCATAGATGGTTTGCGAATCGCCGACAAGCCGTCCATTTTCCTCACGGTAATGTAAGCGGAACGCCCTTTTTGCTTGTTCGTAAACCGCCTCGTACTGCTCCGCAAGGGCATTTTTACCCAAAATGGCGTACATCCTTGCAATCAACCGCGCGGATAACCCCAAGAAGCATTGGCTGATGCCGTCGATATCTTCCGCACGCACCACCGAAAGCCAATCCCCAAACGGGTTTTCTATCTTAATGAGTCCATCGACCGTTTTAGATAAATAATAGTTAAGATGCTTCACGGCATAGGGTAAATTCTCTTCCAAAATTCGCTTGTCACGGTAATGTAAATAATGGGTATAAGGGATCACGCAAATGACGTCCGCCCAACCAGGCACCCCTGCCGTCGAAACGGATACGGGGATGAAAAAAGGCACCAGGGAAGGCACTTTTCCGTCAGGAAGCATATCCTCACGGATAAGCCGTAAATAATTTGCAAAAAATCGGTTACAATCGGCGTTGAACATGGCGGAATTGCAAAAAACCTGCGCGTCCCCCGTCCAGCCTAATCGTTCGTCCCTTTGTGGACAATCGGTGGGGATGCTGATAAAATTCCCCTTTTGCCCCCACAGCGCGTTTTCATATACACGATTTATAATTTCGTCCGAGCAGGTAAATTTGCCGTGGTAATCCATCGCCTGCGACAATGCAATGCCCTGGATATCCGTTAAATCCAGCTCGCCGTCCCAGGTAATCTCTACGTAGCGGAAGCCGTGGAAGGTGAATTTCGGATCGAAGAAATCCTTCCCACCCGAACAAATCAACCGATCCGTTGCCTTTGCCCAACGCAGGTTTTCGTAGTAGAGCGTACCATCCTCGTTTAACATTTCCGCATGCCGTACAGTAACGGTTGCCCCCCTCTCGCCTTGCGCGTAGAAGTTTAAAAACCCTGCGAAATTTTGCTTAAAATCCAAACGGAGCAAGCCCTTTTCTTGTAAAAGCACTTCGGGTATCAGCTCGGTTATCCTTCTCGTCGGCTCGTAATCATATTCCAAAAAACGAGTTTCGTGTTCATATACCTTGGCAAAGGGTAAGCCGTCAATATCCTGCCCTTCCTTGGTAAAATCCACCGTTTCCCCGTGAAAAAGGGAGGCGTTTACGATGTGAGAATCCCCCACCCGCCAAGCCTCGTCGGTGACGATGGTTTCCGTCTCGCCGTCCGTATAGGTCAAGGTGATTTCGGCAAAAATTGCCTGCTTATCCCCATACACCTGCGTTTTTCTCGTATAGCCCAACATACCCGAATACCACCCCTCGGCAACGGTCACCTCGATGAGGTTTTCCGCACCCAAATACGGGGTTATATCGTACGGACAAAGATGGATATAATGGTTATAATTCGTCCAGCCGGGCATAAAGTAATCCTCTATCTCCCGTCCGTTGATTTTTACACGCAAAATCCCCAATGCCGAGATACGCAGTACGCATCCCTGCAAAGGTTTTTTCACGGTAAAGCGCCGATAAAAGGTCGGCAAAAATCCGCCTTGATCATCAAGGCTTCGTACTATCCACATAAAAATACCAAACTGCCGTTTTTTAGTATCCGTGGCGCGGTTTCCCACGCCACGGAACTTTTTTTAGCTCAAATGATTAGATTCTGTCAAGCGTGATTACGTGGTCAAGATAGCTATGCTGACCGGTTACAAAATCTCTGTCAAAGTATTGGAATACGATGCTTACGTTTGCAAAACCACCGTTCGGGTACGCCTTTTCGATTGCTGCATTCAACGAATCCATATCAATCATAATGATACCGCTACCTGCAGCGCCCGTCTTATCGTAACCGTATTCAACGAGGTCGTACAATACGCCTTCCGTTACCACTTCGTTGTCCATACCATAGTTGAGTACGATGTAGAAGTTGTAGCCGTCTTCCATTTCCCAGAATTCGCCAAGTCTATTGAAGAAACCAACGGTGTAGCCGTCGTAGTCCGCCGTCAAGTCTTCCACGATAAAGTTACCGTCGTAGCCCTTTTCGTTTTCCAAACCACAATCCCAGCATACGTAGGTTTCGCCGTTCCATTCGTACTTGTGCGAAGGTTGGACATAATCGTAATATTCCGTCACACCACAATACGAGCAATACATAATATCCGTACCGTACTGCGTACAGGAATCCTTGATATAGGTGTTATGAGGCAATGCGTGTTCAATACCCGTCCAATAGCCCCAACGGTTGCCAGTAATGTCGAATTCGATATGCGTGTATTCGCAAACGTTGAATTTCTTCATCCAGCCTTGACCGTCTTGGCCATTCCAATGGTAAATCCATCTGCCGAAGCGGTCGTACTTGTTAACAATCTTCAAGCCACAGCCAAGACAAACCTCTTCGTTTACCCGTACGTCGCCTTCCATATAGCTTTGCGTATCCCAACGGTGAGCCATATACTTGCCTTTACCCGTCTTTTGGAAGAGCAAGGTCGTACCATTGTAGATACGGCAGGTCACTTCTTCCGTACGCCAGCAGCTTTCATCTTCGTAATAATATTCTCTTGCGAGGGTGTAATGGAAACCACATTCCGTTACCCAACAACCGTAAAGGCTATCATAATCGTAATCATGTTCCCAATTGCCGTATTGGTAACCCATATCGCATACGCCGTAAATGTTAAATTCGTTGTTTACCACTTTACCGCAAGCACATTCGTACCATTCTACGTAATTGTAACCACAATGTACGGTGAAGGATTGCTTGTGCATGAAGGTGATATGGCCATAGACTTCGTAGCTATCTTCTACGGTACCACAGCTTGCACATTCGTAGTAGCACATTACACCGTCTTCACAGTCGGTAGAGCCGGGCAAGAGTTCGTAACGATTACGGAAGCCCGCGTGTTCAACACCGCTCGAGGAGTCAATACGCTGACCTGCCTGATTCAAGGTGTAGAGCGTATACGTACAGTTCGCACCGTATACCTTTTCCCAACCTTCACCAGCAAGTCTATCCATATAATATACTTTTCTGCCGTGTTCGTCGTACTTTTCTTCGTAGTGGTAGTTCCACGTACCGCATTCTTCACAATATTCTTCACGGATATAAACGCCGTCGTCCGTTGCGCCTTCTTCAAAACGCCAATTGTGTCTTGCCTCTGCATAGCTGAAGGCAACCTCTTGACCGTTGAAATTGTATACGAGGTAATAGGTTACCGTACAACCGCTGGTTCTTTCCGCATAACTTTCCACCGTATAAACGTAGCCACATTCCATACAGGTGTAAACTTCCTTGCGGGTTTCATAACCGAGCTCGTCATTCCAATCGTTATATTCTTCTTCCCAATTGAAATTGCAACCGTAGTAATCTACCCACAAGCCCTTGTGCATAATTCCTACGTAACCGCAGGCACAGTTTTCACCATATACCCTGATTTCGCCACAAGGTGCATAGGTCGTAAAGATTTCTTGATGTCTGCTATCATGCCAATACGACTCGTAGGTCTCTCTCGTAGTGCCACATACGGTACAGCCGTAGGTTACGTACACACCTGCTTCGCAGTTCTTTTCACTCGTCATGAACTCGTAGGAGTAACCCCAGTTATGGTTTTCTTCCGTGTAGCCCTTTTCTACCTCGCCTTTCGAGTTGAAGTAGTACCAGGTAGCCGTACATTCGTCATATTCTACGTAGTAACCGCTACCATCTTCATGTACTTCACGGATAATACGGCCTTGTGCGTCGTAGGTGGTCGATCTTTCAACCTTACCGCAAGTCGTACACTTGTACGAATCTACACGGTTGCCATCTTCGTCCGTTTCCATTACCTTATCCATGTTGTGAGAGGTGTAGGTTTCCGTATAAGCGAATTCCCAAACGGCGTTACCGTTTACGTATGCGCCACCCGTGATATTTACGGTTTGCGTACAACCTTCTACCGTGAATTCCGCCGAAGCAACGACACGCGCGCCACACTTCGTACATTCTGCACCCATTTCCGTTTCGGTTTGGAAATATTCTAACGCGCAATCTTCCGACATGATATCGTTGAATTGTGCACACTCACCGCAAGCACATTCTCTTGCTTCTACGTAAATCGTACCGCAAGGGGTGGAAATTTCCTTCATGTAAGGATCGCCGTAGTAGTGTTCTCCAGGTCTGCCCGATTGCGTACCCAACGATACGCCGCAATCCGCACAGAATCTTTCCATGGTAATGCCGTGCAAACAGCTGCTTGCATACCAAGGCAAGCTTACCACCGTGGTGTAACCGTTTCTACCATGGCTTTCGGAGGTGGTCGTCTTATAATCGCCGTCCTTGTTAAAGTAGGTGTAGGTAGCAACACATCCTTCATATTCCACGCGGTAGCCTTCGCCCTTGTCGTTTTCGTAGTAAACCTCTTGACCTTCGTCCGTCAGTTTTCTTATACAAATGATTGCACCACATTGACAGGTTTCCGTCATTACTCTGCAACCGTCTACGTAGTCTTCGCTGTAATTGATATATCTATGGTTTGCAACGCTGTACGATTGTTCAAATACCACAACGCCGTTTACGATAATCTTACAGCCACCCGAGGAGTAACAGCTTTCCATTTCGCCTTCGCCATAGCCAGGTTTTTCGCCTTCACCATAACCGGGCTTTTCGTTTTCGCCATAGCCAGGTTTTTCGTTTTCACCATAACCAGGCTTTTCGTTTTCTTCGTAGCCGCCTTCGGGTTTAGTCACGTCTTCGATGTAACCAACGTCGCCGCTTTCTTCCTTGCTAACGTAAGCAAACTTCACGCTGTATTTCTTCTCATTGTTTTCGCCGTTTTCCACCTCAATTTCAAAGATGGTGCCACAGCTCGTACAATACAATGCATTCTTACCAGCGATGGGGAAGCCTTCTTCGTCGAATTCTACGTTGCCGCGATATTCTTCGATGTTGCAATCCATATCACCGAAATGCCATTCGCCGTGCTGCCACTTATCCCAATAGTTGTAATAACCGCAAGCACAGCTTTCAATCCACAACTCTACGATACCACATTCCGTTTCGATTACGATTCGGGTATCCATCATTTGATGCCCTTCTTCTACGTAATTTTCCACCTCTACGTAGTCGCAGTTGGTACAAGCGTATTGTCTAATCCAACCATCTTCACAGCTGGTTGCACCTTCCACCAATACACATCTGCTTTCCATATTGTGGCCCGTTCTTTCGTTGTTTTCGTAGCCTGCACCACAAGTCAAACATTCGTAATATTTCGTAACCACCTTATTACAGCCTTCGCCGCTCTCCGTGGTGTTGATAAGTGCGTAGTTATGAGGGGTCGACTTTTGTGCTTCGCCCGTTACTTCATTATACCAGAAGTAGAAGCCGTCGTCGTAACGAAGGTTATCCTTGATTGCTTCGGTATCCAATTCGTAACGAACAACCGTACCATCAGCCAGCGTCCATACGGTGTAGTATGCGTAACCGCTTTCACCGATTAAGCTGTATTCCATCCAATCGCCACACTTACCGCCGTCAAACATAGCACCGCTGTTTGCACCAAAGTAATATACGTAATCTTCCCCGTAGTAATTTTCCTTCGAAATCCAACCGTACATTACGCTGTATTTGTCGTATTCTACGTCGCCGAGGGTTTCTTTACCAAGGTTGGTTACCTTTTGCGCGTTTCTAATATTAGGAAGCTCTTCATACTTGTAGCCGATAAAGGTTTCATCGCCTTTCTTGTAAACGATATAATCTACACCTTCCTCATTATCAGGGATAACCTGCGCATCCGTCAAGGTGAATTTGCTGAGCAATCTATCTACCTCTTGAGGTAAATCGCCAAACGTCGTTTCGTAGCTGTCGTTGAAGGTAATCGTACCGTTACCGCTGATAACGATCGTATTCACTCTTTCAATAACGCTCGCCATGCCACCGATACTACCGATGGTACCACCGTTGATGTTGTCACCACTGCCCATACCCATCTTGCCTTCAAGTTCGATGTCAAGCTTGAAGGTCATTGCAGATGCCTTACCTGCTCTGTCCGTTGTCAAGGTGATTTCCGTTTCGCCAAGGTAAGGAAGGTATTTTTCTACCTCGCCAAGAAGTTCGTCAATCATATCCGCCGCCTGCGCTTCGGAGTTTGCTCTGCCACTCATTTCAAGGAGTACGGATACGATGCTTCTCGTTTCGCACATTGCCTGCAATTTATCAATTACGCTATGCAACCAGGTCAGATCAGCATCCATTTGTTCTGCCATCATTTCCCCGATTACTTCGTCTTTATATTCCGCAATCGAGCTCTTGATGTCAACCTCGTCCATGTGGTTTCTTTCCGCGAATACCATACCGAACGCATAGTTTGCAAGGTCGTACAAATCATCAATCGTGAAGCCTGCCGCTACCAAACGAGCTTCGATTTCCGCCTCCAATTCACCCACGGTCATATCCATGATTTCGTGGATTCTTTCAAACGCCTTATCGAAGGAGCCCCTACCGAAGAATTCTTCAATGATACTCTTGGTCGAACGTTCGGAGAGTTTTTCAAGCGCCGCATAGATTTGGTCAGCGTTCAAGGTGAAGGTGTAACCGCTACCCGTTTCGGACTTCACAAAGAAGAATTCCGTAATCGCGCCGATCGCGTCGTTGAGTTCTCTATCCGTCGTACCCAAAGCCGTCGTAAGGATTGCACGCGCGTTGTCGCTGTACAACTTCATATACGCCGCACGCAAGGGGATAATGGGAAGCCCTGCGGTGATAAGGTAATCCTGCGATACCACCATGTACGCGTCTACGTTTTCGCCGCTTTCCGTGATATCCGCGAAGGCGTACATTTTACCATCCTTGAAGATTGCCTTAAATGCATAGCTTTCGTTATCTTCTACCACGTAACCCGTACCGTCGTAGTCGAAGTAGTCCGTGGTCATTTGCACTTCGCCGTGGCCAACAAGGTAGCCGTCTTCGTCAAATGCAAAGGTCAATTGTAAAATTTGGATAGCGCCTTCCGATTTATAGGTAGGCTCGCCGTTTTCTTTCACGATTTGGCTGAAGGTGAAACCGTCTACCGTCACAAGATAGCTGCTTGCGTTCAACACGCCTTCCATCAAGGTGCCGTAGAAGCCCTTCGAACCATGGTTTACTGCAGGGTGGTCGGCTTGACAAACTTCACACTTGTAATCCGCGCCATAGATATGCCCTGCTTCATTTTTGTAATTGTCTTTATAGCTGTAACCGCAAACGGAACAGGTATGCAAATCATACCCCTTCGCCGTACAGGTAGGATCTACCACGCTATCTTCGTAGGTATGCCCGATCTTATCGGTGAATTGATCGTCGTAGTAGGTACCGCAATGTTTACAGGTGTAACGGGTGTAACCCTTCGCACTACAGGTGGAAGCTACCGTTTCCGCTTCATATTCGTGGTCAACCTTGGGTACGAAATTCGTTTCATAGCTTGCGCCACAAACGGTACAGGTATACTTGTCGTAACCTCTTACCTTACAGGTAGGCGCAATCGTTTCCATTTCGTAGTTGTGGCCGAGCGCTTCTACCGTGATATCCTGATATACGTTTTGACATCTGCCGCAGGTGTATTCGATATACCCAGGCATGGTGCAGGTTACCGCAAATTCTTGCGAGGTATACTCGTGACCAAGTGCGTTTACGAAGTTATCTGCATATTCCTTACCACAGCCTTCTCTCATACAGCTATGCGTGGTAAAGCCCTGTGCCGTACAGGTAGGCGCAACCGTGTTTTCAACGTAGTCGTGACCGAACGCGTTGTAAACCTCTACCATTTCATTGCTACCGCAACGGATACAATACTGCAAGTAGTAACCGTCCGTTTCGCAGGTCGCTGCTACCGTTCTTTCCTTCCAATCGTGGCCGTATTTTGCACAACGTTCCGAAGGCGTCAAGCGTACGATCGTATAGCTGGAGAAGTGCGTCGTTTTGAATACTGCATAGCCCAAACCGTCGATTTCGGTGTAGGTTGCAGGCATTTCTTCGCCGATACCGTCTGCATTCAAATACCATACGTAGATTGCCTCCGCGTCTTCGCCGGGCAACAAGTCGTAGCGTACGGTGATGGTCATTTCACCATCAAAGTTGGTCGTCTTACCATCGTTAATGGTAAAGTTGAAAATGGGCTTATCCGCAAGCTTTGCTTGGTTCTCTTCACTCATTTTACTCATAACGAGTGCTTTATCTTCTTCGTTGAGGGTGCTTGCGTGCAAGTTCAATTCTTCACCCATCAACTGGTTACGGGTTGCGTCGTCCATCTTAATGGTTGCCGCTTCCATTTGCAATTCGTTGGTGTTTTCCAAAACGGATTTATCCACCTTAACGTCCGTACCTTCTGCCTTGAAGGTCGTCTTTTCTTCACCGCATTTTCCTACCGTACAATAAACGGTTTCTACGCCGCCAGACGATTGAGGCATGCTCCAAATATGTCCTTCTTCCCGTTCTACGGTGTATTTTTCCGTGTAGTTTGCACCACAGGTACAGTTGAACAATTTTTCACCACCCTCTTGGCAGGTTGCAATGCGGGTAATGGTCATCGCATAGTTGTGTTTGGTCAATTCTTCCGTCTTTTGAAGGGGTTCTTTACATTCTTCACATTCATTGTTGTACGTTCTTTCATAGGTACAACCATCTACGTGCGTCAATACTTCGTTGCCTTCGTCATCTACAACGAGAATCCATTCCGCCGTAATCTTATGGCCCTTTTCAGCCGTTTCTACCCTATAAGAAGCTTCACACGCGCACACGAATTCCGTATAACCTTTTTCGGTGCAGGTTGCTTCTACGGTTTCGCCTTCCACGTAGGTATGGCCCGTTGCAGAGGTGAAGTCCTTCTTGTAGAAATCACCGCATTCGCAGGTGTACGCCGTGTAGCCTTCTTCCGTACAGGTAGGCGCTACGGGGGTACCCGCTACGTATACGTGCGCTTTCTTGGGGATAGGTTCGTATTCTACCTTATCGCAAGCACAAGTAAAGGTAATGGTGTATTCACCTTCCGCGCTACAAGTAGCAGGGGTAGTTTCAACACGCGTGTAGGAATGCGCCGTTACCGGCTGATAATTATCCTTGTATTCTTCACCGCAAACGCACTTATGTAAGGTGTAACCCATTGCCGAACAGGTCGAGGGAACAACCGTCGTTTCATAATTATGTTGTACGGGTACGTAATCCGCAACGTACTTGTCACCGCAGACACACGTATAGGTGGTGTAGCCTTGGCTGGTGCAGGTAGGAGGGGTTACGGTAGGCGTATGCGTATGCTCACCGGGCGCTTTCACTACGCTGTCCAAATCCGCATAGGTGCGGCCGCATCTATCACAGGTATAGCTGTCGAACCCGTCGGTGAAACAGCTGGGCTCGATGGTCGTTTTCACGTCTTGGTGCCCTAATGCGTCGCCAACGTAGAAAATTTCGCCGCCCTTGTTATCACATACGGAGCAATGCTTTGCGTAGCTTGCCGCCAAATCACAGCTTGCTTCTCTTACCAGGTAGTCTTCCGTGGCTTCTTCCACCCAGGTATGTTCTTGCAAATCGCCGCCGATGAAGGTTTCCGTCCCCTTCACGCCACAAACCTCGCAGGATTTGTTGTATACTGCAAACTCCGTACAGGTCGCTTCGGAAACGATATATTCAGCATCCGCCTTGCTTACCCACGTGTGCGCCGTCTTTTCAATCGGCTCCGTCTTTACATCCCCGCAGGAGCAGGTGAGCGTTTTCGTGCCCTCCGCCGTACAGGTTGCGTCTACTACGCTCGTTTCCACGTAGTTGTGTTCGTGTTCGGGTGCGTTGCTCTCACTGGCTACGCTCTCCGACGTGTTGGTTACACTATCGCCACCACTACTGCTACTGCCGCCGCCAAAATTACACGACGCAAGCGAGATAGACGCCGTAACGCCCATCACCGCGCAAGCAAGTACGGTCAACGCTTTCTTTAACCAATTTTTCATGCCAAAATCCTCCCTAATATTTTGTGCAAATACCCCACGCGCAACGATCCCTCGCAAAGCATCTGTACTATTCTTACTTATAGATGGTTATTTTCTAAAGAAAATACCTGTATATATTCATTGTACTCCTCTAATTTGCTTTTGTCAAGGTTTTAAAAAAAATTTTTACCCCTTTTTACCATAAAAATCATGAGGAATTTATATAGAATATAAAAATCTACTTTTTTCGACCTTTTTCGCGTGGATTTATTGCCCTGCCGTAAAGTGAAAACGAGCCGTTCAACCCACGGTCAAACGGCTCGCATTTTTCTACGCTTTTATTCAAATTTTAACCCAAAAAATTGAGTTTCATCCTTGGCAAGCTCTTGCAAGAGCAGTTCCGCCACAAATGCCCTCTTTTCATCCATCGTTGCTTTACGAAAAAGGTGTTTTAAACGGAAACTTCTATGCTCTTTAGGGAATTTATATTTCAAATTCGGAAAACCGAAATCTCCTTTCACGCAGGTAACGATATGGATCTCGTCCGCACCCGACACCTCGCGCCAATCAAAGTAATCTCTACCCCTTTTGAAACGGCAAATGTACACGCAGCTACTGTCCCCGCCTTTTTCGTAGAAATAATCGAACATACACCCCTTATCCAGAAGCGGTTTCATTAAATTTTTCACTTTTTCAGCGGTCATAACATCATTCATCGCGTACCTGCCCCCTCCATTTCATAGAGAAGGACGGTTTCTCACCGTCCTTCGCATTTTTTATTTTTTCGTTCTTTACTCGTTTAGGATTACTCTAAAACAGCCTTAATACGACGGATACCAGAACCAGAGCTTTGTTCCTTTTGGATCTTGAAGTGGCCAAGCTTACCCGTAGATTCTACGTGAGGGCCACCGCAAATTTCCTTCGAGAAATCGCCGATGGTGTAGGTTTTTACCACTTCACCATACTTACTTTCAAACAAGCCCGTGAACCCTTCCGCCTTTGCTTCGTCCAAGGTAATTTCCTTCATTACAACAGGAATATCCGCCTTGATTACTTCGTTTACAAGGTCTTCAACAGCCTTGATTTGTTCCGCCGTCATAGGTTGAGGGAGATTGAAGTCGAAACGCAAACGTTCTTCAGTGATATTAGAACCCTTTTGATTTACGTCGGGGGAGCATACTTTTTTCAATGCCGCGTGCAAAAGGTGGGTTGCCGTATGCAGCGCCGTCGTTGCTTCCTTATGGTCAGCAAGACCGCAAGCAAATTTATTTTCGCTGCCTGCCTTACTCTTGTTTTGGTGTTCTTCAAACGCCGCCTTGTAGCCGTCCAAATCTACCGCAAAACCACGCCCTTTCGCCATTTGGTCCGTGATTTCCACGGGGAAACCGTAGGTATCGTAAAGGTGGAAGGCTTGCTTACCGCCGATTACCTTTTCCGCTACGTACGAAGGATCCTTTTGCGCCATGAACGCATTCTTACGCTCGATACCGTTCATACATTTTTCAAATTCCTTCAAGCCTTGTTGTAAGGTCTTGTTGAATTTTGCTTCTTCTTTAGCAAGCTCTTCCGCAATCTTGTCACGGTTGATATTGAGTTCGGGATATACGTCCTTGTATTCTTCGATAAAGCTTTCAGAAATCTTTGCAAGACTGCCTTCGGGAAGGTTAATCTTTCTTCCGTAACGCACCGCACGGCGGATAATTCTTCTTAAGATATAGCCTTGGTCGGTGTTGGAAGGCACGATACCCTTTTCGTCGCCGAGCATGAAGGTTGCCGTACGAGTGTGGTCAAGCAATACACGGAACGCCTTCGTGGTTTCTTCGTCTTCGCCGTAGGTTTTACCCGTCAAATCGGAAATCGCCTTGATTGCGTTTTCGAACAAGTCCGTTTCGTATACGCTGGATTTACCATTAAGCACGCAAAGCGCACGTTCCAAACCCATACCCGTATCAACGTTCTTTTGCGAAAGCTCGGTAAACGAACCGTCCGCTTGCTTGTTAAAACGCATAAATACGTCGTTCCAAATTTCAAGGAACGCACCGCAGTTACAGTCGGGATTGCAGGTAGGCGAGCACTTGGGCTTACGGATAACGAACATTTCCGTGTCCGTACCGCAAGGGCCGGTTAAGCCAGCGGGGCCCCACCAGTTGTTTTCACGGGGCATATAGTAAATATTTTCCTTCTTGATACCTGCTTTTTCCCACAAAGCAGCCGCTTCGTCGTCGCAGGGCAAGGTTTCGTCACCGCCAAATACCGTCACAGCAAGCTTGTCCGCAGGAATATTGAGGTATTTTTCACCCGTCAAGAATTCATAGCTCCAAGGAATCATATCCTGCTTGAAGTAATCACCCAAGGACCAGTTGCCGAGCATTTCGAAGAAGGTGCAGTGTCTTTCGTCACCTACGTCATCAATGTCACCCGTACGCACGCACTTTTGCACGTCCGTCAAACGAGTACCTGCAGGGTGCTTTTCACCGAGCAAGTAAGGTACGAGGGGGTGCATACCTGCCGTCGTAAACAATACGGTAGGATCGTTTTCGGGGATGAGGGATGCGGAAGGGATTACCTTGTGTCCGCGATCCTTGAAGAAACCGAGATATAATTCTCTTAATTCTTTCGCTTTCATAAATCTATTTCCTCTTGTTTAATTTACGCTTTTTCATTACAAGCTTATAAGCTTGTTTTCTTCATTATATAATCAAACGCCGCTTTTTGTCAAGCAATATTGCGTTACATTTTCGTCAATTCGTAACCCGTTTTGCTATCCTTTACCGCATAGCCAAGCTCTGCGAGCTTGTTACGAAGCTCGTCACTCTTTGCCCAATCACGGTTCAATCTCGCATTCCAGCGTTCTTCCGCAACCGCTTTCACCTCCGCAGGGATATCTTCCTTGGGTGCGCGTGCCGTTACGTATGCAGCCGCATCCTTTTGGAAAAAACCGAGAAGGCCGTAGGTATCACGGATTTGTTTCGCCATTGCCGCAGCCTTTTCATCCTTCGCCGCCGTCAATTTTTTGATTTCCTTGAAGTAACCAAAGAGGTTGGAAAGAGCAAGTGCGGTGTTGAAATCGTCGCTCATGCAGGCGTTAAATTCCTCATCGATAAATTTCACCTCGGACATGCCCCCTTCATTTGCGGTGAAACCAAGGGCGTCCACCCCTGCGAGTGCGGTGTAGAAATCAAGCAAATGCTTTTCCGCCTCGGGGAACAAATCGTCCGTGATGTTGATATCGTTACGGTAGTTGGTTTGAAGGAGCGCAAACTTGATTGCTTCGTCCGAATACTTTTCCAACAGCTCGGCAAGAAGAAGGCTGTTGCCCAAAGACTTACTCATTTTTTGACCGTTTACCTTAATCAAGCCGTTGTGCGTCCAATATTTAACGAATTGTTTCCCTGTCAAGGCTTCCGTTTGTGCAATTTCGTTTTCGTGGTGAGGGAAAATCAAATCACGACCGCCGCCGTGGATGTCGATTTGGTCGCCGAATGCCGCGCGGTTCATTGCGGAACATTCGATATGCCAACCAGGTCTACCCTTGCCCCAAGGGGATTCCCAGAAGATTTCCCCTTCCTTCGCACTCTTCCAAAGCGCGAAATCGTATGCGTTTTTCTTTTCGCCGTCGTTGTCTACACGCACGCCGTCCAAAGCGTCTTCAATGTTGCGGTTGGACAATTTGCCATACCCAGGGAAGGATTCAACGTCAAAATATACGTCGCCGTTCTTCGTAGGATATGCGTGTCCTTTCTCAATCAAGGCGCTAACAAACCCGATAATGTTGTCGATGTTTTGGGTTGCCTTTAACCAAACGTCGGGATCGTCTACGTTAAATTTATCCATAATGCCGTTGATGTTTTCAATCATCATCGCCGCATATTTATCCGCAGGAATACCCGTTTCGTGAGATTTTGCAATGATTTTATCGTCTACGTCCGTGTAGTTACGCGCATAGGTTACGTCATAGCCTTCCTTCTTTAAATATTTACGCATAATATCGTAAATCAACGCCTGGTAGCCGTGACCGATGTGCGCCTCACCCGATACCGTGATACCGCACGCGTACATTTTTACACGGTTCCCCTCCAAGGGAATAAATTCTTCCTTTCTCTTTGTGTAAGAGTTGTAAATTTTCATATCAATACCTCAAAAAAGTTATATTTTCTTCTATTCAACGCATACCTGGTATGCTCATTTACTCATTTTCAGCCTTTTCAGCCTCTTGTGCCTCGTGAGAAAGCGCAACGGTTGCCGTGATCCCCAAATGAGTTTTATCCTCTTCTTCGGGATTACGGATACGCACGATACGTGCAGGTACCCCCACCACCGTCGCATAGGGAGGCACTTCCTTTAATACCACGGCGCCTGCACCGATCTTTGCGCCCTTACCTACCGTAAAGCCGCCAAGCACCTTTGCGCCTGCGGAAATAACCACGTCCTCCATAATGGTAGGATGGCGTTTGCCGTGTTCCTTACCCGTGCCGCCCAAGGTTGCGCCTTGATAAATCACCGTACCGCGGTGCACCTCGGCCGTCTCACCGATCACCACACCAGTACCGTGGTCGATGAATACCCCACCCTCGATTTTTGCCGCAGGGTGGATTTCAATCCCCGTAAAAAACCTTGCCCATTGGCTGATCATACGAGCCAACAGCTTCAGCTTTAACTTATGATGCAAAAAGTACGCAACACGATGCCACGACAAGGCGTGTACACCCGCGTAGGTGAGCAACACCTCTAACGAGTTGCGTGCGGCAGGATCGTTCCTTTTCGCCGCCTTTATATCTTCCCGTAAATTTTTAAAAAACATAGTTTACCTCACGTCGGGCAATTCCTACCCGAAAAAAAACAAAAAACGCCCTTACACCATTGTGTAAAGGCATCTTAAACGCTGTCCCACTTTACTTCAGGAAACCATCGGTTTCCCCTCTTTGCCTGATAACGGAGGCACCCGCAGAGGATTAGTCTGACCTACAAACGCGAAAACGCACTTTCCCAAGCCTTTACCCGTGTCACGCTTTCAGCCTATGGCGTTCCTCTCTGTCGGGGTAAAAATACGAGGTACTCTTTTTCCGCTCGGTATTCACTTTTTACTTATTATATCATATTCTGTAAAAGAATGCAAGCGTGATTGCGCCACATTTTTTACTTTATAAACAAATTTGCCACTTTATATTCATTCAACGCCGCGTCAATCATACCGCGGTTGTACACCTTTTGCTGTAAAAGGTAGCTGATCACCACGTCTTTTACGTTGGTGAAATTAAACTCGTGTCCGCAAAGGCTCATTAAAGCGCAGGTATCATCGTAGGAAAACTGCGCAGTCAATGCGAGCGAGTACAAAAGGTTTTTCGTCGGCTCGAAATTGCCCTTCAAGATCCCCGACCACACTTCCTCGGATATATCCAGCCCTGCAAATGCATCCGCCTCGGATACGCCGTATTTAGCAAGCATTTCTTTCAAAACTTTGTGGAAAGCAAGCTTGGAACAACGGCTCCTGATCTTACCAAACAAGCCGTACGGTTTAAACGAGAAAGAGAAGGTGACGTCCGTCATACGCTTTTTGAGCTCCGCCAAAATTTCGTCCTTCTTTTCCTGCGTGGCAAGGCGCATGGTGTTCGCGGGCAGGGTATAGGCATACGTTCTACCGTCCTCACGCACCTCCGAACGCTGCATCACGGGCATCACGTACCCAGGTAAAATACACAGCTTATCATAGTTTGCATACGTTTCACAAAAATATCCGTCTAAATCGGCAATAAAATCGTACATACTCTTTCCCTCACGCCTTTTAATACTACCATTATATCATATATACCCAAAAAATCGCAAGTAAAAACAAGGGCTATTTTTTTACCTTCCTTGTACCGTTTCTCACAAAAATCAGGAAATTTTCAATAATATTTGTGAATTTGCTTGCAATTTTTACATTTCCGTGATAAAATATAACAAATGTATGAACAAAGGAGGGAAATCTATGAAACGCGAACGCATCAGCGAGATTGCAGAAATTTTAGACAAACGTGGTAAATTGACGTTGGAGCAGTTGGAAGAATACTTCCCCAACGTATCGCAAATGACCTTGAGAAGAGACCTTTTCCAGTTGGAAGAAGAAGGTAAAATCATCCGTGTACGCGGCGGTGCAATGTCCGTGCGTGAGGTACAAAAGACCTCGGGTGAACCTTACACGAAAAAGACGACCATGAACACGGACGAAAAAATCGTCATCGCGCAAAAGGCGGCTGAACTTATCGACGAAGGCGCTTCCCTCTTCTTGGACGGCGGTACGACGGCGCTTTACCTTGCAAAGGAAATGCCCGACATCTACTGCAACGTGTTCACCAACGGTCTTGCCGTTGCTACCGAGCTGGCAAAGAAAAAGAACGTGATGGTACACCTTTTGGGCGGGCAGTTGATTAAGGAAAACCTTGCCACCGCATCCGCTTTCTCGTCCTTGTATTTTACCGATACCAATTTCGAGATCGCCATCATTTCCGCGGCGGCATTCACCTTGGAAAACGGTTTTTCTTGTAGCACGCAGGTGGAAGCGGAGCTTCTTCGCGTTGTTTGCAAGAAGGCAAAATTCTTGTATATGATGCTCGACAGCTCGAAAATCGGCAAAATCAAGCCCTACACCTTCGCACATGCCGAGGATATCAACGTGTTGATCACAGACCAGGATTTCCCCGACACATTGAAGGATCAGTTCAAAGATATGAATATCGTGGTTATCTAATCAACTTTCAATTAAAAACTCGCTATGCTTTACCGCGTAGCGAGTTTATTTTTATCCTTGTGAAAATATATATCGCCCTCCCCCACTTTGGGAAGGGCGATATTTTCTACCTTTAAATAACGATCGTTTACACCTCAAAGAATATGCAAGCGATATCTTATTCTTCGCGTTTTTTCAAGGAAAGTGCCGCTACACCAAGGGCAAGAACCACACCCGTAGCCGCCGAAACGCCTACGAAGGAAGCGCAACCGCCCTTCTTTTCCGCTTGGCTATCACTACCATTGTCGGTGGTATCCTCCACCTTGTCAGCGCCTTCGGGTAAGCCTGCAATTGCCGCCTTAAACGCTGCAACCGCTTCGTCAACCTGCTCTTTCGTCAAGGCATTTGCCACAGCGTCTTTTGCCGCCTTGTACAGCTCGTTCACCTTCATTTGGTTTTCCGTGGAATACTTTGTGAAGATAACCCCCGCCTTGGTTTCGTTGATTTGTGCAAGCGCCGCCTCTTTATCCCCGGCAAGTATGCTGTCCGCCGCCGCTTTTTCTTCCGCGGTAAGCTGTTCGTCCGTCTTCAAGGCGTCGATGCTTGCCTTCGCTTCTTCTACGGTCGCAAGGATAACCCTGTACGAGGTCGTGGTATCAATCACACCCTCCGCAGTCGTCACGATACCTGCGCGTGCCGTTGCTTCCGCTTCACGGTAAAGACCTTCCGCCGCCTTGTAAGCGTTCAATTCCGCCTTTGCCGTATCCACAGCCGCAGCCTTCGTAATCAAGGCGTCCATCGTCGCTTTTGCCGTTGCTACCGCTTCCGCAATTTCCGTTTCATTCTTCGCATTCGCTACCGCGGTAAGACCGTTTGCTACCGCCGTTGCCTTTTCAGTTGCTTGCTCGTCAAGGTAAACTACACCCGAAAGATATCCTTCGATTTCCGTTCTTGCAGTCGCCTTTACCTCTGCGAGTTCTTCATCCGCATATTGTGTCGCCGTCTTTAACTCATCAATATTTTTTTTCGTCGTTGCAACCAAGTCAAGCAATACCTGTTTGTTGGTAATCGTTTCAAAGCTTGCTTTTGCCGAAGCAACCATTTCGTCGCGTTGCGCCTTTTCAGCCGTACGGAAATACCCTTCTTCCGCCTTATAAGCGTCAAGTTCCGCCGTTGCATCGCCTACCACTTCCGACTTCGCTTGTACGCCGTCGATCACCGCTTTTGCGGGAAGGAAAGCCGCGTCGATTTCCGCAATCGTGGTTGCCGCCATGATGCCGTTTCTACCATTTGCCAACGCTTCGGTTAAGGTAGCGGTATCTTCCGCGAAGCAATCGTTCAGCTTTGCATTTGCCGATTCTTCCAAGATTGCCAACATCTTATCGTCATACATTTCAAGAGAAACGAAACTACCATCCGCCGTCTTATAGAAGGTTTGGGTGGTTTGCGTTTCGTATACGATTACGGGATAGGTGTTGTTGATGGAGAACAAGTCGTTCATTGCCCTCGTAGGGAAATACGAGCCTGCAGGGATGGTGATCGTCTCAATCTCTTCCTCGGGTACGGAAACCGCAAACGAGTAGTAGCCCTTGCCCTTTTCACCCAAGTTGAAAAGCCCGTAGTAAAGTGCCTTACCCGACTCACCGTTGATTAAAATATTTGCGGTGAAGGGGGTGTAATGGGATTTGTAGTTTTGGTTTGCTTCTACCTGCGTACCATCGCCAAGATAATCGTCCCCTGCAAAGGAAATACCTACGTAGCCATAGCCGTCCTGGTAGGGCTGTACGTATCTCATATCGTCTACGTCCGTTTTACCACGGGATTCCTTACCGTAGTTTCTTTCGCTGGGGGAATAATTTACCGTTTCATACTCACAGCTTGCACGGTAAAGCTTTGCATTGCTGTCACCGTTCAAGTAAGCGTAGCCAGGGAACAAGGTACCTTCCGCAACCGTTACGGGGCTGTTTGCAATGCTCACTTCCCCTGCGTTGATTGCCGCCATCAAGGTATCGGGATCCGCATGGCAGTAAAGCTGAAGATGATTGTAAGGGAATGCACCCTTTTCTACGGCGTTGATGCCGATGCTATTTTGCCAAAAACCCGTACAACCAAGCTCTCTCAAGGTCTTGTTGCCGATTTTTACGTTGTCGAACACACCGAGCTGTTCAAATACACCCGAAAGCTCTACACCGGTAAAGCTTAACGATGCATTCTTGTTTCCCGTATCCAATTCGGGGATCAAGAAATAAAGGCTGAAGTTACCGTTGGGGCTATACACCTCTTCCAATCTTGCCATCACCGTCGTGTCTACCACTTCGTATTCGGCAGCAACCGCAGCACTCGCCGTCGTCACTTCTTCGGTGTTTTGTAAGGTTGCCACGCCAGCGAAGGCGAACACAGCGCAAAGCGCGGATAAAATCCATTTCGTAAATTTTTTCATCGTATCCACCTCCCGTCTTAGTAGTTGGGCCAACCCATCGTTTCTTCTTTTGCAAGGTGTGCGTTGGTCAAGATGTTATCTTCCTTCAACTGCTTGAATGCCGTACCCATTTCATCGGTATCGCCTACGAAAAGAGCATAGGAGTATTCGAGGGGAACGAACTGAATCATTCTGCGTTGCAAGGAAGGGTTGATGTAGCTGTAATTGAATACAGCATAGCTGGGAACGAGCTGTTCTTGTTCAAATTGGAAGAAATGCTCATAGTAATGGCTGTTGCCCTTTTCCGCAAAGTAGTTGGTGGACTTTCTACCACGGGAAGCGATGTACTTATCCGCGTTAGGCATATAGATACCTACGCCGAACTTGTTTTCGTTTACGAATGCACACCAACCGTTCTTCAAGGTCTTTGCATTCAACTCGTAAATGTAATCCCCGTCCACGGCATGCGTTTTACCGTGCTTGGATTGAGATCTACCGTTTTGTTCGCCTACGTTCTTATCGAAAATGGTACCCTGCTTCGTTTCACAATAGAAATAGTTCAAGGGATATACGAAGTAGGTTGCAGGGGTTTCCTGAAGGTGCATAGGCACGTCAAATTCGTTGATGAATTGCGAGAAATCCATATAACGGTTGTCAACCATTACCGAACCGTTCTTATCGAAGTAATAGGTTACCTCGATGTAGCCGTTTGCCTGAATGTTGGTGTAGAAGAACCACTCCTGCGCCTTCATTTTAATATACAAACGATCGCTTTGGTAGTTAAAGTCGATGATTTGAGGGCTGTGGTTACCGTAGTCACCGCATTGAATGGGGTTGTAGATGGGTTTCCCCGTCAAGCCTTGGTAATACGAATCCTTATCCTCGGGATCGTAATCGGGATCGTAGCCGTTTTCAACGCCAACACCCGAATAATACGAGGGCTGAATTTCACGGCCAAGGTCCATGATGTTGACAAAGTTTACCTTGTCGCTGGATACCTGGTCTACCCAATCAGGATCGACGTCACGGTCGATACAGATGTTACCGTCGCTGTCCATATATTCGTAAATGTCTTGGTCGAGCTTTTCAAGGTAGGTGATACAACCGCCGTAGAATGCGGACGTACCAAGCACGGTGGAGCCGTCGCTGATGTACATATATTCGTTGGTATCAATCTTACGGTCGTTCATACCAAGCGAATGGAAGGTGAAAGCCCCCTCCTTCGTCGCATCTACGTTTTGGAAGGTGATGTAGGTGATTGTCTTTTCATACGCACCGTTTGCACCTGCGCGGAAAGCGTCGAGGAAGGTAATAAACTCGGTACTGCCTGCCTCTACGAAGAATTTTTCCGCATGCGTTTGCGATTTGTCCGCGTTGTTGTAGTAATGGATATACCCTACCACGTCTACGTCGGTGGAAAGCTCCATTTTCAGGTAGTTATAATCCCCGATGTTGCTGTAAACGTCGTATTTTACGTAGCCGTTTTCCTGGGGATCTACTGCGTTGTACTGACGAAGCGTTTTTTCATCGCCGTCCGTGAAGACGGTGATGAAATCATAGCTTGCCAAGGTATAGTTAGGGGTTTCTTCCTTCGGGGGCGCGTTTTCGATACTGCTATTATTCATGCTGCTGCTCGCGCTGCCGCCATTACATGCCGCCGCCGCAACGCTGAAAAGCCCTGCAAGAAGCATGCACGCCGTTTTCTTAAAGCGATTTGCGTTAAACATAACTTATCCTCCCTTTAATTTTCAATGGAGATGGCACGGATAGCCAACTCGTGCCCGCTAAAGCCGAGACGAATCTTCGCGAGATACGAATCTACGTAGCTGGTAGGCACCTCGATGGTCAAGGTCGACCATTCGTAATCGTTCATGTTGCTGTCAATTTCCCACATCGTGTTTTCACCGAGTACGGGGAATTCGGTACCGCTCACGCTTTCACCCGAGCCCGTTTCCGATTTCGAGAAGTTGATATGTACCATCAATTCGCTTACGCTTGTCTTGTTTTGATATACAATCTTCACCTTCGTTGTCAAGCCAACGGGTACGTTGTACGTCGTATGAGGTACGGACATGTGCGCCGCTTCGTTTCTCAAATACCCGATATAGAGGGAGAGCGAGGAAAGGAAGCTGTTCTTACCCAAGGTCATCAAGGATGCCTGAAGGGTTTCGTCGTACATATACTGACCGCCTGCAAACCAATCGCTGTGAGGCCCGCCATATACGTTTGCGTAGGATTTATAGAAGGGCAAGCCCGTTTCCCCTACGGTGTAATCGATACCTTGAACGATAATCTTACCCGTACCCTCGAAGGTGAACTTCAACGCCTCTACAAAGCCGCGTTCGTTCGCACGGAAGGGCAAGGTTACTTGGTTGGATTTACCCTTGTTTTCAAGGTTCAAAACATATTCGTAAGGCTGCGTGAATCTACCGTTAATCTTATACGCCACGGTTACCTTGGTCACGCCCGAATTCTTATCCAAGATATATTTCAAGGTAGCGTTTGCATAGCCGTCCGTCGTTGCCTTGTAGGTCTTTTCCGCCGTCGTTACGCTGGCACCGCTTTGCAATACGTTAAATCTCGTACCTTCACGGTCGCTGACGAAATCGATTTCCACCTTATCCGTCGAGGTGAAGCCGTACGCGTATTTATCGTTGAGGTTGATACCTACCGTATCGTAAGGCATAAACGCCTCAAAGCTGATATCCTCGAAGGAAATTACGTTGTCCACACCCACGGAGGAGTAGTAGATTTCCACCTTCTTCAAGATACCTTCCATACCGAAGCTGCCGTAAAGGTTTGCCACGTAGGTTTTACTTTCCGACATTCTTGCCGCAATCTTAAGTTCTGCCTTCACCGCTACGTTGTCCTGGTTGTAAACGTACACGATCAGGTTTTCCGCATAACCGTAGTTTTGCAAGGTCAAGCTTAAGGTGGTATTTTCACCAAGGTCAACCGCTTGCCCTTCGCGTGCCGTTACGGTAAAACCGCTACTCTTTTCACCCGTTTCACGACCAACGATTTCGTTGTCCGCACGGAAGAGTGCGCCGTTTACGTTGTTGATAACCTCCGCATTTGCGGTAACACCGTTTACACAAGCAAAATCCTTGGGGAATACAAAACCATTCGCCTTTTCCGTTTGACCGTTTGCGGCGTTTTCAAGCGTATCCGCATCCAAGCCCTTTGCGGTGTCAAGCACCGTTTGTACCTCTTCGCTATCCTCTACCGCGATTTCATAGGGCACACCTTCAATGGCTTTGATTAAGAAGACGTTAGAAAGATCCTTTTCATCGGGGTTGGATTTGTAGTTTGCCTGCAAACGCAACGCACCAAGATAAGGGGAGGTGCCCCATACCGAATAACCGTTTTTGTAAATTTCATAAAGGTTGAATTCGATACAAGCCCATTCGTCCGTCTCATCCATATTCGTTTCACAAGACAGCTTTGCACCGTCGTTACCGATATAGTTGGGATAGCAGAAGTTTTGCGTATAGTTCATACCCGTTTCCGAATACACGTTCTTTTCAGGATCCATCAAGGTGGTGAAATACATACACATACTATCCGCGCTACCGAGGTTTTTGTACCATACACGGATGATTTGCGATTGAGTGATATCAAAGCTTCTGCAAAGCTCGATAAAGCCGTCACCAACCGTAGGGGTGTAGCCGAAGTTTACGTAGGTACACTTTTCTTCCACGATGCCCGTAGCATATTCGGTGGCAACCGTGTATTCCTCTACCCAGCCTTCTTCTTCCTTTTCACCAAGCGTACCAAGGTATGCCGTCACGTTTTCCGTCAAGGTACCCGTGGAAAGCTCCCCTTCGTCCGTGTGGTCACTCAAATAAATACCTTCCGAGCGTTTTACGTAGATATTCATATTTCCCGCAATGGGGGTGTTGAAATTCCACTTTTCCGTGTGATCCACGTCAATGTAGGTGCCAAGGTATTTAAACCCTTCCACGATGGTTGCATCCTCCACGAGAAGATCCCCCTTGAATACCTTTTCCGTCTTGGTTTCCTTTCCGTTTACGAAGTAGTTGATATCGTACAGCTCTACCCACTTTGCGTAAAGCGTCATATCCCCTTCCACACGGCCTTTCTTAAAGTCCCATTCCTCGGTGAAATCGGGCGAGGTGTACCAACCGTACACCTGAAGGTTGGTGGGGTTATCCTCCAAGATTACCGCCGTAGGCTTGGAAACGCGCTTACCGATGGTAACCGTCTTGTCCTTTAAAACGTTGGTTTGTAAGGTGGTATTCACGTCGAAATGCACCACCGCAGTCGTTTTTTCAACGCTGCTTTCTACACTCTCTCCACTATTGCCGCCACCGTTACAAGCGGTCAAGATACCCGCCGTAGAAACCATCGCTACCGCGGAAAGGAGAAGCGTCAATAACTTTTTCTTCATAGTATCGTACCTCCGATTACAATTTTAAGCCCGCGGCAAACTCACCGCTCTTAAAATACTTCATAGAAATAATGACCGTGATAATGAGGGGGAAGGAGGAAATTACGTACATCGCGTACGTCGCACCATATTTAACGGTATTGTTTTCCACCAGCGCGTACATTATGTTGGTTAAGGTTTGGCTGTTTTCCAAAATCAAGCTTGCCCACAAATACTCGTTGTAGATCCCCGAGAAACAACCGACAAAATGGTACAAAATAATCGGCAATGCAAGGGGTACGGTAATTTTCGCCAAAATCACGGCGTCGTTTGCACCGTCCAAGCGTGCACTTTCGTACAACGATTTGGGCTGTTGGCTGAAGAAGGTTCTAAACAGGAACATACCCGTTACCTGACCGCCGCCCACGATGGGCATCAAGTAACCAAGATGGGTATCCCCCAGCTGGAAGGTGTCCCGAATCAACGGTACAAGGATGGGATAACCGATAATCGACGGTACAAGCAATACCGCAATAAACAGCATGAAGACGAAATCCTTAAAGTAGAAATCCTTAAAGGAAAGGATATACGCGAGCACGGCACTCAAAAGGGTTTGCCCAATCGCACCGCACAAGGCAACCAAAATCGTCGAGAAATAGTAAGGTCCAATCGCATCCCAAGCCGTTTTGAAATTCCCGCGGCCTGCTTCAAACAAGGTGGCGAGCTTCGGAAGGCTGAAGGCGTTGATTTTTACCTGTTCTTCCGTTTTTACCGAGTTGACAATCGTCAAGAACAAGGGCATAAACGAGAACAAAAGGCAGAAGATTACCACAAACAAAATCACCGCCTGTGCGCCGTTTCTTTCGTACGGCATGCGCAGTTGATTCTTTTTCTTGGGTTGAATTTGCATATTTTCTTGTACTTTTACGTTTTCCATTACAAATCCTCCCCCATGGTGTCTTTCTTTTGCATCTTGAAGTTAGCGGCAACCGCCACGAACAAGAATGCGAAGATGATGGTTGCATACGCACTCGCCATACCGTAGTCGGCCTGCGTACCCGTCATAATTCGGTACATGCTTTCTACCGGTGTAATCGTACCTGCCGAGCCTAAAATATAGGTACGGGCGTAGTTTTGCACCGATGCGATAAAGGTCATGATAAATATGTATTTGATTTGCGGTACGATTAAGGGAATGTCGATGAGGAAGAAGCGTTTTACTACGCCCAAGCCTTCCAACCACCCTGCCTCGTGGTATTCGTGCGGGATATTCATCATACCGCCGTAGAAAATGAGGTAACCGCCTACGAAGGGGAAGCCCATCATAATCAACGACCAACGTGCGTAGTCGGTGTTGTCCAAGAACGCAATGGGATCCTTGCCGAACATACCAAGGATTTGGTTCAATACACCGTCTGCCCCGTAGATACCTTCACGCCAAATAAGCATCGTTGCCATCCCAGGGATAATACCGGGAATAAACATCAACGAACGGATCCAGTTGGATGCCGTTTTGTTTCTAATCAAAATCAGCAAATACGCAAAGATTACGGGAGGAACGATACAGAAAATCAAATCGGTTACCAAGAAGAAAAGCATATTCCCTACCGACAAGAGGAAGTCGGGTTGATTGAAAATACGCAGGTAGTTACCGAAATTGTTCCAAATCCAAGCGGGTTTTTCACGGGTGTAATTGAAGAAGGACATCGAAATTGCGCCGATGGCTTCGTAGTAACAGAACATACCCAAAAGCACAACGAAGAATACCAAGGAAAGGTATACGTAGCGGTGCTTTTTGAAGTCCCGTTGAATGAGCTTCAAGCGATACAACACGCCGTCGTTTTTCGTTGCTACAAAGAACCACAAGGACACGCCCATACAAACCACAGCGAGTGCCGTACAAATCACAAACGCCCAAACGGTAGCCGTTTTGTTCGCGAACTTTTCAGGCTGATAGGTGGTGGCATACAATTGCACCCTCGTGATACCGTCCATACCTACTGCGGATACTTGGTGTAAAACGTGGGTTACGGAGTTATCCTTGTCCCCGCTGATGCTGTACATATCAAACGCACCAACGAAGGTGTATTTCATTTCGTAATTGTCTTTATCGTTGATATCTACGATAGAGAGGATACGCTCGTCTTCAAATTTCAAATACAAGGTGTTTGCAAACTTGTTGTAACTCAACCCGTTACCGAAACTACTGAATTTCTTATCCCCGATATCCACGGTATCAATTTTCTTTGCGGTATCACTCAAGAAGGAGCCGATTGCCGCATTGTCAAGGTCCGCCTTTTCCACCACGTACAGATATCCGTCCGCCGCGTTGGTAAAGTACGCCGCTTTATTCTTTTTGGAGTACACGATACCATTGATGGTGTTGTTACCAGAATAGATAACCGAATAATAAGTGGGATCCAAGTATTCGTCCTTTACAACGAGCTTCCCCTTCGCCTTGTCGTATTCACTACACCAAGGATTTACCGTGTAGAAGTTTTCGCCCGCCGCCTTTTCCGCAACCTTCTTCGCCTCCGAGTTCACACTTGAAGGAATAAACCCGTAAATGGCTTTGTAGAATCCCTTCAACTCGTCCACGGTAGCGGTATTCAGCTTTTCATCGGTGTATTCCGCCTTCAACTCGTCGGTGTCAAGCCCTGCACGGATTTCAGACAAGAAATACCCTCTGTACGCTTCGTCGTACGCCGTTTGGTAGTAATCGCCTGCGTAATATTCTTCCACGCTCGTGAAGAAATTCACCTTTTGCCCGTCGATTACACAGTCAGTCAAATCCAAACCAAGCTTTACTACACTGCCGCCCTTACGGAACACGTAAATTGCATCCTCGGTGGCATCCATACCCAAAACACCCGTCGTCGATTGCATGGGTACGATTTTTTTGTAGCCTGCCTGGGGATCGGACAAATCCAAATCCCAAATCATCTTCGAGGCGGATACGCCGCTTGCAAGATCGGTAACGGACATCTTCTGCACGTAAGAAAGGTTGTTGTTTTGCGCAAAAACGTACAAATCCCCTTTCACGTTGTCACAGCCCTTGATTACCGTATGCGTTGGCGTCAAGTAGTAATCCTTGCAAAGGGTGAGGTTTACCCCGTCGTCGTTTAAACGGAAAATGTTACCGCTGGCGTCGTAAGCGAGGAAATAGGTTTCGTCCATATCCGCGATACACTTTACACTCCATTGTTTCAAGCTACCGCCGACCAAATTTTCGTACTTACCATCCTCCTTCAACATATCCGCAATCTTCGTCAATGAGAAGGTGGAGATTTCCTTACCCGTTTTCGATTCGTAACGGTACATGGTGTCTTCCGTCATCAGGAAGTAATCCTCGCCGTCCTTCCCCTCTACTTGGGAAAGAATGGCTTTACCGTCCCCCAACGCCTTGATATCCTTCGCACGGGGGATCAATACCCCGAAAAGGATAGAAAGGCAAAGAAAAACCGCCAACAACACGGCAAATACAAGGCTCGTGGTCTTGGCTGTCTTTCTATCTTTGTTGGTCATGTTAAAATTCATATTTTTTCCTCTTAAAATACCCTTTTAGGCGCAGCCATGCGACTGCGCCATCAAGTAAAGTTTATGATTAGCCTAATACGTAGCTGGGATCCTTCCAGAATTCGTTGGGCCAGCCGTTGAATGCGATCAACTCTGCAGAGTCAGCCACAACCGCCGTTTCCCACTTGCTTGCAAAGCCTGCAGGGGTTAATACCTGATCCGCCGAAAGCCCCGTCAAAAGAAGGTTTCTCCAATTTTCACGGATAATCTTTTGCGTTTCGGTGTAACCGTTTACGTATCTTACGCCCCAGCTCAAGAAGGGGTTCGCGTCTACGTCGCCGTTGAATACGAGGGTTTCGTTGCTTTCCGCAAAGAATGCTTTCCATTCGTTGGGGATAACCACAAGCTCATTCTTAACCGAAGACAAGCCCTTGGGTACTTCGCCTGCCGCTGCCAAGCCCTTGTAGTAGATCGTTTGACCGTAAGGGGAAAGTACGAACTTCATGAAGTCTTTGTTAAGATCGTTTTGCGCTTTATCCGTGTGGTTGATTACGGACAAGAAACCACCGTTACCACCAATGTCACGGGTAATCGTGTTTTCGTTGTCTACGATGGGGTCGCCTTCAAACTCACCCTTCGTGTAGTTACCAGCCATCATTTGAGGATAATCGAAGTAGCCAAGCTCAATCTTATCCGACTTACCGTAGTTGATACCAAAGCCTTGGTAGTCAAGTACGATTTGAGGAGAAGCCTTGCCATCGCTTTGCGTTTCGAATTCGTCACGAAGTGCGGTGAATTCCGTGGAGCTTGCGTCCTTCATAAGGTAGCCCTTCATCTTTGCAAGGTTGCCTACGAAATCGAGGTATACTTCGCTGGTCATACCAACGTAGCCTTTACCAAATTCGCAATCCTTATCAAGCATCATGTTAAGGAGCTTTGCCCATTGTACACCATAGGTGGGGCTTGCTTCCAAAACCGTTTCATCGGGGCTGTAATCCGTCCACACCGTACCAACTTCACCTGCCATGATATATTCGTAGAATTGACGATAGTAGTAGTCACCGTAAACACGAAGAAGCCAGGTGAATTGCAAGGATTCGATACTTGCGTCGCAAAGGGTGATACCCAAGGGGTTGGTGTAGCCTGCCTTTTGCATATAATCGCAAAGGCTGATCAAATCGTCCCAGGTAATGGGATAGCTTGCCTTACCCATTGCATTCTTGTACCCCATTGCAGCTGCATCCGCAAGTGCCGTATCGTTTACAAACCAGCAGGTTTGCATGATTTCGGAGTTCATGATATAGCTTTCACCGCTGTTATCTGCTTCCTTCGTCTTGTACGCTGCGGACTGCAACACCGTCGACCACATCGTTTGAGGACCGCAATAAGGGTTGTAGGAAGAAACGGAAGGATACATATCCACACAACGTTTACGCGTGGAACCGTAACCAAGGTTACCTTCTACGATATCCCAATCCGTTTGCGCATTGTTCAATTCGTTGTTCAATTTACCGGTGTAGGTCGAACCAGAATAGGTTTTGATAACGTTTACGTCAACGCCGCCACCTTGCAAACGTTCGTATTCCGCAGCCAACGCATCCCAACCGCTTACCGTACCTTCAAAGTCGAGTGCGATGTCAATTTTACCCGAATATTGCTTGATTGCCGATTTGTCGGGCAAGTAGGTTTCGTTGAACCCTGCGCCAAGCTCCGCCGCCGTCAAAGGGTTTACGGCAATCGTACCGCCGTTGCCACTGTTACCGCTGTCACCCTTGCCGCCATTACCGCCCTTGTTTCCCGTGCCACCGCACGCCGCCATGCTAAACAAGGAAGTAAAGCAGGTCATCAACGCAACTGCGCTAAAAAGTTTTTTCTTCATATAAGCCTCCTTATGGGGTTAATTTTTTTCGATTTTTTAGACGTATATCTTCACGATAATCATACCTTTCTTATTATATAAGAAAACCGAAAGGCTGTCAATAGCAAAATTTATTGTATTTTTTTAAAATACTGTCATAATTTATTAAAAATGCTGCTTTTTTGTCAAGAAAATAACAACTTGACCATGTAAAGTGTTTTTTATCCGGTTTAGATTTGTCAAATTTTGAAATCGGCATATAAAAAGCCCCTCGGACGATTTCTCGTCCAAAGGACACACTTTTTACATTGATTTCAGCCACAATATGCGCCAGCATATTTCATATCCGCAGGATATTTCATAGCAAAGCTATTTCACTTATGCCAAAGGCATAGATTTCACCCTAACAGCACGTCCATCACCAACATCAAGCAAAAACCAACGAGGAGCATATAGGTGGCGCCTCGTTCGTCGCCGTGGTGGGTTTCGGGTATCATTTCGTCGCTGATTACATACAACATCGTTCCGCCCGCAAACGCCAAGGCAAACGGCAACACCGCCGTTGCAAGGCTCACCGCAAAATACCCAATCAGGGTACCTACCACCTCTACAACACCCGTCAACATTGCTATCAACAGGGTTTTCTTCTTCGACACCCCCGCCGTTAACATCGGTGCAATGATTACCATCCCTTCGGGGATATTTTGCAGAGCTATCCCCCCTGCGATAATCAACGCCTGGGCGGTATTTCCCGAGCCAAAGCCTACCCCCGCCGCGATTCCTTCGGGCAGGTTGTGTATCGCAATCGCCATCACGAACAATAAAATCTTGTTGAGGTTGGCGTTGTTGTGTGTCTCGGGCTCCGTCCCCATCATTTTGTGTAAATGTGGTACAAGCTTATCCACAAGGTTTAAACACATCGCCCCTGCGAACACGCCTACGACCATAATAGGTAAACCCCATTTTCCGCCGTATTCAATCGAGGGTAAAATCAACCCCACAATCGCCGCCGCAAGCATAACCCCTGCCGCAAACGATAAAACGAGGTCTGAAAACCTATGCGATAGGTCTTTGAATAAAAACCCGATCAGGGCACCGATTACCGTCGCCCCACCGACGCCAAGCGCCGTTAATAATACCATTTCCATAACTAATTTTCCTTCCTATCTCCCATTTCGTCACATACTTGCCCCCCATCCTTTCGGGTTTTTATGGTAAATTGCAACTATGGGCAATAGATTACTTTTGGCGGATATTACTTCACGCCTTACTACATTTTATTCTGCATACTACGGCTTTCGTGACAGCAGAAATAGAGGATTTGTCTTTCCTCTGCGAGTGTTTGTAACAGCTTCGCCGTGCGTTCGATATGCGCTTCATCAAGATGCACGAATGGATCGTCCATGATGATAAACGGCTGTTCCGTTTTATACATATTGTCAATCAATGCAAGGCGCACGCACAAAGCACAAAGGGTTCTTTCCCCTGCGCTCAAATGCTTGTCACTACGGTTTTCACCGCCACGCTCGAAGGTCACACGATAATCTCTGTCCATCGTCACCTTATCGTCCAAAACCTTTTCCAACGCATCCGCGTATTTCGAGAATTGATCCTTAATAGGTGCAATGTACTTATCCTTCAATGATTTTTCCGCTTCCTTCAAGGCCGCCATCGTATCGTTTAACAATTGCTGTTTTTCCTCGTAGCGGTTTTTCTCTTCATTTGCTTGGTCCAGCTCGCTTTCCAAATCGGGAAGCCTTCCCACCTCACGCTCTATTTCCTCGATACGCTTCGAGCATTCCGTTTGTTGTCTTCTTAACGTGGACAATGCGCTATGCAACGCGTTCGTGTCGATTTCCGTATCCTCGGGGCGTTCCGTCAGGCCGTTTTCCGTTTGATATTTGGCGATTTCTCTTTCGTCCGCCTCAAGGCCTTCCTGCACGGTTTTCCATCTCTTGCAATCCCATACCAAATCATTCAACCCAGCCATGGTACCTGTACTTTCGTCTAAACTGTACTTTTTCAACAGCTCCGCAAGGGTGTTTTTACATTGTGTAATTTGAGCCTTTAGCTGTAAGATCTTATCCCCTGCCTCGGCTTTATCCTTTTGCAAACTGCGGTATTCCCCTGCCGTGGAAAGTATGCGAGTTAACCCATTTTGCAGGTCTTCCCCACGCTCACCATAGCCCCACAAGAAGGCTTGCACCTCCGAGGTAATCGAGGCAACCTTTTCCTGCATAGCCTTTATCGTTTTTTCGCTTTCTTGCGTTTTCACCGCCTGTGCCTTGTATTCGGCAACGTCGTCCTTCAAGGTTTTGAAGGCATACACTACCCCCTCGCCCGTAGGATACCAATAGGAGCGCGCATAATCGCCGATCTTGTTTTCAAGGGCGTTCATTTCACCCTGCAATGCGCCAATCTTCGCCGTTACGTCATTCGGTTGGGTTGTAGGCTGCGATTTATTCGAGGAGGACAACATCCCCACCACGAATAGCAACGCACCAATTCCCATAAGCACCAACCCTGCAGTCAAGCTTTGGATACCGAGCAAAACACCGCCACCGATAAGGCACGCAACCGCTAAAACCGTACACAACGCTTTCGCTTTACCGCCCTGCCTTTGTTGCACGGGTGCGGTATGAAGAAGGGATGCGTTCAATTGCTTGATTTGTTCGTCCTTTACCTTATAATCTTCCACCCACTTCTCGGTTCTTTCCAACTCCTCGTTGGTAGGAAGCTTATCACAAAAACGCTTTTCAAGATCCTTTTGACGAGTATCCTTTTGAGCCGTTTGCAGTTTGTATAAATCGGACTTTAACGACGATAAATCGTTTATTTTTTGTTGCTTTTGAGCAATGTCCTCATCCCTGGGTGCCCCATTTTGGAATTTTTCGGTCAGTTCCGCAAGGCGCTTTTCCTTATCCTCGCCAAAGCTTGTACCTTGTAACAATCCCTTTAAACGGGTTTCTTCGCCGATACAATCGCGCATCGTTTCGCACTCTTTTTCGGTGGGTACGCCTTGGGGATATTTCCCTTCAAAGCCCTTGATAACCCCTCGTTTTTCCTCTGCCTGCGCCATAAGGCTGTCCAGGTGTTTCCACTTTTCAAGAAGGGTATTCCTTTCCCCGGCTTTGTTGACCTCCGCCTCCGCCGTGGCGATTTCCTTCGTCAAACGCTCCAGCTCGATATATTCCACATCCAAGCCTTCACTCATATCCTTCAGGTTTTTGATTTCATAGGTGATTTTGGAAATTTTCTCCTTCGTTTGTGGAATTAAGCCGTTTTTACGAGTATTTTCCAACGCCTTTTGCGCCTTTTCCACCTTTTCAACCGCAACTTCAAAGTGGCTGTCCTCACCACCTTCCACGTCACGGTTTAATTTTTCGTTGATACTGCCCGTAGATTTAATCTCCACCTCGTCAGCGGTGATAAACACGGTTTTCTTGAAGGATTCCTCGTCCAAACCGAATACTTTTTTGCCGATTTCCTCGCCAAAACCCATATACAGGGCCCCGTCGCAATACACCTTCACTTCGTCCTTCGTTGCGCTCTTTTTATCGAAGAACCGCTCTATTTTATAGGTCTTACCCTGCATTTCAAAGGTAAGATTACCGCCAAACTTCCCGCCATTGAAGGGGTAAAAATGTTGTCTGTCGTCAAAAGTCGTTGTGCGCGCCGTGTAAGTGGGCAATCCGTAAAACATCGCCCGGAGGAAGGAAGCAAGGGTAGTTTTACCGTGGCCATTAGCCTCGCAAAACTCCGTCAGGCCCGCATCAAAGCGCCCGTCTTGGTTGTGGAATTTACCGTAATTTTCAATATGATAGGAAAGCAGTCTCATACCTCTACCTCCTCACCTGCCAACACCTTCAAACCAAGGGTGATGATTTCGCTTTTTCTCACCTCCGACAAATCGCCCTTCGCCCAAACAGTCCGCACGAATTCCCCCTTCAAAGAGGTGTCAAATTCGTACTCCGTAGGGTTAATCTTTTGCGTCGTCTTATTTTTCACCGAGATAAAGTAGCAATCGTCCGCAAGCTCTTCCTCAAGCTTCTCCGCAAGTCCTTCCACATCATAGGAAATTTCCCCGAGAAGTTCGATACGGTAAAGATCGCTTCGATTAAATTTCACCTGCGTCCTTACCACGCTTGCCACGTCGTAAAGGTCCTTCGCGGAAGAAATATTCACAAAACACTCGTGTATCGTACGCTTTGCAAAAGGCACGAAGGTGTTTTTCACCTCCTCATCCACCTCTACAAGTACGAAACCCTTTTCGCCCGTTTCGTCGAAGCCACGCCCTTCCAAACAACCACTGAACGCATACCTGCCCCTATCATCCAGCTTGTTTTCACTGTAAGAATGGATATGCCCAAGGGCAAGATAATCAATGTTTTTATCCGCGAGTTTACCTACGTTCACCTTGTCTACACCCATTGCCGATTCCACGTTGCCGTGCAACATCACAAGGTTTTTCTTATCCTTATCAAGCTTCAAGGTGCTGTATAATGACTTTGCATTTTCTCTCGAAATCTCCAAGCCACAAATATACACGCCGTCATACTCGTACCCCGACCACTCGGTGGTGAAGGTTTTTAAATTATCAAGGCCTGCCTCCGTGTACGATTCCTTGCCGTCGTGATTCCCACGGAGATACAAGAAATCTATTTCAGGGTTATCCCTCACGATTTTATAGAAAGTGATTTTATCGTCTTTCAACGGTCTATCGCTGTCAAAAACGTCACCCGAAAGCAAAATCGCGCGCACGCCGTTTTTCTTCGCATATTCTACCATACGGCGGAAAGTAGCGCGCACCTCCGCGCGGCGTTCCTTTACCTTTTCCCTTGGTAATTTCGATTCCATTTTCGAGCCAAGGTGTATATCGGCGCAATGGATAAACTTTTGCATAAACTACTCCTTTGTTCTTCTCTTCCCTATGAAATATTGCTTTTTTACACTCAACGCATACCTGGTATGCCCTTTTAATCAATCCCCCCGTCCCAACGGTCGTTTTTGTGAAGGTATTTATCCGGAATTTTATCCACGAACGGGCTGGGATAGGTCCTGCCCCTTCCGTCCCAGGTAGGACGTGTCAATACCAACCGCTTCTTCGCACGGGTGATTGCCACATAGAAAACCTTTTCCTCTCCCCCGTCCGCATCACCTTTGGCACGGAAATTAGGGAAATTGCCATTATTCACGCCGGCAAGGATTACGGTATCAAACTCGCACCCCTTCGCGTTGTGCACCGTCATGATGGGGATACGGTGCTCCCTCTCAATCAGTAAATCGGTACGACTGCCCGACAAGTCCGCACGGGCTATGAATTCTCGTAAAAACGCCTCCGCATTTTCACCATCGGCGGCACGGAAGTGTGCACACAAATCCATCAACGCATGCCGATCACCGTCCGTTTTCGCCTTTACATCCATGCCCAGCTTTTCAATAATAGCGGTTAAAATGTTCAGTGGTGGCTCTACCTTCATACGGGCCGTCAAATCGGATAAAAACGCATACAGCTTTTCAAATTTATCCTTATGCTTGGCGCAAACGGACTGCCTTTCCAAC
>JAZRFV010000014.1:0-23630 GCA_045643825.1 Candidatus Scatosoma sp.
TTGCCGAATAAGGACGGCTATGCCTTGCTCGTGGATAAGGAACTGGCTTTGTCAATTTTGCCTTCTCGTAAACGCAATTCCCACAAGGGGATTTACGGCAAAGCGGCGATCGTCGCAGGGAGCGTAGAATATACGGGTGCGGCGTACCTTTCGGCGGCTGCGTGCTTGCGTTCGGGTGCGGGCTATACAACCCTATTTGTCCCCGAAACGCTGTTACCTTCCTATTACCTTCGTATGCCCGAAGTATTACTGAAAGGGATAAGCGAAGGGGGTAGGTATGCGTTTAACGTGGATAAAATGCGTCAATTGCTCGTTTACGATGCCATTGCCTATGGTATGGGGATGGGCGAAAGCGAGGACGTAGCAAAGGGCGCGGCTTGGCTTTTGGGTAATTACGAAGGCCGTCTTGTTTTGGATGCGGACGCGTTAAACAGTCTTGCTCGTTACGGTGTAGATGGCTTGAAGGCGTTATTAAGAACGAAAAAATGCGACGTCGTATTGACGCCGCACGGCAAAGAATTTGCTCGGTTGTTCGGGCTGGATATGGGCGAGGTTTCAAGACGAACCCTGCCTCTTACGAAGGAAATCAGTAAGGAATTTGGCGTGAATATCTTGTTGAAACGCGCGGTATCCGTGGTATCGGACGGTGATCGTACCGCGGTCAATATTTCGGGTTGTTCCGGGCAGGCGAAGGCAGGTAGCGGCGACGTCCTTTCGGGACTTATTGTCGGATTGTGCGCGATGGGTGTTTCCACCTACGAAGGGGGCGTTTTGGGTGCTTATCTTTCGGGAAAAGCGGCGGAATTTGCCTCGGAAAGCATAGGGGAATATTCCTTGACCGCAAGCGACGTAATCTCGTACCTGGGTGGGGCGTTTTTACAATTAACCAACGCTTAACGGTATCCGAAAAGGCGGATTGCGACGGAAAACGTCAGTAAGATTCCGCTAAAAATGAAGTAATAATAAGGAAAAGGGCTAACGAGCGCGGTGAAAAGCGTAAGGGTGGCGGCGGTGAGAAAGGGCTTTGCGTTTTTGCGAGAAAACCATAACTCGAAACGCCGTTTCCGTTTTTTGTCGGGGCTTTCTTCCCCGATATACTCTTTAGGCAGGCTATTGTTGTCCTTCAAGGCGGCGTACACTTCGTTGCCCGTCAGGGCGCGGATAGACAGACGTTCTGCCAAGGCGTAGGCCTCGTCCTCGATTTTGGAACAAAGCAGTACCTTTTCCTTGTTTGTTTTTAGCCGTGAAAATGCGGCGACCTCGTCCGCTGTTACGGGTGCGAAGGTGAAATGTAAAATGTAAAAATGTGTTTCGGACAGTAAATGGAGCCGCCCAAACCGTTTTAAGGGCGTTTCTTCGGGAAAGGCTTGAAGAAAGTATTTCGTCTTTTCCTCATCGCTCAAACAAGCGAGATGAAAAAGGAGCTTTTGCTTTTGTGCCTCGTCCGACCGTTTTAGAAAAACTGTTTTTCGTTTATATTGCAATAGGGTGAAGATGGCGCACGCCGTCAGTATTCCACACAATATCGCAAGCAAAAACGAGGGGATAAGGCGTATCCCTGCAAAGCGGAAAAGGAGCAAAGCGCATAAAAAGGCAACGAAAAAGGAAAAAATGACGTCAGAAATAAAAGCGGATCGTTTCATGTTTCAATTTTTGACGGATTTTTTCGTCGTTATACTTGATAAAGGCAAGAAAATATAGTATAATAGAGCAAAATAACCAAGGTGGAGTGTATGAGGATAGGTATTTTTGGCGGATCGTTCGATCCCGTGCATAAGGAACACGTGCATTTTGTCCGCGCGGCAATCGATTGCTTGCGTTTGGATAAGGTGTTTGTGATGCCTGCGCATACCCCTCCGCATAAGCCCTATCGTATCCTTTCCTCGGATGCAGACCGTTTGAATATGTGCCGTTTGGCATTTTCTTCCTTGCCGCAGGTAGAGGTTAGCGATTATGAAATTACGCAGGGCGGGACGAGTTATACTTACCTCACCTGCAAGCACTTCCGTACCCTTTATCCCGATGCAAAGATATTCTTTCTCGTAGGTACGGACATGTTGCGAAATTTCCCTTATTGGAAAAATCCACAATCGATTGTGGAGGACGTGACTATTGCCGTATGCGGTCGAAACGACGAGGACGGCTGGTGGGAAGAAGAACAGCGGTTATTTAAAGAAAAATTTGGCAAACCCTTTGCTCGTGTAGATTATAACGGTGAGGATATATCTTCGACCAAAATTCGTGTTTTGGCGGGGGCAGGTATGCGTTTAACCGATTTTTTAGATGAAAAAACGGCGGCGTATATTAAAGAAAAGGGCTTGTATAAAATAGAAAACGCCGACAAGGCGTTGGCGCTTGAAAAAACTGAAAGGCAGGCACACAGTATCCGCGTTGCCAACCTTGCGGCGGCGAGGGCATTGAAATTGAAGATGTCCGAACGTCAGGTGATTGCGGCGGCGCTTTTCCACGATTGTGGGAAAAATCTTACCCCTGACAGCCCGTATCTTGAAGGCTTTGTAGAGCCAAAGGAATGGGGAGATATCCCCAAGACGGTGTGGCATCAGTTTGCAGGGGCGTACGTTGCGGAAAAGTGCTTTGGGGTGTGGGACGAGGATATTTTAAACGCCGTGCGTTATCACACCAGCGCAAGGCCGAATATGAGCGAGTTGGAAAAACTTATCTTCCTTGCGGATATGTTGGAGGAAGAAAGACACTACGAGGGTGTGGATATTTTAAGAGAATTGTTTTGGCGTGAAGACGGCTTGGATGCGTGTTTAGAGCGCGCTTTGTACGAAACCTTGTTGTTTTTACAAACCAAGCAGGCGGATATCTATCCCCTCACAAAAAATGCGTATAATTTTTATAAAACGAAGGAGTAATTATGGCACAAATTAGCAGTAAGGAATTGGCAGTGGCAGTATGTAAGGCTTTGGCGGACAAGCGCGGTAAGGATATCGTGGCTTTGTACGTGCGTGAAAAGACTGATCTTTGCGACTACTTTATCGTGGCAAGCGGTAGCAACGCTCCCCAAATCCGTGCGATGGGGGAAAGAGTGGAAGAGTTGATTGAAAGAGAATACGGCCTGGTACCTTCCCGCACCGAAGGTGTGCGTGACGGTCGTTGGGCAGTTGTGGATTACGGTGACGTTATCGTGCATATTTTCAACGACGAAACCCGTCTTTTCTATCACCTCGAACGCCTTTGGACGGATGGTGAAAACCTGCAAAAATTCGACGAACAAGCAGGGTATTTGGTTTCCTCAAACTAAACAAAAATACCTGTAACATAGGGGCAGGTATGCGGTGAAATACCGCTACGGCTTAAAATTGATTTGCTTTGGCTCGCCGTAGCTGGCTTTTGCGCGCTTTGTTTTTCGTTCTACAATATAATAAATCGGCTCCTTTTCAACGGGGGCCGTTTTTTCTTCCTCTTTGGGAGGGGGAGTCGCTTTTTTGCGGTTATACTCCCACCCCACGCGTGCAAGCAATAGGGTATGTACACTCACAAAGCAAACGAGAAAAAGAAGCAGGGTAAAAAGGAAGCCCTTGAAGGGAAATACGGTTAAAATATTCATGGCAATATAATACGAAATTGTTGTTGTCACAATTTAAAAAAGAAGAGAATAAAAGGACGGGTTTTGTCGCATACTTGAGGTATGGACGATATGGAAAATAAAACCAAAAATGAGGAAATACCTACCAAAGAAGAGGGGCGATTGCTCCTTTCGGAGACGGACGCCGCGGAATATTACGCATATAAAAAACAGAAAAAGATCGCCATGGTGATGGGCTCGCTTGCTCGCTCGGAGGGGGTATTGGACGGCAAAGAGGATATCCAACGCGTGACGGAAAGGGCGGCGCGTATTCACCAGGCGGCGGTGCGCGTAACCCCTACCTATTTTGATCTTGCAAGAGAATATTTTGCCCGTGGAAACGTCAATGCGGATTGTATCATCGGTGGCAATGGGGAGACGGTGACAAGGGTAAAAACCTACGAAGCGAGGTTGATGCGTAGGCGTGGCGCGAGGGAACTGACGGTGGCGGTGACACCTTCTTGGGTGGAAGGGTGTCGTTACGCAGAGATGAAAAAGGAGCTTCGTAAATTGATGCGCGTGGGGAAAAAGCTTTGCGTTAAGGTATGGGTGGATGGCGGTTATCCTTATCCAAATCTTGCGCGGGTGGGGAGAATTGCTTCGGAACTTGGCGCGAGGTATTTCAGCGTGCCTTACTTCGTGGGGTGCGAACGGCTCCGTTACGATTTATTTGGAGGTTGTCAATTGGAGGTGGTTGGCGTAAACACCTTGGCGGACTTCAAAAAAATGATTGGCGCAGGGGTAGGACGTATTGTGACGGCGTACGGTTTTGATATGTACGAACAATGGATGCAAGAGGTAGAACAAACGGAAAAACCGCCTCAAAAAGCGGAGGAGGACAAGAAAACCGAGCTCAAATTTGTATAAGCTTAAACCACGCCGAAATCGGCGTGGTTTTTACATAACAAGCACCCAGGTATGCGTTGAAATGTGAATTTATAGGCATATTTATCCGTTTTAGGGCATAAAATAGCGATATGAAAAGGTTGTTTGATGTGATGGCTGTCTCGGTGGCGGTATTTTTTATGACGGCGGTGGTTTTGTGTGTGGGGGTGTTGGCTTCGCCCCGCGCAGTGGCGGCGGTTGAGGATACGCTTTGTATCGTGTTGGATGCAGGCCACGGCGGTATTGACGGCGGGGTGACGGGCAAGGAAACGAAGGCGAAGGAAAGCGATATCAACCTTGCCATTACTTACAAGCTGAAGGATGCGTTGGAGGGGTTGGGATTTGAGGTTGTTTTGACGAGGAAAACGGAGGCGGGGCTGTACGATACGGCAACGAAGGGCTTTAAAAAACGGGATATGCAAAAACGCCGTGAGATCATTGAGGACGTCAATCCGTCGATGGTGATATCCCTACACCAAAACTTCTACCCCACGAAAAATACCCGTGGAGGGCAGGTGTTTTACGATAAGAAAAATACTGGTGGCCAGCGGTTGGCGTTTTTACTGCAAAAAGACCTCAACATTCTCTACGCAAAGGAGGGGGCTCGGGCTCGTAACGCCGCTTCGGCGGAGTTTTACATGCTGCAATGTAGTGATTGTCCCTCCGTTTTGGTGGAGTGCGGTTTTCTTTCCAACCGTCAGGACGAGGCGCTTCTTACTGACGAGGCTTGGCAAAAGCGCTTGGCGGATACCCTTGCGGCAGGGGTGATGGGCTATTTTTCCGATTTTACCGCATAGAAAATGCCTGCTCTGATATAGTAAAGTGAAAAAAATTTCCGTAATCGCTTGAAATTTTCCTTGCGCTGTGTTATAATGTTAATATTATTGAATAATATTAAACGGACGGTAGTAAGGAATGTTGACGGAAAGAGAGATTTTGTCAAAAACGGAAGCGATGCAGTTAAACCCCGTGGCGCTTGCCTTCGTGGGGGATACGGTGTATTCGTTGTACGCGCGCGAAAGATTGGCTTTGTCTGGGTGCGGTAAAGTGTCGCAGTTGCAAAAGGTAGCGGCGCAGGTCGTATCGGCGAAAGGGCAAAGCGCATTTTTGGACAAGCTTATCCCTCTTTTCACCGAGGAGGAGGCGGACATCTTCCGTCGTGGTAAAAACGCGAAAAAGGCGACCAAGAGTAAGAGTGCGACTTCGTTGGAATATAACCGTTCTACGGGGCTCGAAGCGGTGCTTGGCTTCTTGTATTTGACGGGGCAGGAAAACCGCATTAAGGAGTTGCTTTCGGTCAGCGACGTGGACACTTTTACCATTCAAGAACAAGCAACCCCCTTTAAGCCGGGTAGATTTTAAGGAAGAAAGGAAAAAATTATGAAGACGGAAGGAAGAAACGCGGTTATCGAACTGCTGAAAACGGATAAAAACATTGATAAGATTTTGCTCGAAAAGGGCGCACAGGGTACCCTTGGGTTGATTTTTGCGCAGGCTCGCAAGAAGAATATCCGCGTGCAATTCGTGGACAAGCAGGTGCTTGAAAAGGAAAGCGAAACCAAGCGCCATCAAGGTGTAATCGCTTTTACCACCGATTACGAATACTACGACGTGGATGAAATTATCGCCTCGAAAAAGAGTGAGAAGGGCGGCTTTGTGGTGCTTTGCGACGGCATTGAGGACGTGCATAATTTGGGCAGTATCATCCGTGTGGCGGAATGTGCAGGTGCGGATGGTGTCATTATCCCGAAATCGGGCAGCGCATCCGTGACGGAGAGTGTAATCCGTATTTCCGCAGGTGCGGCGGAGCATATGAAGGTGGCAAAGGTTGCAAACCTTAACCAAACGGTGGAGAAATTGCAAAAGGAAGGCTACTGGGTGTATGCTTTGGAGGCAGGCGGCGAGGATATTTACAAGGAAAATTTCTCGGGTAACGTTGCCTTGATTGTAGGCGGTGAAGATAGTGGTGTAAAACGCTTGTCGAAGGAAAAGTGTGACAAAATTTTGTCCCTTCCTTTGCAGGGTAAGGTAAACTCGTTAAACGCTTCGGTGGCGCTTGGTATTGCGGCGTACGAGGTGGTTAGAAACCGTTTAGGTTAAGCCATAGAAAAGGCGGCGGCTTTCACGGTTGGGGTGACTTTTACCTCAAAAATAGAAAAAGGATATACCATGTACGGAATGAACGGTAAAAAATCTGACGAAGCGCTGGTGGCTCTGGCGCAAAACGGGGATAAGCAGGCGACAGAGGAATTGCTCACTCGCCACGCAGGGCTTGTCCGCGGTTGCGCGCGCGGTTTTTTCCTGATTGGCGGTGAAACGGAGGATCTTATCCAAGAAGGTATGATTGGGCTTTACGGTGCAATTCGTGACTACCGTGAAGGGGAAACGGCAAGCAGCTTTAAGAATTTTGCCTACCTTTGCATTTCACGGCGCATCATTGATGCGGTAAAGAAATCTGCTGGGAAGAAAAACGCACCCTTGAACGACGCAACGCCCATTGGGGTGTGGGACGATAAGGACGCGTCGAACTCGTTCAACCCTGAAGATTGGCTGATTTTACGCGACGACAGACGGGAATTTAGACAAAAAATTAGTGGTGTGTTGTCCGATTTTGAGTTTAAAGTAACGACGATGTATATGGATGGTATGACCTGCGCGGAGATTTGCGAAGCGACGGGGAAAACGGCAAAAAGCGTGGACAACGCTTTACAAAGAAGTAAGAAAAAATTGCAAGAAGTTTTAAGATAAACGAAGGAGAAGGTATGGCATATTTGGCATTGTACCGTATGTTCCGCCCGTCGACGCTTGACGACGTGGTACGCCAGGAACATATCGTCACCGTGTTAAAAAACCAAATTGATACGGGTAGAGTGGGGCACGCTTACCTGTTTTGCGGTCCGCGTGGTACTGGTAAAACGAGTATCGCGAAAATTTTTGCGGCGGCGATTAATTGTGACAGCCCCGTAAACGGTTCGCCTTGTGGAAAGTGTGAACGCTGTTTGGCGTTGAAGGATCCGTCGAATTTGGATATTACCGAAATCGACGCGGCTTCCAACAACGGCGTAGACGAAATGCGCGACTTGCGTGAAAAGGTACAATATCCCCCCGTGGCTGGTAAATACAAAGTATTTATCATCGACGAAGTCCACATGCTTTCGCCGGGTGCGTTCAACGCCCTTTTGAAAACGTTGGAGGAACCGCCTTCGCATGCAGTATTCGTATTAGCAACGACGGAATCACAAAAAATCCCTGCGACCATTCTTTCCCGTTGTATGCGTTTCGACTTTAAGCTGATTCCACAGAGCGATTTGGAGGATAGACTCCGTTTCGTCTTTGATAAAATCGGGAAAAAGTACGACGAGGAAGCGATTGCGGCGATTGCGCGCGCGGGCGCGGGTAGCGTCCGTGATATGCTTTCGGTGGCGGATACCTGCGTATCGTACACGAGTGGAAAATTGACCTATGCGGACGTAACGACGGTGCTTGGTAATACCGACTTTTCGGCGGTGGCTGGCTTGTGCGGTGCGATCTTGCAAGGCAACACGGGGGCGGCGTTTGAGAAAACGGAAGGCTTCCTTGCTGCTGGTAAGAGTGTAGGGATGCTGTTGAAGGACGTGATGAATTTCCTCAACGCGTGTGCGGTGGCAAAGACCTGCCGTGATGGTAAGGCAATTTTGGCCTTCCCCGATTCGATGTACCAAGAGGTGGTAAAAATTGCCAAGGAAACGGACGGGCATCGTTTGCTTCGCGTGATGGAGATTTTTGCCCGTGTGGAAACGGAATTGAAGTATTCCACGTCCCAACGCATCTTGTTTGAAACGGCTGTTTTGAAGGCAGCGATGCCTCAAGAGGATTACGATATTGAGAGTTTGATTGCTCGTATCAACGCATTAGAGCAACAACTCGCAAATGGGGTTGTCGTACAAAATACAGGGGGCATGGCCACGGCGAATGTACAGCCTGCACCTCAAAAACCGATTGTAAAGGCGGTGGAAGAGCCGAAGAAGGAACCCGTGAAGGTGGTTGAGGAAGAGCCGCCTATGGAGGATTTTTACATTCCACCCGATGAAGAACAAACGGGCGGCAATGCCTATTTTGACGGCTTTGCACCGAAAACTACCCCCAAGGCAAAGGTGGAGGAAAAACCTGCGCCTGCGCCTACGTCTATCCCTGCCCCTGCACCCGTGAAGACGGTTGCCGTGGGCGAGCATAAGGCGACCTTCGGTACCTTCCTTCGTACCATCCGTAAGATTGCGAGAAACGGTATCTTGCTTACCCTTTGTATGGATTTGGACGGGGAATATGACGGCGACGTGTTCGTGTTGTACACGACGAGTGATACCATTTACCGTGCTTTGACGAAGCCCGAACATTATGCGGCGATTGGACAAGCATTTGCGCAAATGGGCTTGGGTGAAGGACAATTTGCGGTGCGTTTGCGTGGAAAACAATCGGACGATTTTCAAAAATCGGTCAACGAAATCAAAAGCACCTTTGAAGGTGTTAAGGTAGAAATTAAATAAAAAATTATAAGATAAACTTGGAGGATAAGAAAAATGGCAGGATTTAAAGGCGGCAACAACAATATGCAAAACTTGATGCGTCAGGCACAAAAGATGCAAGAGGAAATGGAAAAGACGGCTGAACTTTTGGAAGATTGGGAGGTTGTTGGTACGGCGGCAGGCGGAGCTGTTGTTGTGTACATGAACGCAAAGAAAATTATCAACGGTATCGAGCTTGACGAAAGCATTGTAGATCCCACCGACGTAGAAATGTTGGAAGACCTTATCATGGCGGCAATCAACGACGGCTATGCAAAGGCTGACAAGGTTTACGAAGAAAAAATGGGTAAATACGGCGACATGGGTGCACTCGGGGGAATGATTTAAGTTTATGGAAATCTTTATCGAGCCGATTGGAAAATTGATTAACGAATTTTCCAAACTCCCCGGCGTTGGTAAAAAAACGGCGCAACGTTACGCCTATAAAATCATTGACATGCCAGAATCGGAGGCGCGCGCTTTTGCGGACGCTATTTTAGGCGTAAAGCGGAAGGTGAAATATTGTAAGGTTTGCGGTAACTTTACTGAGGAGGAAACCTGCGGTATTTGTCGCACGCGTGACCACAGCCTGATTTGCGTGGTGAAAGAACCGAAAGACGTCGCGGCCATTGAGAAGTTGCACGAATTTAAGGGTGTTTACCACGTTTTACATGGTGTAATTGATCCCCTTTCGGGGATTGGCCCGAACGATATCCGCATTCGGGAACTGCTTTCACGATTGCAAGACGGTCAGGTGAAGGAGGTAATCGTGGCGACCAACCCCGACGTATCGGGGGATGCAACGGCGATGTACCTTGCAAAGCTGATCAAACCCTTTGACGTGACGGTAACCCGCTTGGCACACGGTATTCCGATCGGATCGGAAATCGAATACACCGACGACGTTACCTTGGCAAGAGCCTTTGTAGAAAGAAATAAAATGTAAAAATGTTAAAACCCACCCAAAAGCCGCATGGCTTTGGGTGGGTTTGCTTTATATAGCAAACGGCGTTTCCGTCAAGAAACGCCGTTTATACTTTTACTTATTCGTCCATCTCGTCGTAGTTATCTTCCTCGATGGTTTTCTTTTTCGCTTTGATTTTAGGCTCCTTTTCAATCTTTACTTTAGGCTCCTTTTCAATCTTAACTTTGGGTTCTTTTTCAATCTTTACTTTAGGCGCTTTTTCAAGCTTTACTTTAGGTGCTTTTTCAATCTTTACTTTTACTTCCGTTTTCGTTTGAGTGGTGGGGATAGGTTCGATTGCAGCCGTCTCCACGTTACGCGTTACCTGCAGTTTATCCATTTTAGGGGTGGGGATGGGGGCGATTGTTTCCGTTTTTGCGCCATCACCAGCATATTTTAAAATTTTGCGTTGCTTACCATAGAAGAAAATCGAAAGCCCTGCCAATGCAAGTCCTGCAAGGAAAGAAATCAACGAGCAAGAGGTGAAGTTTACGGAAAGAGTTTCGAGAACTTCAATTTCATCGATGACGTTTGATAAGGGGCCGTTAGGGCTCTTTACAAAGCCAAAGGCGATACCAGGTATTAAACAAAGCACGATGAAGGGGATGGAACCAAGCCAAATGGGAAGCCCCATTTTAATGGCGTTGTTGGGTTTCTTCCATTTTATCAAAATCTTTACGATAGGGATTAACCAAACGATAAAGGTGAAAATGATAACGAAGCTTAACACTTTGATTACCGTTGCAATCGTGCTCTTTACTTCGTTTAAAAGATCAAACAGTACCTCGCTTAAAGCATCGCGGAGCTCGTCCTTCGAATTGTTTTTGTTGTTTTTCTTGGAGGCGAGGGGGGTGGCCAAATTGGTCGCCGCTGTATCCCTACTATCCTTTAATAAATCTGCAAGAAACTCGCTGGAGAACGCCTCGGGATCAATTGTACCATCGTCGCATTCAAAGGCTTCAAATCTTTCGATAAGCTTGGTCTTCAACTCGGCCTTCGCGTCTGCGGTAAATTCTAAATCCGTATAGTTGAGGTTGCCACTATACTTCATTTTTTGAAGGGTTTCCTCTACGATAAGAATGGTATCGTTGGCTACGCTTTCTGCGGTTGCACTGTCTTCGTAAATGCTATCTACCAGCTGGTTTGCCTTCTTTTCAAAGTATTTGTCGTTGATACCTGCATTTTTAAGGTCTTGTTTCACCTGCTCGTCGGTGGCGTATGCGCCAAGCGCCGCTTTCATTTCTTCTTGAACGCCGTCTTTAAAAGAGAGTTTTACGACGGCGGTTACCGTACCTTTGACAATCTTGTCAAGGGGTTCTTCCAACTGATCGACGAGGTTATCCACGTTATTCTCTACAATGCCTTTGACAAGTTTTTTGGGTGTAGTGGAAAACGAGGTGAGGATATCCGAGGTATTCAAAGCAATGGATACCGTTAAGATCAGGCCGTCTTCACCTACGATATCCTCAAAATTGATATCGGAGCTTGCTTCATCCATTTCGAAGGTTTCGTCGCCAACGGTGAGGGATTGGGGAATAACATCCTCCAACATGTCCGCCGTAACGGTGTATTTCGCATTTACCTTCCAAAAAGGCATAATAAAATAGGACAAAATGGACAATACGCATAAAAACATAATTGCCAAATTGCAAAAAAAGACTTTCTTTCTCGCGCCCATAGGTGCCCCCTATAAAATATAGTATAACACCATTATAGCAAGGAGATATGCGATTGTCAAGGAAAGGAGGGCGGTTGTATAAAATCTTTTGAAACAGCACAAGCTGACGGCGAAGGAGTTTTTGAGTGTGATTATGCAAAAAATGGAAGAGGTTGCATTAGAGGGAAGGACGAGGGACGAGCGGGAAACTTGTTTTCCGAAAATGGGCAAAAAGGTAAAATGAAGGGGGCAGGGTTGCGTTGACGGGTAAGAATAGACAAAATTATAACAAGAATTACGTGGCGTACGTGCATTCGTTTGATCCACCCACACAGCATTTTAAAAACTGCTTTCGGGCGTTTTTGGTTGGTGGGCTGATTTGCTGTATCGGACAAGCTCTACGTGTTATTTTTGAAAAGGTTTTGGGTTTATACGGAGACGAGCTTGCCTCGTCGGTGAGTATTGCGCTGATTTTTTTAGGCACGTTGTTGACGGGGCTTGGGGTGTACGACCGCATTGGCAGGTATGCGGGCGCAGGATCGATTGTACCCATCACAGGTTTTGCCAACAGTATGGCTTCCCCTGCGATTGAGTTTAAGACGGAGGGGATTGTGTACGGCTTGGCGGCGAAAATGTTTATCGTGGCAGGGCCTATCATTGTATATGGGATTTTGGGCGGTACAGCGGTCGGCTTGGTGTATCTTTTTTTATAAAATTCCACAAAAATTTATTGACGACATTGACTTTCTTTTTGTATAGGTGTATACTATAAGAAACCTATATCATAGGCAAGGGATTATATAATAAACTCATGCAAAAAAAGAGGTGGGCGTATGGATATTTCCAAAATTGATAAAAATTTTTGTTTGCAAACGACGAGTGTAGAGAACGGGGTGCGCTTTTACGATATTCCGCATGAGAGCTTTGACCTTTACGGGGTTTATTATGATAAGGTAAAGAAAGAATTTACCCGTATGGATTTGGATTTTGCGAAATCGGTAAATGCAGGGGTAGAGGCCTTGTATAATTTCACCCCAGGCGGAAGATTGCGCTTTGCGACCGATTCCACCACGCTTACAATCCGTGTAACCTATCCGTTTTTGCGTTTGATGTCGCATATGCCGATTGCAGGGCAGGGTGGTTTTTCCTTGCTTGAAGAAATGGAAAACGGTGTGAAGCTGTTGAAAATTTTACCGCCGTTGGCGCATAATGATACAGGGTACGAGCTGTCTTGTCCCCTTCCCGGCGGGATGAGAAATTACATATTGCATTTCCCCTTGTATAATGCCGTTACCTCTCTTTCGGTGGGGTTGGACGAAGGTGCAACGGTGAAGGGCGGTAAAAAATACCGTGACGTGAAGCCGATTTTGTACTACGGCTCCTCTATTACGCAGGGCGGTTGCGTATGCCGTCCCGACAATGCGTACCAGGGTACGATTGCGAAATGGAATAATATCGATTTTTGGAACTATGGCTTTTCGGGTAATGCCCTTGGGGAACAAAAGATGGCGGATTTCTTCGCGACCTTTGATTGTAGCTTGTTTGTGTGTGATTACGACCACAATGCACCGAATCCAGAGCATTTGAGAAACACCCATTACGCCTTTTACGAACGTTATCGTTCGCAACGCCCCGATACGCCGATTTTGTTCTTGACGAAGCCCGACTACAACGGTTCCGACGATCATAAGGAGCGTGAGAGGATTATCCGTTCCACCTACCGCAAGGCACTTGCGAAAGGGGATAAAAACGTTTATTTTATCGCAGGAAAAACCTTCTTCCCGAAGGACAAGGAAAATTGTATGGTTGACGGCTGTCACCCCAACGATTTAGGCTTCTATTTGATGGCGAAGAAAATATACAAGAAGATGATACAGATTGACGAATGCTTTAGATAGTAAAAATGAGACGCTCGGCGGATTTTCCGCCGAGCGTTTTTGCATAAAAGAGTGTGTTTGTACCATACTGCGGATATGCAAACGATTTATTTTAACAACAAGCCTCGTTTGGTGGCAACGGGTACGATTGCGGGGCCGAAGGAGTGCGCAGGTGTGGTTGGCAGGTGTGTGGATAAAGCCTTAACGGACGATATGTTTGGAGAGAGTACCTATGAAAAGGCAGAGTGTAAAATGTTGACCTACGCCATACAGCGTGCAATGGAAAATGCAGGGGCAAGGGAAGAGGACGTGGATATGCTGATTTCGGGGGACTTGCTCAACCAAATTATATCCGCTTCCTTTTCCGCGCGGGATTTTGACTTTCCCTTTTTGGGGGTGTACGGTGCTTGCTCTACCCTCTCGGAAAGTATCGCCCTTGCCTCGGCGCTTATCAATGCGGGATATTATAAAAAAATCGTTGCGGCCACGGGCAGTCATTTTGCCTCGGCGGAACGGCAATATCGTTATCCGTTGGAGCTTGGTACAACCCGTCCACCGCAATCGCAATGGACGGTGACGGGGGCAGGCGGAGTATTCATCGCGGACATGGGTACCACAAATTCGACCGTGGCGGTGGAATGTGCCACCTTTGGTAAGGTGGTGGACTTTGGTATTACGGACGTGAACAATATGGGCGCGGCGATGGCCCCTGCGGCGGCGGACACCATTTTAACCCACCTGAAAGAGACGGGACGGACACCTGATTACTACGACCTAATTATCACGGGGGATTTGGGTGCTTTGGGCAGTCGAATTCTAAAAGATTTAACCTGGGAAAAGGGGGTAGAGCTTCAACCCAACCACGTTGATTGCGGTGAAATTGTCTACAACGTAATCGAGGACGAGTTTCAAGGTGGCAGTGGTGCTGGTTGTAGCGCGGTTGTGTTCGGTTCTTACATTTTTGATAAGCTGAAAAAGAGGGAACTGAACAAGGTCTTGCTGTGCGCGACGGGGGCGCTTCTTTCCACCGTGTCGAGCGGGCAGGGGGAGAGTATCCCTTGCATTTGTCACGCGGTGGCGATTGAAAACGTGTAGGGAGGGGGTATGTATCAGGAATATTTCGAGATATTGTGGGGCTTTTTGAAGGCCTTTCTCGTGGGCGGTGGAATTTGTATGATTGCGCAAATTGTGATCAATTTTACCGACTTTACCGCAGGGAAAATCTTGGTGGTATTTATGCTGACGGGGTTAATTTTACAGGGACTGGGGGTATATCAATACCTGGTAGATTTTGCAGGGGCAGGGGCAACCGTACCCATTTCGGGCTTTGGATATTTGCTTGCGAAAGGTGCAATGAAGGGTGCAGAAAGGGGCTTTTTCGGTGCGGTGACGGGTGCGTTATCCACCGCCAGCGCAGGGATATCCGCCGCAATCGTTTTTTCTTTCGTGATGGCGGTTGTGTTTCAATCGAAGAGTAAGAAAAATTAAAACCGCCGCAGCCGTTAAAATATTTTTACGGGGATAGGTTCGGTTTATTGCCGAAAATGTCCGATTGTAGGTAGGCATCGGGCACTCTGCCAACGAGGACGGATTCCCCGATTAAAATTTCCGTTGTCACGGCAAAATTTTCTGTGCGCGAAGGCATAACGATACTGATGTCCGCAATCACGTTTAGGTAGATAGAATGCTTTGTTTGGTTGATGCCTACGCTGTCGAAGGTGGAGGAATAATCACAAGAAACACTGCTGACAGGGATGATGCGGAAATAAATGCTCGGCCCAAGCCCTGCGAAGGCCTCCACACCCGTCAATGCTCCCAAGGGGATGGGGATACCGTTGAGGCTTAAATTTTTGAGGTTGGATTGCGAAATAGAGGCGGTATCCCGTGCAATTTTGTTGATTTTTAACGGGTTTGCCGCCACGGCGACGATTTCCCCCTCGCTATCCCTTGTCACCGTTACCAAATCCTCGTAACGGATTTCGTCAGATAGGGTATAATACACCGCGTCGTTGACGGCGATGGTGGTGCTGGCACGCATGGTTGCCTCGCTGATGGAAATCAACACGCGGGTGACGTTGCGTTGAAAATGGATAAAAAGCAGGATTGCCAGCAGTAAAATTGCGAGTAAAATGCAAAGAAACCGCCGTTTTCGTAAACGGCGTTTTTTCTTTTTAGGTGTGTGTGCGTAAGGGAGTGCGTATTCGCCGAACTTGTTCATTGCAACGCCTTTTTTAATTCGGTTAAAATCCGTTCGTTACCGCTTTGGAAAGGGGATTCTTGTAAATTCCTTTTCATTTCCTCGTCAAGAAAGGCTTCCTCCACGGCTTGCGGTAGGCTGTCAAGGGAATTTTGCGACAGCGTATGGCAAAGCCCCTTGCTTAAAAAGTACGCTGCATTTTCCACCTGATCGCCACGGGTTTGCCCTTCCAAAGGGATAAGAAGAGAAGGCTTTTTTAAGGCGAGTAGCTCGAAAATCGTGCCTGCCCCCGCACGCGAAATTACAAGGTCTGCACAAGCATACGCCATACCCATGTCCGTGACGAATTCCATTTGACGGTAGTTATTTAGGGTGCAATCCACAAGATTTCCCTTCCCGCAAAGGTGTAGTATATAATATTCCCCCGTCAAGGCTTTGAGGTGAGAACGGACGGCATCATTGATTGCCTTACTGCCACTCCCACCGCCAAAAATCAAGATAACCTTGGCGGTGAAGGGGATGGAAAATCGTTTACGGGCTTCCGCCCTCGTCGTGGTGAAGATAGAACGACGGATGGGGGCCCCGCTGTATTTTCCGTGGGGGACACGACTTGCCGTTTCAGGGAAGGAGGTGAAGACAAAACGGCATTTTCTTGCCAATAAGCGGTTGGCAAGACCTATGCTGAAATCACTCTCGTGTGAAAAGCAGGGGATTTTTAGCTTACTCGCAGCCCAAACAACGGGCAGGGATACGTACCCACCCTTCGAAAAAACGATATCGGGCTTATATTGAAGTAAGCCTTCCAACGCTTGCTTTTTCGCACGGTGAAGCTCGGCAGGGATACGAAGGTTTTGCTTGAGTGCCTTCCAAGATTTTTCCCGTATCAATTTTGGACATTCTATTTCGTAAAAGGGGATATTCCACTCGGAAACCAAGCGTTTTTCAATCCCACTTGTCCCCATATAGCACACGTCCGTTTCCCCTTTGGATAGCAATTCCTCAATGAGGGCAAGGTTTGGTATTACGTGTCCTGCGCTGCCACCGCCCGTAAACAAAATTTTCTTCATATATCCCCTCGTTTCATTTTCTCTATATTATAGACTTGTCGGGGTGAAAATATTCCAAAAAAGTAAAACCGCATACCCAGGTATGCGGTGAAATGTGTTTAAAGGTTGTTTTTAAGGATGTTTTTGGCCAAGGAAACGACCTTTTCTCGTAAGGAGGCAGGGGAGATAACTTTCACCCCAAGCCCCAAGGAAAGGATAAATTGAGGCGCGGTATCCTCGGCAAGAGTAAGCGCTGCAAACCATTTTCCATTGAAAAGGTGCATATTTTCCACGCCCACCTTATCACGGACCTCGGCGTAGGCTTTTTGGGAAACCTCTAATTTTACCAAGAGGGATGTCTTTGGAGAGGTGGAAAGAGGGATGTCCGACCTTGAAAAAGGACGCTTTCGGAAGATTTCGTCCGTTTTTAGTAAGGCGGCTATACGTCCGACTGTGAAAAGGTAAAAATCACGATGGTGATGGCAAAAGGCGTACAAATGCCAAACGCCGTCCTTTAGGGAAAATGCATGCGGCTCAATTTTTGAGAAAATTTTTTCATTGCTTTCGGAAAGGTATTCTATTTCCACCAAGCGTTCTTCTTGTATGCATTCACCCAAGACGCGAAGTTTTTCATGGATAGTGGGGCATACATCTTCTACGAAAAAGCCGCACCCATCCCCTGCAACCGTGAGATCACGGCGTTCGCTTTTTACCTGTGTATTCAGTTTTCTACGTGCGTCTAAAAAACGAGTGTCGGTGGTATTCGCATAGGCGATTTGCAGGGCTTCGAGGATGGCGGAATATTCCTCCCCGCTCATAAACCCAACGGGCAAACGATAGGTGTCGGAAAGACAAATACCGCCGTTTCGACCACGCTTGATAAAGAGAGGGATTTTTTGTGAAAGGGTTTCGACGTAGCGGTAAACCGTCCGCTCGGAAACGCCGTATTTTTCCGCAAGCGATTTTGCGGTTACCCTGCGTTTCGACAAAATTTCAAAGAGCATATCTAACAACATTTCGGTATTCATAACGCACATATTTTACCATACGGAGGCGGTGGTGTCAAGTTTTTGGGAAGAAAATATCTGCAATCGGCTTCAGCTTGGGTAAAACGCTTGACAATTGCACAAAAAAGTTGTAAATTGGTAGAGTGAATAAAAATGTTTGATTTTTAATCAAAGGAGAAAAATATGTCGGTAAACGTAATGGATACTCTCCGTGCGAGAGGGTTTGTAAAACAGACGGTTTACGAAGAAGAACTTTATGAAAAGCTGGGTAAAGAAAGCGTACCCTTCTACATCGGTTTCGATCCCACGGCGGACTCCCTCCACGTAGGACATTTTATGCAGCTCATTGCGATGCACCACATGCAGCAGGCAAGCCACAAGCCCATTATCTTGATTGGTGGCGGTACGGCAATGGTTGGTGATCCCTCGGGTAGAACGGATATGCGTTCGATGATGACCAAGGAAACCATTCGTCACAACGTAGAATGTTTCAAAAAGCAAATGTCTCGTTTCATTAGCTTTGAAGGGGAAAATGCGGCAATCGTCGTAGACAACGGCGATTGGCTTATGGATTTGAACTACATCGACTTCCTTCGTGAAATCGGTGCGCATTTCTCGGTAAACAGAATGTTGAGTGCGGAATGCTTTAAGCAGCGTTTGGAACGCGGTTTGTCCTTCCTCGAATTCAACTACATGTTGATGCAGGCATACGACTTCCTCGTATTGCATCAAAAATACGGTTGCTCGTTAGAACTTGGCCGCGAGGATCAATGGAGTAATATCTTGGCAGGTATGAACTTGATTCGCGTTAAGGAACAAAAGCCTGCGTTTGCGATGACGTTCACCCTTTTGACGACCTCGGATGGTAAGAAGATGGGTAAAACCGCAAAGGGCGCGGTTTGGCTTGACGAAAACAAGACCACTCCTTACGAATTTTATCAGTATTGGAGAAATATCGCCGACGACGACGTGGAAAAGTGCATGAAGCTTCTTACCTTCTTGCCTTTGGAACAAATCGAAGAACTCTGTGCGCATCGTGACGAACGTATCAACAAAGCGAAAGAGGTTTTGGCGTACGAGTTGACGAAAGAGGTACACGGCGAAGAAAAGGCGAAGCTTGCAGACAGCCAGGCAAAGGCGGCGTTCGGCGGCGGTGCTGCGGAGCTTTTGACGAAAGAGGTTTCGGACGTAGCTACGGTGGTTGACGCTATGGTTGCGGCAGGCGTTGCAAAATCGAAGGGCGAGGCACGTCGTTTGATTGAACAGGGCGGTGTTTCCGTGGATGAAACGAAGGTGACCGATCCCAACATGCCCATCCCTGCAAACGAATTCGTTTTGCATAAGGGCAAGAAAGTACACCTTAAAGTCGTTGTAAAATAAAAAATGGCGGTGGAGTTTTACAAAATAGGGTAAGACTTCACCGTTTTTCGTGAAGGTATTATGGAAAAATCGGTACGTACGGTCTTTGCACCGCATGAGAGTGAAAAAATAATTGAAAAATCCCGTTTTATCACGTACTGCACGCACGTGGAAAGCGAGGAAGAGGCGAGGGCGTTCGTTGCCAAAATCCGCTCCCAGCACTCCCTTGCTACCCACGTTTGTTTTGCGTTTATTTCGGACAAAACGGGGAATTTGCAACGTTTTTCGGACGACGGTGAACCGCAGGGCACGGCAGGTGTGCCTATGTTGGAGGTGTTAAAGGCGAAAAAACTGTACGAAACCGCTGTGGCGGTGGTGCGGTATTTTGGCGGTATTAAGCTGGGCGCAGGCGGTTTGGTACGGGCCTATTCTTCCTCGGTTGCGGAAAATTTGGACGGGGCGGATATCCGTGTTTTAGAGATGTGCGCCGAACGGATGATCGAGGTGGATTACACGGGGATCGACAGCGTGCAAAAATATCTTGCGAGCCATAACCACACCCTTCTTGCAACAGACTACGGGGCGGCGGTACAGTTCCTTGTGGCGGTAAAAAAAGTGGAAGCGGACGCCTTTTGTGAGGAGCTCGTCGATTATATGCAAGGGCGCGTAAAGATTGAAAAGGGCGAAGAATATTACGCCCCGTTTAAGGAGTAACAGGGGGCCCTTACCTGCACTCGCACGCGTATATATATAGATTGAAGAAATTTGTTGTACAAAATGGATAGAAGAAATGTGTAAGTTTGTCTATTTTGCCTATTGTAATTTCTTGTATTTTATAGTAAAATGTTAGTAATGAAATTTATGTCCTTTAGGAGGAAAATTATATGTCAGGACTTTTGCTGAATGGCATCAACAAAGTATACCCCTCGGGCGTACAGGCGGTTTTCGATTTCTGTCTCGATATCAGAGATAAGGAATTCATCGTACTCGTAGGTCCTTCCGGTTGCGGTAAGTCTACCACCCTTCGTATGATCGCAGGTTTGGAAGAAATTTCGTCCGGTGAATTGTACATCGACGGCAAGCTCGTTAACGACGTTGTACCCAAAGACAGAGACATCGCGATGGTATTCCAGAACTATGCACTCTATCCCCACATGACCGTTTACGACAACATGGCGTTCGGTTTGAAACTTCGTAAAGTACACAAGGATATCATCGACCAAAAGGTTAAGGCTGCTGCTGAAATTCTTGGCATCACCGATTACCTTACCCGTAAACCTAAGGCTTTGTCCGGTGGTCAAAGACAACGTGTTGCGCTTGGCCGTACCATCGTTCGTGTACCCAAAGTATTCCTTTTGGACGAACCTCTTTCCAACTTGGACGCAAAACTTCGTGCTTCCATGAGAACGGAAATTTCCAAGCTCCATGCAAGACTTGCTACCACCTTCATTTACGTTACGCATGACCAGGTTGAAGCTATGACCATGGGTACCCGTATCGTTGTTATGAAGGACGGCTTCATGCAGCAGGTTGATACCCCTCAGAACCTTTACGATTATCCCGTTAACCTTTTCGTTGCAGGTTTCATCGGTACCCCTCAGATGAACTTCTTCAAGGCTTCCAAGCTTGTTAAAGAAGGCGGCGACGTTTATATTACGTTTGTTGGCGATAACAAGATTAAGCTTCCTGATTCTATCGTTGCAAGAATTAAGAACATCGACGAATATTTGAACACTGATAAGGAAATTACCCTTGGTGTTCGTCCCGAAGATATCCATCAGGACGAAGCGTTCATCGCAAGCAGCCCTGATACCTGCATGCAGGCAAGAATCGAAGTTATCGAAAAGCTTGGTGCTGAAACCCAGATTTACTGCGAACTTGATCACGAAGGCAAGGAAAGCTCCGTTATCGATAACTCCACGCAGATGATTGCTAAAATCTCCAGCCGTGCTGTTGTTGCTTTGAAGGACGTTATTACCCTTGCGTTTGACGCTAACCACATTCACCTCTTCGACGGTTTGACCGAAGCTACGATGCTTGAAAGAGATGCTGGTTACGAAGTAATCGAAGAAAATGCTGAAGGTTCTGCATTCGTTCCTCCTACACCTCAGGAAATGCGCGAAAAGATTGACGCTGCTCGCGTTGTTACCAAGGAAATGAAGGCTCAGATGAGAAAGGACGCTAAGATTGCGAAGAGAGCTGAAATGGCTGCTGCTGCGGCTGAAGCTGCTCCCGTTGAAGAAGCTCCTGCTGAAGAAGCTGCAGAAAACAACGATGCTGAATAATCTTTCTTGAATAAGGAAAGCCCACCGTGAATGCGGTGGGCTTTTTTTGTTGGCGTGCGGGACGGCTCTCTTTTTTTGATAGGGGAAATGTAGCCCTCGCTGTGCAAGGGGTAACGAAAAGAGATTCTTCATTGCGCATACGCTGCATTCAGAATGACAGAGGAGCGGTGTGTGGGGATGAGGTTGGTGGTTGCGGGGCCCACCAAAATGAGGGGTGGGGGAGTGAAGAGGGAAAAGTGAAGAGTGAAAAAGTGAGGAAGGAATAGTGAAAAGGTGTGGGGGGTGGTGGACAATCCCTCAGTCACCGATGGTGACAGCTCCCTTTACACAAGGGAGCCTTGGGGGAGTGAAGAGGGAAAAGTGAAGAGTGAAAAAGTGAGAGGGAGAGAGGGGCGGAAGTAATCGGGAAAAGAAAAAACGCCGCGTGGGGTTACCACGTGGCGTTTTTATTATCACACTCTTAGTTGAAAAGATCTTTGTATGCTTTACCAAACTTCATAACGGGCTTCTTGCTTGCAGGGATAGCAACCGCTTCTTTCGTCTTAGGGTTGATACCAGTCTTTGCTGCTACTTCTTTTACTTCGATAGAGCCAAGGCCTACAATCTGTACTTTTTCGCCGCTCTTCAATGCTTCCGTGATGGTGTCAACGAGTGCATCATATGCAATCGACATATCTTTTGCCGAGAATCCTGCTTTGTTTGCTGCTGCTTTAATCAATTCACCTTTATTCATGAGATTTTAATCCCCTTTAATTTTTATTTGCCACGAGAGCGTGTCCCATAACTTGTTTCTATTATATCCCATCTTTTTCCGTTTGTCAAGGGGTTCACGAAAAAAAATTGTCTAAATCCCTTGAAAATATACGATTTTTGGCGTTTTTTCACTGATTTTTTCCGCCGACAAATAAGTAGGGGGCAAAAGCCCTGCCTTTGCCCCTGAATGCCTTTTGTTTTCAAGCGTTTTTCGGATTATTCCGGACCATAGAAGCCAAGCCCTAAAACTTGGGAGACGTTGCTCATTACAGCGAGCGCATCGGGGTCATCCGAGTGCATTACTCGCTTCAACGTCGCCACCTGTCTGCGGCTGACGACGCAGACCAGCATCGAACGTTCTACCTTGGTATACATCCCTGTTGCCGCAAGTGACGTGACGCCGCGGCTGAGCTCTTTCATCACTGCCGTTGCCATTTCTTCGGGCTTTTCTGTGATGATTCTGAACTCGATTGCCGACTGGAAACCGTTGGTCATGGATTCGTTGGTTTTGCTCTCGATATACGATTCAAAAATCGCAAGCATAATCGGAAGCATATTGTACGCAAGCGTGGTTTCGTTGCTGTAGAAGACGAAGAAAGATCCGCCGATGACTACGCAGTTGATGACGAATAAAATCCATGCGATACTGTCTGCCGCAAGCTTCTTTTGAATGAGCACCGCCAAGATGTCGCCGCCGCCCGTACTGCCGCCGACTTTGAAGGCGAGCACAATCGCTACGCCGATGCAAAGACCTGCGGCGATGGCTGCGAAGATACGCTCGGCATCCAAATCGAATGCAATCTGAAAGCTGGGGAAACAGTTTTCCAAAATCGCCAGCCAGATGATTTGCAGGACGATGTTCAACGTTGTTAAAATCGCGAATCGCTTTTTAACAAAGAAGAAGGACAAAATGACAAGCGGTGCGTTTAAGAAGAATACGGAGATACTCTGTTGCCAGCCGAAGCCTGCGTTGAGCAAAATGGCGATACCTGTGATGCCGCCGATGGTGAAGTTGTTGGGGGCAATCATACTATAAGAGCCGATTGCAACCAACAGCGAAGAGATTGCTGTGTATAAAATGGCGCGAAGCCATTGAAGAATTCTGCCTTTTTTACTGCCTGCCAAGGGGTCGATGTTATCCTTTGTAATCTTGGGGGGCAGAGCGTTAGGCATTTGTTCCGTCGAAGAAATATCGTTTTTTTCCATATTTTTTATAATCCCCTGCATATGCGGTGAAGAAGCGGCGTTGTTACAGGGCTTCTACGCTGACGGTGATTTTTGTCGTTACGTTTTCCATCAAGCGGATTTCCGCGGGTACGGAACCGACCGATTTTACAGCGTCCATCTTGATTTTACGCTTGTCGATGTCGTAGCCCATTTCCGCCAAAGCCTGCGCAACGTTTTGGGTGGTAACCGAACCGAAGACTTTGCCGTTTTCGCTGACTTTAATCTTTACGGAAACCGTTT
>JAZRFV010000015.1:0-3591 GCA_045643825.1 Candidatus Scatosoma sp.
CCAACCAACAAGCCCCAAAGTTGCTTTTTCTTTAATCTTTCCTTGAACAAAATGAAGGAAACTAATAAACTACAAAGCAAAGGAACTCCATTTGCTATGGGGAAGAATATTGCTGTATCTATTACCCCTGATAAGTACAAATTGATAGCATTATTACCTGCAACGCCAACGCCGCAAATAACCAATGCAAAAATAAAATTCAAAACCCACTTTTTCGTTATTTTTTCTTTTGCAATCGCATTCTCTTTCTTTCTAAATACAAAATAGCCGCCCAAAGAAATGATACTACTTGTTACAAATGCGACAATCAAAAAGCCCATTAACTCATTTTTATATTCCGACGTTTGATGAACCTTTTGCAATAAACCAATCCCCGCGCAAGTCAGCAAGGTAATAATACACAATATAAACCATGCCCAATTTGCTTTTTTGTCGCCATCATTTTCAGTATCTACTGCCAAAACAAAGCACCCAAGCATCAATACAATACCGATAATCTTAAAAACATTCAGCGTTTCTTGCCAAAAAATAGCACCCGATAATGCCGTAATCGCCGTAGATAAACTTACAATTACCGTTGTATAACCATATGGCCCTATTTTGATTGCTTTCGCATTCATAATGGAATAAGCCATTGTAATCACACCAAATGCAATCCCTAACAAAAGCGAATACACAGACATCTCTATCTTGCATCCGCCTAATAGGAATAAAACGATTGCACAAACCAAACTTGCACCTGCGTTGAACGAATATTGCTCACTTTCGTTCTTCATCGTCTTTTTTACGTAATAAGCTTTATAGTTACTGCTTGCGACAGTGCAAACAAGCGTTATTACAAACAACGCTAAAACGGGTATTTTTGAGAAATCCATCTTTTATTTCCTCACTCCACGGATTACATTTATTACTTTATAATCAACTCTTTACGGTCCATACCTTGCAGTTCAATAGACATTTGCGCTTCGCCTAAACGCTGACCATTTACAACAACGTTCTCAACTGTGATATTCTTATATTCCGTGCCTTCCAAGCAATTCATAATCTTGATAGTTGCACATTTGCCGTCTGTATATTTCATTACTTCTTCGTCGGCATATACAAAAATATCCTTAAATTTCACATCACAAACGCTTGCAAATTTATTCCTTGCAGGTTTCTTAAAATCCTGCATTTCTACAAATTCTAGATGCGTATATATATCCATTTCGCGGAAACGCTGATTAGCAACGGATACAATTGCCGCCACCTCATGGGAATCCTTAGCATCGTATTTTTGTGCATCACTAGCTTGATAAACACTAGCCGTATAAAAACCTTCTAATTCCACACGGATATTCTCAAAAACAACATTATACACTTCTGCACAATCCCCATTTTGAATATCACACGCAACACTACCTGCGCGAAGAAGGTCGCAATTACGGAAAGTGATGTTTTTGTATTCACTACACATCGTTTCCAAGCCGATTTCACACGTTCTGCCCCAATCGCACCATAAAACACAATTTTCAATTAATATATCAATATTACTCGTCGGGGCATATTTATCAATACCCTTTACTGTAATAGAATCGTCAAAAGAATGAACAAACGAATTTTTAACAGTTACTCTTTGGCTGTTCACAATATCAATGCCGTCCGTATTATAACGCCATTGACCAAATACATTTATCCCATCAACCTCCACATCAAAACAATGGAATACATTTACGCACCAAATGCCAGAATTCATAAATCCGACACCCTCTATTTTTACGTTTTGACAGTCAAAAAATTTGATATTGCCGTTAGTATATGTTTCATAGCATCCTTCTTCGCAAAAGCGTTCTTCGCCGCTATCATCAAAAATGCCATTACCATAAACATGTATATTTTCAGCATTTTTCGCAAAGATACAACCATATACAAGTGCATCTTTATCCAAATAAACACTTTCGTTTGATTTTAATATAATCTTCCCTGCATTGTGCACGCCCGCACCAAAATAGTAAGTAACTTTTTCAGGCGCATCGCATACAACAGGTTTGTTATTGAAAATATATAAAAGTCCGTGATAGTCATCCAACTCAAAGACATATCCACCATTCTCTTTGAGCGTAAACTCAACCCTGCCCCCCACCTTTTCAGGTTTTACGCCCTTGGAGTAGGGTTTTACCATAATGCGTTGATAGGCAGTCTTTGTCAATGGTTCTACTTCAATTTTAACTTCTTCATCCGAAATAAGATTGATATAAGATACAATTTCCGTTTGATCAAAACAACGCTGATGTCCAGGCCACCAAGTATTAAATGGATATGCCGAAATACGGCAAGTATATACAGGAATTTCTTGCCCATTCACATAAACCTTATAATCTTTGGAAACTGGTACATTAAACGGAACCACCAATTGCTTTTGTTCAAATTTAGAATATGTAATCATATAGATCTCCTATCTCTCTTTCTTTATCCTTATGTTTACTTATAATCAAGAGTTTGGGTTGCATTCACCGATGAAACGGCGAATGCAACCTTCTCTTTACTCAAATGTATTTTACTACTGCTTATCTTTTAATCGTGGGCAATTTCGTTACTTCGTCAATCGTCCAGTATTCGGAAGAGAAACTACTCGTATCATAACCAGCCGCAATATATTCTTCAACAGTATTGAACATTACACTACCGGTTGCATCCTTCAAATTAGCGAAGGTCATTTCGGACATACCCCACCCTGCATTATAAGCCGTGAAAGGTGCGCCGTTCTTAATGATAATGCAGTTTTCCAACGTCAAGCCTGCACCAACCTGTCTAAATACACCAAATGCCGTAGGTCCTTGCGTTGCCACATTGGTAACGTTCACTACTACATTTCTATAAATACCCGTACCGTCGCCGTTATTTTCAAACAAACCTACCAAGTTGTTCCAATCCCAACTACTATCTACTGTTGCCACTACTTCTACATTTTCAACAAGACCATTGTTCTTATTGATAATGTATGCAGTATGCGCCGTTGCTTCCGAAGGTCCAAATTCAAACACAATCTTACCATTCTTCAATGCGCCGGATTCGCCAATCGTTTCGATAATAGGACGGTCAGCAGGATTGCTAGAACTTCTAGAAAGCGTATAGCCGTTAAGGTCAAGTACCACGTTCAAGGTTTCAATAAACACACCGCTCTTCGTAATCGCGATATCGTTCATCAACTTAATGGTGGGAATACCTTTTGCAATAGCGAAAAGCAATTCCGTTTCATTAGAAACCTTAATTTCGTTTGCAACAATCATCTTAGGCAACTTCGTTGCTTCGTCAATCGTCCAGTATTCGGAAGAGAAGCTGCTTGCGTCATAATTAGCCGCCGTATATTCAGCAACAGTATTGAACATTACGCTACCCGTTGCATTCTTCAAATTAGCGAAAGTCATTTCGGACATACCCCAACCTGCATTATAGGCCGTGAAAGGAGCTCCGTTCTTAATGATAATGCAGTTTTCCAACGTCAAGCCTGCGCCAACCTGTCTAAATACACCAAATGCTGTAGGACCCTGAGTTGCTACGTTGGTAGCATTTACTACTACATTTCTATAAGTACCCGTACCATCGCCGTTG
>JAZRFV010000016.1:0-16763 GCA_045643825.1 Candidatus Scatosoma sp.
GTTATGGCTGAAAAAAGAGCAGTAACCATGGAAAAGTTGGTGTCTTTGTGTAAAAACAGAGGCTTTATCTTCCCCGGCAGCGAAATTTACGGTGGTCTTGCAAACACCTGGGACTACGGTCCTTTGGGTGTAGAACTCAAAAACAACGTAAAGAAGGCTTGGTGGAAAAAATTCGTACAAGAAAACCCCTACAACACGGGTGTTGACTGTGCTATCTTGATGAATACCCGTACCTGGCAGGCATCCGGTCACCTTGGCGGTTTCTCCGATCCTTTGATGGATTGTAAGAGCTGTAAGGCACGCCACCGTGCGGATAACCTCGTAGAAAACTACGTAGCTAAAAAAGGCCTTGACGTAAAGGTAGAATCGATGGATAACGAAGCTTTGGAGGCGTTCATCACCGAACACAAAATCGTTTGTCCCGTTTGCGGCAACTCTGACTTTACCTCGATTAGAAAATTCAACCTTATGTTCAAAACCTTCCAAGGCGTTACGGAAGATTCGACGAACACCGTTTATCTCCGTCCCGAAACCGCACAGGGTATCTTTGTGAACTTTGAAAACGTTCAACGTTCTACCCGTATGCGCGTACCTTTCGGTATCGGTCAAATCGGTAAATCGTTCAGAAACGAAATCACCCCTGGTAACTTCACCTTCCGTACCCGTGAATTTGAACAAATGGAGCTTGGATTCTTCTGCAGGCCTGGTACCGTCCTCGAATGGTTTGCTTACTGGAAGGATTTCTGCAAAAACTGGCTCCTTTCCCTCGGCATGAAGGAAGAAAACCTTCACCTTCGCGATCATTCCCCTGAAGAGCTTTGCTTCTATTCCAAGGCAACCACCGACTTTGAATATAAATTCGCATTCGGTTGGGGTGAACTTTGGGGTATTGCGGACAGAACGGATTACGATTTGTCCCAGCACGCAAAAGAATGCGGTAAGCCCATCACCTACCTCGATCCCGTTACCAACGAAAGATACGTACCCTACGTTGTTGAACCCTCACTCGGTGCTGACCGCGTAGTGCTTGCGTTCCTTACGGATGCTTACGATGAAGAAGTAGTTGATGCGGAAAAGAATGATATCCGTACGGTTATGCATTTCCACCCTGCTCTTGCTCCCTTCAAGTGTGCGGTACTTCCCCTTCAAAAGAACTTGTCGGAAGCAGCGGATGCAATCTATGCAAAGATGCTTAAAAAGTTCCCTGCAACCTACGACGTAACGGGTTCTATCGGTAAGCGTTACCGTCGTCAGGACGAAATCGGTACCCCTTATTGTGTAACCGTTGACTTCCAAACCTTGGAAGACAACACCGTAACGGTTCGTGATCGTGATACCATGGAACAAATCCGCGTAAGCGTTGACGAAGCAATCAAGTACATCGAAGAAAAAATCGCCTTCTAATCGGAGGGCCTCCGCGGGCAAGCCTTAGTGTCTTAGCTTTCGTTTTTGGTAGTTAGCTTCGTGCATTCACTATTGTGGATAAACAATCAAAGTAAAAATAAAGACCTTCCGTTTGGGAGGTCTTTTGTTTTATTCCGTGTCTTCACTGATTATAGCTTATTTGTTACAACGTAAGCAGTAATATCGTCACAATGATTAAAACCGCCATTACAGCAAACAATATGCAAAACGTCTTCTTTTTTCTTACAAGTGCAAAAATAATACCTGTTGTTGCGATATATGCACCGATGATGCACCATATCTCATGCAAAAACATACCAAGGAATGCCATTATAAATCCACCCGCCAAAAGAATGAACCCTAATATCGCTAAATTTTTCCCTTCAACCGACTCTTTATTCGCTTGCGGTTTCGTATCCTCGCTCGTTTTGCCTGTTACAATATACTCAACGCTTGTGTTGAAAAGTTTCGCCAACGCCATTAAATTGTAGGCATCGGGTGCACAAGCATCTGTTTCCCATTTTGAAACAGACTGCCTAGATACACCAATTTTATCCGCTATTTCTTCCTGTGAAAATTGTTGTGCTTTTCTCAACGCAACGATTCTATTTCCTATCGTCATAATTGTACCTCGCTCATATTCATTGATACCATTATACACCCACAATTAAATATTTTCAACCAAAAAATACGCAACTTTAGTTTACATTTGGCATATACTTGTTGCCTTTTTCATAAAACTCGGTGAAAATGAAAACAAATAGCAATTCTCCTGCATTTTTATAGTTACTAAATTAAACTTAGAGATCAGTAAAAGCCATCCGTTTTGGATGGCTTTTCTTATTTCAACGCGTACCTGCCCCTATCATTTGTAAAAAATAAGCGGATGCAACCTTCGTCGCATCCGCCCATTTTTTTTAGATTTCATTAGTCACCGAAAAGACCATCCATGATGCCATCGGTTACGTTGTCAACGCCTCTTTCGATAAGGCAGGAAGGGCAAAGTTCTACATCTTTGTCTTCAATTTCGTAAACCTTTACGTTTTTCTCCGTCTTGCAATCGTCACATTTACCATCTTCACAACCAGCGAGACAGAAAAGTGCCGTTACCGCCAAAATACCACAAAGCAATTTTTTCATAATTCATTTCCTCCTAATAATTTTATACCGCTATTATACCACAAAAATATATTTTGTCAAGGCTTATAAGCGATTTTTTTGTTTACAACTTTAATTTTTCGACCAATTATCCAAGCCTTCGTTTGTAATCGTGCCATCCTCTTTCAATTTTCCAAACTTTTCACGCATTTCCTCCACCGTACCGATATAAAGGGCAAAGCTGTACTCAAACGGCACAAAATCCACCATCAAACGGGTAACCGCAGGGCTGAAATAATTGTAATTATCCACGTATGCGCTGGGGATATATTTTTCCCCACGGAAATCGTATATATTATTATCGTAGGTATGGTTGTAAAGAAGGGTATACGAGGTGGTTTTCCAACCGCGCGATGCCGAAAAACGCTCCACGTTCGGCATATACATACCCATACCGAATCCCTTGTCGTTGACGTTTGCCAGCCAATCCCCAGGGATCTTACTCGCTTGCAATTGATACCAATAATTCCCATCCACCTCTTCTAAAAGGGAGGTTTTCATTGTCGAAGTAGCGGCAGGAATGGGGCTTAAACCCGGATCGTTGATCACCCCGTCCACCGTTTCACAGTAAAAATAATTCAAAGGCTGAACGGTGTAAACGGCAGGGATTTCCTGCCCATGCGACCCCGTTTTTTCCATATCCGTAAACTGTGAAAAGTTCGTAAAACGGTTGGTCACGATTAAGGCACCACCCTCGTCAAAGGTGTAGGTGCTTTCCATGTAAGAGTCGGTTTGCGTGTTGTCAAAAAACCAATCCTGCGGACGCACCTTTACATACAGGCTGTCCTCTGTCACCTTGTAATCGATGATTTGCGTTTGCTTGTCCCCTGCGCTGCCTGCCTGCACGGGGTTGTAGACGTACCCTTCACCGATACCATCATACAAAACGTCGTCGTCGGGTTTGTAGCCGTTTTTCTCCCCTACCCAAGAATAGTAGGATTGCTGAAGTTCTCGTCCCAAATCGTGAATGTTGATAAAGTTAACACGATCGGAAATGGTATCAACGGCGGTACTATCAATATTTTCATCGATACGCACCATACCATCCTCGTCGAGGTATTCCACCACGCCCCTATTCAGGCTTTCAAGGTGACAAAGCGCACCACCTGCGGCGAGCCACGCCCCGACCTTGATCGAGCCGTTGTCAAGATAGAGCATTTCCGTATTATCCCACACCCTATCCGACATCGTAATGCCATCCACACGCACACTACCTTGCGTAGCCCCTACGTTTTGCAGAGTGATTTTGTCAATTTTCTTATCAAACGCACCAAACGCCCCAATACGATAGGCATCTAAAAACATGGAAAATCCCTTCGCACCTTGCTCGATAAAGAATTTTTCCTTGTGCGTTTTCTTACTGTCGGTTTTATCGGTGTAATGGATATACCCCACCAAAGGCGTATCCGTAGCAAGCTGAATGGTAAGATAGTTTTTATCCCCCACCACTTTGCCGATCACAAGCTCTTGGGTTGCCCCTGCGGAAAGGAGGAATCCTTTCATTTTTCCACAAAGTGTTTGAGTGGAATCCTCTACCGAGCTGTCTTGCGACTGGCTACCGCCCTCACCTTTCCCTAAAAAGGAGCAGGAGGAAGCCATCGTCAAGCAGGTCACCATCGAAAGAAACACCGCTATTCTATTTTTCATCTTCTTTTTTGTCATTATAAGCACCTAAAATCAAAAATCCCTATACCATGTCCGCGTTTATTCGGTTAATTTCTTTGTTGGTGAAGTCGATTAACTCATCTGCGCCCACTTTTACCTTACGCAAAATGCGGTTTTTCTTCGGATATCCCCAACCGCCAAACAAGGCTCTTGGACCAATCAAGCTACCCGTTTTCGTTTGACCGTTCATTAAATGTGCAAGTGCCAATGCCGATTTTTCAGGGGTATTAAATAAACCGCGCGCAAAATTTGCCGCGCCCCGCACTTTACCGCCAAAGGCGTTCAACCCCAGGGGCGTCATGGCAATGCCAGGGTGGATCATCCATACGCGCAAGTTAGTCCCCTGCAAACGGTTTGCCAAGGCATAGCTGTAACGGGCAAGGCACAGCTTTGACCGTGCATACGCACCGAAATTTTTATACTTTTTCTCGTAATAAAAATCGCCGTACTTGATTTTTGCAATCTTGTGGATTATCGAAACGGTATTCACGTACCCCACCTCGTGTGGAAGGCTCTGCAAATAGGGTATCAGCTTTTCCGTCAGGTAATACACGCCGAAATAGTTGGTGCCGATAACCAGCTCTAACCCGTTTTTCGTCTTTTGGTTGGGTTGATAGAACACACCTGCATTGTTGACGAAGAAATCCACGTCCGTTTTTTCTTGTACAAATACCTCTACAAAGCGGTCAATCGAGGCAAAGTCCGCCATATCCAGTTGCATCAGCGTGATACTTGCATTAGGATATTCCTGCAAAAGGGTGTCCTTCGCTTTTTCCGCTTTTTGCAGATTTCTACACGCCATAATCACCCTTGCCCCCATATACAGCATTAGCTCTGTTTCCTTAAGCCCGATACCGCTATTTGCGCCCGTGATCAGCACCGTTTTCCCTTCCATGGAAACGGGTGCGTGTTTTTTCAGCCATTGAATTGTCTTTTTTGAAAGCGACATACTTACCCCTCTTTATTGTGAAAATATACCCCGAAATCGGGGTATATTTCCATTTCACCGCATACCTGGGTGGGTTATTTGCTTAAAATTTGTCTTGCTACGTGTACACCGCTTGCCGATGCGTGGGAAAGGGAGTGGGTGATACCACTACCGTCGCCAATCACGTACAAGCCTTCGTAACAGCTTTGAAGGTTGTTATCCACCGCAACCTCCATATTGTAGAATTTAACCTCTACACCGTAAAGAAGCGTATCGTCGTTTGCCATACCGGGTGCAACCTTATCGAGTGCGTAAATCATTTCGATGATGCCGTCCAAAATACGTTTGGGCAATACCAAGCTCAAATCGCCAGGCGTTGCACTCAAGGTAGGTACGGTGAAGGATTCCGCCATACGGGAAGGGGTACTTCTACGGCCTTGAATGAGGTCACCGAAGCGTTGTACGATGATACCGCCGCCAAGCATATTGCTCAAACGAGCAATCGATTCGCCATAGCCGTTGGAATCACGGAAGGGTTCGGAGAAACGCTTCGCAACGAGCAATGCAAAGTTGGTGTTGTTCGTTTGCTTTGCAGGATCCTCGTAGCTGTGGCCGTTTACCGTGATAATGCCGTTGGTATTTTCACTAACCACCGCGCCCTTGGGATTCATACAGAAGGTACGTACCAAATCGCCGTATTTTTGGGTGCGGTACACGATTTTACTTTCGTATAATTCGTTCGTGATATGAGAGAAAACTTCCGCAGGAATTTCCACACGTACACCGATGTCCACACGGTTCGATTTCGTGGCGATTTTCATTTCATCGCATACCTGCTGCATCCATTTACTGCCGCTACGCCCTACGGACATAACGCAATATTTTCCTTCGAAGGTATCCTTCTTGGTATAAACGCGGTAACCGTTTTCCGCTTTTTCCACCTTCGTAACGGGGGTATCAAAGTAGAAATCTACCTTACCCTTCAAATCGTTGTACATATTTTCAAGCACGACGTAGTTGATATCCGTACCGAGGTGACGAACGGATGCTTCTAAAAGGTGCAAATCGTTTTGCATGCAAAGCTTCTTAAATTGCGAGCCTGCGGTCGAGTACAGCTTCGTACCCTCCCCACCGTAACGCATATTGATCTCGTCTACGTATTCCATCAATTCAAGGGCTTTTTTCTTCCCCAAATACTCGTAAAGGGTACCGCCGAAATCGTTGGTGATGTTGTATTTACCATCCGAGAAGGCACCTGCACCACCGAAACCGCTCATAATCGAACAGCTTTTGCAGTTGATACAGCTTTTTACCTTATCCCCATCGATGGGGCATTTACGTTTGCTTAAAGCGTGACCGCTTTCAAACACAGCCACCTTCAAATCGGTGTTTTCACGAGTCAATTCGTATGCGGAAAAGATACCGCCGGGGCCTGCACCGATGATGATTACGTCGTAATTCATAGTTTTCCTCCTAAAAATAGGTTTTTCCTTGTAAAGTCACAATCCAGCGGATATTATAGCATAGTTTTTAACATTTTTCAAGGGGAAATGAAGAATTTTTATCCATTTTTACATATAATTTTAGAAAAGGTATTGATTTTTCCCCAAATTTGCTGTATAATACCCTTCCAAAAACAATGAAAAGGAGGAGAATATGAATAGAAAATATCGTCTTTCGACGGCGCTGGATATCGACGATTTGTTGATGGAATGTACGGCGTACGCCATTCGCTTGGCGAATGAAAAATATAAATTCGATCCCCCGCTTTCGATGTATGAAATCACGGGTTGGGGGCCTCTCGGTACGCGTGCGGACGTCATTAGAGAGTATTTCAACGATCCTGAATTTTACCGCACACAGCCCGTTATTGAGGGCGCGAAGGAGTTTGTAGAGAAGCTCTCGCAAATGACCGAGGTATTCGTTTCCACGGCCATTCCACCCGAATTTATGGGCATCCGTGCAAAACGTATCATGGAAGAATTCCCTCAAATTCCTCCCGACCATATCTACATGGGCTCCCGCAAGGACAAAATCCACGTGGATATCCTTTTTGACGATGCCATGCACAACGTGATGCGTTCCAACGCACGCTACCCCATCCTTATGCGTCGCCCTTGGAATGCGGCGGCAACGGGGATGATGGCGGTTAATACCTACGACGAGTTTTTGAAGTTTGTCGAGGTAATCAGCGACAGTTACAACGTCAACCAAAAACGCTACTCGTTAGACGAGCCGAGTATTGTGGTACTCGTTGGCCCTTCGGGGTGCGGTAAATCGAAAATCGCGACCAGCGTTTTGGAAAAGACCGACCGTTTTGAAAAGCTGATCAGCTACACCACCAACGATCCTACCGCGGTGGAAATGAACAGCTGGTACAACTACGTTGACCTTGACACCTTCCACGAAATGTGCGAAAGCGGTGAAATGTTTCAATCGACCATGTACGCAGGACACGGGTATGGTTCTCGCAAGTCGGACATCGAGGCAATCTTGGCACGCGGTAAACACGTTATGACGACGATGGATATTTGCGGTGCGATGTCCTTGAAGACCAACTTCCCCAACGTCACCACAATCTATATCCAACGTGATAAACGGGCGTTGCTGAATTCGATTTTACGGAAGAATTCGTCCTACGACGACAAGATCAACCGCATCATTGCCATCGAGCCTGAACAAAAGAATGCAGAGATTTGCGATTACGTGATCGAGTTCGACAATTACCCCGACGCCGTAAAACAGCTGCGTAACATTTTAGGCGTATAACCCCCACCCCACCATTTTTACAATTTTAGGAGTATATTTTATGCACCCGCTTTGGATTGTCGGCATCGTAATTGCCGCATTACTGCTTATCACGCTTGGCCTTTCGTACTACTGCTACCGAAGGGTATTTTACGCACCGCCGAGAAAACCGATGGCGGCTGACGAATACGAAATCCCCCCGGGGCATATCTACGAGGAATACCGTGAAAAAATGGTCAACTGGATGAAGGAAACGCGCGCGATGGAATGCGAGCGTGTGGAAATCACCTCCTTCGACGGCTTAACCTTGCGTGGGCGTTACTACGAATACGCAAAGGACGCCCCTGTGGAAATCCTCTTTCATGGGTACCAGGGTACGAGTGAGCGTGATTTGTGCGGCGGCGTACAGCGTTGCTTTGCCTTGGGTAGAAGCGCCCTGCTCGTCGATCAGCGAGGTAGCGGTGAGAGTGACGGCCACGTAATCACCTTTGGCGTGAACGAGCGAAAGGATTGTTTGAAATGGATTGATTTTATCATCGAAAAGCTTGGCAAGGACGTAAAAATTATGCTCGGCGGCGTATCGATGGGTGCGGCGACCGTATTGATGACGGCAGGCGAGGATTTACCCCCCAACGTCGTGTGTGTTTTAGGGGATTGTGGATACTCCTCGGCGAAGGAAATTATCAAGAAAATCGTCAAGGAAATGCACTTACCTCCATACCTGGTATACCCGTTTATCAAATTAGGGGCAAAACTCTTCGGACATTTTAACCTCGAAGAAACCTCCCCCGTAGAGGCAATGAAGACCTGCAAAGTGCCTGTGCTTTTGCTCCACGGCGACGTGGACGCCTTCGTACCGTATGAAATGAGCGAGCAAATTTACGCCGCTTGCGCCTCCCCGAAACGTTTGGTAAAGGTGGTGGGCGCGGGACACGGCCTTGCCTACCCCAAGGACGAAGCAAATTATATCGCAGCCTTAAAACAGTTTGAACAAGATTATATGTAAAAGTTAAGCCCCGAAGCGGTTGCTTCGAGGCTTCTTTTTTATTTTTGTTCTCTTTGTTCAAGAGCAAGCTTGTAAATTTCCTCCGTTGCGAAGGCGAGCTTCGTAACGATTTTCTTTTCCCTCGTCGGGTAGCAATAGAAGGAATCCTTCTCGGTGGATATGTCGTAGCAATCGTCACGGCGGATACGGTAATAATCGTATTCGACGTGCAAGCTGTTCATTTCCAAGGGCTTTCTTTGGATACGATAATCGCTACCGTTGTAATGCCCTTCAATCACCCAGCCGTTTTCGATATCGTGTGAAATCTTCGCCTTGCCAAGCTTCGTAAAGCCTTGGGTACGGGGCAACGAGAAGACGTCTACCTCATCCTCGTAGCGGTAGTTACCGCTTCTAACCTCCGCCTCAACCTGTTGGCGTTCCCACTCGAACCAGTCAGGGATATGAGGGAATTCCGTTTCCCCTTCCAAAGCCGAAAGGGTTCCGTCCTCGTTCAGGTTCCAACGCTTTCCGCATTCCTCACAGAAAATTTCCGTCCCCTTGGAATCCATTTTGAATTCCGTTTTGCAATGAGGGCATTGATACAAGATACGGTGCAAGCCCTCCGCACGGAATTTTTCCTTGATCAAAATACCATTTTCCTTTTGGTATTTGTAATCGTCGTAGGTGAGGCTTTCCTTCACCACGGCGTTAATTTCGTCCACGGTCATACGCTCGATATCCTCTTTGGTGAGGATTTGCGTTAAGGTCGTATGCAAAGGCACCTTTCTCTTCTTTCTAAAATTCCAAAACGGCGAGACGAGGTGGTTACCACGATGCACAACCGCAACCACGGGTGCCTTGTTTTTCTTGATAATTTTACCAAGTGAGGGGGGCAGGTACGAGGTTACGCCACAAGGCGAGTATCTCGCCTCGGGGTACATACACAAAATATCCCCTCTTTTTAACACGAGGGAGATCGAACGCACCAGCTTTAAGTCGGTGGTGAATTTTCTCGTACAAACCGAGCCAATCCACTCCATCAGCCACGCGCGCTTGATGTAGCCGTCCACGTTTACGACGTTGTTGACACGGTGAGGCCAGGTTGCCATAGCGGTCAACTCAAAATCCAAAAAGGACATGTGGTTGCTCAAAATCATATACGGCGGTTTCAACCCTTCCATATTGATTTTTTCTATCTTTCTCTTTTTACCGATTAAGGCAAAGCGGGACAATACCCAAATAAGCCCCGTAAGGTAAAGAGGCTGACGAATGGGCTTTTTGCCCGTGTTATAACGTTTTTTTCTCTTGTATTGAACTTCCATACCCTTATTGTACAACATATTAACAAAAAAAGCATGCGTTTTTGTTTATCCCAAAAACAATCTTACGCGACCATAATTTATATACGTGTGTGCGTATGTGAGGTGGAGTTTAGCTCCGCCGCCCTACTTTCACGAAAAAATAAAAAAAAATTAAAAAAATTAAAAAAATTTTTAAAAAAGGGGGTTAAAACGCTTTACAACTTTAGTGTAATGAAGTATAATAGCACTACAATCGCTTCAGCGCGATAAAGTGATAAAGAAAAAATGATATTTTAGGAGAATGATTATGAAAAAGTTTGTAGCAAAAGTAGCATGTTTGGCATTGGCAATGGTTAGCGTTTTCTCGCTTGCAGGTTGTAACGCAAAATCCGACAAGAAAGCCATTAAGTCGGCAGGGAAAATCGTTGTAGGTATTACCGACTACGCTCCCATGGATTACAAAGATGAAAATGGTAAGTGGATTGGTTTCGACGCAGAACTTGCTGAAATGTTCGCAAAAGAAATGAAAGTTGAATGCGAATTTGTAGAAATCGTAGACTGGAACAATAAGGTTGCGGAAATCAACTCCAAAGAAATTGACCTTATCTGGAACGGTATGACGGCTTCGGAAGAGCTTGGTCAACAAATCGACTTCTCTGTTTCTTATGCGAAGAACGCACAGGTTGCCGTTGTATTGAACACGAGCACGATTGCAACGAAGGAAGATATTAAGGCTGCATCGGTTGCAGTAGAAAACGGTTCCGCTGGTCAAGCAGTTACGGTTGACGAAGGTATGACCAACGTAAACGCTCCCGGTAACCAAAAGCAAGCGTTAATCGAGGTTATGTCCGGTAACTCTGACGTAGCAATCATCGACCTTACGATGGCTCAATCGTTGGTAGGCAAAGGCGACTTCGCTAACCTTAAAATCGTTGAAAACGTTTCTTACGGCGATGAAATCTTCGCAGTAGGTTTGAGAAAAGGCTCCGATTTGAAAGAAGACCTTGACGCATTCTTGAAAGCACAATATGCAAACGGTACGATTACCGCATTGGCTGAAAAATACGGCGTTGGTATCAATACCGAAGCACTTAAATAATTTAAATTAAAAGGCGGATAAAGAATGGAAGTATTTCTTCAAGTTACTTCCCAACTCGCCAACGGCTTTCTGTTGTCCTTTCTTTTATTCGCGATAACTTTAATAACAGCGTTACCTTTGGGGCTTCTTATGTCGTTTTGTACGATGAGTAAGATTGCCCCTTTACGCATGTTATTTAAGGTTCTCGTTTGGATACTTCGAGGCACCCCGTTGATGTTGCAATTGTTCGTATTATTCTACGGACCTGGCTTGTTGGGACTCTTCACCTGGCCGACGGTACATACCGGTTGGGTTTGGTTTGATACCTCTTTCAATAGTAGATTTATTGCGGCGGCAGTCGCTTTCGCAATCAACTACGCGGCCTACTTTTCGGAAATCTTCCGTGGCGGTATTGAGAGTATTTCAAAGGGACAATATGAGGCTGGGCAGGTTTTGGGTATGACCAAATCCCAAATTTTCTCTAAAGTTATTTTGATGCAGGTTATTAAGAGAATTTTGCCCCCTATGAGCAACGAAATTATCACCCTCATTAAAGATACTTCGCTTGCAAATACCCTTTCCGTCTTCGAGCTTATTTACGAAGCAAGAAGCTTTATGAATATCGGATTAATTTGGCCCTTCTTGTATGCAGGCGCATTCTATCTCTTGTTCGTAGGCTTGCTGACGGTACTTTTCAATTACTTGGAAAAGAAGTTATCCTACTATAAGGTGTAATTATGGCATTTTTAGAAGTCAAAGACTTATATAAAAATTTTGGGGATACGCAGGTTTTAAAGGGCGTTTCCTTTGAAATGCAAAAGGGCGAGGTTGTGTCTATCATCGGCTCGTCAGGGAACGGTAAAACCACTCTTTTGAGGTGTTTAAACTTTTTAGAAACCCCTGACGGCGGCTCGATTACCGTAGACGGCAACACCATCTTCCCCTTCCCTGAAGAAACAGGTAAAAAGGTGCAAAAGCCCCTTACTTTTGGGCTTGTGTTCCAAAATTTCAACCTTTTCCCTCAATATAGCGCCCTTCAAAACGTTACCCTTGCGATGAACCTTCGTGACGAGAATGAATTGAAGGCACAGGGTATGAAATTCTTTGCCCGTAGAACGGCAATGCGTGAAAAACGTGCGAAAAACACGGAAATCGCCGTAGAACTTTTAGCCCGTGTAGGGCTTTCCAACAAGATGGGCAACTATCCTTGCGAGCTTTCGGGCGGCCAGCAACAGCGTGTCGCAATCGCGCGCGCGTTGGCACTCTCACCCGATATCCTCTGCTTTGACGAGCCTACCTCGGCGCTCGATCCCGAGCTTACGGGCGAGGTTTTGAAAGTTATCAAGGGCTTGATTGACGAGGATCGCACCATCATCATCGTTACCCACGAAATGGATTTTGCAAAGAACGTTTCCGACAAGATTATCTTTATGTCGGACGGTGTGATTGAGGAAATCGGTACCCCTGACGAGGTGTTTAACTCGCCGAAGAGCGAAAAAACCAAGGCATTTTTTAGGAGTGGTGAATCGTTATGACAATGAAAAATGATAAACAGCTGTTTAATGAATTGTACGAAGCACTTTTAAAGGTGGAAACGAAGGAAGAAATGGCGTTTTTCTTGGATGATTTGTGTACGATTAAGGAGCTCGAATCGATGGCACAACGCTTGAAAGCGGCAAAAATGCTGTTGGCGGACAAGACCTACAACGAAATTGTTGAAGAAACGGATATCTCCTCCGCTACTCTTGCGCGCGTATCAAAATGCGTACGTTACGGTCAGGGCGGATACAGAGCAATTATTACCAAAGAAGATAGATAATGAGAATGTGAAAATGAATATCCCCGCGTGAAAACGCGGGGTATTCTTTATATAAAAAGAGCGCCGTTCCCTTTAGAGAAAAGCGCCCTTTCTTTTTTAATCGTGTACGGATAAGCCCATCTCGTAGGCAATTTGCATCAGCTCCGGACGGTTTACAACCTCCCCTTTCTCGCTAACACCTTTGCCATACAAAACGCCTTGTTCGTAATATCCATCGATACACTTTGCAAAGCCTCGCATTGCAGCAAGCGTACCATCCATCGTATCGTCGTCCGATTCCGCCGCGGTAGTGATATAATATAGGTCCTTATTGGCGATTTCCGTCCAACGAGCCACCGTTCTATCAATTACCATTTTTAACTGCGCCGACATGGAATAGAAGTACACAGGGCTGGACAAAACAAGCACGTCGCAATCGATGATTTTTTGCAAAATTTCGCCCATATCATCGTTCAACGCACACCTGCCCCCACTCTTTCTACAAAAGTAACAACCGGAACAAGGCGCAATTTTCTTTTCCGCAATGAAGATTTTCTCCACCTCATTGCCCTGTTCAAGAGCACCTTTCATAAATTGATCGCATAAAATATCCGAGTTTCCGCCCTTTCTCGGGCTACCCGATAAAATCAATACCTTTTTCACTTTATTCCCTCCTGTAACTGTGCCAAGCGTATCCGTATAGACTTCAACGCTTCCAAAGGATCTTCTATCCCTAAAACTGCCTGCTCCATAGGGCAAAATCCATCCCCCGCACGGTTGCGGATGGTAGGCACCCTCACATCAAAGCTATACGGCATACCGAAGCGTAAAAACACTTCTTCCGCCCCTTCACTTAACACCAAGGCATGCACCCCTTCCGTCTTTAGCAGAATGTACAAGAATGCCGCCGCTTTGCCAACGACTTTATCCACCGCAAATAGCCCTTCACAGCTTTTTCCTTCCTCTAACCATGAAAGCAATGGGGTAACCCCACGCCTTGTGGAGGTAAGCGTTTCCTTATCCCCTACCAGTGCGCAGGTGCAACCCTCTTTCAATAGCGAGAGCGCATACGCCTTTTTATCCATCATTGCATTCTCCGTACAAAGTCGGCAAGCGATGAGGAAATGGCAATCCCCTGCGGACATACCTTTTCACAGGCTCTACATTGTACACATGCGGAAGGGCGTTTATTTTCGTCCAAATGATTTATTGTCCTGCGGACAATGATGCTTCCGCCCGAGAACTTAAACTCGTTATACAATTCAAGCAACGAAGGGATATTCAACTCCATAGGGCAGTATTCGGTGCAGTAACGGCATCCCGTGCAAGCGGTCAACGCCTGCATCATTTCCTTTGCAATTTCCTGCAAAGCATCCCACTCCACCTTCGTCAAGGGCTTTTCCTCGGCATAGGTTTGGATATTTTCCTTGAGCTGGTCAAAATTCGACATCCCCGACAAGGTCACACAACAATCGGGTAAGGTTTGTAAAAAGCGGAAACACCACGAAACCATACTTTCATCAGGGCGTAGCGCCTTCAACTTTTCCTCATATTGAGGTGCAAGTGTGGCGAGCCTGCCACCGCGAACGGGTTCCATCACCCACACGGGGATATTATAGGAGCTTAAAAGCTCCACCGCCTCTTTTGCCTTTTGGAAGGTCCAATCAAACCAATTGATTTGCAATTGGCAAAACTCGATATCCTTACCGTACTTTTCTAAAAAGCGTTTTAAATCGGGCAATTCAGCGTGTGCGGAAAAACCGAGGTGACGGATACGCCCATTGCGTTTTTGTTCAATCAAATACTCGTATGTACCATAGCGGTCATCCAAATACTGCTCGATATTGTTTTTACAAACACTGTGGAAAAGGTAAAAGTCGAAATAGTCAACCCCCACTTTTTTCAATTGCTGTTCAAAAATTTCTTCCGTTTTACCGAAATTGGATATATCGTAGCCAGGGAATTTATCCGCCAAATAAAAGCTTTCTCGAGGATATTTCTTTAAGAGTTTACCCACAATCAATTCCGATTGACCGCCGTGATAGCCCCAAGCGGTATCAAAATAGTTAATCCCGTTTGCAATGGCATAATCGAACATCTCTTCCGTCTTTTTCTCGTCGATTTTGTTCATATCCCCGTCTATCACAGGAAAACGCATACACCCCATACCGAGTGCGGATATTTTTTTATCTTGAAATTGTCTATAAATCATATAAATCTATACGCTCAACGCGTACCTGCCCCCTTGCCATAGTAAATAATCATAAAATCCCGTTGGCGAACCAACGGGATTTTGCAATTGGCTTTTTAATTATTTTGCGCAGTTTTCTTTAAGGATTTCGAGGTTAGCCATGATTTCCTTAGGCATCTTATCGCCGAAGTTTTCAGCGTAGTAAGCGGTGATTTCTTCCGCTTCTGCAGCCCAACGAGCCTTGTCAACAACGAGGAGCTTATCCAACGTTTCAGCGGTGATGTCGCAGTTTTCGATGTTGATATCTTTTGCATAAGGAAGGTAACCGATAGCGGTTTCTTGCGCTTCTACATTGCCTTCGCAACGATCCAAGATCCAGTCAAGAACACGCATGTTGTCACCGAAACCAGGCCACATGAAGTTGCCGTTTTCGTCCTGACGGAACCAGTTAACGTTGAAGATCTTAGGTTGCTTGCTTTCTTCAACCTTAGCACCCATGTCGATCCAATGCTGGAAGTACTTGTCAACCGAGTAACCCATGAAAGGCTTCATTGCCATGGGATCGTGACGAAGAACGCCTACTGCACCCGTAGCCGCTGCGGTCGTTTCGGAGGACATAATCGTACCAACGAACGTACCGTGGTTCCAGTCTCTGGATTGATATACGAGGGGAGTCGTCGTCGCTCTTCTGCCGCCGAAGATAATTGCGGAAAGAGGAACGCCTGCCTTCGAGTTGAATTCAGGGGAGATGCAAGGGCAGTTTTCTGCAGGTGCGGTGAAACGGGAGTTGGGGTGTGCAGCGTTGCGGCCGCAATCAGGGGTCCAAGGCTTACCCGTCCAGTCAATAAGGTTTGCAGGAGCTTCCTTCGTCAATTTTTCCCACCAAACGGTGTTGTCAGCGGGGTTCAAAGCAACGTTCGTGAAGATCGTGCCCTGCTTCGTGGAAGCAAGTGCGTTGGGGTTGGATTTTTCGTTGGTACCAGGAGCAACGCCGAAGAAACCGTTTTCAGGGTTGCATGCCCAGAGTCTGCCGTCTTCACCAACACGGATCCAAGCGATGTCGTCGCCTACGCATTGTACTTCGTAGCCAGCGTCAAGGTACTGCTTGGGAGGAATCAACATTGCAAGGTTCGTCTTACCGCAAGCGGAAGGGAATGCAGCTGCAACGTATTTCATTTCCTTATCTTGAGGACGCTTTACGCCAAGGATAAGCATGTGTTCAGCCATCCAGCCTTCTTTCTTACCAAGGTTGGTAGCGATACGAAGAGCGAAGCACTTTTTACCAAGCAATACGTTACCACCGTAAGCGGAGTTAACGGAAATGATGGTGTTGTCTTCGGGGAAGTGCATGATGTATCTCTTTTCAGGGTTAACGTCGCATTTTGCGTGGAAACCCTTTACGAAGTCGCCATTTTCACCAAGTTGGTCAAGGCACATCGAACCTACTCTGGTCATGATCATCATGTTGAGTACAACGTAGATGGAGTCGGTAATTTCGATACCGATT
>JAZRFV010000017.1:0-22055 GCA_045643825.1 Candidatus Scatosoma sp.
GCTTTCCACATGCATACGAAAGCAATTCTTCCTTCCGTTTTTCGTGGCGAAAGCCTATCTCTTCCATCGTCTTTGCCAAGGCAGGATCTGTCAACAACCTCGAATAGATTTTTACCTTTTTTTCTATAATATCCTCCCACGAGACAAGGGAAAGCAACAACGCCTGTTCCTTCTCCGCCCTTTCCATTTCGTCCATAAAAAAACCTCCCGTTTACCATAGCATCGGCAAAACGAGAGGTTATTATTCTTTTGTTGTATCAACGCTTCTTTGCATAATCGCACAAGTGTGCCAAGGTGCAGGTTTCACACGCAGGTTTTTGAGAATGGCACACCCGACGGCCGTGGTAAATCATCCAATGATGCGCCTTGGACCAATTTTTTTTCGGAACGACTTTGTACAGACCTTCCTCGACCTCCAATGGCGTTTTACCCTTCGCCAAACCCAAACGGTTGCTGACACGGAACACGTGGGTATCCACCGCAATCGCATCCCCGCCAAACGCCACCGCATAGATTACGTTTGCCGTCTTTTTACCAACACCCGCAAGCGTCATCAATTCTTCAATCGTCCCAGGCACCTCACCGCCGAATTTTTCCAAAATGTCACGGGAGGCAGACAATATATGTTCCGCCTTCATACGGTAAAAACCGCAAGAGAAAATGTATTTCTCCAGCTCCTTTTGAGACAACGTCACCATTGCCTCGGGGGTGGAATATTTCTCAAACAGCTTCGCCGTTACGATATTCACACGCTCGTCCGTGCATTGTGCGGATAGTACCACCGCCACCAACAATTCGTACGGCGTCGTGTAATGGAGTGCAGGTTTTGCATCAGGGTATAAGCTTGCCAGCTCGGCAAGTGCTTGTTCTTTATCAATCTTTTTCATATCGTATGAATTATAGCACATTTGTACATATTTTGCAAGTTATTTTTACGAAAAAGGTGTCAAGGAAATTTGACCGCCTACATAATCCATCTTATAAAAGCCCTTAAACGAAGTGTACCGCCCCGTCCGTAAAATTGCCTGCGCCCGAGAAAAATACCGCGCATCAAAGCGTACGCACAAGCCACACCCTATCCGCGCTTCCTTCGGGGTAGGCACGGTAACGGCTGGCACACCGTAGGACTGTAACCGCTCCGCATAATTCAGGCTATGCGCCCGAGAACGGAAAACCGCCAACACCGTCATGTCATACGCGCCTCCTTTGGGGAATACTATATCTTATGAAAATACCCTTTTTAGAGGTGCAATATGATTTATTTTGACAACGCCGCCACGGGCGGACAAAAGCCCGACACCGTACTCACCGCCGTAAGCTCCGCCGTGAAAGTTTGCGCAAACCCCGGTAGAAGCGGGCACAAGCTGTCCCTATCCTGCGCCATGCAGGTGGAAAATTGCCGCATTGCCTTGGACGGCTTTTTCGACGGTTATGGTTTCGACCGCGTCGTTTTCACAAAGAATTGTACGGAGGCGTTAAATATTGCCCTGCTCGGCACTTTACAACAAGGCGACCACGTCGTTCTTTCTTGTATGGAGCATAACTCCGTCCTCCGCCCTTTGGAACACCTGCGCAAGCAGGGTATTATAACCTATGATATTTGCCCCCTGCAAGGGGAAGGCGCAAGGGCATATCTTTCCCCCAAGGATATTCTTCCCTTGTTAAAGCCGAACACGAAAGCGGTAATTATCACCGCCGCCTCCAACGTCACGGGGTACGCACCCGACCTTACCACTATTAAAAAAATCTTACCCGACAAAGTGCTGTTTTTTTGCGACGGAGCGCAGGGCGGAGGACACCTTCCCCTTAAAATGAAGGGGACAGGTATGGATGTATTGACCATCGCAGGACATAAAGGTATGCTCGGCATCCAAGGTAGCGGCGTATTACTTTTCTCTGAACGGGTAAATCCCACGCCACTGCTATACGGCGGTACGGGATCCATGAGCCTATCCTTGGATATGCCCGATTTTTACCCCGATTGCTTGGAAGCAGGCACTCTTTCCTTCCCTGCCATCCTTTCCCTTTTGGAAGGTGTAAGGCATCTAACCTTACACCAAAAGGAAATCGAGGAAAAGCTACTTTCCTTATCGAGGTATCTATTATCAGAGTTATCTTCCCTGCCCGATTACACCGCATTTTCCTTGCCAAATCCTTGCGGAATTATTTCCTTTCGTCACCGCCATATACAATCGGAATATATCGCCGATATCTTATCCTCCAAATACAATATTTGTGTGCGAGGCGGGCTACATTGTGCTCCGCTTATGCACGAAGCGTTGGGAACGCTGGACGGTGGTTTGGTACGGGTATCCTTTTCACATTACAACGCAAAAAGGGAAATTGATCGTCTTATTTTTGCCTTATCGGAAATCAGCAATAGCTAACTCGTCGCATACCTGCCCCTATCAAATGTCTTTTAGCCTATCCACAATCGAACGCAAGCGTTTGCGTTGGATTCCATCCAACATCGGTGCAAAGCTTTGGTAAAACGCCTCTATTTCCTCGTTGGAAAGGGTGCCTGCACGCTTACTCTTTTCCGCTTCGAAAAGGATATTTTTCAAGATATCCGCATTGCTTTTCCCGTGATAGGCATTTGCGATTTGCTTTGCCAAATCCTCCGCACCCACCGTTTTTTCAGTCGTTTCATTTTCGCCTTGATAATCCTTAAAGCTTTTCATACACACCTCCAAAAATCGATATTACATACTATTCCCTTTGTCAATTTTCCGTCACACGCCATATAATGTGGTATGGAAATTTTAATTTTAGTGCTTTTATATTATCTCTCACAAAACCCCGACTTTTCCGACAGCGTACGCCCTTTAATGGAGCAATTAAAAAACTCGGAGCAAATGCTAAACTTTTTAAAGGATTTGTCTAACTTTACCAAAACCTTTAGCACTTTTAAGAGCAATTGCCACACACAAGAAACGGAAAAACCTACCCCACACCCCAAAGAGGACAAAGAAAAACCGCAATCCCCCACCGAAGGAATTGCGGATGAATTTATCCAAAATATTTTAAACAGCTATCTAAAACAGCATTGATTACACAATCGAGAAACCGCCGTTCACGGGCAAATCAATCCCCGTCACGTAATCATTTTCCTCTAAATAGAGTACGGCCTTTGCAACGTCCTCACCCGTCCCGATGCGCCCCATCGGGATTTCTTCTTTTAACGCCTGCATATCCTCGGCGGAAAAATGCGCATTCATACGGGTTTCAATCACCCCAGGGGAAACGCTGTTCACACGGATACCCGACCAACCAAGCTCCTTTGCAAGCGCCTTGGTAAAGCCGATGAGCGCCGCCTTGGATGCGGAGTAAACACTCTCACAGCTACCGCCAACCTCCCCCCACACGGAGGAAATGTTGACAATCAAACCGCTTTGGTTTGCAATCATCCCCTTGGACGCCTCACGACTGCACAGGAAGGCGCCACCCACATTTACCGACATCAAGGTGTTGTATTCCTCGTAGGAAACGTCTTGGATTTGTTTCACGAGGGACACACCTGCGTTGTTGACAAGGATATCCACCGTGCCAATTTTTTTGAAAAGGGCAACCACCTCGTCCTCCTTGGAAACGTCGGTGCGATACACCTCCAAACCAAGCAAAGTAACCTCCTTTGCACTCTCTTCATCACGAGAATAGGTCACGCACACGCGATAACCCTTTTCATAAAATTGTAAAGCGATGCTTTTGCCGATTCCGCGCACACCGCCCGTCACCAAAACCGTTTTCATCTCGTACCTGCCTACCTCTTTTACCTATTTTTATCCAAAAAAGCCTTAATTTCCATCGCAACCGTTTCCACCGATTTTCCATCCGTATCCACGGTAAAATCCGCAACGCCCTCATAAATAGAGGTGCGTTCTTTTAATATTTTTTCTATTCTATCTTGTAAAGTCCCCACGCCCGCTTTTAATAAAGGGCGGTCCTCACAACCTGCCAAACGTTCTAACAAAGCACCCACCGAGGACTGCAAATAGATTACCTTACACTCTTTTAACAAGGAAACGTTTTCCTCTTTTAAAACCAAGCCGCCGCCAACCGAAATCACCTGGCAATCGCCTTGGAGAACCTCTTTGACAATTTCCGTTTCTAACGCGCGAAAATATTCCTCGCCGAACCGATCAAAAATCGTCGATATTTCACCGTATTTTTCTATAATGAGGCTGTCGGTATCCACAAATCGCCACCCTAACGTAGAAGCAAGCGCCCCGCCGACGGTGGTCTTCCCCGCACCCATCATACCGCATAAAACTACGTTCATATTATTTAGCCAACAAGCTTTCTTTTAAACCAATGAGCGCCGCAAGATAACTGCCTACGCCAAATCCACAAACAACGCCTTTGCATACCTCGGATAAGACACTCACCTTACGGAAGTCCTCACGTGCGTGGACATTGGACATATGCACCTCCACCACGGGGACGTCAATCCCTGCGATTGCATCACGCAAAGCGTAGCTGTAATGGGTGTACGCCCCTGCATTCAACAAAATGCCGTCGTACGCCTTACCTAAAAACGCCTCGTGGAGCTTGTTTACAAGCTCCCCTTCGATATTGCTTTGGTAAAAATCCACGCTGTCGCCAAGAGTTTTTACAAAATCCGCAATTTGCTCGTTCATTTCTAAAAGCGTAGCCTTACCGTAAACCGCTTGTTCACGCAAGCCCGTCAAGTTCAAATTCACACCGTTGATAACCAAAAATTTCATCCTTGAACCTCCGTCCACTTCTTGTAAAACGCCAACGCCTCGTCATCATCGGGCGTTCTTCCAACATAAATACAATCGGCGTAATATGCCTGATAAAACAACATCGCCGCGCCGTTTAAGGTAAAAATGCCCTTGCCTTCCGCAAGGCGTAAAAACTCCGATTTGCTCGGGCGGTAAATCAAATCCACCGCATGTTTTACACCATCAAAAGCCCGCTCCGTCACGGGGGATTGCCCCTCCGTATCGTGCATACCTACCCCCGTACAATTGACGAGGATATCGTATCCGCCTGCATTAGGATTGTCGGCAGGGGTTACGCCAAGCTCGTTACAAATTTCCTCTAATTTCTCCTTACGCCGTTGATACACGGACACAACCGCACCTGCGCCCTTCAAGGCAGCCGCCGTACTTCTACCCGATCCGCCACCGCCAAGCACCAAAACCTTTTTGTCTTTTACCGACATATCTGCCGTGCGGAGCATCAATAAAAAGCCCACGCCGTCCGTGTTAAAGCCCTGTCTTGTTGCCGTAGAAACGGTGTTTACCGAGCCGCACGCAAAAGCGTCGCCCGTCACTTCATCCAAATACCCCATCACGTCGCGCTTATAGGGTATTGTCACGTTAAAGCCGTCAAAATCGCCTAAAAGCCGTGCCATTACGCTGTCAAAATCCTGCTTTTCCACAGAAAAATATTCATACTCGCAGGTATATCCCCATTCCTTTAAAATAAAGGTATGAATGGACCCGCTGACGGATTTCGAAACGTCCTTACCCACCAAGGCAAGACGTAAAATTTTCTCATTCATCTCGTACCTGCCCCCTTCAAAACTCTTTTACGCCTAATTTTTCAAAGAAATCAGGGAAGGAAACCGCGCAACAATCCGAACGGTGAATTCTACCGCCAAGCTCGCTGGCAAGTAGCCCGATCGTCCCCGTCATCGCAATGCGATGGTCAAGATAGCTGTCGATATCCCCACCACGCAATTTCTTTTTACCGCGGATGATAAATCCGTCAGGCAACTCCTCACAATCGCCGCCCAGATTACGCAACATATCCACCGTGGCGCAGATACGGTCGCATTCCTTCACGCGTAATTCCTGCGCACCCGTAATACGGCTTTCTCCGTCCGCAAACGCACAAAGCAACGCAATCAAAGGCAATTCGTCAATCATTGAAGGAACGTCCTCCGCCGTCAAGGTTATGCCTTTTAAGTAAGATTTTTTCACCAAGATATCCGCCCGTTCTTCTCCGCCAGATACCGATTTTTTTTGCAGGGTATAATCCACCCCCAAGCGGTCAAACGCCGTTAAAATACCTGCCCTTGCAGGGTTTACGCCTACACCTTTGCACAGGGTTTTCCCCTTCAACACGCCAAGTGCCATAAAGTATGCCGCCGACGAAATATCCGCAGGCACACATATATCCGTCGCTTGCAAATGGCTACGCGTTACCGTCACGGCAGTACCGTCAACGGAAATATTCGCCCCCATCGAGACAAGCATTCTTTCTGTATGGTTTCGAGATAAAATCGGCTCTCTAACCGTGGTAACGCCATCCGCCGACAGTCCTGCGAGTAACACCGAGCTCTTCACCTGTGCAGAAGGAATATCCAACAAAATATCCGCGCCGTGCAAGTTTTTAGGGCGAACGAAAACGGGTGCGTGCCCGTCCGTTGTTTGCACCTCCGCCCCCATTAAGGCAAGAGGTTCCGCCACCCTTTTCATAGGTCTCGCAGACAAGGATTTATCCCCGCAAAGTTTCGCCTCGATTCCTTTGCCAGCCGTCAAGCCCGTCAAAAGGCGCATCGTCGTACCAGAGTTTCCACAATACAATTCTTTACCGTTTAAAAAGTTCTCAACACCCTTTACACGAAAGGTATCGCCGTCCGTATCCACCTTCACGCCAAGGGTACGCATACAATCTAATGTGGAAAGGCAATCCGCCCCCGTCGAAGCGTTTTTAATCACCGCTTCGCCCTCCGCAATGGCATTCAACATCACCGCACGGTGAGTGATTGATTTATCTCCGGGAAGGCAAAATTCCCCGTCAAAATGTTCAATTGAATGAATTTGACGCATACCTGCCCCTCCCACTTTGATTTTTAACGCAATTTTTTCTTATATTCCTCGAAGGGCAAGGACAGGGTTTCCCATTTCCCCTTCGCCTTCGGTACGGCCATCGTAACGATACCGTCCGCCGTGTTCTTTTTATCCAAAAGCGTCTTTTCCGACATGTCTACAATCGTGGTAAAATCCACCGTGACGGTAGGATTTTGCGCAAGCGCATACTCAACCAAGGAAAGCAATTTTTCCCCATAAGCACCCTCACAAACGCCCAAGGCCATCGCCATTTTCGTTTCATACAGCATACCGTACAAAACACTCTCACCATGTGACAGGCCCGTGGAAAGCTCGATCGCATGCCCCGTCGTATGCCCAAGGTTTAAACTACGGCGTTCGCCCGATTCCTTCTCATCCAAAGCAACCACCTTCGCCTTATGCTCGATACAACGGACAATTACTTTCTCCAAGAAACCTCCCTCCGTCCAGCGTGTGCGATTGTTTTCTAAAAGGTCGAATATCTCGCCGTCTAACGCGGCATACTTCACAATTTCACCAAAACCGCACTTTCGTTCTTTTTCGGGTAAAGTGTCTAAAAATACAGGGCTTACCAGCACCTCCATCGGTTGATAAAACGCACCGACGAGGTTTTTCACACCGCCAAGATTTACCGCAGTTTTACCGCCAACGCTACTATCTACCTGCGCAAGCAAGGTGGTAGGGATCTGCACACAATCAATCCCACGCATATACAACGCCGCCGCCAAACCGCCGATATCTCCGATTACGCCGCCACCAACCGCGAACAATCGTGCATTTCGACGCATACCTGCCCCCGCCATTCTCTCTAAAACAGCTTGCAAGGAGGAAAATTCCTTACTCCCCTCCCCTGCAGGTAAAACGAAAATTTCCGCACCCGCAAAATAGCGTTTAAACCATTCCTCGTACAATGCGTACACGTTGTTATCGGTCAAGACAAAGCATTGCTTCCCTTCCGTCAAAAGAGGTAAACGGGTTTCTACCGCATCATCGCCGATATATATTTTCCCTTCCATCGAAGGAGTTTTCAACTCTATCATTTTCATCATGGCAACAAATTATATCGAGCGATTACCTCTTGCATCGTATCCCCGCCTAAACGCCTTGACACGGCATTTGCAAGCACCTCCGCAACCACCAATTCCGCAATGATTTCCAATGCAAAAATTGCACAGGTATCACTCCTTTCAGCCGCCGCAATCGACGGCTCTTTCGTGGAGAAATCCACCGTTTTTAACCCTTGCATTAAGGTGGGAATGGGTTTCATCGCTACGCGAAGAACGAGTTCTTCTCCGTTCGACATACCGCCCTCGATACCGCCTGCACGGTTGGTGGTACGGTAAAAACCCTTCGTTTCGTCGTAGAAAATTTCATCGTGGATTTCGCGGCCACTCTTTTCCGCGCTCTCAAACCCTGCACCGATTTCTACACCCTTCACGCCTTGGATACTCATGAGCCCATACGCAAGCTGCGCATCCAATTTTTCCGCATAGGTCATCATACTGCCAAAGCCACTCTTTAACCCTTTCACACGGAGCTCTGCCACACCGCCTGCCGTATCGCCCTCCTTTTGCAAGGCGCTAATCTTTTCCAAAGCCAAAGCTTCTACTTCTTTATCAAGCATGGCAATGGGCGAGGATTTAGCTTCACCGAGCTGGTTAAACGCATACCTGTCCCCATCCTTTATACCACAAACCTCACAAACGTAACCGCCGATATCCACGCCAAGGGCGGACAAATATTGACGATACACCTCACCTGCCGCCACACGAATGGCGGTTTCACGGGCCGAAGCACGCTCTAAAACGTTGCGCGCATCCTCCTGCATAAACTTTTGCATGCCCGTCAAATCCGCATGCCCAGGGCGCACCTTCGTCAGTTTTTTCTCTTGCATTTTTTGAGGATCACATTCCTCTGCCGACATACAATCCGCCCAATTTTCAAAATCACGATTATAAATGCAAAGGGTAACAGGGCTACCCAAGGTTTCCCTATTGCGTACCCCCGTCAAAATCTCCACGCGGTCTTTTTCAATACTTTGCCGAGCCCCACGACCAAATCCGCTTTGGCGTAACGCAAGCGCTTCGTTGATTTTCTCCACGTCAATTGTCAAATGCGCAGGCAAACCCTCAATGATTGCCACCAAGGCCTTTCCGTGCGATTCCCCTGCCGTCGTCAGTTTCATAATTTCCTCTTTTTCCACGCTATCCGTGGCGACTATTTCACTTTACGAAAACCAAAGTTTTCCGTTGATACAATCCACCGTCACGCGCGTACCATTGCGGATTTTACCAAGTAAAATCTCCTCGGACAATCTATCCTCAATTTTACGCTGAATTACTCGTTTTAACGGTCTTGCGCCATATTGCGCGTCGTAGCCCTCTTTCACAAGGCTGGCAAGTGCAGTTTCCGTTACGGTCAAAACGATACCGCGTTGTTCCAAAAGCCGCTTCGCCAGACCTTCCACAATCTTTCGGCCAATCTTGACACAATCCTCTTCCGTCAAGCGGTGGAACACGATGATATCGTCCATACGGTTCAAGAATTCCGGACGGAATTTTTCCTTTAACGCCTTCGTGATATTCTCACGCATATCCTCGTACTGTCTTGCGTCCGCGGTATGGTCGTTCGATTGACTGCTACCAAAGCCATACACCCCCGTGCGTTCGCTTTGCGCAACCGTTGCCCCCACGTTGGAGGTAAGGATGATAACCGCATTTTTAAAGCTAACCGTCCTGCCCTTACTATCCGTCAAACGCCCATCGTCCAAAATTTGCAGTAATAAATTGAACACATCGGGATGCGCCTTTTCGATTTCATCGAATAAGATAACGCAATAGGGTGTCGTGCGTACCTTTTCCGTCAGCTGCCCCGTTTGCAAGTCCTCATACCCCACGTATCCAGGAGGGGCACCGATGATTTTAGAAATCGACTGCTTTTCCATATATTCGCTCATATCCAAGCGAATCATTTGGTCTTCCGAGCCAAACATAGCCTCCGCCAATGCCTTGCAAAGGTCAGTTTTACCCACACCCGTAGGCCCAACGAAGATAAACGAGCCAATCGGTCTTGAAGGATCCTTCAAGCCAGCCCTCGCCCTGCGAATCGCCTTTGCAACCGCGCTAACCGCCTCGTTTTGACCGATAATACGCCTATGCAAATCATCCTCCAAGCGCATCAACTTTTCCCCTTCCTCTTGTGTAATTTTCAGGAGTGGAATTTTCGCGCGAGCGCTTACAATCGCCGCCACGTGCTCTTTACCGAGGGCAAGCCTGCCATCGGGTAATTTCTTCGGCTTTTGCGCCATTTCCAAAGCGCGTTTTCTATCCTCGGCGTAGTGCAAATTCTTACGCACCTCCGTCGCCAAGGCATGCTTTCCACAACGAAGGTGGAGCTGTTCCTCCTCCGTCAAAAGCTTGATTTCCTCTTCCACGTCACGAAGCTCACTACTTCCGCCGTCCTCAACAATACGCACTCGCGCCGCCGCCTCGTCCACCAAGTCAATCGCCTTATCAGGCAAATAACGGTCGGTAATATAGCGTGTGGAAAGCTGTACCGCTGCCTCAATTGCCTCGTCCGTAATCACGATCTGGTGATGTTCTTCATACTTCGGGCGTAAGCCTCGTATAATCTCAATCGTGTCCTTCTCCGAAGGTTCTTCCACGAAAACGGGGGTAAAACGACGTTCTAACGCGCTATCCTTCTCGATATACTTACGATATTCTTCAATGGTGGTAGCGCCAATCACCTGCAAGTCACCGCGCGCCAAAAGGGGTTTTAAGATATTCGCTGCATCCATGCTCCCCTCGGACGAACCGCCTGCGCCTACCAAGGTGTGGATTTCGTCAATAAAAAGAACGATGTCCCCGTCCTCCATCACCGTGTTCAGCAGATTTTTTAGTTTTTCTTCAAAATCCCCACGGTAACGCGTCCCCGCAAGCATCCCGGGTAAATCCACGGAGAATACCTTCTTGTTGAAAAGCTGTTCGGGGACTTGGTTGGTGACGATAAGCTGTGAGAGTCCTTCGACAATCGCACTCTTACCCACGCCAGGCTCACCGACTAATACGGGGTTGTTTTTTTGGCGGCGAGACAATACCTGCACCACCTTTTCAATCTCTTTTTTGCGCCCGATAACAGGGTCCATTTTCCCCTTCAAAGCGCGTTCCGTCATATCAATACCGCACCCTACGAGCTTTTCCGCATCCTTCTTGCTCGTCTTACGGTACTTGGTTTTATCGTCCTCTTCGGTATTCACTTCCTCCACCTGAACAGCATACGCACGCGTTACCTCAGCAATATCACTGCTGGTGCTACCTGCACCGCCCGTAGGAGAGGGGGTGCTTTCAGGATCATCCAAAGCCCATTCCTTTTTATTTTTTAAAACACGGAGCGCCGCAATGGTATTCATTTTCAAGGTGTCGATATCGGCAAAGCGTTTCAAAAGCATCACTGCGCAACTCTTGTCCAACCCAAGGATTTGGTACATCATGTGCGCCGTATTTGCCAAAACGCCGTCCCTTTTTGCGAGCTCCACCGCGCTATCATACGCCGTTTGCATACGAGTAGTTACACCCTTCACCGTATAAGTTTTATCCGCGTAGAGGGATAACAGCTTGCCATATTCCTCCTTGCAAACGCCTTCACGCGCAAGGATTTTATACGCTTCACATTCCGGCACACACAAAAACGCATAAATGAAATGCTCGCTACCGATGTAGCTGATTCCCAAACGCGCCGTTGTGTATTCCGCAATCTCTAACGCTTTTTTAAAAATATCCGTTGCATTTGATAAGGATTTCATACCTACTCCTTTAATTTCTATTACGAACTACCTGCATCAAGTGACGAAGGGTACTACCCACGGCCTCTGCGCGTACTTCGTCGTAAAAACGCTCGTTTTCCCCTTCCAAATTATTGTTTAAACAAAAGGTTGCCGGTTGCATATCGTCTAAAAAGCTGTCGAAAGCATCCAAGTCGGTTACCTCGAAAAATTTCAAGAAAATTCCAAGCCGTACGTCAATGATTTTCGAGTTAAACTCTTCCATATCCAGCAATGCGCAGTTGGTCAGCGTACCATACGCACGCAAACAACGATCGCGAAGCTCCGTCTCCGACGTCTTTAACATCTTTTCCCTTGCACGCACCTCTTGATCGCATATCGTCATCGTTACCTCGGAAACTCGTTCAATAAGCTCTATCTCCGACACCCCCAAGGTTTGCTCGTTGCTCAATTGATACAAATACCCTTCAGCGTTGGAGCCTTCCCCAAACGCACCGCGCAAGGTCATGCGCTTTTCACGCAATAACGGCAACAGCTTTTTCAACCCGCCGTTCCATGTAAGGCCTGGCAAAAATACCATCACCGAAGCGCGCATACCCGTCCCCAAATTGCTGGGGCAAGCCGTCAAATAGCCAAGCGATTGATCGTAAGCAAAATCTAACACACCAGAAAGACGAGTATCCAGCGCCGACAATCTTTGATACGCCTCTTTAAGGTGAAAGCCCTTGCTGATACACTGCTCCCGCAAATGATCTTCCTCATTCACCATCACGGCGATGCTTTTATCCGAGGAAAGGATTACCGCACGGTTCTTTTCCTCTTTCAAGAGCAAGGGGCTGACCAAATGCCCTTCTTGGTAAGCAAGCTTTTCATGTTCGCTTAACCGTTCAATGGGGTAGCATTGATACTTATCGTCGTGCATACCCTTAAAAGCATCCGATACCAAATGTAAAATTTCCGCCGCGTGCGCATCCTTCATTGCGGAAGAAAAGGGAAAGCCTGCCAAGTTACGAGCCAAACGAATACGGGTAGAAACCACCGTTTCACGAAGGAAATTATGCATCGTTACCATACAATTTCCTCCTCGATTACCCCACGGCGTTTCATACGGTCAAGCTTGTCTTTATATTCCTGCTGACGTTCTTTATCTCCGTCAAGAAATTCAATCAGCTTTTCCATCTCGTTGATTTGCCGTAAAAATCGCTCCCGCTGTTCCATTTCCACACGGCAATTTTCCTTTTCCGTATCGTTTATAAACTTCTTTTTCGTTAAAAATTTCTCATCATCAATGGACAACGGCGGTCGTTTGCCACGGTGCCCGCAATTATCCCCCTGCATTTTCACAATCACAGGCAGGATCTCCTCGTAAAGTGTTGCATAGCAGTACGAACAGCCCACCAGCTTCGTCGCGCGGAACTGCTTCATAGTCGTACCGCAATAAGGACAGGCGGAAAGGCGTTGCTTATTCGCCCTTTCGTTGGCATGAAGAAACAACTGCTCGTAACAAGGCAAGCAGTAATATTCTCGCACCGTTCTCCCGCTCGTTTGTCTTTCGTGGGAGGTCACCGCATCGTTTTTATGACAATGATCGCAGATTTTTCTATCCTTCATACACGCCATCCCCGTTTTTACCGTTCGATCTCCGTCTCCGTTTTTTCTATCTTTTCCACTTTATTCGTAGACATGCCCCTTTGCTTTCGGAGTAACCTACGGAAAAATACCCATAAAATCTCCAATACCTGCAAGGGAACACCGACAAGGAAGATACACCAAAGCCCTGCCGTATCCTTTAAGAAAGGATATATCGTAAAATAGCAACATACCAGCCCCATCCATACAATGGTCGTTACGGACAAGAAATTGATAATTCTCCGTTTCCATATCGATGCGTAGACGAGCATCACAATCGCATTCGCCAGCACGGCGTACAAATAGAGCATCCACCACGCCCCTTCAGGTTTTACAATTTGTAAAATTGCAAAGGAGAAAATGGCGGCGAGCCATACAATTCCGCTGGATAACAGCATAATCAAGATTTGTAAGCCAAAGGATTTTTCCTTGTGTTTTATCTCGGTCTCCTCGCCCAAAAACGCATTGATACTCACCCCGTAAAGCTCCGCCAACTGCACCAAGGTATATACGTCAGGAATACCGTTCCCCGATTCCCATTTCGACACCGACTTGTCGGAATAGTGAATTTTTTCCGCGACCTCCGCCTGCGTAAGCCCTGCCGCCTTGCGGTAAGCGATTAAATTTTTCGCAACCTTTTGGTTGATTTCGTTAGTATTATCCATAATACTATCATAGCATTTTTTTCCTCTTTCGTCAAGTGCATTTTGCAATTTTCCTACATTATTTACTCGCGCGCCCGCGCGAATATACGCGTATACGCGTAGAAAATGCCTATTTTCGACAAAATGGGCATACCATGTACGCGTTGAAACCACTTTTAGAGTAAAAATGAAAAGCGTGGACGAAAAATCGTCCACGCCATAAATGCTGTATTTTTTTGATTAATATGCACGCGCAAATACGATAACGTGCTCTGCCTTTTTACCACAAACCGCACAGGTTTCACGGGTTTCGCCTTCCGCATATACACGCGCGGTAGCCGCCGTTTCTTCCTTAATTTTGTCTTCACAGTCTCTGCAACCGCACCAGCCAGCCTTTACAAAGTTGCCTGCTTCCACACCTGCCAAGATCCCTGCCATATCGTCTGCGTATACGATACGGTTGTCACGATGCGCCCTTGCCTTTTCAAGCAAGCCTTTTTGTACCGATGCCAACAATTCCTTCACGCTGTCCACAGCGTTGTCCAAAGGCATCTCTACCTTCTCAAGGGTATCACGTCTTGCGCAAAGCATCTTACCTGCCTCGATGTCACGAGGACCAAGCTCGATACGTACGGGCACGCCCTTCATTTCCCATTCGTTAAACTTCCAGCCAGGGCTGTTATCCGTCTTATCAAGCGTTACACGGATACCTGCTTCTTCCAATTTCGCCATCAAAGCTTCACATGCGTCGATAACACCGGGTTTCTTTTGTGCAATAGGTACGATTACGCATTGAATGGGCGCTACAACGGGAGGCAATACCAAACCACGTTCGTCACCGTGCGTCATGATAACCGCACCGATTAAACGGGTAGAAACGCCCCAAGAGGTCGTATACGCCGTCTTGTGCGCGCCATCGTTATCCAAGAACTGGATATCAAACGCCGTTGCGAAGTTTTGTCCCAAGTAATGGGAGGTACCTGCCTGCAAGCTCTTACCATCGTGCATCATTGCTTCCATCGTGTAGGTAGCAACCGCACCTGCGAAACGTTCTTTTTCCGTTTTACGCCCCGTCAACATAGGGATTGCAAGGCAGTTTTCCGCAAACTCCTTATAATTTTCGAGCATTGCCATCGTTTCTGCTTCCGCTTCTTCCGCCGTGGAATGTGCGGTGTGGCCTTCCTGCCACAAGAACTCGCTGGTGCGGAGGAAAGGACGGGTGGTCTTTTCCCAACGCATTACGTTACACCATTGGTTGAGTTTCATGGGCAAATCACGATAGGATTGAATCCATTTCGACATCATCGTACCGATAATCGTTTCCGAGGTGGGACGGATCGCCAAAGGTTCCGCAAGCTTTTCACCACCTGCAACCGTTACCACGGCTACCTCGGGTGCGAAGCCTTCTACGTGTTCCGCTTCCTTCGTAAAGTAGCTCATAGGGATCAACAAGGGGAAATATGCATTCTGCACCCCGCGCTTCTTAAAGCGAGCGTCCATTTCTTTTTGGATATTTTCCCAAATTGCATATCCGTAAGGACGGATAACCATCGTACCCTTTACAGGGCCGTAATCGACAAGTTTCGTCTTTAAAACGACGTCCGTATACCATTGAGGGAAATCCTCGTCAATGTTTGCAATCTGTTCAACAAATTGATTTTCTTTTGCCATAGCCTTGCTATGCCTCCTTTTTTCATCTCCATACACCTCGACCTTATTAGATAAAGTCAAGGGAACGCCCCTCAAAAGACATTCCTTTCAAGGGGCTTGCTTGTTTACTTTTTACCTTTTGAGGGCATTTATCCCCAAGTGAAAGTGATTACCCGTAGGCTTACTCGTTTTCGTCGTTTACTTCAACAGGTTGAGGATCTTCAATCTCTATGCTGTTTTTTTGCAATTCGAATACCTTATCGCAGGAAGGACAACGGTGGAGCAAGGAACCGGGCTTCGTCTTGATAGACTTATCGCAGTAAGGGCAGGTTACGTCCCATTCCTGATTCTCAATCGCATCCTCTTCCTTTACTTCGTTTTCCACGTCTGCCACGTCGTTCGTTGCAATGATAGGCGTAGCTACAACGGGAGCAGGTTCTTTCTTTTCTTCAACCTTGGAAACCTCTTCAACCTCTTCTTTTTTCGGTTCTTCAGCCTTTTCCATAAGCTGTTTCAATTCCTTGTTAACGTCCTGCTTGGGTTCTTCTTGAGGCTTTGCCATTTCAGCCGCCGCCATCATTTCTTGCAAGAGTTCTCTCTTAAGTTCTTCCTTAAGTTCTCTTCTCAATTCTTCCTTCAAAGCCGCTCTATTGGGCATTTCCACGGGTTCCACAGGTACGTCTACCATAGGCATATTCATGGGCATGTTCATATGCATAGGGTAAGGTTGCATCATAGGATTCATGGTCATAAGAGGAGGCATCATCGGCATCATCATAGGATTCATTGCCGTTTCGCCGTTTACACCCTCAACCTTCATACCCATAGGCGCTACGCCGTTTACCATAGGTTCAGGTTCCTTCGCCACGGGTTGAGGCATAGGCATGGGCATAGGCATAGGAATATTTACGTTGATAGGTGCAGGGCCCTTCTTGCTCTGATTCTTCGGCATCGAAATGTTGATGGGCGAAGGCGCAACTTGTCTTTGAGTCGCAGGCATATTTACGTTGATAGGTGCAGGTGCAACCTGTCTTTGTGCCGTAGGCATATTCACGTTAATGGGTGCAGGTGCAACCTGTCTTTGTGCGTTCGGCATCGTAATGCTGATAGGCGCAGGTGCAACTTGTCTTTGAGCCGCAGGCATATTTACATTGATAGGTGCAGGTGCAACCTGTCTTTGAGCATTCGGCATCGTAATGTTAATAGGCGCAGGTGCAACCTGTTTTTGTGCCGCAGGCATATTCACGTTGATAGGTGCAGGAGCAACCTGTCTTTGTGCCGCAGGCATCATAATCTTAATAGGCGCAGGCGCAACTTGTTTTTGAGTCGCAGGCATATTCACGTTGATAGGTGCAGGAGCAACCTGTTTTTGTGCCGCAGGCATCATAATCTTAATAGGTGCAGGCGCAACCTGCTTTTGAGCCGCAGGCATATTTACCGTAATAGGAGCCGGAGCAACCTGTTTTTGTGCCGCAGGCATCATGATGTTGATGGGAGCAGGTGCAACCTGTTTCTGTGCCGCAGGTACGTGAATGTTAATCGGAGGTAATTCAGGTGCTTTAGGCGCAGGCATATGTACGGTAAGTTCGGGCACCTTCAATTCGGGTACATGAACGTTAATAGGCTGTTTAGGAGTGGTAATGCTGATGTTAGGAATGATAGGTCTATCTTCGCTTTCACTTTCCTCAATCGCTTCCTTCGTCCATCTCAACTTCAATACGAAATCCATTACGAACATAACAAAGCCGATTGCCGCGATAACGATAACGCCTTTATCAAGTTCCTTCGCCGTGGTAAGGCTCGCAAATTTCACTTCGCCGATCATATATTGACAAGCCACGGAAGCCGCGTTGGTCAAGAACATCAGGGCAGAGAAAATTCTGAAATTGCGGATACCCATTGCGTAAGGGCCTTCCACACTATATTCCGCAGAGCCAACTGCGTGGATAATCATACCAATCATCCAAAGCACGGTCAAGAATTCGCATACCAAAGGTACGAGCTTCACACCGAAGGCTTTCATCCCGTTCAAGCCGTCCGTTTCAACAAATTTCAATGCATTATGGATCGAGTTATCTCTCAAGAAGAGGTAACCGATTGCACCGATTGCTACGATCTGTGCAAAGTTACGCATCAAGGGGATCAATCTACCGTAAGGACGCTTGCTTTCGGATACGCCCTTTTCGTCGTCGATGTAGAATGCGCTAACCTTACCGCCACAGAAACCGCCGATAAAGTGCACAACGAAACCGATACCAAGGAGTACGTACGCATACGTGGTGAAGGTTACAGTCATACCGCAGAATGCGTAAATCAACAAGTGCGCAATCAAAATACTTGCAAACCCGAAGGAGAACATACGTCCCATCGAATCCATTGCGTCGATGTTCGCATTCAAACCGTATACACGGCTAACCTTTTTCTTGAAAAGGTTTTTCAAATACGTCGCCGCATTCAACAAGCAAATACCAGCCGAGAGCATTGCCAACAAATACAATGCAGCCGTGCAGAATTTGATGTTAAGCATCGCAGCGTAAGAGTTAAACTTCTGCGATTTTGCCGCAGCGAGCGCCGCTTTGGGGGTAACCGCAGCGTATTCCGAGGTCAACAAACCAAGGCAGGATACTGCGATAAGCGCAGCGAGGGCAAACAAATACATAAGCCCTACTACTGCCGCTCTACGACGGCTCTTGTCAATCCGCCCGCGAATGAACGCGCCATGCTTCGAGGGCACCGATTTGATCTTGTACTTCTTCATCTATCTAAACCTCCGACGGTTTTTTCTAATTTTCTCGAGGTTTCCACACCCCACTTATCCCAAATATCGTCCCTTATTTTCCTCGCACATGCACGCGAACATAATAATTACACGATACTTTAACACATTATACTATTTTTTTCCCGACTTGTCAATATCATGGAGCAAGAAAAATGGATAATTTTTTTAAAAAATTACAAAAAAATAAAACGGAGCACAGACGATGTCCGCCTTACCCCGTTTTACGGTCTGTTTTTACTGTTTTACTGCTTATCGAACACGTTTTTATAGGCAGCGATACACTTGTTGATGATTTCCATCGCCTCGTCACGATGACAGATCTCTTTCACCGTCGTTTGCTTGTGTTCTAGCGTTTTGTAAACCTCGAAGAAGTGCATCATTTCCTCGAAAATATGTTTCGGCAATTCTTGAATGTCGTAGTAGTGGTTGTAGTTGGGATCGCCGAAGGGAATGGCGATGATTTTCTCGTCCATCATCCCCCCGTCAATCATGGTGATAACGCCGATGGGATAGCAACGCACAAGGGTGGAAGGATAGATAGGCTCGTTACACAAAACAAGCACGTCCAAAGGATCGCCGTCATCCGCAAAGGTACGGGGGATAAACCCGTAGTTGGAGGGATACACGGTGGAAGTGTATAAAACACGGTCAAGCTTTAACAAGCCCGTTTCTTTGTCCAGTTCATATTTTGCCTTACAGCCTTTGGGGATCTCGATATATACCTCAAAGCTCTTCGCCGCAATACGATCGGGGGAAATGTCGTGCCAAATATTCATAACCAAACCTCTTAAAATTTATCTACCCTATTATTTTATCACACTTTTTCGTAGAATGCAAGGGTTTTTAATTTTTTTTAGAACTTTTTTCAACGCATACCTGCCCTATCCTTTTTCGTTGTAGGGGCAGTTTAAACGCGTACATGGGTAGGGTGTTTGTGTAAAAGGTGAAGTTTTTCACCTACGGTAAAAAGTGAAGTTCGTAAACGAGTGAAGTTACGCCTGCGGCGTAGTGAAGTTTTTACTTCGTAAAAGTTATTGCTATTATTGATAACAGCCACAAGTTGCCATTAGGCAAACTTCACCAAGATAATCTTGGAGCCAACAAGGTGTCTTTTCCCTCGTGCTTATAGATACCCTCGTACTTTCACCAAAATATAAAAAATACTTACCACAACTTGCCATCAGGCAAACTTCACTTTGCGGAACGCAAAACTTCACTTATACTATAAACTTCACTTTCGCAAAGCGAAAACTTCACCGCCGCAAAGGCGTTCGCGCGAACTCGTGATAATCCACGAGTTCTCACGAGTCAAACGCCAAAAAAAGACAGGTACAAGACCTGTCTTTTTTTGTGAAGCGACTACAATCTGAACACCTGTCTAATTTTAGGGGGTGAGTTGAACTCCTGCTATATATTATTTGTCTGTAACCCTATTTGTAAATGGAGTTATGAAATTTTTAGGGTTACATATTCCCTTTTGGGCTATCCTCCTTTATAATCTATACACCGGTTAATTTGTTATAATTTATTAAGGAGTGTTACAAATGAAACAAAAGCAACCTAATAAACTAATTCGTAAATGCTGTTCTGCTTACAAAAGCGGAACAACCGTTACAGCTCTCTCAAATCGATTCAATCCATCGATTGTAATGCAAATTCCCCTTTGGAGATGAAACTTTACACTTTAGAAAAACTATACGAAAAATACAACGCACACGCAATGTGCGAGCTTTGCAGGTTTCGCGCGGTACTTTTTACAACCATATTCTTCGTAATAAAAGAGATAATACTTGGTACGCTACTACAAAAGTAAAGATTTGTCAATTCCTCAAACAAAAATATACGCGCCCCCATAGGAGCGCGCTTTTCCTTTAATCCTTATTACAATAAAATCCAGTAGACGGAGCTGCACCAGGCTCTCTACCAACCGAAGTGTTATCCGCTCGGCGATTTCTAAGCTCAAGAATAGGGCTAGGCGCAATCTGATAACGATAATCCGCTCCCCGTTTAGAGATAAACGTTTCAATCACGCAATGCGAAGGTACAATTTGCGTGGTAGGATTGATAATGCTTTGGAAGCGGAAGAAATCCGCATCGGAAGGCAAATCCTTAACGCGCATATACCCATCTTTCACGGACGTGTATTGCACCGTATCCCCAAGTATTTTTCGCACGTAATCAATATTTTGATGCAACGAAATGGGAGCGGGAAACTCACCGTCTTTAATAACTTCCTGCCAATCCTTGCACTCATACTTTTTCAAAAGCTCCGCCGCCTTATGCAAATGCGAGATTTCCATTTCAAGATTCTCTTCCCAGAGCCCTTTTACATACGGATCGGTCTCCGTCATATAGCACGACCAATACAAATAACATTCGCAATATTCATGCCACAATAGCATTTCCAGCCACGTCGCATTGGGGTCCATCAAAGATTCGTAATGCGTAACGTGTTCTTCCTCGACAAGGGCTATTTCTTGATAGAGTTTCCGCCCCATATCCGTACAAGCAAAATTCGTTACGTTCATATAATAGTTCATCGTCTGTTGTTCCGCAGCAGTAATTATCATTGTATTGAGCACCGTCTGCACATCAGAGTTTTTCGCATCAATACTACGGCGAACGTTATCCATAGGATAACGATGATGCGCAATCGTTGGACGGCCGGGCATAATTTCCGTATAGCGGCCAACCAACCATTCCGCCGCCACGCCCTGCTCCATTTCCAAGAGGTTTGCATAACGGTATAAATGGTCGAAATCTTCTAAAAGCGCAAAATCCAACGCTGTCTTTACGTTACAATCAAGCTCCCGTTTGGCGAGCTCTGCCGTTAAATCTACTGCGAGTTGTTCATAACCGATGGTATGTTCTAATACCGTCTCGTTGATTGGTTTTAGCAGGGAAATTTTCAGCTGCTGTTGTTTTTCCACTTCACGCGTCAACGCAAGCGCGCGGCGAAGATCGTTATCATCCGTATGACGGGCAAACTGATGCGAGAACCAATTCGCCTCAAACTCTGTACCGTTCATCAAAATAATACGCGTTTTTGTATACGGATCAACCTCACGCTTATTATAGGATTTTGGATACAACTGTTTCCAATTCTGCAATGATTTTTCAATAGATTTCGCTTTTTCTTTAAACGGATTCAATGGGAAGCCCTCCTAAAAATGTTTTCCATTTTAGAGTATGCCCATTGCCAATTTTTTGTATACAAAAACGGCTGCCGAATTTTCAACAACCGTTTTGCTTTACCTTCCGACACAAAAGACTTTTACGATAAAGAGCAAGTTTGACTTAAAAATCATCTCAACAATTCGATGTTTTCCGACCAAACGAAGTATGGGTTAGTGATGCTAGCTGTTTTCGCTTTAATAATAAAAATTATTATATTTGCGGCGTCCTTGATTTATATGCAAGACGGATAGTTTCTTATCGTATCGGAAAAAGCAATAGCAAAAATCTAGTCCGTAGTACATTTAAAATGGCCTATAACGAACGAAAACCCCCTTTATCTTTAATGTTCCATACTAACCGCGGCAGTCCGTATCGTTCCAAAACCATGCGTGATTATCTTCAAAAGTTAGGTGTCAAACAATCTTTTTCACGGGTATATGTTCCATACGATAATTCTGTCGTTGAATCTTTTTTTGCTTCTTTGAAACGAGAAGAGCTATATAGAACAAAATACCGTTCTGAAAATGAATTCAAAACGGCAGTAGATAATTATATGACTTTTTACAATT
>JAZRFV010000018.1:0-5014 GCA_045643825.1 Candidatus Scatosoma sp.
GTTAAACGTGGAAAACCATGCTCCGTCAATCCGTCCTTTTGCACCTTGTTGAAATAATGGAAAATATGCTCGTCCGCGTATGCGGCAAGCGTTTTCTCCATTAAATCGATATATTCTTCGCGCATTTTATCAATCCTTATAACAAATCCTTCGTTGCAATATGGTCCATATCGGTAAATTCTTGATTTTCACCGCACATCGCCCAAATAAAGGAGTAATTTTTCGTGCCAACCCCCGAATGAATAGACCAAGACGGCGAAATCACCGCTTCTTCGTTGTGCATAATAATATGACGGGTTTCCGTCGGTTCGCCCATCATATGGAACACCGCATCGTTTTCACCCATATCCAGATACAAATATACTTCCATACGTCTATCGTGCGTATGGCAGGGCATCGTGTTCCAGTTAGAGCCCACCTCCAACTGCGTTAACCCCATTGCAAGCTGACAGCTTTTGATAACTTCAGGATGTATGTACTGATTGATAACGCGTTTATTACATTCTTCCACGCTGCCGCAAGGCACTTTCTTCGCTTTCGTAATATCAATTTTAACAATAGGATAACTGGTATGCGCAGGGCAGGAGCTTACGTAGAATTTCGCAGGCGCGTTCTCGTCACAGCTTTTGAAGGTGATTTCCTTATTGCCCATACCGATATACATACCGTCACGGGGATTCATTTCATATTCCGTGCCGTCAACGGTAATAATCCCTTTCCCGCCGATATTAATACAGCCCATTTCACGGCGCTGCAAAAAATAATCTGCTGCCAGCTCTTTCCCCGCTTCAAGGGTTAAGGTTTGCTGAACGGGCATTATCCCTGCCGTAATGATACGGTCGATATGACTGTACACCATCTTGATATTATCTTTTGTGAAAAGATTTGCGATGTGAAATTCTTCACGCAATCTTTCCGTCGTGTAATATTTTACGTCTTTTGCGTTACTCGCCTGTCTTACTTCCATTTTTCTCAAAGCCTCCTTATCTTTTATTTTTTCTATTAAAATTATAAACCAAAATCAAGCTCTTTGCAATATAAAAAATAGTGTTTGTTTTGGATTTTTTAGAGATTTCATGAAAAATATTTGCCTATCGCGCAGCTTTTTGTTATAATCATAATAAGCGAGGAAATTATATGGCAATTATCAACTACTTTGAACAACATTTAACAACATTTACCGTGCCGCCGCATAAACACAATCATTGGGAAATTATTTACGTTACGGAAGGCATCGGCACGATTGAAACCGAAGATAACGACGTTATTCAATATAAAAAGGGAGAAACCATTTGTATCCCCCCACAGCTTCAACACGTCAATCATTCTTCTCATGGATTTAAAAATCTTCATCTAACCCTTGAAGATTGGCATCCGCCCATTCAACAGCCATTTTTAATCCCTGCGTCGGATTTAAGCACAGATTTTTATTCTATACTAAAATTATCCTATCGCTATTTCCATCAATTTCCCGTAAGTCACCCCCTAAATCTTGCCTATACCAACGTAATTGAAGTCTTTTTGAACACGCTAACACAGCAAGCAAGCCCATCAAAGATTACGCAAATCATCATCAACGAAATCATCAATAATTATACAAATCCTAATTTTAATTTAGAGCAAGCGTATGAATTAGTACCCTTATCAAAAGAACACACCCGAAAACTCTTTATTAAAGAACACGGGATATCCCCTTCAAAATATCTATTGCAAAAGCGATTAGCCTTGGCAAAACAACTGCTCCTAAAAAAAGACGACGGCTACCTTCACATCAATAAAATCGCCGAAACCTGCGGATTTGACGATCAAGCCTATTTTTGCAGAGTTTTCAAAAAAGAAACGGGTGTAACCCCCAATGAATTCCAGTTAACCTTACTAAACGACAACAAAATTTACCATTCTAACACAAAATCAGCCCTCTAATAAAGCACTAAATCTTTTCACTTTTTATATATTCAGCAAAAAAGCCCCTTGTTTTCACAAGGAGCTTTTTTTTACAGTTTTAGAAAGGCAAGCCTACAATCAGCTTACACGCCACTACAATCAACACAAGCGCAAATGGATAGGTTGCCGCATAAGCGGAAGCTACGTCGTCCGTACCTGCCGTAGAAATCAATGCACCAAGTGCAGGCGTCGAGGTCATACCCCCCGTAATCGAACCCAAGTTGTTGAAAATAGACAGCTTGAATACGTATTTACCAAGGATAAAACCAAGGATCATAGGAATGGTTGCCATCAAAATACCATATACGATGTAAATCCAATCGAATGCCTTTACAAAGTTTACGCCGCCAGGCACACCAGCGCCTACCAAGAACAATACCAAACCAAGTTCACGAAGAAGGTTTAAGGTTTGTTTGGAAATCTTCAAATCCATCTTGCCAATGTGACCAAAGTGACCTACGATAAGACCTGCAATCAACGTACCACCCGAAGAGCCGAAGCTGAAGGGTTTACCGCTACCAAGAGGAATTTGGATACTACCGATAATCAAACCCAAAATAACCGTTAAGAAGAACGGGAAGAAACCAAATTCTTCAATTTGGAAACGCTTTTTACCATCATCCTTAATGGTAATGGTGTTTGCAGCAACGAAGGTTTCACGTTCTTTTGCGATATCCACCTTCAAAATTCTGGGCATCAACTGTACAAACAATACAACACCCAAAACGCCGTACAAATAGCCGATACCGTAGCCTGCGGTAACTTCACTCGCAAGTTCACCTGCAGCCTCTTCAGCTGCACCAAACGCAGGCGTAGAGGTCAACGAGCCAGCCAACAAACCCGTACTCATTGCAATGGACATATTGCCGTCGATTGCCGCAAGGATAATGGTAATTGCCACACCGCACAATACGATTGCCGCACCCATAACAACATAAGCAATCATACTCTTGTTGAAGGAACGGAAGAATTTAGGACCTGCAATCAAACCAACCGAAGTAACGAACAATACCGTACCAAGGCTTTGAACGGTCTTAAACACGCTTTGTACCGAAGAGCCCCACAAGGTAACCGGCGTATCGCCAACCTTAAAACTACAACCCAACAAACTGCCATCAGGAGCTTTCTCACCACAAAGGAAGAAGATTACACCCACGATGATTGCAACAAGCAAAACACCTGCCGAACCAAGGGATACCCCTTTTACTTTTACCGCGCCAAGTGCATAACCAAGCGACAAGATAACAAACATTAAGAATAATGCCGTGATCAATGCACCAAGCACACCGCCTAAATAAATCATTTTTTACTCTCCTCAATATTACGGACGAAAACGCACAAAGCGTACCTTCGTGCGTTTTGTCCTGTTTTATTTCACCTTATTTCCCTATATCAGTTTGCTTTTCTTCTGTAATCGGGAAGGAGTTTAGGAGAAGTTACATCCGAAGAGATGCCTGCTTCTTCAAGCTCTTTCTCGAACGCCGCTACGTGATCAAGCGTCAATTCTTTGAGTTCAACTGTCTTCCACTTTTCACCTGCTTGCTGACCTGCGTTTCTACCGAATACGATGATGTCAAGCAAGGAGTTGCCCATCAAACGGTTGGTACCGTGGATACCGCCAACAGCTTCGCCTGCAACGTACAAGTTTTCAATGCAGGTCATACCGTTTGCACCGATATCGATACCGCCGTTTTGGTAATGCAACGTAGGATAGATCAAGATGGGTTCTTTTCTAATGTCGATGCCGTATTTACCGAACATACGAAGCATTGCAGGGATACGTTTTTCAATCGTACCCTCGCCGTTGAGGATATCGATAAGTGGCGTATCCAACCAAACGCCTTCACCGTCCGTCGTCTTAATACCGTTACCGTTTGCTCTACATTCACGGATAATCGAGGAAGCCGTTACGTCACGGGTTTCCAAAGAATATACGAATGCTTCACCGTTCTTGTTTACAAGCTGTGCACCAAGCGAACGTACTTTTTCGGTTACAAGAGCACCATAGATTTGCGTAGGCTCTGCTGCCCCCGTGGGGTGATATTGCAAGGTTTCAGGGTACAAAAGCTTTGCACCTGCACGATAAGCAAGAACCAACCCGTCAGCCGTCGCACCGTAGTGGTTGGACGTAGGGAAGCCTTGGTAATGCAATCTACCTGCACCACCCGTTGCAATAACAACCGTCTTCGCACGAGCAATCAAGATTTCCTTCGTTTCCATGTTCATAAGGACTGCACCTGCAACCTTACCGTCGGTATCCTTGATAAGTTCGATTGCAGCCGTGAAGTCTACCACCGTGATACCACGGTTGAACACTTCGTCACGAAGGGTACGCATGATTTCCGAACCGGAATAGTCACGGCAAGCGTGCATACGCTTTCTCGACGTACCGCCACCATGGGTGGTAACCATCGTACCGTCTTCTTCTTTATCGAACATAACGCCGAGGTTGTTCAGCCACAAAATAGCTTCGGGCGCTTCGTTTACAAGCTTATACAAAAGTTCGGGCTTGTTTTTGAAGTGACCGCCACCGAGTGCATCCAAGTAATGGGTTGCGGGGCTGTCGTTGGGTTTATCAGCTGCCTGAATACCACCTTCTGCCATCGCCGTGTTTGCGTCACCAAGACGAAGCTTGGTTGCAATCATAACGTTTGCACCTCTTTGGTGCGCTTCGATTGCAGCAGAAGAGCCTGCACCACCGCCACCGATAACCAAAACGTCTACGTCGTAGTCAATCTTCGTAAGGTCGATATCCATATTGGCAATACGGGAATGGCCTTGCAACAAATCAGCAAGCTCGTGCAATACCTTACCACCTTTATTTTGCCCAACCTTCAATTCTTCATACGCCGTAGTGATGTAATCGGGGTGGAATTCCGCCAAAACAGCGTCTTTTTCTTCCGCCGTCAAGCGTCTGTGCAAGTTTTCGATACGAGAAGCGCGGCTTGCTTCTACTTTTTTCATAGATTCAAGTTGTTCTTGAGTATAATTATACATACGCTTCTCCTTATTTTTCGATCTCTCTATGGTTGTAGAGGTTCATTTGTTCTTCCAAAGGCGTGTTCATAAT
>JAZRFV010000019.1:0-35246 GCA_045643825.1 Candidatus Scatosoma sp.
ATCCGTAAATTGGAAACACAAAACCCTGTATATCTCCGTAACGCATCTAAAGAGCTTCGCGCTTACATTAACGAGCTCTTCGGTGAAGATTGTATGCCTCTTTGTCAAAACGCCATTAGACGTCTTGAATTGAACGCTTAAAAAATCACGTTGATAGGTGAAAAGACTATGACCAGAAAATTAATCATTATTATAGGCTCCGCGCTGATAGGTCTTATCAGTATGCTTGCCATTCTATTTACAATGATTGCAACCGGCGCAATACAAGTCGAGCAAAAAACGATCGTTATTGCCTCTAACAGCGCCGAAGCCGTTTACGATAGCAATCCGCTGACGGATAGCGGTTGGGCAATCGTATCGGGCGAATTGCAAGAAGGCCACACCGCAAAGGTTATTGTCAGCGGACAACAAACCACCGTTGGTTCTTCCTTCAACACCCTTTCCGCCACCATTGTGGACGGAAACGGCGCGGACGTTACCGATTACTACAAAATCGAATATCAACCTGGTACGCTGAACGTTTTCCATAGAAAAATTCAGGTTACCGCTGGTACCGCAAGCAAAGCCTACGACGGAACCCCTCTTACCTGCCATCAATATATCCTTTCGGCAGGCGAGCTTCCCGCGGGCCATATCATCATGCCTACCTATTCGGACAGCATTACCGAGGCAGGCACCGTAACCAACAACGTTTCTGTGCTCATTAAGGACCAAAACGGTTTGGACGTTACCGCAAACTACGACGTGACCACCATCAGCGGTGCATTGACGGTGAGCAAGCGCCCCATCTATTTGCAATCGCTCTCCACGGAAAAAACCTACGACGGCGAACCCCTTACCTATGAAGAATATGAAATCTCCTCTGGGGAACTCTTGACAGGGCATTCCATAACCCCTATCTTCTTTAGCAGTATTACCAACGCAGGGACCGTTTTGAACGAGCTCTCCGCGACCATTCAGGATTCTGACGCAAACGACGTTACCGCAAACTACGATGTGCAAATCACAAACGGTACGCTTACGGTTACGCAACGCGCCGTATCCTTCCAATCGGATTCCTTTGAAAAGGTTTACGATGGCATTGCTTATACCCCCGAAAATAGGGCAACCTTGGATGGCGACCTTCTTGAAGGCCACACCTGGAGTGTAACTATGTTAAATAGCATCCTCGATGCAGGGAGCGTCAGCAACGAATTTATCGTCAATATTTTCAATGCAAGCGGTGAAGAAATAACGGCAAACTACAAAATCACCTACCATTACGGCTCGTTGGTGGTTACCCCCATCCCCGTTACCATTGAAACGGAAAATGCTACGAAGATTTACGATGGCACCCCCCTTTCTAACAGCGGGTGGACGATTACTTCGGGAAACATCAGTGTAGGCTATCTTTCCGTGGCAATGAATTCCACTATCACGGCCGTTGGCTCGATAAAAAATGAGCCCACAATCACCGTCCTCGACGGTTTAGACAACGATATCACCGACAACTATCAATTCACCATAGACAGCGGTATGTTGACCGTTACCGCAAAAGCATTCTCTTTGGTTAGCCAAACCAAAACCAAGGACTACGACGGTACGGTGCTGGAATGCCACGAGGTAACGGAGGTTGGTTTCGATCTTCCTGCAAACCATACCATCGAATACCTCTTCACAAAATCTATCACCAACGCAGGTACTGTACAAAACCTCTTCACTGCCGTAATTAAAGATATTGAAGGCAACGACGTTACCTCGAATTTTGACATCACCTATCTTTATGGTAATTTGATCGTTTACCCCCGTCCTTACGGGATCGTAACGCAGGATATCACGAAATCCTACGATGGCACGCCTTTGACGAATGGCGACAGCCCCTACACCGTTTTGTCGGGCTATACCTTGGCACCGAACCACACGATCGGCATTGACTTTATCGGATCTCAAACGGAGGCTGGCTATTCTGATAACGACGTAAGCATCCACGTATTTGACGAATATTTAAACGACGTAACCAACAATTACGAATTCTATGATTATTCCGTTATTGGTAAGCTTACCGTTTCCCCCATCGCCATTAACCTGTATAGTGATGGTGAGACGAAAGTTTATGACGGCACCCCCCTTACCAAGGATGGCGTTTACACCGTTGACGGGAACGTCCCTGCAAACGATTACGTACCCCTTCCCAACCACACGATTGTGTATAGAGTAACGGGCACGCAAACGGACGCGGGGAGCTCTGACAACGAATTTACGATCAGCATATTAAACGGCAATAACGTAGACGTTAGCGACAACTTCCTTATCAATGCTACGTACGGCACCTTGAAGGTTGTTCCTATCCAAATCACTTGTGAAAGCGATGATATCGTAGAATACTATTCGGATAGCCTTGTGGAAACGCAAGAAAGCAATTGCAGACAAATCAGCGGCGAGCTTGTAAATGGACATACCATTGAATTCTTCCCTACATGCTCTTCCGTGGACGTATGCGAGGAAGCAAATTATTTCTACGTTATCATTAAGAATGCACAAGGGGAAGACGTTACCAGAAACTACGACATCAAATATCTGTATGGTGAGTTCACCATCCTTCCTCTTACCCTTAAAGTAATTACACCCAGCGCGACGCATACCTACGATGGCCAACCCTTCTCTTGTCAAGAGGTAACCTTCGAACCTGCCGATGCTTTGTTGGAAGGCCATACGATTGCTTACTACAACTTCTCCCCCAACTCCGTCTTGACGGATGTGGGAACGGTTAGCAACAGCATTACCTATTTAAGAATTGAAAATCGAAGCGGACGCGACGTAACCAGCAATTACTATCTCGATTACAGCGAAATCGGTGAAATTACCGTTACCCCTCGTCCCATCACCATTAGAACCCCTGACGCGGCGAAGGATTATGACGGAACCCCTCTTATCGCTGACACCTACGAGGTAGTATCCGTAACACAACCCTTGGACACGCATGAACTTGAGGTTGCTGTATCGGGTACGAGAACGGAAGTTGGCGAAAGCAAGAACGTTATCGCGGAAATCCGTATTACTGATAAAGAAACGGGCGAATACGTAAACCGCAACTACGCCATCACTACACAATTGGGTACGCTTACCGTCAAAGGTCAGGCCTCCAACACCCCTGGCGCAGACGGTGAAAATGGCGATGGTGAAAACGGCGGTGGTTCTGCAGGCGGCGGTGGCGCTGGTATCGATATGAGCGGCGGCATCGGCGGTATGGGTGGCGACGCAGGCGGTGGCGCAGGCGGAGCTTACAGCGACGACGTTTGCTTAAAGGTTTACTCCACCAAATCAGGCCCCGTTTACCTTCGTTTAAGCTCCTTTGGTTCTTACGATCCCACCAAAAAGCAATGGGGCTCGGCAACCGAATATGGTAAGCTCCTTGACGGACAATACAGCTATAATTACCTCACGGGTATAGCCCTTAAAAATACGGGGTTTAATAGCGTACGTATCGAAATCGAATCTTATATCCAAGATCAGTATTTCATCCCCTATTTCCCTGACTTACACGCCGCAAACTATGACATTCAAACCAGCGACGTTACGTACACGGGTGATTCCAGCGAAATATATTCCCTCTATTATTATCTCTACTCGGGATATTATACAGGGATCACCGCAAATCTCGGCAAGTATACGAGTGCGGAGTTGGAATATAGACAATTTGTAAAAGAAAATTACCTCTACGTAGATGCCGAATTGAAGGCATATATGCAAAATATCATCAGCGAGAATGGCTTTAACGCCTCGTCTTCCACGGTCATTTCCGACGTTGCAACCTATATCCAGGGTGCAGCGAATTACACCTTGAAATATAACGCCGCGATTGACTATGCATCGCACCCTATCATTGCATTCTTGGAAGCGGAAGAAGGGATTTGTAGCCATTACGCATCCGCGGCAACGGCTCTTTTCCGTACCCTTGGTATCCCTGCAAGATACACGATTGGCTTTGCAGGTTATACCGAAGCGGAAGAATGGACGACCATTACTGGTAAACAAGCGCACGCTTGGGTAGAGGTCTACATTGACGGTATCGGTTGGCTCCCTATCGAGGTAACCGGCTCCTCTACCGATTCCGAAGGAAATGAAAGTGGCTCTGGCGCAGGCGGTATCGGTGGTATTGAAGGCTCTGGTGGTTCAGGCGGCTCTGGTGGTAGCGGTGGCTCTGGTGGTACTGGCGGTTCCGGTGGTACCGGTGGCACGGGCGGTACTGGCGGTACTGGAGGTACGGGTGAAGAGACTGAACCGAAAAAGCCCTTGAACGTTACCCCTGCAACAACTTATCACAAATACAATGGTAAAATTGCTACTCCTTCCAATTCAGTAAATGGTGTGTCCGATTTAATAAACAAAGGTTATAGATATACCGCTACGGTATCCTTTGTTGGCGAGGCGACCAACCTCCCTGGTAAGCATCAAACGAAGGTTGCCAACTTCGTTTTGTATGATCCAAGCGGTACAGACGTTACTGATCAATACTCCATTACGTATAAAACAGGCATTTTACAAATTTACCTTAAAGAAATCACGGTAACAACGTATGGCTCGAGCAAGGTATACGATGGAACAACATTGGAGTTAGATCGTTACTCCATAGAAGACACCTTGTTAAGCGGTCACACCTTGACTGCATTGAACTGTACGGGTAAACAACTCAATGCAGGTAAAAGTGCCAACACCTTCAACATCACAATTGTAGACGAAGACGGTTTAAACGTTACCGATCATTACAAAATTAACCGTAAGCTCGGCACGTTGATTGTTAACCCTAAAACGATTACGGTTACTGCAAATTCCGCAACGAAAGCCTACGATGGCGAAGCCCTTGAAGAAAGCGGTTACACCATTGACGGCGATATGGAAGGCTTTACCGCAACGGTTACCATTGTCGGATCGCAAACAAATATCGGGTATTCCGACAATATCGTTACCAAAGTAGTTATCAAAGACAGCTCTGGTAAAGACGTTACCATAAACTTCTCCATTGATTATATCAACGGGAAGCTGACCGTAACGCCTCCTAAAAAGTAAAAAGACATCCAAAGGTGGAAAGTTATGCTTTACGAAAATTATAAAAGAAAAATTGAAAAAGTAGCGCAAATCCTTAAAACGATATGGAAATACCGTTTTATCGTGTTGAGTGCTATTACCGTAATAATGCTTTCCACCGGCGCGTTTTTGGCGACAAAGGGAACGGTTTCGGATAAAATCGATTGTCCTAACTCCATTGTCTATGGAGAAGTATTAGAGTATAAAGCGAAGGGTTTATTCTCGGATATCAGCTATGAATACTCCTCGGATTCTTCCTTTAAAACCTTCTCTAATGAAATGCCCAGGATGCCTGGTAAATATTATGTAAGAGCGGTTTCTACGGGCGCATTTAAGACGAAAAGATACGGCGAAATTCACTCCTACACTATCGTTCCTAAAAAGGTAGACGTATCCATTGTGGACAACACGTGGACCTATGGTGACAACCCTGCCGTAACGGCGGATTTGTCCTACAACGACACAATCTACTGTACTTCCTTCCATTACAACAGCCTTGCAACGGCGAACGTTACCGCCGCCCCCAAGCAGGAAGCCATTAAGGTATTGTCCAACGAAGGTGAGGACGTTACGCAAGCGTACGTCTTTAACCCCGTTATGAAAAACGCTACCCTTACACAGCGCAACGTGACCATCACCGTCGCTTCTGCTGATCAGGATTACAACGCGCTCCCCTTCCAATACACGGGATATGAAGTAACGGAAGGCAACCTTGTGGCGTTGAGCTATGGCAGTGCGGATACGATTGTTGCAACCTATCCGTCACTTACCGATGCGGGTAGTATTGAAAACGATTTCTTAACCTTCTATGCGGTTTCCGCAAACAACGTAGACGTATCCCACCTTTACAACTTTACCATTGTAAAAGGTACGTTGACTGTCAATAAACGCCCCGTGCTTATCGACCTCTCTTCCGAGGAAGAAACCGTTTCGTTTATTTACGACGGCGAGGAACATTCCTACACCGATTATACGATTAACGCGGATACGCCTTTGGTGGAAGGCCATACGGAAACGTTGGATTCCTACACGACGCTCACCGATGCGGGGGTTGCGGAAAACCTTCTTACCTTCAAATTCTTCGATGAAAACGAGGTCGAGGTTACCGACAATTACAGCGTATTTTTGAGCACCGAATCGTACATAGAAATTGTACAGCGCGACATATCGGTGACCACCCCTTCTGATGAATGGGTATACGATGCGCTTACCCATTCCAACGATAACTTTATCTTGTCCGCGTCTACGGATACCACGGGTTTGCTGGATGGCCACACCCACGGATACTCCGAAGCCATTGAGGTAACAAACGTTTCCTCGGTGGAAAACAGCGTTACCTTACTCGTTTTCGATGCCGATGGCAACGACGTTTCGGAAAATTACAACGTAATCTACACCTTCGGTACCTTGGAGGTAACCCCTCGCGCGATTGAGGTAACCACCGCAACCGAGAGCTGGATTTATGATGCGGAATCGCACTCCTCTACCGATTGGGAATATACCAATCCCGAGGCATCCGACGAAAATAAGCTCGTTTCCTCGCACTCTGTGGAGGCAACGACGGACGTATCCGTCCTGAACGTGGCGGATGGTGAAATTGAAAACACCGTCACCTTTGATATCTTGAATAGCCACGGCGTATCCGTCACGGATAACTACGCCATCACCTATCACTACGGTACCTTGAAGGTTGAACCGCGCCCCGTATATATCGTCACGGACAGCGAGAGCTTGGTTTATAAAGCGGAAGCATACACCGTAACTACCTGGCATTATAAAGCCTTTGAAAACGGTGATACCACTGAAAATTACCACTTGGTTTCCACCCACACAGGGGAAGCGACGAAATTTAACTCCTTCACCAACGTAAGCGATACGGCGGAAGGGAACAACGTTTTCTCTCTTCTTATCTCCAATGAGGCCGACGAAAACGTTACCGACAACTACGACCTGCATTACGAATATGGTACGGTAACCATCTACCAAAGAGAGATCCTTATCACCACGCCCACCCTCGAATGGGTGTACGATGGTACCATGTACGAGTTGAAGGAATGGAACTACGCAGAAAACAGCCCTTATCAAATCGTTTCTAACGAAAACGTACAACAAGCGGCGGAAATTGTAAGCTACGTTTCCTTGAAAATCCCTACCCAAGAACCTGTTCTTAACGAATTGATTTTGACGGTGGTAGAAGGTGAAACCGACGTTACCGAAAATTACGATATCCGTTACGATTACGGTATTGTTAAAGTATTAAAGAGAGAAATCCATATTACTACGCCCACCATCGAATGGGCTTATGACGGTATCACACATGAGCTGACCGAATGGAGCTATGCAGAAGATACCCCTTACGAAATCATCAATACGGACGAAATACAGCAAGTCCCCGAAATCGTAAGCTTTACCTCGGCGAAGATTCCTACCGAAACACCCCTCACCAACGAGTTGGTATTGAAGGTGCTCTTTGGTGGCGAGGACGTTAGCGAATATTACGACATCCGTTACGATTACGGTACCGTAAACGTATTGAAGAGAGAGGTCCATATCACCACGCCTACCCTCGAATGGGCTTATGACGGCACCGTGTACGAGTTGAAGGAGTGGAACTACGCGGAAGATACCCCTTATGAAATTATAAATAATGACACGGTGCAGCATACCGCGGAAATCGTAAGCTTCGTCACAATCAAGGAAGCAATTGTCGAGCCCATCCTTAACGAGTTGGTATTGAAGATCCTTGAAGGCGAAGAAGACGTCACCGAGTATTACGATATCCATTACGATTATGGTACAATCAGCGTATTAAAGAGAGAAATCCATATCACAACACCCACGCTCGAATGGATATACGATGGCACAACGTACGAGCTGAAGGAATGGAACTACGCGGAGAATACGCCTTATCAAGTAATTGATAACGACGACGTACACCACATCGCCGTAATCGAGTCGTTCACCTCCCGCAAGGACTTCACCGAAACACCTCTCGCTAACGAACTGACTTTGAAGATTTTCGACGGCGAAGAAGACGTTACTGACAATTACGACATCCATTACGACTATGGTACGGTTACGGTATTGAAGAGAGAACTTCATATCACTACCCCCACCTTCGAATGGGTATACGATGCTACAACGTACGAACTGAAAGAATGGAACTATGCGGAAACCTCTCCTTATCAAGTGATTGATAACGACGACGTACAGCATACAACCGAGCTTGTAAGCTTTATCAGTATTAAAAATGCCACCGACGGCCCTATCGTCAACGAGTTGGTATTGAAGATCCTTGATGGCGAAGAAGACGTTACCGCTAACTACGATATCCATTACGATTATGGTACCGTAAACGTATTGAAGAGAGAAATCCACATCACCACCCCTACCCTCGAATGGGTATATGATGGCACCATGTACGAGCTTACGGAGTGGAATTACGCGGAAAATACCCCTTATCAAGTGATTGATAACGACGACGTACAGCAGGTTGCTGAAATCGAAGCGTTCACTTCTCGAAAGGATTTCACTGAAAATCCTATCACCAACGAGTTGATTTTGAAGATCCTCGAAGGCGCTGAAGACGTTACCGCAAACTATGACATTCATTATGATTATGGTACGGTAAACGTGTTAAAGAGAAGCATTTACATCCAAACGGGCTCGCTTGAAACCGTTTACGACGACACCGAACATTCTTACGCTACGTGGGAATACGTTGGTGAAATCGACGAAGAAACCCGTTTTGCTTTGGTAGAATGGCATACTTGGAAGCCCGTTGACGCGCCTTCCTTCAAGTATGTCACGGAGGAAGAAAACAACAACGTATTCACCCTCCAAATCCTCGATGGCGAAGAAGACGTCTCGAAAAACTATGATGTGCATTACGAATACGGTACAATTTCCATCCTCCACCGTGTGATTTATATCGCCACGGCAAGTGAAAGCTGGCCTTACGACGATAAGGTGCATTTCAACCTCAATTGGACGTATACGGCCGAAAGCCCGTATAAGATTTTGGGCACCGTAGAAGGCGAACGTATCCACACCTTCGAAGTGGTAGATTACCCGACGGTGCAATACGTAACCGACGGCGAGAAGGATAATGCCCTCGTTCTTGCAATCTTTGACGAAAATAAGCAGGACGTAAGTGCAAACTACGACGTGCAAATCAAGGATATGGGTAAAATCTCCATCACCTCTATCGAGCTTACGATTTCTACCGCAAGCAACCGTTGGGAATATGATGGAAATCCTCATTTCGACAAGACTTTCCAGATTCTTTCTGGTGCTTTGTTAGAAGGCCACAAAATTTCCGTTGCCACCTATACGACTATTACGGAAATTGGCGAGGTTGAAAACCATCTTACCTACGTTATCATGGCAGGTGAAGAGGATAGAACGGCAAACTACAGCATTATCGAGCTTTGCGGTACGCTGACCATTACCTGGCACTATCTTGAAATTGCGCCCAGCGCCGCGATCAAGGAATACGATCGTACGGCGTTGACGCCCAGCGATTTTGATATCCTCTACGGTACCCTCGACGAAGGACATTATATCGTACTGGAAGAAATCGAATTCCTCGGTTCTCAAACGGAAATCGGTTCTTCGGAAAGTGGTATTGTAAACGGAACGATTAAGATTGTAGATGAAAACGGCAACGACGTTACCTACGATTACACCTATGCATTGTTCCCTGGTACCCTTACGGTAACAAAGAGAAATATCACCATTACGGCAGGTAGCGCGACGAAGCACTACGATGCAATGCCTCTTACCTGCGAAGAATACAGCCACGACGGTAAATTGTTGGATGGCCATAATCTCTATGCAGAAACCTCGGGATCTCAAGTAGAAATCGGCTCCTCAAGCAACGTAATCATCCCTGAAAGCGTACTCCTTTACGACGATTACGGTAACGATGTATCCAACCTTTACAACTGTACTTTCGTAGATGGTACCCTTACGGTTGAGGTCTCCGCGGTAATTAAAGTAATCACGGGCAGCGCCTCCAAAGAATACGACAACACTCCTCTTACCTATGATGAATGTGCGTATGAAATTGTACGCGGTGCAATGTTCCCTGGCGACTATATTATTATGAAGGCAACTGGCTCGCAAACGCTGGCTGGCAGCTCCCCCAACACCGTTGACGTGGATATCCTTGATAAATATGGTAAATCGGTGCTTGATCGGTACGAGTTCGAGTACGAATTAGGCACGCTGACCGTGTTGAAGCGTACGGTTACAATCACGACGGGCGGTGCTTATAAGGTTTACGACGGTAAGCCTCTTACCTGCAGTGAATACAATGTCGCGAACCTTTTGAAGGGCGACAAAGCAACCATTGTTGTCAACGGCTCTCAAACGGAAATCGGTAAATCCTCCAATACCGTTCTTGAAACAAGCTTCACGGTATACAACGAAAAAGGTGTTAATATTACCGATTGCTATCAAGCCGTTTATGATTTGGGTTGGTTGATCGTTTACGACAAAGACTTCGAATATGAGGAAGACGACAGCCCCGACATCAACATTGATACCGACGGCGATGGAAAGCCTGACGTGAACATCGATATGGACGGCGACGGCATCCCTGACGTAAACATCGATACGGATGGCGATGGTAAAGCGGATACCAACATTGATATAGACGGTGGTGGCCAGCCCGACGTAAACGTTGATACGGACGGCGATGGTAAACCTGATGTCAATATCGATACGAACGGTGACGGTACTCCTGAAGTCAACCTTGATACAAACGGTGATGGTAAGCCTGATACCAATATCGATACCGATGACGACGGTAAAGCGGATACCAATATCGATACGGATGGCGACGGTACGCCTGATACCAACCTTGATACGGATGGTGATGGAAAACCTGACACCAACCTCGACACCGATGGCGACGGTACTCCTAATTTGGATATCGATAACAATGGCGATGGTATTCCCGACACCAACATTGATACAAATGGTGACGGTAAAGCGGATACTAACGTGGACGTCGATGGTGATGGTACTCCTGACACCAACATTGACACCGATGGCGACGGCAACCCTGATATCAACGTTGATACCAATGGTGACGGAATCCCCGACACCAACATCGACACAGACGGCGATGGTATTCCCGATGAAAATATCGGTGATAACTCCGACGTAAATATCGATACGGATGGCGACGGTAACCCCGATTTGAACGTCGACACGGACGGCGACAATAAGCCTGATACCAATATCGATACCGACGGCGATAATAAAGCGGATATCAATATAGACACGGACGGCGATGGTCAACCCGACCTCAACGTCGATACCAATGGTGATGGTGAACCCGACGTAAACGTGGATACGGATGGTGATGGCAATGCTGACACCAACCTCGATACCGACAGCGACGGTAAAGCGGACACCGACCTCGATACGGACGGTGACGGTAACCCCGACGTCAATATCGACACGGATGGCGATGGAAATGGCGATATGAACCTCGATACAAACGGGGATGGTATGGCCGACACAGACATTGATACGGATGGCGACGGCAACGCTGACACCAACCTTGATACGGATGACGACGGTAAATCGGACACCAACCTCGACACAGACGGCGATGGTAAAGCAGACACCAACCTCGATACCGACGGTGATGGTAAAGCGGATTCTAACCTCGATAACAACGGGGATGGAAACTCCGACACAGAAATTGATACGGATGGCGATGGTAACGCTGATACCAACCTTGATACCGATGGCGATGGCAACGCTGATACCAACGTTGATACGGATGGTGATGGCAATCCTAACCTGAATATCGATACGGATGGTGACGGTAACCCTGACACCAACCTTGATACGGACGGCGATGGCAAAGCAGACACCAACATTGATACCGATGGCGATGGAATCCCCGACCTCAACGTCGACAACGACGGTGATGGCGAAGCGGATACCAACATTGATACCGATGGTGACGGCAAGCCCGACATCAACGTCGACAACGACGGCGATGGTGAAGCGGATACCAACCTCGATACCGATGGTGACGGTGAAGTAGACTCTAACATCGATAAAGACGGTGACGGCGAAATAGACACCGAAGAAGATGATAACAAAACAGGTGGCAACCTTGACGATTCGGGTAATATCGGCGGTGAAACCATACCTGGTGGCTCCGACTATAAACCTACCCCGCCCTCCACTGTTCTTCAAGTGAAATCCACCACGAGTGGCGCGATCTATTTACGTCTTATGAGTTACGGCAACTATACCGGCACCGGTTGGGATGCTGCAACCGCATACGAGCAATATATCATCGAAAATTACGGCTTTAATTACCTTGTTGCACTTGCATTGAAGCTTTCTGATGCAACACAGTTGCAAAAACTTGACGTGAAATCCTTCACCACGGATTACTTACTCCCCTACTTCATTGCTATGGAGGAAAGCAACCACGTAATCCAAGGCAACGACGTAGCGTTTAGCGGAACGCACAATGGTGAATATACCGTATACTACTACGCTTATAACGGCGACTTCTCTAAACTGAACGTGGATCTTGGCTCTTTAAGCGAGGTTGAACTCCTTTATAGAAACTTCGTTTACTCGCAATATTTGAATATTGACAGCGAAACGAATGCATTTATCCAAAGGATTATTAAACAACAAGGCTGGAGCAAGGACGATCCGAAGATTATCTACAAGGTACAGCAGTACGTTCAAAATTGTGCGACGTATAATATGATGTATAACCCCGACCTCGACAAAGAGGAAAATATGGTTATCGCCTTCCTTGGTGATGATTATAACGAGGGCTTATGCAGACATTACGCGTCCTCCGCAACGATGATTTACCGTGCTTTGGGTATTCCTGCAAGATATACCATTGGTTACGTTGGTCAAACGGTTAAGGATCAATGGGTAGATATCAAGAGTGATTCCGGCCACGCTTGGACGGAGGTTTACCTTGATGGTATCGGTTGGGTACCTGTGGAAGTAACTGGCGCAGGCGCAGGTGGTAACGTAGGCGAAAACGAGTTCGGTGGCGGCGACAACGGCAACGTGGAAGACGATCCTCTTGGCGATCTTGACGAAAGCCTTCTCGAGTTCGAAATCTCCCCTCTCGACATCTCCAAAGCATACGATGGTACCCCTCTTTACGCACCTAATGAAATTAAGGTTCCTTATAACTCCATCATTGAAAGATTAACTTCTTTGGGTTACACCTATGAGGTTGTTGTAGAAGGCTCTCGAACGACGATCGGTGAATCGGAAAGCCATATCGTTTCCTTCAAGCTCTTCAACCCTGATGGTATCAACGTAACGGATTTGTTTACCATTACTTACCTTCCTGGTAAAGTTCGTGTAACCAATACGCAAATTGTTATCGTCTTGTATGATATCAAGAAGGAATACGACGGCAAGCCCATTTCTTACAATCCTTACGATTACTGGATTAAAGAAATCCCCGAAGGCTATAAGCTTGAGTTCGAGCTTCAAGGCAGTATCACTGAAACGGGTGAATTTGACATAGAGAATCTTCGTACACTTCCTTACGTGGTTCGTAATGAGTATGGCGAAGACGTTACCGAAAATTACTATCTTGAAATCGAAGGCGTAGGTATTCGAGTAGAAAGAAAAACGTTGGAAATCGCTTCGGCTTCCGTAACGCGAGAATACAACGGTGAACCCTTGACCGACGATACCATCACGATTCTTTTCGGTTCCCTCGTTGACGGGCATACGCTCATCTGCAAAGTGACGGGCTCTATTACCGACGTTGGCGTTGTGACGAATGAAATCACATCCTGCGTGATTACCGATAAGGATGGCAATGACGTAACCATGTGTTACGGAATCACCTTAACGGAAGGTATTCTCGAAATTACAGACGAATAAACCTTTCTGTGGCGTTCCCGTAACAACACCCCTGATGCGAAAGCATATAAAAAACCACCTGACGGATAACACCGTCGGGTGGTTTCTTCGTTATGTAATTTTATCTAGCATTTCTCATCGTATTCAATTAAAAGAATACCGCTTTTGCCTGCTGTTTAATCTCTGCGGAAGCGATAAAAGGAATTCTCGTCGTGTAACCCTTCTTTGCAGCAACAATCATCTTCGAAGGCCACTTAAAGATGTCTCTATTCCATGCGTTGATGGTATCGTTGTACAATTCTCTTGCCGCCGTAATCTCCCTTTGAAGGTACATATTTTGCTTCATAGCATCCATAATTTCCTTGTGCGCTTGCAGATCGGGATAGTTTTCAAAAGCAATGCGGATATCACGGGAAACGGTTTCGATGGCATTCGCCGCTTCGTTTCTTTCCTCGTCACCCATACCGCTTCTATATCTTGCGATATTTTCATACACACTCTTATCAAGGTCAATCGCCTTATCCAATAATCTTGCACAGTTTTGCAACACCATAACCCTCTGTTCGAGGTAGTTGTCGATTTGCGATGCATTGTGCTGGATTTTTTGTTGAAGCTGTTGGAAGTGGTTATCCGCCTTCACCTTCAAAAGAAGGAAGATAAGCCCAGGGATAATCCCCAAAATCCACAATACAATTTCAAACACCAACGATCCCTTTCCCACCTTTACGGGAAGTTTCTTTGCGATAACGTGCGTGTCAAGACCTTCCTCGCGGATGTCTTCCATACTCATTTCGTCCAATTCATTTGCCATAATTTTTTCTCCTTTTCCTTTATTTTATAATACCAGCGGTTAATCCGTGATAATGCGCTGTTGCATTCTCACACGGAGCCGCTTCGCTACCAATAACAACCTGCGAAGTTCTACTAATGGGGATATATTCCACCCAATGCACGGGTACGTTGTGGAATTTTCCGTCACCACCAAGTGTCGGAATGAGGTCCACTCGATTAAGCCCTGCATACGAATGTGCCGTAACCGACACCGTATCCCGACCATTTTCCGAACTCAAGGTTTCCGTCTTTAAAATCCCTTCCGTGCAAGAATCTTGGTGCAAAAACTTCTCATACCCGATAACGTTTGCCATAACCTCGTGCTCGTAATAGGTATAATTCGTTTTGTAATCCACGTCGTCCTCTAACGCCGCACAGGGCTCCTCCAAATAGGCAGGAACGCTAAACAAAGGTGCAAAATCAAAGAAAATCGACCTAAAATACTCTTCGTTTAAACGGATAAACCGATTTTGGATTTCTTCAAAGTTAAAATGTTGATAATCGCTCGCGTACAGGTTCATTTTCCAGCCTTGCGCGTGATCGCTAATGATTAGGTTGCATTTTCCCTTCTTAATAAAGTTAAAATCGTCCCCGTAATTTTTATCGTCCCTCAACAGCGCAACGGTACTGCGTTGTCCGAGCGGCGTATACATCAAACGGAACTCCACCTCGTTATTTCTATCCGTTGCCCCGAACAGTACGTCAAACTCCGCATTCGCCATTTCTTGGAAATTACCGCCGTTTTTCATCGACTTTTCCGCTTGTTTTTGAAGCTTGTGCTCTCCTTTACGTATCTTTCGCTCTAACGCCCTCTCACTTAAATCCTCCACGTGTTTTGACTCCCTGGAAAAAGAAAGCCGAGGCGCCGCCTGATTGCCGTATGCCAAAAAGGTGTTGGTGTGGTAGTAAGGCTTTGGCTTCGTAACCGAAGCATGCAAGGTTTGTGATCTCGTCCTCGTACAAAGCTTACCTTGGCTATCACGGTAGGTTTCCGTCCAAGTAATCAATAAGGTGCCATGATAGGTATGCACGCCCATGCGATGCACCCTACGCCGCCCAAACAAGAACGGGTTCCCTGCGTATTTCCCCGCAAGGGTGTTCAGCATCGAACAATCCCCATTTTGTAAATCGTAAAAATCATACTGCTCGTAAAAGAGCCTTTGCTGTTTCACCGAGAAATTTTTCTCAAAGGCAAAATCGGGCAAGGTTTTCTCAATCAAACGAAGCGCGTCATCATCACCAAACAGCTCGTTCAACGCCTGCATTTGTTCCCAGCCCTCGTTTTCCAGCTCTTTTGCCGCCGCTTGATGTTCTTGCAAGACCGTACCCGTATTTCTAATCATCGGGTTGACCTTCTTTACCATCACAAGGATGGACGCCGTCAATAGCCCTGCACCAAGTAATAGCAGTAATACCCCCGTGCCTGCCGATTGGCTGAACTGTGTAAAGGACACCATTAGCAAAATCGCACCGACGACTATGCCGAAAATCAACCATCCGCGCCACCGCTTAAATTTTCTCATTTCCTTGGAAAGATCGGCAATTTTTTGTTGTTCCACTTTCCATTTGTCCATTGTCAGGCGGTTTTCCTCGATATTCACCCCAGACTTTTCCACGAGTCCATTGAGGTGCGCCTCGATATTATCCCGATGCTCCTGCCTGCCTTGCCCTTCGTAATATTTTAAGGGCTCCAACAGTTTATCATCCATAACATCCCCCATATTAAGTTTTTCAAGCCGTTTGAACATTTTTCGCGGCTTTTCTACATTTTACTCCTATTTTCGTTTGTTGTCAATACCCCCATGAAAATTCCTTGCAATTTTCACCGATTTATGCTACACTATATCGGTTGTTTAGATTTATTTTATAAGGAAAACGGTATGGACTTATCTCAAAATACAAAAGCGCTCGGCGAAGGGAACTTAACAAGGCTTATTTTAAAGTTCTCCATCCCCTGCATTTTATCCCTGCTAATTAGCTCGCTGTACAATATCGTTGACCAAATTTTCATCGGGAATAGCAAATTAAGCGCCCTTGGCAACGCCGCTACCGGGGTGGTTTTCCCCGTATTTATCATTGCACAGGCATTCGCTTGGTGCTTTGGCGACGGGTGTGCCTCCTACCTCAATATTTGTCAAGGTGAAAACGGCGCTGACAACGCCCACAAGGCAATCGGTGGCAGTATCACCGTTGCTTTCCTTTCGGGGCTTTTAATGATGGCGGTGATTTATCCCTTCAAGGAAGAAATTTTGATTATTTTTGGGGCATCGGAAAACACCCTTGGCTACGCCATCGAATACCTCGATATCGTCCTTGCGATGATGCCCGTTTTCATCCTTTGCAATACCTTAAACTCGGTTATCCGTGCGGATGGCAGTCCGCTTTGGGCGATGCTTTCCATGTTGATTGGGGCTGTTACGAACATCATTCTCGATCCCATTTTCATTTTCACCTTGGCCATGGGTATGTCGGGTGCGGCAATCGCCACCATTATCGGTCAAGCGGCGTCCTTTGTAATGACGCTCATTTATTTCATTAAACCCAAAACCTTCCGTTTGAAATTGAGTAGCTTTATCCCTCAATTAAAATCGGTGATGGCGGTCGTACGCCTGGGCATTTCTACCTTTATCACCCAGCTTGCCATCGTTATCGTTGCCATCCTTTCTAACGTACAGCTTTCCACCTTTGGCGAGCTGTCGAAATATGGTAAGGATATTCCTATTGCCATTATTGGGATTGAGAGTAAAATTTTCACCGTAGTCGTCAACCTCGTCGTGGGTATCGTGCTTGGCTGTCAGCCCATCATCAGCTACAACGTCGGCGCAAAAAAATACGATCGAGTGAAGGAATTGTATAAAAAGATTATGCTTTGCACCATCACCATCGGCTTGGCGTTTACCGCTTTGTTCGAGTTGGCGCCCCACTTCGTTATCGGACTGTTCGGTGTGCCGAGCAATATCCCCAACCCGCAGGATTATTGGGAGTTCGGTGAAAAGACCTTGCGTATCTTCTTATCCCTCGTTTCGGTTAGCTGTTTTATCAAGATGCATTCCATATTTTTCCAGGCATCGGGAAAGCCCGTCAGCGCAATCATCGCGTCCCTGGTACGCGACATTGTGTGTTTCACCCCGTTGATTTTGCTCCTCCCTGCCTTCTTCCCCAACGTGGAAACCATTCTTTGGGTAGCGCCTATCTCCGACTTTATCGCCCTCATCGCGACGGTAATTTTGTCGATATACTTCCTTAAAGCTTTAAAAGTGGAAAAACAATAAACTCATATAAAAGACGGCGTGGTAGCCTTTTGGCTACCACGCCGCTTTTTTATCTTTTGTTTTATTTTACATAAACAACGACATCAAATTAAAGGTTTTAAATACGACTACGCAAACCAACGATACCGTACTCATAATCTTAATCAAGATGTCAAGGGAAGGGCCAACCGTATCCTTTAAAGGATCGCCGACGGTATCACCAACAACCGCTGCATCGTGCGTAGGCGAGCCTTTGCCTTCACCCTCTACACCGCCTGCTTCTATGTACTTTTTCGCATTATCCCAAGCGCCGCCAGAGTTACCCGTGAAGATTGCCAACATAATTGCCGAGAAGGTTGCACCGATTAATACACCGCCAACAAAATACGCACCAAACAAGAAGCCGCAAACAACAGGGAACAAAATCGCCACGAGTGCAGGAACGATCATTTCCTTCAACGCGCCCTGCGAAGAGATGGTGATACAGGTTTTGTAGTCAGGTTTGCCCGTACCTTCCAAGATACCGGGGATTTCCTTAAACTGACGTCTTACCTCGTTTACCATTCGTCTTGCCGCTTTCGCAACCGAGTTAATCAACATACCGCTGAACAAATACGGCAATGCCGCACCGATAATCGCACCGACCAAAACGTAGCCGTCTACGATATTGAGCAACAAATTATCCATGAATGCATACAAGTAGCTGCTCATCATCGAAATGGTAGCAAGCGCCGCCGAACCGATTGCAAAGCCCTTACCGATTGCAGCCGTCGTATTCCCTACACTGTCCAGCTTATCGGTGATCGTACGCACTTCTTTGTCCAAACCACTCATTTCTGCAATACCGCCTGCGTTATCACTGATCGGCCCATAGGTATCTACGGATACCGTCGTTGCAACGAAGCAAAGCATACCCATTGCACCACAGCCTACACCGTACATACCGCCGATGGTATAGCACAAGAAAATTGCTGCACCAAGACAAATAACGGGCAACATACACGAAATCATACCCGTTGCCATACCTTGTGTAATGGTCAACGCCGTACCTTCCTTACTTGCCTGTGCAATGCCTTTGGTGGGTTTGAAGTCGTAGCTTGTGTAATATTCCGAAATTGCACCGATAATAACGCCTGCGAGGATACCAATGGCCGCGCCAATCCAAGGGGTAAGATACCCTACCTTAAAGCCAGCAGCTTTGATTTGTGCCGACGTTTCCCCACGGAAAAGAAAGAAGGTCAACAAGAAACCAAGCCCGATGGCAAGCCCTGCAGATATCCACGTCGCTAGATTTAGTTCAAAGTGCGGGTTTTCAGAAAGCTTTCTCTTTACCAAGGGAAAAGCGATACCCAACACACAGGAAATCAAGCCGATCCCCGCAAATAAGATGGGGAACATAATCATCTTCGCATACAACGACGACGAGGTGAACATTGCATTATGTGTAAACAACTCAATTGCCAAAATTGCACACGACATGATTGCACCTACGTAGCTTTCCAAGAGGTCTGCACCCAAACCTGCTACGTCACCTACGTTGTCACCTACGTTGTCTGCAATCGTTGCAGGGTTTCTGGGATCGTCTTCGGGGATGTGCGCCTCCGTCTTACCAACGAGGTCCGCGCCCATATCCGCTGCTTTTGTATAAATACCACCGCCTACACGGTTGAACATTGCAATAATGGAACAGCCGAGTGCATACCCTGAAAGAATCAACGAAAGGTTGTACGAAGCGCCCGTAATCGGGTTCACCTTCGTGGTCACTTGACCAAGCGCGGTAAGCTTCAACATACCTGCTCCTACACCAAACGCAAAATACACAATCAAAATACCGAGCAAAGCAAACCCTGCCACGCAAAGCCCCATTACCGAGCCGCCACGGAATGCAACCTTCAAGGTCTTACCCGTGTTACGCGTATTGTTCGCTTCGTTGGCTACGCGCACGTTTGCGTAGGTAGCAATTTTCATACCGATAAAACCTGCCGCTGCACTCATGCTTGCACCGATTACGAAGGCAACACCCGTTTCCCACGAAATCACCAAACCGAGCAATACGGCAATCGCCGCTCCGATAATCGCCACAATCTTATACTCGTAGCGAATGAATGCATTTGCACCTTCTCTGATTGCCGCCGCAATTTCCTGCATACGCTCGCTGCCCTCTTTCATCTTTCTTACAAGATAGAAATTGAGCGCCGCAAACGATACGGCAAGGATTACGGCAAACAATACGATCATCATCAAAAAGTCCATTGTTTGTCCTCCTATCATAATAAAACTTTTTGTTTTTTAGCTGTATAAATGTATCCGCGCACGGGATAGTGCGCATTTTTTGCACTTTCGTGCCGTTTTTATAATTTCATAACACCCATATCAAGCAACACGTCGGAAAGGTTTGCAAGGCGTTGGGGGGATAAGGTTTCCCCTCTTGCTTTCTCGTCTACGCCTGCCTCCGCAAGGGCTTTTTTCGCCTCTTCTCTCGTCAGCTTAAAGAAATTAACAAGGTTGTTTTCCAAGGTCTTTCTACGGTTTAAGAAAGCGCATTTTACCGTTTGACGGTACGCCTTTTCATCTTTCACCGCAACCCTGCCCCTTTCAAATTCAATTTTTACCACGGCAGAGTCTACGTTAGGACGAGGATAAAAGAGGTTACGGGAAACACGCTTTACCACCTTTGCGGAGCCCTTCAAGGCAATCGCCGCCGTGATAGAGCCATATTCTGGCGTGTTCTCTTTCGCACAAAAACGATCGGCAACCTCTTCCTGTACCATAATCGACAACCCCTGCACCTTGTCACTTTCTTCCAAAAGCTTCGTCACCAAAGGGGTAGTGATATAGTAAGGCAAATTCGCCACCACGGTATATTCCTCAATTTCTTTTTCAAACTCCTTCAAATCGAGCTTGTTAAAATCGCGGAAGATCACCTCTACGTTGTCAAGCCCTGCCAAGGTTTCCGCCAAAACGGGCTGCAAATCACGGTCGATATCAAAGGCGTATACTCTTTTCGCCGCCTCCGCCAACGCACGAGTCAGCGTACCCGCACCGCAACCGATTTCTACCACCGTCGTTTCCTTCGTGATCCCCGAAGCCTCGACGATAGAACGGAGCAGGTTACCGTCCGAGATGAAGTTTTGACCAAACTGCTTTTTAAAATGGAAGCCGTGCTTTTCCAACACGCTACGAAGCTCTTGCATGGGTTTCTCCTTAAATGATTTTGCGTTCACAGACTCGTGAACGCATACATGGGTGCTTGTTTTTATTAGGAATCGCTGATATACTTACGCACGTACAAGGGGATATGCACGCTTTCCGCAAGGCGTTTGCACGCCTCCACTTCCTCTTCACCGATACAATCAACGATAGAGAAGCGGCAATCCAACCCTTCCTTACGGCATTGCTTTGCAAAATCGATTAGTCCTGCAAACCCTGCCTCGCCAAACTGCGAACGGCAAATAGGTTGATATTTTTCCACGCAGGATGCGTTGAGGGAAATGTTGACAAAATCCACCTTCCCCTTCAAATCGGATACGATATCACGCTTGTTGATAAGGTTCCCTTGACCGTTGGTGTTTAAACGGGTTTTTAAGCCCTTTTCGTGGAAGAAGTCGCACAAGGCAACCATCTCCGCCACTTTATACGTCGGCTCGCCAAAGCCACAGAAAACGACCTCTTTGAAGCGTTTCAAATCGCCGAAGCCATTCGCCGCCGCCATCACCTTTTCCACGGTAGGGTCGCCGTTACGGAGCCACAAATAGTTCCCATAATAGCTGCTACGCTCGTTTCTTACACAAAAATCGCAACCGTTGGAGCATTTGTTCGTCAAGTTTACGTACAAATTGCCGTCAAGAGTGTAAAGGTAGGTATCCTTGCGGTTTTCTTCCTTATTGTTCCCCTTGTTATTTTGGTTGTTTTTGTTTTGATTTTGGGGTTGGCTTTGCTTTTGAGGTTGACCTTGCCCTTTGTTATTGTTATTATTGTTGTTCTTATTCTTCTTGTTGTTGCCCTGATTTTGTTGAGGTTGGGGCTGTTTTTGGACGTTTTGCGCCTTATCCCCCTGCACTTGCTTTTGGGGATTTTGAGGCTTTTGAGGTTGCTTTTGCTGACCTTGAGGTTTTTGTCCCTGCTGTTTGGGTTGACCTTGGGATTGTTTTTGCTGACCTTGTTGCCCGTTTTGGGGCTGATTTTGCCCATTTTGGTGGTGAGAATGTCCGCCCTTATGCTTATGGCGGCGCTTTCTACCTGCACCTTCGCCGGCGGCGTTTTGTTGTCCATTTACGTTTTTATTTTCTTCCATCTTATTTCAATTTGAAAAACAGCGTTTTTGCATTTTGCATCAGCGTATTTTTCAACTCCTCTACATTTTCACTTAACAGCGTTGCCATATTGTCTACGACGTATTTCACGTTCTTCGGCTCGTTAGGGAAAGTTCCTCTATACGGTACGGGGGTAAGGTAAGGACAGTCCGTTTCCGACAAAAGAAGGTGGGCAGGTATGCGTTGAATACATTCCTGCGCCTTTTTTCCGTTCTTAAATGTGGACGGTCCGCCAAAGGAAAACGCCAAGCCGAGCGCAATGAAATCCGCCGTCATTTCCGCGGAATAGGAGTAGCAATGCATCACCCCGCCCTTCTTTAAAAGGGCTTTGTGTTCCCGCAAAAACTCCAAGGTTTCCTGTGCGGCGTCACGGCTGTGCAATACCACGGGTAAACCAAGCTCGTCTGCCAAAACAAGCTGACGATAGAACAAATCCCTTTGCACCTCTTTAGGTGGATTATCGTCGAAGTGGTAATCGAGCCCGATTTCGCCAAGCGCCACACACTTTTCGTGCATACAAAGGGCGCGGATTTCCTCCAAATCCCCTTCACGGTACTTTTTCAGCTCGCTGGGGTGAAAGCCGGCACAAAAATACACGTCCTCGTACCGTTCCGCAATCTCTCTTGACACCTTCGAGGAGTCAAGGTCAAAGCCCGAGCAAATGATACGCTCTACCCCGTTTTCACGGGCGCCGGCAATCACCTCGTCCATACCGCCAACGGCGTCAAATTCGTCCCCGCTCAAATGGCAATGAACGTCAATATATCCAGCCATTAACCAAGCACCGTACCGCTTGCAACGTCCTTTTCAGGCACAATCAGGGAGAAGTTGCCGTCAGCATCCTCCGCCGCCATAATCATACCCTGCGATTCGATACCGCAAATTTTTCTGGGTGCAAGGTTGGTTACGAATACTACCTTTTTACCTACCATTTCTTCGGGGGTGAAATGCTTTGCAATGCCCGATACGATGGTACGTACTTCGTCGCCGAATTTTACCGTTTCTTTTAACAATTTGCTCGACTTGGGTACGGGTTCACACGCAATAATTTCACCTACGCGAAGCTGTACCTTCATAAAGTCGTCAAAGCTGATTTCAGGGGTTTTTTCTACCGTTTCTTCCACTTTCGTTTCCTCTTTTACTTCTACTTTTTTCGTTTCTTGGGGGGCGTTTTTCGCCATTTCCGCCGCGTATGCAGCCGCCTGCTCCGCGCGGATTTTTTCAATTTCAGGTGCAATCACCTTGAAATCGATACGCGCAAACAAGGGAGGAATTGCCGTTACCGTTACGCTGTCACGCAACGCAAAGCTTGCGCAATCTTCCAAACTTCTCGTTTCCCCACCGTATGCGGTGAAAATTTTGCCGCTGGTTTCAGGCATAAAGCTGTCCAAAAGGCTCGCACCGATTTGAATTGCCTCCGCCAAGTTATACAACACGTCATTAAGACGGGTTTTCTTCGTTTCGTCCTTTGCAAGCGCCCAGGGCATCGTTTCGTCAATGTACTTGTTGGCTCTTCTAAACAACGAGAATACCTCGGAGATAGCATCCGCAATACGAAGCTCGTCCGCTTTCGCCTGCACCTTCGCCACCGTACCCGTAATGGTTGCCTTGAATTCTGCATCGGGTGTTTCTTCGTTTTCCGTCAATGATTTTTGAACCGTACCGCCGAAATATTTATCAATCATCGCAATCGTACGGTTTACGAGGTTGCCAAGTACGTTTGCCAGCTCGGTGTTGAAACGCTCGGTAACAAGCTCCCACGTGATTTGACCATCGTTGTCGAAGGGCATTTCGTGAAGAACGAAATAACGCACCGCATCCACGCCAAACAATCTTGCAAGGTCGTCCGCGTAAATTACGTTGCCCTTGGATTTACTCATTTTGCCGTCACCCTGCAACAACCAAGGATGCCCGAAGACCTGCTTGGGTAAGGGTTCGCCGAGTGCCATCAAGAAGATAGGCCAATAAATGGTGTGGAAACGCAAGATATCCTTACCGATCAGGTGCAAATCCGCAGGCCAGAATTTCTTATACTGCTCCGTGTGGTTGCCGTCTACGTCATAGCCGATACCCGTGATATAGTTGGAAAGCGCATCCATCCAAACGTAGGTAACATGCTTGGGATCGAATTCCACGGGGATCCCCCACGTGAAAGAGGTACGGGATACACAAAGATCCTGCAAACCCTTCTTTAAGAAGTTGTTCATCATCTCGTTTTTACGGGATACGGGTTGGATAAATTCCGGGTGCTTTTCGATATGTTCGATTAAGCGGTCCGCATACTTACCCATCTTAAAGAAATACGCTTCTTCTCTTGCGGGTTTTACGTCACGGCCGCAGTCAGGACATTTCCCTTCCACCAACTGGCTCTCCGTCCAGAAGGATTCGCAAGGGGTACAGTACATACCTTCGTAGTAACCCTTGTAGATATCCCCTTGGTCGTAGAATTTTTTAAACATCTTACCCACCTGTTTCACGTGATCAGCATCGGTGGTGCGGATGAATTTATCGTAGGAGGTGCCAACCAAGTCCCAAATCCCCTTGATTTCCCCTGCAACGTTGTCTACGAAAGCCTGGGGCGTAATGCCAGCCGCCTCCGCTTTTTCCTGGATTTTTTGGCCATGCTCGTCCGTACCCGTTTGGAAGAATACGTTATAGCCCTGTTTTCTCTTAAAACGAGCAATTGCATCCGCCAAAATTGCCTCATAGGTGTTACCAATGTGGGGTTTCCCCGAGGTATAAGCAATCGCCGTCGTGATATAATAAGGTTTTTTCGTCATAAAAAACCCTCCTTTCCCAATTTCCTTTCCATTATATACTTTTTTACTAAAAAAGTAAAACGTTTTACACCCCCTTCGGGCGGTCAAATCGTCCACGCCTTTATAAAAGGCTCATTTTTCTTCACCGACGCGCATATATTTATCCCATGAACGCCATTTTTACCGTAGTTTTTATCATTTGCACCCTGCTTCTTTTATGTATTTCCCCCGAGGTGTTCCTTGGGGCGATTTTGGACGGGGCAGGAAAGGGTGCGAGTATTTGCATATCCCTCGTTGCCACCTATTCCGTGTGGTTGGGCTTAATGAAGGTGTGGGAAGACAGCGGAATCGCCAATACAGTCGCACGTTTCACCAAACCGCTTGCCCGTAAATTATTCAAAACGGAAGACGAATCCACCCTAACCGCCATCAGCATGAACCTTTCCGTCAATCTTTTGGGGATATCGGGTGCGGCAACCCCCTACGGCATCCGCGCGGCGACTTTACTCGATAAAACGGAAAATGCCGAATATTCTTCGGCTATGCTTTTCGTGTTGAACGCTACATCTTTACAAATCATCCCTACCTCTATCATCAGCGTGCGCGTAGCAATGCAAAGCGTTGCCCCCAACAACGTCGTCGTCCCCATCCTGCTCACCAGCTTTCTTTCCACCTTGTTGGGTGTGATTTTTACTCGGCTCCTTATTCCGCCGCGCAGGGCGAAGGTCAAGCAAAAAGCCTCGTTTTTTACCCCGAAAACCGTAAAAACAAGGGGGCAGGTATGAGATGAACTATATTTTAGCATCAATTATTCCCGCTATATTTTTACTTTCATTCGTTTTTGCAGCTGTGAAAAAGGTAAAAATTTACGATAGCTTTACCGAGGGCGTAAAGGGAGCAATCCCCCTTATCCTTTCCATTTTTCCGTATATCGTCGGGGTAATGTTATTGTGTAAATTGTTAGAGGTTAGCGGGTTGGACACAAAGCTGACAAAATGGATCTCCCCGTTGTTTACCTTCACGGGTGTGCCCGAGGAAATTGCGCCGCTCGTCCTTATGAAACCGTTGTCGGGGAGCGGTTCTATTGCCGTCTTGACGCAAATTTTAGAACGGTACGGTGTGGATAGCTATATCGGTCGTTGCGCATGCGTCACCTACGGAGCCTCTGATACTATTTTTTATATCGGTGCCGTATATTTCGCAAATGTGAAAAGAAAAAAATTAACAACCGCCCTTTTTATTGCGATTACCTCTTTTCTTATGAGCGTTATATTTGCTTGTTACTTATGCCAAATTTTATGATATTTTCATTATTTACTGTGAAAAAGCTGTGAAAACGTGTTATAATGTTAGTTTTTATCATTTTTTGTATAAAACTATTAATTTTTTCAAGATAAAAAATTTTTTAAAAAAATTCTTTACTTTTTTATATAAACATGTTAAAATATGTTTGTAAATCGGTTGTGGATATGCCGATTACATGAATTAGCTCATCATTTTCCCCCTTATCATATAGGTAGACGCCCTGAAGTTTCGTAAACTTTAGGGCGTTTATCTTTTTAGTTTTTTCATGATATAGACAACTAAGCCCGCGCAGGAATTTACCCCGCGCGGGCTTTTTATCGTCAATTTACCAGCCATCATACTTAATGAGGCTCTATACACCCCAAAGTTATAACAGTTAAAGTCGATCAACCACTCTTATTTCAAAATCTTTTTTTATTTCTAGGTCTTTTCCTTGATCCCCCCCTAAAACCAAGCAATAATCATCTACTCATTTTTTGCTCTGCTTATAAATCTTATTCTTATCGATAGCAGCATCAACTAAAGACAAGTCACAGTCGCGCCCCCTCGCAAAACTACTTAACGCTGCTGTATCTTTGGGAAAACAACTACCACCAAAACCACGATTATCATCATAAACAAATGTATGACTATCCCCTATTCTTGGATCAGCTATCCATAATTCTCTTATAACATCGTAATTCAGTCCCAAACTTTGGCACAAATCATATATCTCATTACAATAAATTACTTTTAACGCCAGGAAAGAATTAGTCATATATTTAGCCATTTCGGCCTCATCGCTAGAACATTGATAAATTCTAATATTTGAATTTATCACCTTTTGATAAGCTTTAATAGCTAAACGAATCCCTTCCTTGGTTCCACCAAATGTTAACCAACGCCTATCCGACAAGTTCGCAAATGGATGCGCTACTGTTTCGCCATAATATTCAGGCTGAAAAACAATTTCTTTATTATATTTTTCACGCATTTCTCTTGTAAATCCAACCCTTACAGTAGAACGTAATATTAAGCATTTACAAGTACACCATTGAATTACTTCTTCTACAATAGAGGTGTTACAAGAACCATCTTCGCACATTGGTGTTGGTACACAAATGAATGCAATATCACATTGATTAACCTCTTCTTGCGTTCCAATTTTTTTATATTTATCATACACAACAGCATCATTAAAAAGCTGATGCATTGCTGTACCTACATGCCCGTATCCAATAATCCCAATTTTCATAACTGTCTCCAATTTAATATGTCTTTTAGTTTCAAGATTTAGGATCTAAAAAAAATATAAAGAAAAATTCCTATAAGCGATAATATAATTAAAAAATTTCAGGTATTTATTTTTTAACACAAATGTACATTCCCAATTAAGAACTGTAGGTTATGCATTCAATATTCATTTTCCAAGTTTCTTTTGTTCCATAAATTTATCCAAGAAGCAAACCCATTTTACGCTCATACGAGTGTCGGGCATCGGATACACGTACACCAACTTTCCGTTGACGTAAATATCAAAATGCTCCCCAGGGGTAATCGGAAATGCACCGATTTTGTCCGTTTTAATGGTGAAATCCACCGCCTCGCCGTGCATCGTCCCCGTCAGTTTGAAGACGTCTTTATCCATATAAACTTCGCCTTCACCTGCCTGCGGATCCATAAACCCGTCCTCGCCACAGCACCCAAGCCTTGCCTTGGTTTGCAGGCATTCCGTCTCCGTGTCAATCGAGTTTTGTTGCCACTCAAACCACTCATTTACACACCCAAACGGTGCGTTGTGCAAGCGGTAGAAGGTATCCAACGTCGCATCCAAACCACAGCTACAACGGATATGGTTGCCCTCGGTGGAAATCGTCCCTTCCTGCATACAGTTCGGGCATTTGAACAGCACTTTATCCACGCCGTTTGCCATGTTCTCGCAACGGAATTCCACGCCCTGCATTGCCACTTCATCGTCGTGACGGATGGCATCCTCGGTAACTTCCCTGATGGTGTCAACGTCCGCCTTCGCAACCTCGTCAGCGGTCATCAAACGCTTGATAGAGGCATGGATTTTACCTTCTCTATTCTCGCCCTTTTCACGCCATTTCGGGAAGGTGCAGTACGCCCCCTCCGCCTTCCACGCGTACAAATCCACGCCGAGCTTCTTAATCAGCTCCGCCGTGCCGTCGGTGACGGGCAGGGTTCTACCATAACACGAAAGTCTACCCTCGGGGAAGATAAAGATCACCGCATTTTCCTTTTTCGCACGCAGGATGTTTTTGATGGTGGAAACGTCAGGGGTAAACATTTTCTTGGTGATAACGTGTGCAAATTTCATCAGTTTCGCCGTCGAAGGATTACGCATAAAATGCTCGCTGACAATGTAGGTCGGACGAACGGGATACATCGTAAGGCCTGACAAAATATGGTCCATATCGCAGGAATGCGTACCCACCACGATGGCAGGGCCCTTGATATCCTTCACGATATCCTTATCGAAGGTCATGTGATATTTTTTGGTGAATTTACGTTTAAAATATCGATACAAAACCGCATATAAAATGGGGTTTATTTTGCCGATTTTTTGGTTGGTTTTCTTTTTCTTTGCCATAATTGTTATCCTTGTCGTTGGCGTTTTCGCCATACTGTTTACACTATACCATAAATACACGAAAAAGACAATACTTTCACAAAAAAAAGCAGGTTTTTGTTGATTTTTTCCTTGTGAGGGGTGGGACCGCACCACCGCCCACGAGGTGAAAAGTAAAAAACGCCTAAAATTAGGCGTTTTTGTATGATTTTCTATGCTTGTTGCAATTACTTATAGCACTTCTATTTCGTACTCGCTTCCGTGCGATTTTCTCGTTAGATTTTGATAAGTAAAGTTATTCTTCAGTCTCATACTCATCATAATCGTTTTCAGGTTCGTAAAAACGCATTGTCGAGCCGTCAAATTTCAATGAAATAAATCCGCATGCTCCTGTATAATTTTTTATAATATTTAACTCCGCTGCGCCTTTTACTATATGCCCACTTTCCAACTCTTCCGCTGTTGCCAATACTTCGGGGCGATTTAATATCATAATTTTGTCTGCCGTTCGCAAAATATACTTATTTTTTATTCGGCTCATAATAGGCAGATGTGCTTTCCCCCTAGGCAAATAAGCCGTAACCAATACGGCAATATCCAACCGAACGGCAAGTTCTTTTAGAATATAAACTACGTGATTAATGTCTTCGTACGCATAATCCCTTAAATATTCCAATCTATCGATAAATACTACATCTAAACCGTACGATACTTTCGCTTCTGCGATACAAATCAAAAGCTCCGCAAGAGAGTGTGCCTTGTCTATAATACGAGATTTAGAAGTTTTTGCGCATACTTTTTCACCTAACCACTCTTCCGTTTGTCTTACTTTTTGTTTTTCTTTGTCGGTGCAATCTTCTCCGTTAAAATATTTCCAATACGAAACTCCACTTTTGATGCATACCATTTTTTCAAACACATACTTTTCAGGCTCATCAAAGGCGAAAAACATACACTTCGTTTGTGGTATTTGCGAAATCATATTCAAAAATACGTTGGATAACAATGCAGACTTCCCCATTCCTAGGCGAGAATATAACATTGTTAATTCTCCTCGTTTTATCCCGCCGTAATATTTATCGTCTAATCTTCTATACCCCGTTTTTAATACGTTGTTTTTCATAAAATCACCTTTTAATCAAATTCTCTTACGCTTGAAATCCACGCTAAAAAACTTTGGTGTTTGGCTAGAGCCAAAAAGATTTTTGCCGTTGCAAGCGCGTCGTTTATGGCTTTATGCGTTCGCGTTGAAATATCGAAATATTTTGCGATTGCAGATAGTTTATAACTTGACAGTTCTCCTACTAATACTTGCTTTGATAACGTTAAGGTGTCGTAAGTTTTTCCGTTAAAGATTATGCCAAGCTCTTTTCCGTAATAGTTCAAAAAACCCAAATCAAATTGCAAGTTATGCCCTACAAGACAACAATCCCCGCAAAACGCTTTTAGCTTGATAAGCGCATCGTTTATACTTGGCGCACCGCGTAAATCGGCGGTTTTGATACCAGTTAAGGCTTCTATTTCTTTCGGTAAAGCAATAGGACAGGCAACGAACGAATGGAATTTTTGTGTGATTTTTCCTTTTTCAATTTTTACCGCGCCAATTTCTATAATGTAATCGACTTCACCGTATTCAAGTGAATTGTTTAGCCCCGTCGTTTCCAAATCCACCACGACAAAGGTATTGCGCTTGATAGTATCTATTAAATTTCCCATAAAAATATACTCCTTTTACAGCTGTAAAAGGAGTATATCATTTTTATTGTACCAAATTTGGGATTTATTGTTCTTGAATATCGTAAAATTTATAAGCGCCTACTCTTATTTTCCCTTGTGCGATATTCATGGCGGTTTCTCTTGAACCTCTTACCGCTTCGGAATATGCGACAATTCCACAGCGGTATTGTGTTTCGGTATGATAGTAGCGAATAATAAAAGTTTTCATAATTTTTCTCCTTTTATTTTAGTAAAATGAGTATAGCGCACTTATTGTCCTATTTTTGGGATTATAAATTATTTTTTTTCTCTTCCCAACCGACAATTTCTATATAATGTTTTTCCTTGTAAATTTTTTCTATTGTTTCCTTGACGTCCCATTCCCGCGCGTTTCTATTGCCTTTATTTAACTCAAGATTTTCACTTTTTAACATACGACACATATAAATGTTATCCAATATTTTTTGCACATTCGTATAATTCAAATCTTTCTCTTCTTCCAATTTCTTTATAATCATTTCAATGGGAATAACGTGTTCGTCGTGAAAAACTTGTCGGTATTGAAATGTATCGTTAGGTTTATGCTGTTTTCCTTTTTCAAACGGAGCGCTTGACGCCCCCCTGTACAAATCTAATTCGCAATCACGGTGAACGGGAACTTTCATAGTATAGTTATATTTATACATTTCTTCATTTGTTATTTTGCGCCATAACTCGTTTGCTGCAACAGAAACAAAAATATGGTCTTCTTTAATACGATATTGCCTTAAAATTTGACCTAAAAGATATTTTGCGCCCCAAAGCCTATTTGTTCCATCGTCCAAATAATATTGACAATTTTTCTCGTCGGGTTCTTTCGTTTCTTTAATCGCTTTGGCTAACTCAATAATAATGTCTAATACTTTATTTTTTTCTCTGTGTTTCATTATTTATTGCTCCATATAAATATTGGGTTTCTTTTCTTTAATAAAATCTTTTATTTCGTCTAAATCCGTAAAAAATAGGGGGATGGAGTGTTCAATATAAATTGTAACGCCTTTTTTAGAAGGTAAAAGCACGATACTATTGTCATCAATAGTAAACTTGTTTCTAATTTTATTCCAATATCTAGGATTGATCCCGTCTAATGCAGAATAAATCATTTGATAATATCTTTTATATTCGTCGGTCATAATGTTTCTCCTTTAATTATTTATGATATTTTTCGTTTGCGGTAGCAACATTCTTTTTTATCCTTTCTCTCAATTCTTTCGGCGATAATATTTCCACGGCGTTCATATATTGCATCGCCCAATATTCCATCGCGTTTATGCTCACTTTCACGAGCACCAAAAACCGTCCGTCTTGGCGTTCTTCTATGCGAATATCTTTTCCAAACCAATCTACAATTTGGTCAATCACCCAACCGTCGGCGATAAATTCAATCATTTGAGGCTCGTCTGCAAACATATACGGCATACCTTGTGAAAACCGCTTGTAATCAATTCCGTTTTCAAAACCTTTTACCGTTCGCAACGGTGTTGACGGCTCGTCCAAAATCTCGATATTCGTAATCCTGTCCATACGGTAATACCGCATTTCTTGCCATTTTTCGTTGTAGCCCATCAAGTAATACCGTTGATTGTGTAAAATCATTTGATAGGGGGAAAGCGTTTGCCTTGACGTTCGATGCAACTTCTTGTCCGCACCGTATTTATTGTATTCAAAGCGTACCTGCCTACCCCGTTCGATTGCTTCGTCTACAATTTCAATGGTGTAAAAAACGGAAACGTTATCCGTTTTATTCCAATCGTTCACCGAATAAATGTTTTTTACGCGCGGACGGAAATATTCATTAGATTGCGCGCAAAGCTTTTCGATTAAATCCTTGGAGTGCTTCGCCGTAATATATCCGCTCGACAAAACCCCGTCAATTAAAAGTCGGAGTTCGCTATCTTCAAAAGCTCTTCCCGAAAGATATGAACCCTTTTTCGTTGTTTCGATTTCATATCCCGCTTCATTGAGTAAAGAAATATTTCTACCGATTGATTTTCTCTCAACGATAAGACCATACTCATTTTCTAACAGCTCTACAATTTTATCGTGTTTGATAGGATGCTCGCTATCGCTATACTTTTCAAGAATTTGCAACACTCTAATAAGCGCCAACTTTTTAGGTTCAAAACTTTCCATTTTATCCACACCTTTATTTTAGTATGTTTATTATACCAAAATTGTCGCAATAAGTCAAGTGGGCAGGTGAAAATCTAATTCCGCAGGGAAAATGGGGATAAAAAGCAAAACACACTTCCATACCCCCATAACTTCAAGGTGGTGGAAGTGTGCTTGGTTGGAGCAAATCGGACAATTTATACGGTGACGGAAAATGCTTGCATTTTCTTTGGCCATAACAAGAGTCGTGCCTTTGGCGGCTTTAAATTGCGGACTTAATATAACATGCAGGTGACGAGAGCGTGCTTTTCCTTTGGAAAACCACCGCCTTCGCAATTATAAATTGCTCGGCTAATTTTGCTAAAAACGATTATCAACCGTTTTTTATACGCAAAATTCCCCCTCGGAGTTCGACTCTCCTTCATTATTATCTATGCCAAAATAAAAGTAGGACGTACAAGACGTCCTACTTTTATTTTGGAGCAGGTGACGAGAGTCGTGCCTTTGGCGGCACGCCCCGCCCCGATGTTATCAACATCGGTCTTTGCCTGACAAGTATACCTTATCCCTTTTCTCGTAAGGCAAAGCACTCGCTCCCACTCGTGGCTCCACCCTCGACTCTCGTCAGTAATCACTCTATCGTCCAAAAAGAAAAACACACCGCATCGGGTGTGCTTTTCTTTTTGGAGCAGTTTTTGTTTTATTATCCGAACTTTTATACTCGTCAATCGACACTGTCGTCGTGCCTTCTTTATAGTTGAAAATAATCGTTATCTTATCGTCGTACAGATACACCGCATTGATAAAACCGTCAATCAAACGTTGCCTGCCGTCTTGCGTATCAATATCCAACGTCTTGAATTTCTCTATCCCGAAACGGATTTGTTCTTTCGTCAAAAACGGGCGTTTGATTTGCTCTTGAATAATTGCCGTTTCAATATCTTTCTTGGATTTTTCAAGTGATGACAACCTTTCGTTGATTGCTTCCGAAAATGCGCCTTGCTCGATTGCCGAAAGAATATTCGTGATTTTCTTTTCCACGTCGGAAAGCTGTTCTTTAAGATAAGGTAAACGGGGATTTTCTTCTGCCTGCAATTCGTAAATTCTATCCGTCAAAACATCCAATAAAGCATCGTCATTTAAGACCTTTAACGCCTTTTCAACGCATACCTGCTCTATCCATTCTTTGCGAACGGGTTTTTTATCACACGTTTTCTTGCGCTTCGCCGTAATGCATTTATAGTAGCGATAAACGTTCTTTTGACAGCTTCTACCGCTTTCGCCAACCATATATGCTCCGCATTTCCCACAAAAGAGTTTGGTTGTCAACAAATAATCATCTTCTGCTTTGTGCCGAGCAGGAGCTTTTTTGTTTTTCACCATTCGGTCCTGTACACGTTGAAATAATTCTTGTGAAATGATAGCAGGAATTCCGTCGGGAATTACCACGTTGCGGTATTTATACTCGCCTATGTACTTGCGGTTGGAGAGCATATACTGTATCACGTTGACGCGCATCGGCTTTCCTTTTTGCGTACAGATATTTTTTGCTTTCAGCCAGTCCACAATTTCTTGCATTCGTTTGCCGTCCGCATACATCGTGAAAATATCTTGCACAATAGGGGCTGTTTTGGGGTCAATTTGCAATTTTCTATCTTCATCGACGAAATACCCGAACGGACTTTGTCCGCCGTTCATTTTGCCCTTTAACGCGTTCTCCGTCATACCGCGAAGTATCTTTTCGGAAAGCTCGGCGGAATAGTATTCCGCCATACCTTCTAAAACCGATTCCAAAAGAATACCCTCCGAGCCTTCGGCAATGGATTCTTTCGCGGAAACAACTTTCACACCGTTTTTCTTTAAGAGATTTTTATAATGCGCGGAGTCATAGCGGTTGCGGGCAAAACGATCCAGCTTCCATACGATAATCATATCGAAGCAATGTTTATAACTGTCCTTAATCATTTTTTGAAATTCGGGACGGTTGTCCGTTTTTGCCGAGAAGGCACGGTCGATATAATTCCCGACAACGGTAACGCCGGTAGAATTGGCAAACTCCATACATTCGCGGAGTTGCCCTTCAATACTTTCTTCGCGTTGGTTATCCGAACTATACCGTGCGTAAATTACCGCATTCATTTACTTTACTCCTTATTGATTATCCTTTTTCTTCTTTTTCTCGTTCTTTTCGAACCAAGAAACTACATTAAAGACAGGTAAAATATAAGGGGGCACATTTGCATTTGATGTTAATGTCGCAACCAAGGCTCTTAAAAACGGATACAATATTGCGATTGTATTTGTTTTCATAAGATCTAATGAGTTATTCTCCCAATTTTTCAACTGAAAGATACCACTAACTTCTACTTTTAATGTAAAGGGCATAGGGATATCT
>JAZRFV010000020.1:0-13361 GCA_045643825.1 Candidatus Scatosoma sp.
GTTGTAAATATGCACACCGCTGTCGTTACAATTCTCAATCGCCGCAATATGTCCAAGTGCCAAATCTACCACGTGGATATAATCGCGTACACCCGTACCGTCGGGGGTGTCGTAGTCGTTGCCGAATACGTTGATACAAGCAAGCTTACCACTCGCCACCTGCGCAACGAAGGGCATAAGGTTGTTGGGGATACCCTTCGGATCTTCCCCGATTAAACCGCTTTCGTGTGCACCAACGGGGTTGAAATAGCGGAGCAAAATGATATTCCACTCGTTGTCCGCCTTCCACAAATCCTGCATAATGCCTTCCATCATAAGCTTCGTACTGCCGTAGGGGTTGGTCGTGGAAAGACGACAATTTTCATCCAAAGGCAAACGTTCGGGATCGCCGTAAACGGTCGCCGACGACGAGAAAATAATTTTCTTCACGCCGTGCTTATCCAAAACCTTCAACAAGGATACCGTACCGCTGATGTTGTTTTCGTAATATTTCAAGGGCATACGACAGCTTTCGCCAACAGCCTTGAACGCCGCGAAATGGATAACGGCATCAATCTTATGCGCGGACAAAATTTCGTCCATCTTCGCTTCGTCGCGGATATCCGCTTCGTAGAAAATGACCTCTTTCCCCGTGATTTTTTGCACACGGCGAAGGCTCTCAAAGGAGGAATTGCTGAAATTGTCCACAACCACTACTTCGTAGTTTTTGTTCAAAAGTTCCAAAACGGTGTGCGAACCAATGTAGCCGCTACCACCCGTAACCAAAATTGTTGCCATAATCAATACCTCACACTTATGATTATTCTTCGTCTTCCTCTACCACTTCTACAAGTTTCGAGCGAACCTTTAATACTCTCTTTTTCGTCGTTTTTACTGCCTTGATTTCCAAGTTTTTGAAGGTCACCGTCTCACCAACGGGAGGAATTCCACCGTAGATTTCCGTCACCCAACCGCCGATGGTGTTGGACTCGAATTCCTCTTCACCCATTTCCACCTCGTAAAGTTCGAAAAATCTTTCCAGGTCAAATCTACCGTCTACCCAATACTCGCCTTCGGCAATTTCACCGTAGAGCACTTCTTCCTCGTCGTGCTCGTCCCAAATTTCACCAACGAGCTCTTCCAAGATATCCTCCAAGGTAACGATGCCGACCAAACCGCCGTATTCGTCCGAAACAGCCGCCATGTGGATTTTTTGTTTTTGGAGCTGTTTTAAGAGGGCAGAAATGCGGGTATGTTCGGTGGTGAAAGCGATTTCTTGCACCAAGTGACCGATTTCCTTTTCACCGTTTAAATAGCCCACGAAAAAGTCACGCTCGTGAATAACACCGACAACATTATCAATCGTATCCTTGTATACGGGCATACGGGAATAGCCCGTCTTTTTGAAGGTTTCGCAAACCTCGTCCATTGTCGAATCCACGTCCACCGCGTACACGTTTACACGGGGCACGAGGATGTCTTCTACCTTCAAATCGTCAAATTCGAGGGCAGAACGCACAAGCTCCGATTCGTCTTCCTTCAACGTACCGCTTTCCTCCGCTTCTTCTACGAGTGAAAGCAATTCTTCATCCGTAACCGTTTCATCCTTTTTCAGTTTGAAAATCTTTGCAAGCATCACCTTGTAGAAATTGAAGATTTTCGTGAAAGGCCACAAAATTAAATAGAAAAGGCGCATCAAGGGATAAAACAGAAAACACATTTTTTCGGGGTACACGCTCGCCAAATATTTGGGCGTAATTTCACCGAATAACAATACGACCACGGTCAATACGATGGTAGAAACGGTTGGCGCAAGGTCGGGTTTGTTGATTAAAACGTTAGCAAACAAAATCGTACCCAATGCCGAAGCAGTAAGGTTTACGACGTTGTTACCCACGAGAATTGCCGTCACCAGCTTGTCATAATCCTCGTCCGCAAATTTATACACCGCTTTCGCTTTTCTCTTGCCCTGCGAAACGTAGGTCTTTAAACGAATTTTATTCGCGCAGGAAAACGCCGTTTCCGTGCCCGAGAAAAATCCCGAAAGCAATACAAGTACAATGATTGCGAAAATTAGGGGTAGGTGATCCATAGTTGTTGTTGATTATCCTCCGATAAATAAAAAATTTACGCGCGCGCAAATACGCACGTTATATATTATAATACTTTCTTAAAGTATTTGTCAACTCACACGCGCGTGTATTCTCACTTTTTTCACAAAATTCTTCCTTTTTTCGCCAAAAAAAAGACCGCTTGCATACCCGCATACGGTCCTTTTTATCCTCTTTACCCTTTTTTAAACGCAATTTTTCGCTTTTCATCCGTGGTTAAATCCGCAAAATGACAAGCAGTGAAATGTCCTTCATCCACCTCTACGATGGGGGCAGGTATGCGTTGACATACCTCTTTTGCCATAAAACAGCGGGTGTGAAAAGGGCAACCCTTGGGCGGAAAAACGGCGCTTGGCATGCTTCCCTCCAACAAAATTTGCCCTTCCGTCTTTTTTTCCAAGGTAGGGATGGCGCTGATTAACGCAATTGTGTACGGATGACGGGGATTTTCAAATACCTCGCTCGCCCGCCCTTGCTCCACAATTTTACCAAGATACATCACCCCGATACGGTCGGAAATATAGCGCACCACCGACAAATCGTGCGAGATAAAAAGATAGGTCAACCCCTCCCTCTTTTTTAGGTCGCTTAACAGGTTGAGTATCTGCGATTGCACGGACACGTCGAGCGCGGAAACACACTCGTCACACACCACAAATTTCGGTTTCACCGCCAAGGCACGTGCAATGCAAATCCGTTGCCTTTGCCCACCTGAAAATTGATGTGGATACCGATACAGCATATCCGCGCGCAAACCACAAGCCTCCATCATTTTCAAAACGTAGTTTCGCATCTCGTCAGAGCCTTTCCTAAAAAAATGATGAGTTGCCAGCCCCTCCTCAATCAACTGCCCCACCGTCCTGCGCGGATCTAACGAGGAGTACGGATCCTGGAAAATAATTTGCAAATCCTTCCGCAAATCACGCATTTTTGCAGGCTTTAAGCGATTTAATGCCACACTATCCCCCCTGCCGTAGTAAATCACCTCGCCTTGTGTGGGCTTTTGCAATTGTAAAATCGTCCTACCAAAGGTGGATTTTCCACACCCGCTTTCCCCCACCAAGCCAAAGGTTTCCCCCTTGTAAATATCCAAGGTAATACCATCGTTTGCGCGAAGGTACGCTCGTTCCTTTTGAAAGGGGGATTTCTTCCGCATGGGGAAATATTTTTGCAAGGCGGAAACGGATAGTAAAATTTCTTTATCGCTCACACCGATCCTCCTTTTTTGCATAAAAGCAACGGACGAAATGGCCCTTGTTTACCTCTAGCAATTGTGGCACTTCCGCAAGACACCTTTCCTGCGCATACGGACATCGAGGGGCAAAACGGCAGCCCTTGGGCATATCAAAGGGAGAAGGTACACCGCCAGGGATACTTTGCAATCGTCCCCCCGCCCGTTTTGCACTCGGCGCAGACAAAATCAATCCCTCCGTGTAGGGGTGATTATACCCAAAATCGCCAAAAATGAAGGGGGCAGGTACGTGTTCAACCACCTGGCCGCAATACATCACCGCCACCGTATCCGCCACCTCGCGCACCACGCCAAGGTCGTGCGTAATGAACAAAATCGCCGTACCCTTTTCTGACTGCAAGTCCTTCATCAGCCGTAAAATTTGCGCCTGAATGGTGACGTCAAGGGCGGTTGTCGGCTCGTCCGCAATCAAAATATTCGGCTGACAAGCAAGCGCCATCGCAATCATTACCCGTTGCCGCATCCCACCCGATAAACGGTGTGCGTATTCCTTCATTACCCTTTCCGGCTGTGGAATTTTCACCGCTTTCAGCATCTCCACAGCCCCAGCGTACGCCTCTCGTTTTGACATATTCCTATGGATTAAAAAGGGCTCTTTTAACTGCCTTCCGATGGTAAAAACGGGGTTAAGTGCCGTCATCGGTTCTTGAAAAATCATCGATATTCGATTTCCACGGATATCGTACATTTTCTCCATCGGCAGGCGTGCCAAGTCTATCGTTTGCCCTTCGTACGAGAAAAGAATTTCCCCCTTTTCAATAAATCCGTTGCCGTCTAACAGGCGTAAAATACTCATCGCCGAAACAGATTTTCCCGACCCCGACTCACCCACAAGCGCCAAGGTTTCCCCCTCATCCAAGGAAAAGCTTGCCCCCTCTACCGCACGGACGAGCCCTTTGCGGGTATGAAAGCAAACGTGTAAATTTTTCACCTCCAACAAGGACATTTTACTCCCCCTTTCCCTTTGGATCCAATGCATCACGCAAGGCATCGCCGATGACGTTAATGCAAATCACCGCAAGGGACAAAAACAACGCAGGGAACAGCCATTGCCACCAGTAATGCTGTATCACCGTGCTACTGTTACTGCCCGAAAGCATATTGCCCCAGGTCGGACGAGGGGGCTGTACCCCAAAACCGAGGTAAGAAAGGGAGGATTCCGTCAAAAGACAGCCTGCAAAGTCCAAAGTCATACTCACCAAAATCACCGAAACGATGTTGGGTAAAACGTGCTTAAAGGCAATTTTCCACTCCTTCACACCCATCGCGCGCGCCGCCGTGACGAATTCCTTTTCTCGCTCCGCAAGGACTTGACCACGAATCATCCGAGCCAACCCCGTCCAAGACAAGGCACCCAAAATCAACATGATAATAAAGATACGCATCGTCTCCGACACGTTGTAATTTTTGATAATTTGGGATAGGAGCATTGCAAAGGGTAAAAATGGAATGGCGGAGAAAATTTCCGTCAGCCGCATCAAGAGTAAATCCACCCAACCGCCGAAATATCCCGCGACACACCCCACCAAAATCGCAATGGCGGAAGACACCAACACCGCCACACCGCCGATGGTGAGCGTCATTTTTCCGCCGTGCACGATACGCGCAAAGACGTCACGACCGCGCCCGTCCGTACCCATAAGATACCCTTTCAGCCCTGCGGTTTTCGTCAACCGTCCTTCCGCATCCGTGAGGTAAGATTGCAATGCGCCAGCAAAAATGCGGTCGCATTTTTCACCACTCACGTCGCATTGCCCGTAGGAATTATCCCCCCAGGCGTATGCGTTACCAAGGTTCGTCACCCCAACAAAATGCCGTGTACCCCCATCGATTGCGGTGAAATATTCCCCTTCTTTTAAGACAGGCAAAGCATCCTCGCCGTTTTCGAAAGCCCCCGTCACCAACAGTTCCCCATCCGACAAAATCACCACCAAACATTTGTTGTTTGTGGCAACCTCTACCACGTCTCTACCTACCAGGTATGCGTTGAAGTTATTTATACGCCCATTTTTTGAGGAAACTGCCGTTTGGAAAAATCCATCACCGCCCACCTCTATCCTGCCGTCAAGCGTCAACGCCACCACGATGGAGTTGGTAAAAACGACCTTCTTTACCCGAATATCCGTAAGGTGATTATTAAGCGCTGTCAAGTTACGCACGGCGTTCGTATTTCCCCAAAGGTACCCCCTGCCGTCCGCACGCACCAAGCCGCTCACCTGATATCCGCAAGCAAGCTGTACCACTTCACCTTGTGAAAACGGTTCAGTCAATTCCTTGGGCATTGATAAGGCGTTTAACACCGTTTCTACGCCATACTGGCCACAGCTCTTATCCCCCCAACCGACAAGATACCCATCCTTTGTCAACGCCAAGGCATGGTCTTTCCCTGCCGCAATCAGACTCGCCCCACTCTTCTTCACCTCCGCAGGGATCTTGGACATATCCCTGTCGTTTAGACGGTCTTTTACGCTGCCCCAAGCAAACACCTCGCCTTCCCGTGAAAGCCCCACCGTAAAATCAGAAAAGCCGTCCACCTCCGCAATTTGTTTTTTCAAGCCACGAGGAACACGGCGTAAGGAATAAATAGGCGCAACGTTTTGTTGCAAAGGATCTGTGTAATTAACATCCAAATGCACAAACAAGGGGGCAATGAACACGAATAAGAACAACGCAAGCAAAAAACAAAGTGACAGCACCGCAGCCTTTTTGCGGAAAAAGTTTTCCTTTAAAAGCCGTGACGGGCTCTCGATTTTCTCTATGCCCGATACTCTATTCTTACCCAAAAAGGCACGCTGAAACCAAATAAAAACAGATTTCAACGCATACCTGCCCCTATCTATTGCCTTTTTTATAAAATTTTTATCTTGATTCGACTTCATTCCATTACCCCAAGCGTATCCGTGGATCGACCAAACCGTAGGCGATATCCACAAGCAAGTTTCCCACCAAGGCAAGCAAGATATAGAACATCTGCATCGCCAGGACAATTTCATTATCCCCCGCCTTCAACGCCTCGAAATACACCTTGCCAATCCCATTGATACCGAAGATATTTTCCACCATAATCGAGCCTGAAAACACACCCATGAGCCATCCGATAACGAGGGCAACGATGGGTATCAACGCATTACGCCAAGCGTGACTTCTAATCACCATCCCCTCGCGCAAGCCTTTCGCCCTTGCCGTCCTCACGCAATCGAGCTGCAACGCCTCAATCATCGAAGCCCGTACGTAGCGAGTGATACCGCCAAGAGAACAAAAGGTCATAACCAGCAAGGGCAGGGCAAAATGGTACAGCTTATCCAGAAAGGCGCGAACGCCCGTGTAATCCTTCCCGACCGAACTCATACCTGATACAGGGAAGATATCCAGCTTGACCGCAAACAGCCAAATAAACAAAATTGCCGTGATAAATACGGGCATACTGTACCCGACAATCGTACCCACCTGCACCGCCAAATCTCGCTTACTACCCTTTTTCACCGCACAAAAAACACCAAGCGGAATGGTGATACCCAGCGCCGCCACCGTAGCGAAAAAGTTTAAAAACAAGGTGTTTAGGAGTGGTTCCTTCACCACCTCGGCAACCGATTTCCCATACACAATAGAGCTACCGAGATTGCCTTGCAACAGCCCGTTATACTCCCCGCTGTAAAATGGGGCAACCCCCACCCAACGAAAATACCTCGTCAAGAGAGTACCATCCAAGCCGTACCGCCTTTGCCAGTATAAATACCGTTCGGCATAGATAAGGTTTTTGTTTGCCGCAATCTCTTGCATCGCCATATCCGCCGCCTTATCCACGGGGAGCATATTATACACCGCAAACACCAAAAAGGAAAGGAGCAGTAGCACGGCAAGGATATAAAAAATACGCTTTACGATATATTTTCCCATACAAAATCCTCACTCATCGCATACCTGCCCCCTTCCTTTTATGATTTCGTGTAAAAATCCGCTTCGTCGCGAAGATAATTCACGCTGTAATTATCAAACATTGCAGGATCAATCGTCCACGCAAACGATTGGTCGTAAACCGCCGAGGTGAAGCCCGTCGCAAAGTTCACCGCACCGTACCTTGCCTTGGTAAAGCCGTAGGAGGGCATCTGTGCATACTCACCGTACAACGCGCTGTTCATATCCCCCGAAGCGTAGGTGATATACATCCCTATCCGCCTCCCTGCGTTTTCATTGTTTTGCCATGCGGTAATCAGTTGATCGGTGACAGGGTTGGGTTGCGTACCCATCCAGTTAATTACAAGGGGCATATAATACTCCCCATCCACCTTCACCGTCTTGTATTTACCATCCGTCGAGGCAAAGGCAAGGTTGTTATAGGTCAGCTCATACCCAGACAGCTTCTTATACCGCACACCCTCGCCTTCCATATATTCACCGCCCTCGGCATTGTACACCCAACCGCCTTTCACGAGCTCCGCTTTCGCACTCTCTACACTATACGGGTAGGAATTCAACCGCAGGCGGTCCTTCGTAGCCAAATATGCCGATGAGCCAACGTAATATGGTGCATGCACCACACTACCGTACCCACCCGTGAAGGTTTGGGCAAAATCGTCACGGTCAATGGTATGCATCACCGCACGGCGCACCTCGGCAAACTGCGTAGGGCCAAAATCACAACGGAAGGCAAGCTTGCCATAGCCTGCACGGTCGTAGTGATTTTCCTTGAAATTTACCCCGTCCACAATGGAAAGCGCAGCCCTTGTTTCCTCACCGCCTGTCACCCCTGCAAGGACGTCTACACGCCCTTTCTTCAACTGATCGAGCTGTGTTTCAGAGATAATCCTCACGTAGGAAATCCGATCGATACTCGCCTTGCCACGATGGTCGCCCTTGTAATACGGGTTTCGTTTCAAGGTCGCAACACGGGATGCCGCATCGTAATTTTCCACGTAATACGGCCCCGAATAAGGAAAATCCTTCGCATTGACGTTGGCAACGTTTTTCGCAATTTCACCTGCCATCACGTACGAGGAAACACCGTTCTTTTCCGTCTTCTCATAGAAACCTTTTTCGATATACGCACCCTGCCCATCGTCCTTCAACGCATACCTGCCCCCGTATAATGCCATTGGCTGTGGGGTAAATGCGCCGTAACGCAAGGCGTAATAATAATCGGCATATTCCTTTTTCACCGTCACGGAAAAGGTGTAATCGTCCAGCATCCGCACCCCTGAAAAGGGTACGATATCACCCTCGCCTGTATAGGCGTTGAAATCGTCGTAGCCAACGAGGGTTAAGCCCGCCGCATCACCCCCACCGGCCTCTTTCATGACTTTACTGCTCCCCACAAGCACCCCTATAAGGTAGTTTTCCGCACGGATGGGTGAGCCGTCGGAAAAGGTCAACCCTTTGGCAATCTCCACCGTGAAGGTTTTCGTTCCGTCCTCGTTTTCCGTCTCGGTATGTTTTCGTACGATATCCGTGTCCGCCCAACGATACACCCCACCCATGTCCGTGTATACGGTGGAATAACCACTCGTCAACCCCTCAATGGCAAGGTCGGCGGCACCTGGGGAAGACTTCCCAAAGGCGGCATTTCTAAACATCCCCGACAGCTCGGTAATGCTACCCAAAATCACGGAATTATCCCCCGTTACCTTTGCCGAGATAATGGCATCCGTCACGCCCCAATACGGGTTGGTTTCCAAACGGTCAATCTTCCCGTTATACACATCATAATATTGATTAGAGTAAAGCGGCACCTCGGGGACGAGGGCATTCCACCGTTGCATATACAACCGCCACCACTCGTTATACACCGCCTCGGCGGTAGTAAAATCCCCCGCAGGGCGAGTATTGTACACCATCGCCATCGAGAGGAAATCCAGGCCCAGCTCGTACTCCTTTCCCTCCACCGTCACGAAGGCAACGCCATCCCTTTCCGTCACCATATCGATGGTCACCTTATCGCCGATTTCACCGTAAACGGAACGAAAATCCGTCCGTTCCACCACGTCCTCAAAGAGGTTTTCGTTCCCCTTTTTCTTACAACCAACCGCCATCCCCATCGACAAAACGACAAGGGGCAAAAACGCTTTTTTGAATCTTCTCATGTTTTCAGTTTACCCCATCCACGCCTTTTTATCCGTTTTTTTTTCAAAAGTATTGACAAACGGCATACGCCGTGTTATAATTTTCACAAAGATCGTATAAAGTATAAAAGGAGGAACGCTATGTTGAAAGTGAAAACAGCCATCCTGCCCCTTTCCTTGTGTGTAACGATGGTCGCTACGTCGGGGTGTGGGCTTATCCCGAAAAGAGTTTCCGCAAACGAGCTGTCGGCGGATTATACCCGAACGGCAACGGTGTCGGGTACGGTTTCGGACGAGTTTAAGTCCGCCTTCATTGATTTCTCCTTCAAGATGTTCCAATCCACCACGACGAAGGACGAGAACAACGATTTGCTATCCCCCCTTTCCGCGGCACTTTGCCTTGCCCTTGTCAATAACGGTGCAAGAGGGGAAACCCGCGCGCAGTTGGAAAGCTTGTTCGGTATGAACACGGACGATTTAAACCAAGCCCTCTACGCCTACACATCCTCCTTATACAGCGAGAAGGATTGCAGGCTGAATATCGCAAACTCCATTTGGATGAAGGACAACGCCTTGCAGGTGAAACCCGAATTCCTGCAAACAAATGCCGATTGGTTCGATGCACAGGCGTATGCCGCACCGTTTGACAATAGCACGGTGACCGACATCAATAACTGGTGCCACAACCAAACAAAGGGAAAAATCAGCAAAATCCTGAGTGAAATCCCTCCGATGGCGGTGATGTATCTCATCAATGCGGTGGATTTTGAGGCAAAATGGCTAAACGAATACAAAAACAAGGACGTAAATCAGGGCGTTTTCCATAATTACGATGGTCAAGACAGCGACGTGACGATGCTGTACTCGAAGGAGCACTGCTACGTTATGGACGAGAACTCCGTCGGCTTTACCCGGGCGTATATGGGCAATAAATACAGCTTTATGGCCCTTTTACCCGATGAAGGTGTGGATATTTACGAATATATCGACAGTTTGAACGGGGAAAAGTGGGCAAACCTTTGGCAAAGCTGGGAGGATGCCTGTGAAAACGACGAATACCGTGAGGTATACGCACGCATCCCCGAGTTTTCGTATGAAGCGGATATGTCCTTAAAGGGAACCCTGCAAGCCTTGGGCGTAACGGATATGTTCGATATGGACAAAGCGGATTTTTCGGGTATCGACGAAACCCAGCCCTTGTATTGCGACACAGTAAAGCAAAAGACGATGATTGAGTTGGATAGAAACGGCACGAAAGCCGCGGCAATCACCTGGGCAGGTATGAAAGCAATGTCCGCCGCCCCTGCAGAGCCCTTGTATATCACCCTTGATCGTCCGTTCGTGTACGCCATCATTGACAATGCAAACAACCTTCCCATCTTCCTTGGTGCGGTTACACAAATCAAATAAAAAAGGGCTTGACGCCCCTTACATGTAAAAAAGTCTCCGATTTCTCGGAGACTTTTCTTTTATTTCGTTAAATCTTTAATCACTTCGCCTGCGATAATCAAACCTACCACCGAGGGAACGAATGCGATACTGCCAGGGACGGGTTTTCCGCTGTCCTCATCTACCACCGACGAAGGCAACGGCTCTTCCTTGGAATACACCACCTTCAGGTGTTCAATCCCTCTCTTTTTCAGTTCTCTACGCATTACTCTTGCCAAGGGACAAACGCTTGTTTTTGTGATATCCGCTACCTCAAAAGCGGTAGCATCGAGCTTATTACCCGCCCCCATGGACGAGATGATTGGCGTTTTCGAGGCGTTTGCTTGCTCCACAAGGGCGATTTTGCCGCTGACCGTATCGATGGCATCCACCACGTAATCATACTGCGAAAAGTCGAACTGATCCGCCGTTTCAGGCAGGTAAAATACGTTGTGTACACGCACGCAAACGTCGGGATTGATATCCTTTGCACGCTCCGCCGCAACCTCGGTTTTTAACCGTCCTACCGTGGAATGCAGGGCGATAATTTGACGGTTGATATTAGACACGCTGACCACGTCCTTGTCGATTAAATCGAGCGAGCCAACGCCGCTACGGGCCAACGCCTCCACAACATATCCACCGACACCGCCAACGCCAAACACCGCTACACGGGCTTTTTTCAGTTTTTCAACACCCTCTTGACCAAGCAAGAGTGCCGTCCTTGAAAATTGCATAGTTTTCCCCTTTTTTACGATTCAACGCATACCTGCCCTGCTCATTTCCAAGCATCGGGCATTGTTCTATTCTTACTAAACCACTCGGTATCCTTAAACAAGATATTGTTGTTGGTGCAATTTATCGATACACTTGTACCATCCGACGTCACGACGATGTTGCCGTTCATCGATTGATACCCATCATCCTCCGTCACCATCGTGGTCACGTAGACTTTGTCCGTGTAGGGTGCAACCCTATCCACGAATGCCTGCGAGGGGAACATATTGGCAACGTTGTCCGTATATTCGTCACTACCACAGCAACAGCAAACGCAAACGATATCAGGTTTAATCACCGACAAAAGCTCCGTCGTGTTGGAGGTAGGACTGCCGTGATGACCGCCCTTAAAAAGCACGCAATCAGGCAAATCATTGCTTTCCACCAACGATTTTTCGCCGTGTCCTTCCAAGTCACCCGTAAAGAGGTAATGGTTGCTCCCTTGGGACAACAGCATACATACGGAATAATCGTTTTCGTCGCTCGCCTCCACTTCATAGAACTCCTGGTAGAGGAAATTCATCGTAATCCCTTCCGCGAGGGTATACGAACGAGAGGCACCATTTGCATTGTTCCAGCATTCCAACGCCGTGTAATGCTTTGCCCCCGATTGCACCTCCGCATCACGAAGGGAAACGTAGTCGTTATAAATCCCCGAGGTAGCATCCGTCAAAGGGAAGTCGATAATCGTTTCACAAACAAAGCTTTCAAAGACACCGTCATCCGTCGTTGTACCAACAAAGCCTGCGATATGGTCTTGGTGAGCATGCGTTGCGATAACGTATTCCAGCACGCCATCCGTACAGTATTGCTGTATGTAAGGCACGATGGTCGCCGCCGAGCCTTTTCTGGAGCCTGCGTCAATCAACACCTCGGTATTGCCCACCTTAATTAAGGTGCAATCCCCCGTATATTTGTTGCCCACCTCCAAGAAATGGATACTCAAATCATCGGTGATAATGTCCCCTGCGGGTTGCGAGCTTTCCTTACCAAAATACCCTTTGATTTGGTCACGGCACATATACGCGGCAACCGCCACGATAAGCACAAGGACTATCACGACGATGATTTTCCCCAACGTGCTTAACTTCTTGAACTTTTTAACCGCTTTTTTTGCTTGTTTTGAATTTTTACTTTTTTTCGATTTTGCCATATAATTTTTTATGTGATTTTTTGTAAAAAGCTGCCACCAAACGGTGACAGCTTTCATTTACACTACTTGGATATTCCCAAACCGATTACATGGATTCGTGAATGGTTCTGGAAATAACGTCATCCTGCTGTTCCTTCGTGAGTTTAATGAAGTTAACTGCATAGCCGGAAACACGGATGGTGAGTTGAGGATACTTTTCAGGGTGAGCCTGTGCATCCAAAAGAGTTTCACGGTCAAATACGTTAACGTTAAGGTGGTGACCACCATCGCCAACGTAACCGTCTAACATAGCAACCAAATTGTCTACTCTTTGCGACATAATATTATCTCCTTTATAATTATTTTATTTGCAGTTGGCTTGCCTGCGTTACTACACACAGGCAAAAACCAAACTTATTTGAAAATTAGTCTTCTTTACCAAGGGATGCGGGCATAATGGAGAAGGTGTTGGAAATACCATCACGAGAATATTCGTAAGGCAATTTTGCAACCGATTCCAAAGATGCGAGTGCACCGTTGCTGTCTCTGCCGTGCATGGGGTTAGCACCAGGAGCAAGAGGGGTACCAGCGAGACGACCGTCAGGCGTCGTACCCGTCTTCTTACC
>JAZRFV010000021.1:0-32947 GCA_045643825.1 Candidatus Scatosoma sp.
GGTCTGCCACCACGTTGCAAACTGAAAACCGCGATTCTTATTATACGCGCCTGCAAGCACCGTATCTCCGTATTCCAAAAACTTATGATAATTAGATACGGATTCCACCTTCATCGGCAAACCATTTTCGTATAGCCGCGCGCATTCTTTTATCTCAGAGGCTTCTTCAAAAATCTTTTGTGTAAACTGGCTATAATGCGACTCGTTGATAATCTTGCTATCAAATCCCAGTTCGCCGTTCTTCCCTTGGTCACAAAGGAATACGCCGTTATGATAAATTTTTAGCATCCCGCTTTCTTCATCATATACTGCGCCGTAGCCCTGTGCCTTTAGCCTCCGTTTGAGTTCCTCTTGATAAATAGTCATTGTCTTTCCCGCCTTATAATTTTTTGTATAAAAAAGCCGACTGCTTCGTTTGAAACAATCGGCATAATTTTTCTTAATTGTTTTTTAATAACCTTATTGACTTTCTAAAAACTTTGTAGTATAATGTATTTGAACATAAATAATTTACATCATAAAAAACCGACTATTACGTTCGAAATAATCGGCGTAAGCTTCTTGACCAAGTATTTGTTTTTTTGCTTAATAGGCTTGATGGCATTCGGAAAACTGATAGTTGGTATTTTGGGGAATTATGGGGAATGAATACCGAAAATCCTTTATAAATAAAGGGTTTTAGCGATTTCGTTCCGCCTTCAAATCCCGTCGCCTCGACCAAAAAATGCAGGGAATTTAGCAATTTCCTGCATTTTTTATTTGTTTTTTGCCAACATATGTGATATAATTATTTTGAGATAATATCAAGTAGTAGATTAATAGAAGCAAATATATACCCTATAATACTTAATTACTTGATATTTATCATAAAATATCAATGTATTACAATATTTAGCTAACAAAAACAATCCATATTCAAAACAATAAAACTATCAATAATTGTTTGAGGTAAAAAAAATGAGCGTACAAGTCGTTGATTTATTTTGTGGGGTAGGTGGACTGACAAGAGGTTTATTAGATGCTGGACTTAAAGTAGTCGGCGGTTTTGACATAGACGAAACTTGTAAATACACTTATGAAACAAATAATAAAATACAATTCCATCAACAAAATATACGAGAAATGACGGGCGAGGAAATTCTTGCTTGTTACGACAAAGATTGCACAAAAATTTTAGTCGGCTGCGCTCCTTGCCAGCCATTCTCAAATATGAGTTTTAAAAGATTTACGAAAAAATCCATAGAAGAAGATGAAAAGTACGATTTATTGTTGGAATTTGGGAAGATGATTGAAAAAGTCCAACCTGCGATTGTATCAATGGAAAATGTTCCACAAATCCGTAAAATGGAAATTTTTCCTCAATTTATTGAATTGCTGAAAAAAAATGGTTATTATATAAGTAACAATAACGAAGGCCAAGTTGTTTATTGTCCCGATTATGGAATTCCGCAAAATCGTCGTCGCTTTGTCTTATTAGCGTCAAAACTTGGGCCTATTGAATTACTCCCCCCCACTCATAAAAAGGAGGAAGTTACCGTTCGAAAATTTATCGGGAATTTACCCCCCGTTGAGGCGGGAGAAGAATGCCCTACTGATAAAATGCATAGAACGGCAAAATTATCCGAAAAGAACCTGGAGAGAATTAAAGCATCCAAACCAGGCGGAACTTGGAAAGATTGGCCTGAACATTTGAGATGTGAGTGTCACAAAAAAGACTCAGGACAAACATATACTTCTGTTTATGGCAGAATGCGTTGGGATGCAATAGGTCCCACAATGACAACTCAATTTCATTGCTACGGAACAGGCAGATATGGACATCCCGAACAAAATCGGGCATTAACTTTACGTGAAGGCGCACTTTTGCAAACGTTTCCTGCTGACTATGATTTTATTGATCCGAATGTGGATTTTGTAATGAGAGATATTGCAAGACATATTGGAAACGCTGTACCCGTTCGATTAGGCACAGTTATCGGATTATCGATCAACCAACATTTAGAAGATCATAAATAATTTGCGCCTTACAAAGGAGAAAATAATGAGTTTTAATTTTAATATCTCTTTAATTGTTTTAAATCATCTTGCGCCAAATTTATACAGAAACTTCATTACAGTTATCGGTGAAGCTATATCAAATTCTTGGGATGCAGACGCTAAAAACGTATGGATAGAAATTGACAAAGAAAAAAAATATATGTCTATACTGGATGACGGCGATGGTATGGATGATGATGGTTTTCAAAATAAATTCTTAAAAATAGGATATTCCAAACGCAAAAAGAATATTTCAAGATCAAACAAAGGTCGCCCTTTTATAGGGAGAAAAGGTATTGGAAAATTAGCGCTACTTTCTTGTGCACAAAAAATACATATTGCAACTAAAACCGAAACTTCGGAAATAGTCGGTGGCGTTATTGATAACTCTGAATTAGATAAAGCAATAACCGATGACTTAAATTCCCAAGACTATGTATTACAAGCGGTTTCCCAAGAAGTAAAAAATAAGTTAGAACCCATAAAAAAAGGTACAGTTATCTGTTTTGAGGATATAAACGACGAAATCGTAAACACAATAGAATATATTAAAAAAGCTATCGCATTATATTTTAAATTTACATTGATTGATAATGATTTTTCAATCTTTGTTAATGGCGATAAAATTGATAATTCACTATTAAGCGACTTTGCTTTAAAAACCGAATTTGTTTGGATCATAAACGAATCCTCCGATTCTTTTTTAAATAATATGACTTCAATAAAAAATGTTAGAGAAGTCAAGAGAGTATCAACTGATTTACCGATTAAAGGTTTTATAGCAACTGCTTTTAAGCCCGCTGATATAAAAATCCGAGGAACAAATGAAAAAATTACGCTAGATATGTTCGTAAATGGACGTTTAAGAGAAAAAGATGTTCTCAAACATATCCCTACTGCGCGTATTGTAGAGAATTATACCTTTGGGCAATTGCACTGCGATAGCCTTGATAATGGCACTGGAAAAGATGTCTTTACAAGTAGCCGTGAAGGTATCATATCCAACGATAAAGATTTCGTGGCCTTATTAGACGAAATTAATAGGTTATTCCGTAGCATTATTGACGAATGGGATGACTTAAGACGAAAATACGGAGCCGATGGTGACCCTGACAATACGAAGATTACTAAAAAAGCTCGTAGAGCCCAAGAATTATATCATCAAACAATAAAGGATATGGATGAAGGCAAAAAGATAGGTAAAAAAGGCGGTGAAGTTGAAAAATGGGTTATGCAATTAGCGGAAGAAGCCCAATTTAATATCCCCTCTTATACAGAATGTTTTATTTCTGAAAACCTATTGCGCAATTACATAAATCATACTAAAACGCCATTATCCAACGAAGCTGTTCAAGAAGCTACCAGATGGCGTAAAGCCGAAATTGGAAATAAGGCACTGGCAAATATAAGTTATGATGTTAGACAATCTTCGGATGATATCTATTATCTTAGCATGGCAGATTTGGCAAACTTAATTGATAAAACACCCGATAAACTGAAAAATGCTGGTCTATCTCGCTCTGCAGTTACCTATAAGCCCATGAGAGACGCAGTTGGGCATACATCACTATTAACAGACTTAGCTAAACAACAGCTGACATTAGAGTATTCCAATATACAAGCAAGATTAATCCAAATTCTAAAAGAGTTTGAAGAGAAAAAATAAAAATCCGCTTTTCTTTGTTTACTGCGTATCAAAATTTGAGGGGTGACGATTGATTTCGTCACCCCTCGTTTTATACCTGTTTTTCCCTTTAATAAAACCTCTTTTTTCGCATATATTTTCTCTTCATAACATTGAAAAATACAATATATTAGACAATACAATCACTCATCAGACTAAACAACACCGACACACTTTGCTTGTCAACAAGCTCGAAACCATGATGCCTATAATGGCAATCTGAAACCAATATTCTTCGCCATAACGGCGATTTGGTCGGTTTGCGTGCATGCTATACCATAGATTTTTAATAAAATCAAGTAATTTTTATGATCTTTCACGATGTTTTTTGCATTCCCGCAAGCGTTTCCTTACCTTGCCAACTCCGCAACCCTTTTCACTGCATTAAATAAATTTTTATATCCATTAAAAATCTCTTCGTCTGAAAAAGCATTCAAATAATTATACGCCTCTAACGTATAAAATCCACTATACCCTTCCTTCTTTAATGCTTGAGCTACTTTATAAAAGTCTATTCTCATCGAAAATGGAATTTGATGATAATCGTGCCACTTATCATTATCGTGTATATGAAGCGCTTGCAATTTATCGCCTAACGCTTCAATCATGCTAACCGCACTGCTATTTAGTCCTTTCATTTCGGCATGTCCTATATCAAGGCAAGCAACGAACGCTTCGTCATTCATCGCTTTTACGTGTGCACAAAAGTTTTCTGGCGTTGAACATGCCGCAAACGTTGCTTGATCTTTTTCAAAATCCCAATTCCACATATTCTCTGTGGCAATCTTCACATTACATTCTTTTGCAAAAGGCAAAAGTTCGCTAAAAAGTTCTACGTTTTCTTCTACTGTTTTGCTATTATCGGGATGAATCACACAAATGTTACCACCAGCTGCCGCCGTACATTCTATCGCACGTTTCAAATACGGACGCATTGGTAAAGGACTAAGTGGAGTCGGCGCATGAGATTGATTACAAATGATACCGTTATCTTCCCCAATGCGCCTTAGCATCCTCACGTATGATAAATAATTTGATTTGAGAAGAGGCGATGCGCCTTCGACAACCCGTTGATTTTTCCAGTCGTAACCGCACATATCAACCATTGAAAAATCCCAAGCCGTAAAACCCGACTTTGCAATATATTCTATTGCTTTCTCAGCCCCGATACGTTTTGCGCCTGAGCCTATTTCAGTTGATGTTTTCAACATATTTTCTTTTTATAATCCTTTTTTTATTAAATACTCGATTAAACAATCAGCAAGGAAGCGATGTCCTTTTGCGTTAGGATGCAACCCGTCCTTATATAAATTTCCATCATCCTGTTGCATAGTCGGAATATAAAATTTATCTGACAAATCAAGATATTCAACACCGTAATAGGCAAGCACTGCTTTTTCAGCTTCTATGTATGCCGACATGGGTGCAATCGGTTCGTCTTTGCTTCCATCGCCGTAAGGATTGTCTTGGTCAAATCGAGGAGTTGGCAACACAAAGCAAAGCTTATCTTTCGAAAATGTCGATACCATGTACGCGACGAGATTATGAAAAGCACCATAAAAGGTATAATCATCCCTATCCTCAAACGTGCCCAACTTTGCGTCTCCGTGTCCGTAATCATTGGTTCCACCAAATACAAACGTAAACTCCGCATCCGTTGGCATTTTCATTGCACGACACATAAAAACATCGTCATCGGGATTGTTGGTACGCTTTACTTGCTTTGCAATACGCGTCCCCGATACACCGAAATTGCATTCCTCCGCACCAAAATATTTTGCCGTTAACGTAGAATATCGGTCTTCTAAAACTCCGGCAAGCGCGCCTTCCGTAATGCTATCGCCTAAGAAATTGATTTTCATAATCTACTCCTTATTTCAGCTTAAACTTTGCCACACGAACACTACCGCTTCTCCCGTAAGGGAAAGGAGCTGCTTTAAAGGTTTGTCCGTCTTCTAATTCGATTGCCGTTCCGTCATCCAACCAAACAGCTTCCGTAATCGTTTTATCCGTGTGAACTTTGATTACCTTATTATCTTCTGGTCTCGCCACATTGACATTTGCACCCATAGGCACTCTGCGGATAGCTGCATAATAATATTCACCGTTTACAAACACATCCGCATTTTCAGCCTGAATATCAGCAGGAATTGCATTGTAAACAAGCTCTTCATTCGTCTTAATCCAACGCCCAAGATACTTCAAAAGCTCCGTTTCAATCACAGTCAACGTACCGTCTTCCGTCGGACCTGCATTGAGCAAAAGATTACAGTTGTATTTTCTGCAATCGAGCAATGTTTCGATAAGTTGCGGAACAGATTTAAAGCATAAATCCCCCGCCGCAAATCCCCAATGGTCGCTAATCCCTTCGCACATTTCCCCTGCAATCGGTCGTTTGCTTGTATCGACAAAAGTGGGTTTTCCACGTTCAAACGTTACGCTGTCAATTTCCTCGTGGCTCACTTCACCAAGCGCACTAAGCCCCGTATTGTTGATAATCATAGCTTCGGGCTGGTATTTACGAATGGTTGCATATAAACGGTCAAACTGCCAATCCGCATCAGGCTTATCCCAGAAACCGTCAAACCAAAGCCCACCGATTTTTCCATAGTTTTTACAAAGAATTTCCACGCTATCAATTAAATAATCAATATATTTAGGGAAATTCTCTTTATAGTCGGGATGCCACCAGTCGAGCAAGGTATGATACAAGAACGGAACAATTCCTTCCGCATTACACGCGTCTACAAATTCCCGCACCAAATCTCTACCGCATGCGGAATGAGGAGCGTCAAATTCATTTAATCCGCAGGTATCAAACAAGGAAAAACCTTCGTGATGACGAGTCGTTAACGTGATATATTTACAACCTGCACTTTTCGCCGTTGCTACAAGTTGCTTTGCCCAATCTTTTGCTATATCAAACTCTTGCGTTAATTTGTTATATTCGTTTCTGTCAACCTTGTAAATATGCGATGCCCATTCGCCAGTGCCTTGTCTACTATATAAACCAAAGTGGCAAAACATGCCGAAACCCATTTTCTTAAATCTTTCAATATATTCGTATACCATAATCTATTACTCCTTTATACGATAGAATTTACCGATTTTATTGCAATCTGGCGTTCTTCATTGCTCACCGCCTCGTCAAAATCATTAAATTCGTTATATGTAATATCATTTCCAGTCAAGGTCTTATACCACGTTAAAGCCAGCAAATATCTACCAAGACCTAAAGAAGCATGAAATGTATCGCGATGTACCTTTTCAGCCCCTAAGGTAAGGGCCTCAAACATTGCCGTACCGCAACGAATAATTCCATCCGCATTCACCGATTTTGCCGCTAAGGCATAAGCATTTTGAATATCGGAAAGCATTTCACGAGCGCTGTCATAGCCGGCTATATCTTTCAAACGTTCGCTCCCTTCCTCATACGCCCACGTTTCATGGATATATAATTTTGTATGCGGGCAATATTTTCTCACGTATGCCGCAAGCTCTTCCATATACGGCGAATACGTTTCTTTCTTTGCACTAAAATGGCTGGCTTGTTGTAACGTGATTACGTCCCAATCCATACTTTCAAGAGCTTGACGTATGGAAACGTTAATTCCTGTACTGATTCCGTTGCATTGTAATAAGTACGCCTCTTTATCTCCAAGCATATTCAAATAATGCGTCCGCAACGAACAGCCGCCGATATATAAATTGACTACGTGCATATGTACGCCATCTTTTTTTGCAAGCTGATGAAGATATGTCTGCGCATCGTCTGAAAAACTGTTACCGATAGATAATACGTTCATGCTATTTACTCTCCAGTTTGAAAAATTTGTAGAAAGACCTTACCTTTCGGCAAGGCCTTTCTTTTATAAAGTTTACCAGTTTCCGTCAGAAGAACTACCTTCCGTATAGCAATGACAGCCAAGGCTTGCCGCGTGCGTTTTCCAAGCAGAAACATTTGTGTCGTACGTTGTTACGCTATGCAGAGAAACAAGCATATAACGAATGGACAACGCTTCCACTTCAATGCGGTTAATCATTGCCGTCTTTTCAGCAGCCGTCAAAGTACCGTCATTGTTTACTGCATCCTTCGCACTGTTGATATATCCCATCCAAGTATTCAAGGTATCTTTGGTGAAATATCTGCTCGTCATCAATTTCTGCGATCCGTTGATAACGCCAAAATAATTTTCCGTATAATTGGATCCGATAATAGTAGCATCCTTGCTATTAAAATTATCATATGTGCAGTAAGCTTGTTGCGCGGAAAGAAGATCTTGCATATACCTTGCGCCCGCACCGTACATTGCATTCATAAAGTTCGCCTGCAAGGTCGCTACGTCCGCGTTTACGTTCTTAGCAAGTTCCGAAGAAAGATACGTCTTTAATCTTTGCCAATCGGAGCCTACGTTATCATAATTCTTGGTTTGGAATTGATATTTAATCATATCCGTACCCGTTTCGTGCAGCTTCTGATAATTGTACTGCAAGTTCGTAAGCGTATCCATCGGCATCATGTAGTTAACGAAATCGGTACCATACATCCAATAAATCAAGTTTCTGTCTTTATTAAAGCCTTCAAGCTTCGTCCAAGAAAGCAATGCGTTGTAGGTAGTAATCGTTTCGTCCCATTCACCTTCTTCCGTATTCTTGTGGTAACTATTCGAAGCGTCAACCTTATCCGTATAGCGCATACCTACGGGTGCAAAATATACCGTTACGTACACGTTGTTGCCGTTATAGATTGATCCGCTTGCAGGCGCTGTTCTCGTAGCGTTATACGCAAACATTACGAGTGCAACCATTCTATCAGGCTCTTCCACCGCAAGCCAAGCGTCAAGCGTTGCCGCAACGTCGTTCATAAAGGACAAATATCCTGCAACGTCAGGTCCGTATTGACTGTCGGGCTGACCAAATTCAAAATATTCAATCTGAGGACAATTTGCAATAACCACTTTTGCAGATGCTACGAACATATCCTTCATTTCCTGCAAATGCGTATTACTGCTCGTGAAGTTAAGCTGCGTTGTACCGCTAACCGTCGTATACCAATCGCTGTACGTCGAGCCGAAAGTATCGTAAGGGAATACGTCAAGCATATTATGCCCGCCAGTCGTCAAAGTAGCGTCCCATTCGGTTGCCGCGCCTTTAAGCGCCGCGCCCTTTGCCGTATTCCAATCTGCATACATACCCAAACGACGTTGATATGCTTCGCTGTATTGCATTTCCGCATAACCAGCCTGCGCACCATTAAAGGAAGGATTAAAGATTATATCCATACCTGCCCCCACCGTTGCGCTGTTTTCCGTTACGTTTTCGGTAAACACTTCGTCCGTATAGAATACTACGTCCGCCTGTTCTTTCAAGAATCCATACAACCCGCTGAGCGTGCCTTCCGAGGTTTCGCTGTAAATATACAAGTTTGTATAATTTTGTACGATTTTATAGCCGTTGCTCTTTTCCAAACCGTCCAACGTCATACCTGCTTCTTCCGCAAGCTGACCGCCTAAAACGATATACTTAGATTCGGGCTGAATTGCTTCACCGTCATACATTTTTACAAGCTGATATTTCTTGCCAGTCCAACGGTTCAAGAAAGATGCTAATTCTTCTGCTGCAAATTCATAATTGTGGTAATCGTTCGTCCACGCGTCATGCGCATACCAAGCAATACGATATTCGGAATATTCCGTATTTCCGCTTTGTTCACTCAAATCCAACGTCTGCTTTTCATTCTTGACAACGTAATTACTCTTGCCGTTTGCCACCAAATTGGTCATTTGATAGCCCGTATAAGCAACGCCTTTTACATAGAAAGAGAAACCCTTATTGCCGTTAATTACGTCCTCGTCGGTCACCGTAATCGTCTTTGTATATCCTTGATGCCAAAGCGTTGCCGTCAACACACCGTTTTTATACGTAAGCGTTAAATCGGTGTCGTACATAGGCCACGTATCGTTGATCGTGTCGTGATATTGTACCAACGAAAGCATATCGTTAGTTGCAAAGCCAATCGCTTTACCATTGTTGGTGGAAATGGTCGTTTTTACGTAATTCAATGCCGAATAGTCAATCCAGGGCAAGGAAATCGTATAAATATTCTCCGTTCCGTCGCTGTTTACAACGTTTTGCGTTTCCATCGAAACGGTTTCGCCGTTGGAGGCTAAGTGCACGTACAATTCACCGCGTTCAGGTGCGTCCGTGTCATAAACGGTTGTTTCATAAGTAGACAACGAGAAGTCTTTCAAAACATATTCAATAGGGCTACTGCTTACGGGTTCTTTGCCGTTATACGCCTTGATATTTGTGGCTGTAAGCGTTTGCGAGCCTACAAGGCTCTTACCATTCAAGGTCAAAGCCGCTTGACCGTTTACCACTGCGCTATCCGAAATGGTTTTCGTCTTTGTCCCTTGCCCTTTTACCGTTTCCGTCATCGTAAACGTCAACGTACCGTTGCCGTTGTTTACAATCGTAACCGTACCACCAAGCGCATCGCCATTGTTATAGAACCACAAATCGCCACCTTGCCCAGTTTGCGTCCAGCCACTTACACCCCAATCCATCGTTACTCTTTCATACAAAGAGTAGTTGATTAAAGGCAAGTTTAACGGTGTCCCCGTCGTGCTATCAGCGCATTTTACGGAAACCGATTCAGAAACAAGCTTTTCGCTGACTACAAAATGAGGAACGTTGATAACCGTTTCCTTTTTCTCATAGGAAATTCCCTCAAGTTGCTCTGCCGATACCTTATACGTTGCCGTGAATGCACTGCTTGCAAACGTTTGCGTGCCTACCAAGCATTGATAAGAAAGCGTTAATGCTTTCGTTCCATTGATAATTTCCGCATCCGTAATTTCTAACGTGAATGCACCATTATTTGCGCTATCCAACGTTTGTGTCATTGTCAAAGTCAACGTACCGTTGCCATTGTTCGCAATCGTTATCACACCACCGAGCGCCGTACCGCCATTATACCAACGATTGCTTGTATCAGGGCCGATAAACGTCCAACCGCCAGCAATTTTCCAATCAAACGTTACTTGTTCGTACAAAGAATAGTTAATCAAAGGCAGGTTCATCAAGCTGGAGCCTGCGCTATCCGCACAGCGTACGGAAATAGCATCGTTAACCGTAGTGGAAAGAGTCTTCGGGGTCTTCCCGTTTTCTTTGGCAATTGCCAATTTTGCATCAAAATCCAACGTTGCCGTCATCGCACCAGCCGTAAGCGTTTGCGTATTAACAAGGCTCGTTGCATTCAAAGTCAAAGCTGATTGACCGTTTACTATTGCGCTGTCCGTTATAGTTTTGCTGTGCGAGCCTTGTCCTGCTACCGTTTCCGTCATGGTAAAGGTCAACGTGCCGTCGCCGTTGTTTACAATCGTAACCGTACCGCCAAGCGCGTCACCGCCGTTATAGAACCATAAATCGCCCTCATGCCCCGTTTGCGACCAACCGCTTACCGACCAATCAAACGTTACGTTTTCATAAAGGGAATAATTGACCAAAGGCAAATTCAGCGCAGTTGCCGTGCCTTGAGGCAAGCTTACGCTTACCTGTTCGGAGACTACGATAGTCGAACCCACCGACCAAACGTCATAAACCGAGAAGCCGACAATTTCCCCAATCGTAATCTTTTGCGAACCAACCAAACAGTTATAAGAAAGTGTCAATGCTTTCGTGCCGTTGATAACGTCCACATCTGTATTTTCTATTGTAAACGAACCAGTGCCGCCTGTCGTCAAGGTCATTGCAACCTGCAATTTTCCGTCCACGTACGTAATCGTTGCGTCCCCACCGAGCGCATCACCGCCGTTGTACCAACGGTTTCCGGAATCAGGACCGATAAACGTCCAACCCGAACAATGCCACGTAAATGTTACTTTTTTGAACACGGAATAATCAATTTGAGGCAAAGACAGCAACTGCTCCCCATCGTTAGACGAAACCGTATAGGCTTGCTCCGCATGCAATACACCCGAAAATTGTTCATACAAATCGTCGGAAGTTGCTGCAACCGTATTGATTTCAGCCACTTTTACATTGATACTTTCGCAAATATCTTCCGAAATATATTTGTTATAGTCGTTTGCACGAAGCGCGGCAATCGCCGTTTTTACCGTTTCATATTGTTTCTGTGCCGTCAATAAATTACCTTGCGTTATTGCCATGGAAAGGAAAGTATTGATAGCAGTTTGCGCCGTTTCTACCGTTTCTTTCGAGCCATTATAAACAGCATACAACTTTGTTGTACCCGTAATTTCATAACTCGAATCCGCCGTTACAATATTACCGTTTTCATCTTCCCAATGACTGAAGCCATCCCCAAGCTGCACCGTATCGTTAAAAGCATAGTTTTTCTTGCTTTCGCACGTACCAATCAACTCGTCACCATCATAGAATTTCACCTGACGGACGTTCGTCGCATCCAAATAGTAATCAACCAATGCATCCAGCTTATCTTGGTCGGTTACGTTTTCGTCCGCAAGCGCTTTTTCTGCAACCTCTACAATAGAACGCACGTTGTTATGTACGGAATTTTCCGTATAATCCGCCATAACGTATTCTGTCGTACCATCCGTTTTCACGGCTTGGATATAACCGCGCCCTACAAAATCGCGCGCAAGATTTTCATTTTGAATACCCGACATCGAGCCGCTGAAAACGTAGTATCCTGCGTTATCTTTATCTTCTATCATTTCACCGTAGGAAAGACAAATAATACGTTTTTTGGTCGTGTTGTCCCCAGAGTATACCCATTCGGAACCATTCCATTGCGCCCAATCGTATTTCGCGTCATCGCTAAACAAGTTTTCTTCCGTCAATTCGCCATAGGTTCCCAAATAACTATACGGCATAATCGCCATACCATAGCTAACGGATGTATATGCCTTGCCTTCATTTGCTTCCAGTCCAAGATAATCCGCTGCGGAAAGATTGACGGAAAAACGAATACCGCTGTCCGTTGCCGACGAAGCATAGCGTACGCTTGCCCCATTTTTCATAACAAGCGAAACCTGCTCCACTGTTTTCGTTTCGGCAGCAGCATTTGCAACGACTGCGTTTTTCGGGATCACCATCCCAACACCGCCTGCAACGCACGCCAAAGCTGCGAAAAAGGAACCAATTAATAATTTCTTTCTTTTCATATTATTCCCCCCTTAATCCCACCAATTACCGTCGCCTTGATTACCATCAGCACCATTATTCGTCCCCGCGGAAAACGTAACAATATCCTCTTGCTGTAATATTACAATGTTAATTTCCGGGGAAGCATATTGAAAAAGCTTTTTTTGCATTGTTGTTTCTCCTTTTATTCTCATGTTTGGCAGATCGGGCGAAAATGCCCAATCCGCCTTTTCACTCTTTCTAATATAACTACGCCACCGTATTAAAGTTACTCAATACCAACTTTTGCGTGCCTACCAAACATTGATAAGACAGCGTCAAGGACTTCGTTCCATTGATAATTTCTGCATCCGTAATTTCTAACGTAAACGCACCATTATTTGCACTGTCCAACGTCTGCGTCATCGTCAACGTCAAGGTCCCGTTACCGTTGTTTGCAATCGTTACCGTACCGCCAAGCGCCGTACCGCCGTTATACCAACGGTTTGCCGCTTCGGGACCGATAAACGTCCAGCCACCTGCGATCTTCCAATCAAACGTCACCTGCGTATATTTCGAGTAATTCATCTTAGGAAGAGTTACCAAACCGCTATTATAGCCACTTGCAAGCGAATATTCGATGCTGTTTTCCGTTTCCGTTGCTGCGTATTGATTGCCTTCGCTGTCGATTACGAACGTATCAGGTTCATCAACAGGTTCTTCTTCCACAGGATCCGTTGAAGTTGTAAAGTTGTTCAACACAAGCGTTTGCGTACCAACCAAACAATTATAGGAAAGCGTCAAAGATTTTGTGCCGTTGATAATTTCCGTATCCGTAATCTCTACTGTGAACGTGCCGTTGTTTGCGCTATCCAACGTCTGCGTCATTGTCACTTCCAATTTATCCGCCTTTACTACAACTGTAACCGTACCACCAAGTGCCGTACCGTTGTTATACCAACGGTTTGCAGCTTCAGGACCGATAAACGTCCAACCACCTGCAATATTCCAATCGAACGTTACTTTCGTATATTGCGAATAATCCATCTTCGGTAAGGTTACCACGCCACTACCGTAGTTTTGATTAAGAGAATATTCCGCTGCGCCTTCCGTTTTATTTGCTACGTGTTTTACGCCGTTGCTGTCAATGACAAACGCATCCAACGTGCTGTCCGTTACAACGCCTGCACCAAGATAGAAATGGCGGTATTGCGCACCATTATTGACAACAATTGTCAACGCCTTATTACCGCCGATGATGTCCGCATCCGTGATACTCGTTGATTTCGTCATGTTCTGCGTGGGTTCGTTGATTACAACGATAAGCTCGCCGCCGATATTCGTTACGCTAATCGTACCTTCACGCGACGTACCGCCACCAGAAATCCAATTATTCTCAACAAAGCCAACGCTCGTCCAATCGCCGCCCTTCCAAGCATAGGTCGTTGTCTTATCCTCTGCGTATGCCGTTACAGGAAGATTTACCGTCCAAGTATATACGGTTTCCTGCGAACCGATTTCGTAATACCAGCTTCCTGCGCCAAGTTCTTCACTTACCTTAGCATTTACGTAACCGTCTGCATTCGTTGCATAAGGCACGTCGCTCCATACGGAAACGAACTCCGTTGCGCCTATAATGGTATAGGTCGCAATATCCACGGTTCCTCCATTTACCGTCCAGCCCGTCAATGCTTTGCCTTGCTGTTTAAGAGCAGGTGCGGTAACCGTTGCGCCGTATTCATATTCCGCCTCGTTTGCACCGTCAAAGGTTACTTGATATTTATTCTTCGTTGCCGTAACAATCCAAGTATAAGTAGCTTCGCCGCTTACCGCTACGATTTCCTTATCCCATGCGCCGCTGTACGTGTACTCTGCCGTATTTTCGGGCGTCATTGCAGTAGGTGCAACGGGCGTTACACCGTATTCAAGCGTTTCCTCTTTCAGTGTTTCCCCTGCTTCGTCAACAAATTTAATCAAATAGCTGTTCTTTATTGCTGTTACTACCCAAGTATAGGTCGCTTCGCCGCTTACGGCTACGATTTCCTTATCCCATGCGCCGCTATACGTGTATTCCGCCGTATTTTCGGGCGTAGTTGCATTCGGTGCAACAGGCGTTACGCCGTATTCTACGCTATCAGATTGCAAAATGTTGCCATCTTCCGTTACAAAGGAAATCGTATACGATTTTTTCTCGGAAAGCAATTGTAATTGATAAGTCGCTTCTCCACTTACCGCTACGATTTCTTTATCCCATGCCCAAGAGTACGCATATTCTGCCGTATCTTCAGGCAATGCAGGCATAGCTACCGTACACGAAGGTATTTCGCCAGGTTTTACTGCACTGCTTTGCAGCACATTCCCATCTGTATCTAAAAATGTAATAGTGTATTCTTTATCGTATTCCGTAACAATCCAAGTATAAACAGCTTCGCCAGTTACCGATACAATTTCTCTATCCCATGAACCCAAATACGTATGCTCTACCGTATCATCAGGAAGAGCAGGATTCGGTGCAACGGGCGTTACGCCATATTCAAGCGTTTCTTCTTTCAGCGTTTCCCCTGCTTCGTCAACGAATTTAATCAAATAGCTATTCTTCGTTGCTGTTACTACCCAAGTATAGGTCGCTTCCCCGTTTACGGCTACGATTTCCTTATCCCATGCGCCGCTATATGTGTATTCCGCCGTGTTTTCAGGTGTAGTTGCAGTAGGAGCAACAGGCGTTTCCCCTTCTTTAACCTCTTCCTCTTTTAATACGTTCCCTTCTTCATCCACGAACTTCACAAGATATTTTTTCTCTTGTTGCGTAGAATCAGCAGAGTCCGTTGAATCAGTAGAATCAGCAGAGTCCGTTGAATCAGTAGAATCCTTAGCCCCTGTCGAGTCCGCGGATCCGCTTGAGCTTACATCATCAAAGGACCCATTAAAGCAACCCGCCATACCAGCAGAAACGGGCAAACAAATCGCTAAAGCAAGGATCATTGTTAATAGTTTTTTCTTCATATAAATTCCCATCCTTAAATATTTTTATTGATAACGCTACGCTTACTGCGCAACAAAATTCCCGATATGGATTGATTGCGTGCCAACCAAACAGTTAATAGACAATGTCAAGGGCTTTGCGCCATTTATAACGGCTTCATCGTCAATCGTTTGTGTAAACACATTTGTTGCCCCAGAATGAGCCGTCTGCGTCATTGTCAATGTCAAAGTTCCGTTGCCATTTTTGACAATCGTTACCCGTCCGCCTAATGCATCACCTTGCATATAATAACGGTTTCCCTTATCCGGACCAATAAACGTCCAACCGCCAGGAATACCCCAATCAAACGACACTTCGCTATATTGCAAGAAATTGATTGTCGGTAGATAAAGCATGCTTTCGCCATAACCCTGCGATGCCGCATATTTTATACCGTCCGTATAAATGTTAGAATTTGACGTCGCATATTCGTTGCCGTTCGCATCTATAATGGCAGGCAAGCCGCTATCTAATTCTTTTACTGCATACACCGCACTGACGTACGTATAACAAATATCCTCTTTCGTTTCTATGCCGTCGGGATGGATAGAAAGACCGTCTTTTGATAAGTCCGTAAGGTCTTCATAGATATTTTCAACGCCATTGATAGACACCAATACTCTACCATCCGACATCGGCATAAGCTCTACTTTTTTCCACGTATCGTCGGCAGAAAGATATACCTTGTGTGCCCATTCATTGCTGAAATAATAATGATTCGCTTTGGTGTTATAGATATAAAACCAAACCTTTTTACACTTTGTTAAATCCAAGGTGCCAAGACAAACTTCAGCAGGAGAGCCGGGATATTCCGCTAACCATTTTGAACCGATTTTTAATGAGCCGACTTCTTCGCCATAAGCCTTATCCGTTGTGTATTCCACGTTCGTGCCAGCTGCATTCATTTGCCAATTCTTTGCAGCGCCAGCAACGCCTTGATCGAATGCAAAGATTTTTTGATCTTCCGTGTACCACTCCGCCTGCAACATTAAATCGCTTTGTACCGACGTGGAAAAATCATAAGCGACCTTATCCGAAAAGAGCGCTTTTTCATCTTTCTTACTTTCCCATGTGCAAAACTCATACGTGTCATGTGTAGGAATGGGTGCCGTATTTTCAAAACTCTCTCCATCTAAAACCGAAACCTCATGCCACAAAATGCCGTCAACGTAATATTTTACAGCGTATTGTTCACGGACACGAAGAGAAATTTGTGCCTGCAATACTTCCGCACCCAACGTATAGTTTGCCGTGATGTCTATATGCCCTTTCTTTAAGCCGAGTAGATTCCCGTTTTCCACACTCGCCAACGAATCATCGGAAATCGTGTACGTTACCTGCGTATTTTCTATTTCCGTTGTCGTTGCACCATCCATAAGGTAAACACTCAACGGAAATTCTTCCCCACAAATGGCTTGACTATCATTGACACCAAACGCCAAAACCGCTTTTCTTTTTGATACGGTTACTGTAATTTCCGCCTTTGCCGTTTTCCCTGCGTAAGTGGCTGATACAAGAATTTTTGTTTGCCCTTCCGCAACAGCTGTTACACAACCACTCTCGGATACGGTTGCCGTTGAAAGGTCTTGGCTTTCAAACGTCACCGCCGCCTCTACGACATTTGCCCCGTCTTTTACAGTTACAGCCAAAGGATATGTCTCGCCTTCGCGAATATTTAACTCGCTTTTATTCGTTTGAAGGGTTACAATATTTTCCGTCCTTGCCCCGACAACCGTTACTTGACACATTGCCACCCCTGCTTCGTCTTTTGCTTTAATAATGGTTGTACCAATACCAATGGGGGTTACCAACCCATTTTCGTCAACGGTAGCAATCGTCGGATCGTTTGAAGACCAAGCAACTGCCCCCGCCGCATCCTTTACCGAAAGCGTAGCACTTTCGCCTATCGCGAGCTCGATTTTTGTTTGGCTTAAAGATATTCCTTCATTCACCTCACTACTGATAGATGAACTATCCGTATGAGAAGAATCCCCTTTATCTTTACACCCCGCAAGACCAACTGTTGCAAATGCCATTGCCAATAGAAGCATAAATGTTATTCTTTTCTTCATAATGCCTCCTTTAATCGAACATGCCATCGATACTACCGCCCTCTACAGGCTTCATAATGCCAAAATATTGCGTGTAGTATTTGAAGTCTGCTTTCATTTGCGCATTTTCCTCGTTGGAATAATAAGATTGATAATGCGACAATTTCAAGAATATTACGGAAAGATTTTCTTTCATAATACGGTGTTTTACCTTGTCGTACAGCTCTGCATCCGTTGCTTTCAAAGGCTCGATTGCTTTCAACGCTTCATCCATGCAATCCCCCAAGGCACTAACCACAGGTTCCGGCCAAAGGTCTGTACCACCAATTGCCGCATAAAGACCGCCGATGTTATCGTTGATTTCCGCTTGATAATATGCGTAGCGGTTACGAATCAACGTATAATACATATACATGGCATCCGCAGCGTCACGGAAATAATGCTGCATAAATTCTTTTACAAGATCGTCATAATTTTGGTCTAAATCCCACATTAACTGCGATTCAACGAAAATACGCATTTCTTGCAAGCTCGGCACCACCGCATCCACAGGCCCTTGCGTGTACATATAATATACACCATTGTTCTTATACGTTTGATACATCGGTTTTACTGTACCGAAATTGTTAAAATTGATGAAATAATTATAGAAGTTAATATCGTAAAGATATACAATAATTCTTCCAGGGCAAAGCACATTCCAGCCCTGCAACGAGTCGTAATACGTTTGGTTGTTTGCGTGTTCCAACGGTTTGGTAAAATCCGTACCGAGCGGCGCATACCAAATATAAAGCTTCTTGTGCGGAATCACTTGTGTGCTGTACGGAGAAAACGTTCCGTCAGCGTTTTTCACCACGGGGGATTGTATCGTACCGTTATATGCATAAATCATATATCGAATTTCTCTTTCCACGCCGTCCGCTTTCATCATCGCTTCCACTTTTTCTATTACATGATTTGCGAATATAATTTGCAAGCCTTCTACATTCTTAGCATAATCGATTTTCGCCTGCGCACAACGACTGCAGTTGCAGAAATTCTCGTTGTCTTCTTGCCCAAAATGGAAATAGATTGCATCGGGGTACCTTAAGATTTGTGCGTAGAGATTTTTCGCAAATTCCGTTTCCATTTCCTCGCCTGCCGTCCAGCAAAGCTGCGTCCCCTCACCATTATACCAATCGGGATGCGCCTCGCGATAAACGTTCTCAGGTAAAATACCCCAGCCGTTTGCGGCTTGGTTATGGCCCGAAATACCCCAATATTTGCTGTCGCCATGCCAAATTAAACGCATGCGCTTCTGATAGGTGCTGTCATTTGCAAGCAATGCATAACCGATTTCCCTTTGATCAAAGTCAGGAATCACCACTTCATCATATTCGTAAAGGGGTACGTTTTCTTTTTCTTCATAATGCAACTCGTCCACGGAATACGCTGTAAAGCCAATCGCATCTTTCAAGAAATCGTAAACGCCATACAAACACCCTTCGCCCTCACCTTCCGTTTTAGAAGAAAGAATGACAAGCGAATCTTTTACGTTTTTCATTTGATAACCAGAGATCCCCAAATTGTTTGCGGTAAGCATTACCCCTAAACGACTTGTAAACGTGCTTTCCCCGATACAAATCGCAGGCAATTCCGCATTTGCTTTACTTTCCTTGACGATAGAAAGTTCTGCCCCCGTAGCCAACCCCAAAAAATAATTGAGTTCGGAAGCTGCAAAATCATACATCGCATTGGGTTCATCAGGCAAAACGATTTGGTATTCGCTAACGCCGTGATTTACAATTTTATAGCCCGTTTCGACAAGAACTCTTTCTTCTTCCTCTACGGACGAATCTACCAAAGACGACTCTTCGGTATCTTTACAAGCCACAGCACCGCAGCAAATTGTAAAACAAAGGGCAAAGATGCTGATTTTCTTAAAAATATTTTTCATTTTTACCCTCCTTATTTCACTGTAAATTCCATATCGGTCATAACGTAATTGTAATTTTCGTCATACACGAAAAATCTCAAAACGTATTTTCCTTCTTCCAACGCCTTAAAGGCTCTATCCCCTGCCTTAAATGCCGAGTCAAACACATCACTTTCTGCGGTTAAATTGGATTTTTCTGTTCCATTTACGTTTCTAAGCAGCATTCGCATACTGTTGTCGGGCATAATCAGCATAACATCCACACTGTATCCACCGCTGTTATCCGAAACTGTATAGGTGGGAATATTCACCACATCGCCCACTTTGTATTTTTCTTGCAACTGATCACTAAACTTCAATACGGGTTTTTCTTTTTCGACAACACGAATAAGTTTCATATATTCAATGGGATTACCATTACTGTCGGAAGCATTGTAATACACACGATAGTTTCCGTACTGTGTCAAAGAGAAAGTGTAGTGCTGCTCAGCTGAAACGCCGTCAAGTACCTTGCTTCCGTCAGGCGCGGTAACCGTTACCGTAAAGGACGTAATATATCCAAGCACGTCGTAGGCTTTGCCTGCCGAAACGTTTGCCGTAGCACCGATGGATTGCTTTACCGCATACGAGCTTTCAAGATAAATTTCAGGCGCAATTTCATCAACACGCTTTTCATAGTTATTTTTTCTATGCCCTAAAGACTGATTATTCAGCGTAGTAAAGGAAATCGTATTCGTTTTTTCTCCCCCTACCGTCTGCATGGAAAAATATACCAAATCGGAGAATCCTGTAAATGCGTCCCCTGCATCATCGTAAAGAATTTTGCCGCAAGTTGCATCCGTGATATCTTTTAACACAAAGCTCGCATTGTTATAATTCAACGAATAATCCGCATCGCGAGCCCCGATTTCAAAGCCGTTTTCCGAATGCGGTGTGTAAAGCACCAACTTCCCGTTTTTTAAAGCCAAGCGCAAAGTAACACTCAGATTTTCATTCTTTGCATCCGTCAATACAATCAAAATACTTTCAAAATCCGATGTCAACGTATCCACCGAGAAAGACAAGCGGAAGTTTGCCGAGCTTAACGCATTGGCAAAAAGGAAGGATGCGTTCGGGGCAAAAGCAACGGAAATATCTTCCTTATTGGAAGTAGCCGTGACACCTTCCCCATAAAAATAGGCAACTTGATCTTTACCGTTGTTCCCATCGACTACGGGTAACGTAACTTCATATTCACCATTGCCCGTTGCACCGCTTGCAACATAGCGTATCGTTACGTTTTCCCCGTTTGCTGTAAAGGCATTCTCCGTTTCAGCTCCATTCACATAGGTTTTTACGGAAACGAAAGCCAAGCCGCTTGCCGCATTTTCCACCGCTTCACAAATGGGCAAAGCGTATGTAAACCCTTTAATCAAAACATCGGGCAAGGTAGGCTTTTCAATCAAAATCGGTTTCGTGGGCGCGGAAACAGTAACCGTGCGTTCTATCTTTGCACTCGCACCCAAATAATCGGTCGCCGTATATACAATTTTATATTCGCCTACTTGCGTGGGAATAAATGCATTCTTTATCAAAGATACCGTTTCACCATTTGGCGCATATACGGATACGGAACAATGAAGTTTCCCGCTTCCACCTTGTGCGGTCAATCCGTCCAAGCCATGGATGGTAACTTTTTCGTAAACCGTTACACTGCTGTTTTCATCCGTAGCATCAAGCTCGATAGGATTACCTTTTGGAATACAGCTAATCCTTACTTCTTCTTGCGCCGTATTACCGCTTCTATCCGTTGCCGTATAGCACAATATATACGTACCGCCTATTGCCGTTTTTATTTTACCATCGACAATGGCTACATCGTAGCGTTGGTTTGACGCTACGTCAAGATAATACGCGGAAACGTCTGTAAAAATTTCATTATCTAAATCGTCGTAATACTCAGCGTTAAATACCTTATATTCCGAATTGACTACCGCCTTAGGAATATCCGTTTCACCAGCGTAATCCACGGTAATCGCAGGCGCAGCCGTATCCACAAATTCTTGGTTGGCAAGATTATAACCGGCCACATTCATCAATAAGATATTGGCAGTCGCTGACGTGTGTCCGCCTGCACTAATCGTGATTTCCACTTCTTTTCCTTCAAACCCAGCCCAAGGGTTGGAAGGATAAATCGTAGGGTCGTCCAAATCTGCGACAATCGTTTTTCCCGGCGTACGATAATCACTGCCATAACTTGCATACACAGCTTTTTCAGCATTATCATAATAAAGCTGCAACGTAGGGTAGGTGGTATAATTCTTTTCCCACACGCTTTCCTCAAAGCCTCTAAACGTATGCAATATCGGACAGCCAAACTGCGGTAAGGTATTATATTTCGGCCCTTCGTAGCCGCCTGCCGTTTGATTAGGTGTGCCCGCTTTGACATAGGTCAGCTTACCGCCACCATTCACAAGCCCGCTATCTACGCCCGTGATTTCAATATAATTATCTCTATCGGCAAGATCAGTCATCGTTATTGTAAACTTGGAAAAGTCAATATCTCCAATAGACGACGGCTCGATAATCATTTCCAAAAACAAATCGTCTTTGGTGAGCTTGGATATGTCCACGTGTTTTGTAAAGGTCAACTCCCCACCGCTACGCAAGGATGCACGAACCCCTTTATATTCTTCCTTATATTTATATACGCCGTTTTCAACCGCTGCGTATGCGTTCGTTTGAAAAAGGTCATAGTTGCGACGAACAGCAGAAATCGTGTCCTTTTCCGAAACGGTTTTTCCCCCGTCAAAGGTTGCAATGTATTCCACCGTATATAAGCCAAACTCATTGACTGTAAAGCTTTCTCCAGTGAACGAGCCGCCGTTTGGTGCCGTAACCACCGCCGACGCCGTTTTCGATTGTCCGTTATAAGTCAATGCTTTTTCAGGAATTTCAATCGTTTGCCCGAAATAGGCTTTATCGGGCAACTCTTGCGCTTGCTCCGCATTTGCAAACGAAGCCCCTATTGCAACCCCGACTGTCGTCGCAAGCGTAGCTATTCCGCCAAGCATCAGCGTTAGAGCTCTCTTTTTAGCCATACTTTTTTTCTCCTTTATCCTTTTAAGCCGCCTATCGACATGTTTACCATCAATTTATCTTGGAAAATAAGGAAAACAACGATAATCGGAAGTGCCGTCAGCCACATCCCCGCGAGCTGCGTCGGCGTATTTTGTATTTGATTCGCTTTATTGTTATAGAACATATAAATGCCGTACGCCGCAACAGGTTGCGAAGGAAGATAAATCATAGGAATCTGATAATCGTTCCAATACGCGATAAACGTCAGCAAGAATACAGTGGAAATTGTAGATACCGCAAGCGGCATAATGACCTGTACCATCACGCGGAAATTAGACGCTCCGTCGATTTTCGCAGCTTCCGTATAATCCTTGGGAATCATTTTGAACTGTGCATAAAACACAAGGAAGTAAACACCCAAGAAGTTCGCCTTCATAATCCAAAGTCCCCAAAAGGTATCAAAGATACCCAGTGCTTTGCTTACTTGGATTTCCGAAGGTAACGAGCCGACTACGGGCAATGCCATCGTTACGATAACAATTGCATAAATAAATTCCAAAAACTTATATCTGTAACGCGCAACGATATATGATACTAAACAAGGCACAAACGTTGCCGCCGCCGCACAACCTATGGAATACAACAGCGAGTTTCCAAATTGTTGCATAATATTGAAATACAACGTTGGCTGATTGTCCCTATACACAGGCACGTAGGAATAAATCCAAGCTGTGTTATAATTCATTAAGCTCCACGCCTTTGGAAAATCTATTTTATGACTAGGAAGATAATAATCCTTGACAGGATCCTTAAATGAGGTCATTGCCGACCAAAAGATTGGAAACAACAAGGACACTGTATATAACATCAACAATACTAGAATTGTAATCAGCAACCAATTAAACTTTCCAGCTTTTATACCCTTCTTCATATTACACCTCCGACATCTTGTTGAGAAGCTTACGCACAAGGAAGGTCAAAGGTACTGCAATAAACGTACAACAAAGCCCCAAAGCACTTGCATAAGGATAATTGCTTATCCCCGCCGCCGAATCGTTAATCAAATAGAACATATAATACCCTACCGTATTCATTCGATAAGAATCTAGTGCATTTTGTCCGTAGAAATTATACAAATTCGCCTGGTTAACAAAAAGCTGTGCAATACCCGTAATCAAGAACGTGCTTATTGCAGGAAGCACTTCAGGAATCACAAGATACCAAAGCTCAACAATCGGCGAAGCGCCGTCCAGTTTCCCCGCTTCAATAATAGAAGGTTCAATCTGAGCCATGGAACCGCTGTACAACAATATTTGCGTGCCAAAACCGATCCATACCGTATAGAAAATAACTGTAGGGAATCTAGTGTTTGCATTGATAAGCAACCCTTCTGAAATGCCACCGTAGCCAAACCATTCTTGAAGGTATTGGGGTAAAGCTTCGTTTGCAAAAATTCGGAAAATACAGGAAAGCAAAATGGCAGGCAAAACGGAAGGTAAGAATAAAATAACTTTGAACGCTTTGCTCCCCACCGCTTTTTTGTAGATATAATAAGAGAATACTACCGCTATTACCGTCCCGACAAGTGAAGTAAAAAACCACACAATCATCGAATACTTCAAGGCATCGCGAAGTAGCGAGCTTACAGTCAACTCCGTCCACACCCTCTCAAAATTTTCCCATTGAACCCAAGAATGGGCGCCCGTTAATTTATCGTAACTCTTAAACGCCAAGAAAAAGCTGTTGAAATTAACGACAATGTAAAATATTAAGAATTGTAAAAGCGGTAATGCTACCCCTAACAAACAAAAGATTAAATCTTTATCTGTCTTTTTTGTCTTCTTTATCTGCATCATTTTGTTTTTCCAAGTTTATTTTTCTTTTTTTGAAATTATTTCAAGCCTTTCCAACTATTTTCGCTATATTGCACACTTAAACCATTAAAATAAGATTGTGCCGTCAAGCTTCCTACTTCCAACAAGTTCATAAACGGATCTTTATAAGGATTTCCGCCTACCAAAGTATTCCAACTCCAAGCGTCCGTATCGAAATACGAAGGATTATTGATTACTTTTGATACGGAAGAAAGTGGATATACAATGTCCGCATTTTTCTTCAACTCAACAACCGATTGGCCGAAATAAGACATTTTTGCTGTATCCGTCGCAGAAATCTCATATTTCAACGAACGCGTTGTCGAAGTTTTTACAGTGAATGTACTCATTTGCGCGTCCGTATGCAAAAATTGGAAGAAGGCTTTCGCAAGCTCCATATTCGAAGCGTTTTTGTTAATGAACGCATACGAATCATTCAAGGACATTAAGGTTTGTTTACCTGCTTTATCCGCAGACACCTTAGGAATAGGCATAAACGCAAAACGTCTTTCCATTTTGCCTTTTCCGTAAATCGTTTCATAGTTAGCAAAAGACGAAGTTGCTTCGTTTTCCCACCAAATACCGTCAATATGCATCGCATAGATTTTTGCACCGCCCTCGCCGTTTGCTAATGCGCCTACAATGTAATTCTTTTGCGCGTCCGTATGCGATATACCATTCGTAGGAATGTTTGCAGAATTGCCCAACATGATGTCGTCCATAAACTGCAATGCGTAATATTTACCTGCTTGTTTTTGCAACAGATAACCATTTGTATCGTCTATCTTTTGTTCAACCGTCGTAACCGTATCACCGTCAATAGACGTTACAATATTCGCTGTACCGTTAAAGGTATAGTTTAAACGCATTTGCTCATACCCTTCGTAATCCGACCAGAAGTTCGTCAACATACGTTTTACATACTCACTTGCAAAGCCAGAATAAGAGAATGGTACAATAGTTTTCCCTCTGATCGTAGCCAACAATTCTTCAAACTGTTCATAAGTAGCAGGCAAACCATTATCGTAAGTTGTTTCCATTTTACCATCAGGCCCAGCGGAAAGGTTACCCGATTCACCCACACCAATTTCACCATCTGCATCAAAGAACCATTTATTGGTATTAAACATATCACGGTCGTAAACAATACCATGGATACCATCGTAGAAAGGAAGCGCATAATACTGCCCGTCCTTCGCCTTAAGATAATCCTGTTGCAAAGCATCCAACTTGCCCTCAATCGTACCCGTTTCACCATATTCGGTCAATTGTTCCGTTACGATATCTGTAATGTTAGCAAAATTACCTTTATTCACGTGGTCGAAATAAGAAACGTCTTCGGTGAAATATACGTCGCGGTCTAACGTACCGTCTAACAAAGTAGCACCGTTATACCCCTTATTCCCAACGATGTCAACCTTTACCCCCATTTCGCCAGCAGCCTCATTAAAGGAAACATTTGCATATTTTTCTTCAAATGCTTTTGCTGCGTCATCCAACCAAGCCGTACCAACACCGCCGTCGTAGGTACCGACTTTCAAAATCGTCTTACCTTCCGCTGTGGTATCCGAGGTCGATTCTCCCGGAGGCGCAGTCGTGCCACCGCAAGCTGCCGCCGACATAAGCATCGCAAGCACCATTGTCAAACAACTAATTTTCTTCAATTTCATATCATTTTTTCTCCTTAATATTTTTCTATTTTTGCGCCGTATCGAATATCATTCTTATGGCGACTTATTCCTATTTTTATTATTCCGTCCATTCATCCGCAAAGGTCTTCACAGAAACACTCTCGAAATCTTCTTCACGAAGCCCTTCTAAAAGAACCTCCCGTTCCTCACCTTGCTCCAAATCGAAATAATTGTCCGAGCACAACAAAGATTTTGGATAATCAATAAAGACACAGCGCGCAAACGTATTCGCTTTAATCTTGACCACAATTCCGTTTTCTTTTACTTCAACAAAGAGAAGCGTTACATCGGTTGTCCAAGAACGTTTAGCAAACGGTTTTAAGTAAAATATCGTTTTATCCTTTCCTTCCCCAAGGTTTGCGTATAAATAATCGCCTTTCCCCAAAATGGGATCCAATCGAACGACCTCGCCTGCATATACATGCAAAATAGCACTTTGAGATTGAATAATGGTTCCGTCGAAATTTTTAATACCATATTCAAATCCACCGATAAAATCTTCCGTGCTATCGTTAGAAATGAATAATCCAAGCCCTCCATTTTGATACACATATCGAACAGAAAGCAATTTGTATGCTCTTTTTAAATAATAATACGCCGCCTTCGGCTCTAAATATTTATCAATAAGTGCCCAAGTGCCGCAACCCCAGTTGTCGTTAAACATCCAATTCATGAAGCCGTAACAATGCTTGTTCATACGGGCGTATTCGGCTTCCGCCTCAATCATTTCACCTTGCGTTACCATTGATTTTTTTGCAAAATCGGTTACACTGGTCGCTTCCCCGAAGAACTCCTTACACAAACGCTCTTCTCTCCGCACAAACGTCAACTCTGGGTTAGGGATAAACGGGTTTTTTACAAAATGCGTTTCCCATACATCATTGATGGGCCACAACTTATCTTCGGGGATAAACTTCTTTAAGCTTCTCACCCTTGAACAGCCTATTGACGTACACTCTGAGTAGAACTGTGCGCGGTTATTATCTATGTACTTTCTAAAATCCCTAAAATTATCATTATCAAAACATTTGTCTAAACAAGAAATATGCGTATCTCCCGACGTTCTGTTGGATAATTCTAACGTGTCTTTACCAAATGGAGAATTAGGAATAAATCGCAGCTTTGGAATAAGACGATGGCTATATTCTTCTAATAAGGAAATCACACCGTCATTTCCAGTTCCATTATCCGCAGACCATTCGTTGCCGCCGCAAATAATGGCAACACACGGATGTTTACGGATGCGCTTCAACTGATATTCCAATTCGGGCTTTATCCGTTCTTCAATGTTTACGCCTTGCGGCGCGTCCTGACAAGCAAACATCATATCTTGCCATACTAAAATGCCATATCTGTCGCAAAGATTATAAAAAATTTCTTTTTCGTAAATGCCGCCGCCCCAGTTGCGAAGCATTGTATAACCTGCTTGCTGTGCATAATGCAACAGCGTTTCATATTCTTCGTCGGGAATAGCCCCCGTTTGATTACTGCAAGGCACCCAATTCGAGCCTTGGGCAAAGATACGTTTTCCATTTACCGCAAAGCCAAAGCCCGTTCTGCCTTCACCGACGTCTTCTTCCAGGATGGTAATTTCACGGAACGCAAATGTACCCGTCTTTGTATCTACCGCCTTCTCGTTTACGATATAATGAATTTCATAATCGTATAATGGCTGCGCGCCGTAACCGTTTGGCCACCATAACTTAGCGTTTTTAACGGTAAAAGCCAATTCATTTTTCCCATTCGTTACGGGGAATGCGCCATAGAGCTCTTTGTCTACGAATATCTCTAAAACACCATTGCCTTCTACTTCCGCGTATACTTTTACATTGCCGTCGTTAGAAGGAACCAACCAAACATCACGCAAACATTCTTCATGAATTTCCACATAAACTGGCAACCAAATGCCGTAACCGCTTAAATCGGGAGCCCAATCCCAGCCAAAATGGCATTGCGCCTTACGTAACTGCAAACGTTTCGTATTAAACACACCTCGGCCATGATACTCCTCGTCAATATACCGACTATGAGGAAGCATGCGCACTTCCAGTACATTGTCCTTTTCTTTCAATATATTTGTTACTGAAAAACGGTATTGCAAGAACATATTTTCCGTTTTTCCAAGCAACCGACCGTTAAGATATATTTCCGAATAGGTATCAATCCCATCAAAAACAAGTTCAACACATTTTCCCGTATGCGATGCATCAAACTTAGTCCGATATGTACAAACGTCCTCCAAATATTGTCTCGCCACATGTAAATTTTCAGCGTAATAAGGATCTTCAACAACCCCATTTTTATATAAATCAATCAACACATCGCCGGGAACGCTTGCGGGATATGTCTTTCCGCAATAATCTAATTCCCAACTTCCTAAAACTAATTTCTCCATATTTACATACCTTGCGAGCCTACCTACACCACCTATTTTTAATTATGTAAAAACCAAAATTGTATAATAAGCCTATTATTGATGATATCATAATAACATATTTACCTTGGATTGTCTTGATTATTTTTCTCAAAATATAGCCTTTTTTTATCATTTTATTGCATTCAGGTAAAATTTCATAGATTTTTTTTATCGAAAAGGCATTTTTTACCATTGACACGACTCATTTTTTGTATTATAATTATATTATAATAAATAAAAAATTGGAGAAGTTATGGAAAAGGATATCTACAACCGCCACGTACTTGGCGATAAAAAATACGAAAATGCCTACCCATATTATTTTTTTGGAGATTTTCCTGAAAATCATAATCACGACTATTGGGAGTTTTTATTGGTCCTTCAAGGCTCCTATCATCACACACTCAATAAAAAAACAGAGCTGTTATCTCGTTACACCGCCCTATTACTGCAGCCTAATACAGATTATCATTATTTTCGTAACGCCGAAAGCGCAACAAAACATCTCGCGATGCGTATTCGTGTACCTTTGATGCAACAAATATGCGCAAACTTCTCTGAAGATTTTTATGACAACCTTGTAACTCAAAGAAAACACCGTGTTTTCTTTAACGACGCGCAGGTGCAAAAAATCATCAATTATGTTTCTTTGATTCGTAATGAAGCTAGCGCCAAATCAGCCGATCTATTTATCAATTTCTTGATTACTTATATTTTAGAAAAAGTCTTTAGCCAAAACAACTTTTTCAATTCTTCAAAGCCACAATGGCTCACCGATTTACTTTTAAAAATCAATGAGCCCAACAATATGCATTGGAGTGTAACCGACGTTGTAAAAAATACCGCGTTTAGCCATCCGCATCTACTCCGCCTATTTAAGGAATATGAACATTGTACCCTTATTGAATATATGACCAAAATAAAAATGGAACAAGCTTGCCATTTCTTAATTTACTCGAATATGTCTATTGTTTCCATCGCGCAAACACTCGGATATAGCGACTCTTCCCATTTCAACCGTATATTTAAGAAAACGTATCGTATAACGCCTTCCGAATACAAAAAGCAAAACCTTCACACCAAACCTTGACTTTATATAAATCAAAAGGACGCTTCTACCTTAGACGCGTCCTTTCGTTTTGTTTATTCAAAATCTTCTATTTTCCACTCATCTTCCCAACAAAGATACGGTATACCGTCCTCTCTAAACCGAATTGGCAACCATACGTAGGTCGCTTCGCTGGTATTTTCATCCGTATATTTTGATACATCGTATCGAGTAGATTTTAGCTCTTTATTAAAAATACATTCAAATATAACCCTTGGATCAGGCATATTTTTGGACAAATCATTCAGCCACCGATCACCCAAGGCTATATACAAATCCTTTTTGAAGGGATGCTTAAAGACCGACGAGAATTGTGCGTGAAAAGAGTTTTCCTCTTTATCCCCAATACAAGCATTGCCCCATTCTTTCCATTCGCCGTGTACTTCCAAAATTTCTGCAACCTCCGTTGGGTTCGGGAAATATGCCGTAGTTCCAGAAGTCAATATAAAGTTTCTACCCTTTCTTTGAAAAAATGCAGGGGCTTCCCTTACAAACGGAGGAAACGGATAAGGCAGATGCGAGGATATATTTCCGTTAAAATCGGTATAGCTTTCATTGAGTTCTCCGCACAACATTTCTGAATGCGGTTTTTCAAAGACAACGTGCATTCTTCCGTTCATTTCACAAAAATCAAAATCACCAGCCGAATACGCTCGTATTGTATTTACATATTGCCATTCTCCGTGCAAGTCCTCACTTTCACATACTGCAAAATAACAATTTCCAAAAGCCTCATCATCATCTACTAAGCCGCCTATTTTTGCCCATAAAACGAATCTTTTTGTCTTTTGATTATAAACGATATGCGGACGTTCCATAATTCTTCCAATATAAAACGGCGATTGTTTATTCTCGTTTTCCACCAAAATAACACCTTCATCCGTCCAATTATATAAATCGTCAGAAGAGTACAAACGGACTCCCTTATGCCAAATAGGGCAAGTATCTCCTTTTGCTCTGCCTGTTACGTCTTCTTTATTTTCCCCATACCAATAATATTTTCCATTTGCATATAATAACGAACCGCCGTGTGCCTGTATTCGTTTCCCTTCGGTATCATACCAAAATTTACCCGGTCGAATTGTATTGTACATAACATATCTCCTTCCTATCTTTACATTGATAATTTCATTTAGTGCTCTCGTAAGGAATAAACGTTGCCCTCTCTTGCATTGCCGTATTAGGAGAATGCAACGAAACATATTTTTGACCGTTTAAATCGGTAAATACCATTGCGTGTCCACCGTCAAAATCAAAACGACTCTTATAATGCGTCCATGGACCTTTTATACTATCTGCCGTAGCCTCTAATATGGAGTACTTTCCCTCACAAAAACTTGACCAAATCAATTTTATTTTACCTTTTTCGTTAAACAAAAACGGTCCGTCGGTAACCTTGCCGCTATACCCATCCACGTGTATGGAAGTAACATACGGGTTATCACTCGCTTTAAATAATAAAAACGGAGTTCCAACCATTTCGCACAAATCTTTCGATAGTTCAACTGCAAGAATTTCCCCGTCCTGACACTGCGTCCACTCATGACAGAATACCATATAGGGAACGTCATTTTCAATCCAAAGCGTCCCGTCCAAACATTCCCATTTTGCAGGCGTAATCGCATTATCAGAAAAAGCTTTAAACGGCCCTATCGGGGAATCGCTAACAAGTATTTGCGTAGCGCGTCTGTGATTTTCTGATTTAAAACTGCCGAAGAGATAATATTTCCCGTTGTATTTCCAAACTTCAGCAGCCCAATAATCTTGAGTCGCCCAAAAACGTTCTTTCGCTCCATCAAATATCACGTAAGGGCCATCAAATTCTTCAAGGTCTTTAGATGTATACACCGAAAAAATATTTTTTGCATCCAGTCCGTCTTTCAAATTGGTAGTTCCATACATATAATAGAATCCGTTGTCGACCAAAATAAAGGGATCTCGAATTCTTATATCTGCTTTCTTCATAGAACTACTTTTTGCCTCCTATCAAACTTTTGCCTTGCATTATAACAAAAGATTTATTTCTTGTCAATACTTTCTTCGTTAAAAAATGAAAAGAGCATAATACGACACCTTGACTTTTGCGAGCGCACCTGCTGCGCTTAGGTTTTGGTGTCGTCGCTTTTTTTCGACCGACTTGCCGACTTAAAGGCAGAAAAAACGGCGGTTTTCGCGCTAATCCGCTTGCGAAATCCCGCCGTTTTTCTTTTTTCAGCAATTCCTTTAGGGTTAAAAAATAATTGCTATAATAAAAGCTTGATGACATTCGATTTTATTGCTTTTGGAGGAATAATGGGGAATAATGGGGAACGCATACCGAAAATCCTTTATACATAAAGTCTCTCAGCGTTTCAGCTCCGGATTCAAATCCCGTCGCCTCGACCAAAAACCCGTGAAAATCAAACGATTTTCACTGCTTTTTTATTGCTTATTTTTACTGATTTTTTCAACTTCCCTTTTCTTTGTTTACTGCGTATCAAATTTTGAGGGGTGACGATTGATTTCGTCTCCCCTCTTTCATGTCATTTATTTTGTACGCTCTTTTTCTCTTGCTCTGTAATCACGAAGCTAGCGCTTACAAGGAAACGCACAACGTCTTCGGGCGCATCAGGCAGCAACACCGAAACCCAATGCAACTTGTTCATATGGTATGCGGGATACACTCCATCCTCTACGCCAAAGGAACAGGACAATTCCATCGGCACTTTCAAATTGACTACGTCTATCACTTCATCGCTGTCGAGCCCAAACTTTCTCCGCGATAATTTCATCAACAAAGCATACCACTTGCGATTGTCCTTATGCCGAAGCACAGCCGTTTCAAAATCATCGCTAAACGGATGGTCAGGCGTTGTGCCGTACGTATTCAAACAATGTTCAAGAAATTCTTGTTTCGTCATTACCTATCCTCTACAAGTTGGAATATATCAGTATCTATTCCCATAAATCGACTTCGCTTTTTCCGTATATTTCTTTACGAA
>JAZRFV010000022.1:0-76454 GCA_045643825.1 Candidatus Scatosoma sp.
CTGCTAATAAACCTGTTAATTCAACTAAAAAAGCCCCGCTGGTGGCCAACCAGCGGGGCTTTTCATACCTACCTTATATCTTATTTCATATCCATTTCATCCGCATTCGTTCCCGTTTCACGGTTCTTAAAAAAGAGGAAATACACGGCAATCAATACGCCAAACAGCGAATACGACGCCAAGGCAATCCCCAACCCGTTACCGCTAAACACACCATTCGGGAACACCAAATCTTTGAGCCCAAACACTTCGATAACGGCAATCAACACAGGCACGACGTATTTTATCATCACGCCCACCGCTTTTTGCAACCGCCCAAAGGAGGTGCCGTCCGCATTCAGCTCTGCCATCGTCCTCGGCACACCGATAAACCAACCCACCGCCACGCACGAGAGCAAGGCGCATACGGGCATCAGTATCGTGTTGGTCATCACGTCCAAAAACGACAGCCAATCCAACCCGAACACCGTCATCTTCGCCACGCCGTTTAACGAATGTCCAAGGGATATCGCAATCGGTATCGAGAGTGCAAACGTACCCAAAGCGACGACCACGGTCGTACGCTTTCGGGAGCCCTTGAAGGCTTGGATTACAAACTGACTCGACACCTCCAGGATAGAAATCACCGAGGTCACCGCCGCAATCACCACCATTGCAAAGAAGACAAACTCTATGATATTCCCCACAAAACCGATGCGCTCAAACACCTTGGGCAAGGTCTCGAACATCAACATCATTCCGTTGAGGTTTAAGGTGCTAACGTCCACCCCTTCCACCGAGGCAAAATGGAACACCGCAGGAAAAATCGCGAGCCCTGCTAACAACGCCACCAGCGTATCAAAGATACAAATCATCCCCGTGGATTTCACGATATTGATTTCCTTGTCCGTGTAGGAGCCGTACACAATCATCGTACCCATACCCAGCGACAAGGAGTAGAATGCCTGCCCCATCGCCGACAAAACCGAACCAAAGGTCACCTTTGAAAAATCGGGGATAAGGTAGTACGCCACACCCTCTTTCACCCCTTCACCGAGGCAAAGCACGAAGATAACCACCGCAAGCAACAAGATAAACAGCATCGGCATCAACACCTTCGAGGCTTTTTCAATCCCCCCTTTGATCCCTGCCATTACCACCGCCAAAGCAAAGGCGATAAACACAGCGCTGAACAGGATAATCGTCCATGGCGAGGAAGAATATTCCCCCAGCTTCCCTGCGTTGCCGGTAAAAGCGTTTGCGGTAAAAGTGACGGTATACCCGCCCAAAACGGAGTAGTAGCAAACAATCACCGAAGGCACAAAAATGGCAACCACACCAATCCAACCGAGATTCTTCCCTATCTTCTTAAACGCACTAATGGGGTTTGCCTGCGCCCTTTTCCCCAAGAAGATTTCACAAATCATCGTGATAGAGCCGATAAAAATAACGCACGCAACGTATATAAAGACGAATGCCGCCCCACCGTTTTGTGCGGTTTTAAAGGGAAAGCCCCATAAATTCCCTAAACCGATGGCGGAGCCTGCGGAAGCCAAGATAAAACCAAGCCCGCTACTAAAACCGCCCTTTTTTGAGGTTAATTCCTTCATTAACCGCCACTCCTTTTTCAACCTTTTTCTTTATTTTATCAAAAAAAATCCATTTCGTCAATCTTTCCTTATACTCTTACGCCATCTTCTACACTTTCCCTTCTATTTTTCATCATCAACACAATTTATTTTTAAAAAAGTATTGTTTTTCCACTGTTTATATGATAAAATAAAGAAAAAATTATCCCAACGCGGCATTTCGTAAAGGAGGTGTTTGCTATAAAAGACGAATTTTATCATTCTTACGAATACAATTCTTCAACTGAATACAAATACTTCCCTGCGGAAATTTATGCCATCAGCCGAGAGGTGAGCGTCCCCGATAAAGAGCTTGCTGATTCTGGTCAGGAAATTACCACGACTACCCAAAAAAGAGCCGCAGCAAAGCAAGTGGATAACGGTACAATCGTCAATAAAATTTTAAACTCACTAAAAGGTGTGGCTGTCACTTCGAGTGTAGCAATTGTCGCCGTCGTCGGGGCAAACGCTATCACTCCACCGCCAAAAGTAGATCTCTTAAACTTTGCCGTGAACGGTACCTGTATCGAGTATGTGTTATCCGTAGACGAGTTGCAGGACGATTTACAGTACTACATCGTCATTAGTACCACGAACGAAGAGGACCAGCAGTTTTTAGTGGAAGACGAAGGCGTGTATACAAACAAGGTAGATAGTTTGAAAGAGGAATGGGCTTACACCTTCTCGTTCGTTTCCTACGACGAGGCTTGGGGAAAAACGACCTATTTTGAAAAAGCCTTTCAAACGGCGGATACGGTTATAGAAGAGGATACGCCCCCCACACCTATACCCGATACTCCGACGGAGCCGGAAGAACCGCTTCCCCTGCCTGCAATCCCTGATTATACAATTAGCATATCCGAGGTGACCGTGGTTAGGTTGAATCAGCTCCGCATCGATTTTGCGGATGCAAATTTAACGGAAGCATGCACCGTAGAATTATTGCTTTCCTACACAGGACAAACGGAGCCCATCTCCCGTACACTCACCACACGTGAGCTTGCACAAGGTTACGCAACACTGATGGTTGAAGACAGCCTTATCCCCATCTCCATACAGCCTATCATTCGATACGATACGGAACAGCAGGCGTTGGATTGCCATGTATACGAATGTGCGTTGGACAATTCCTTAACGGCAGACGTACAAATCAACACCTATCGCGGTACAATTGTTTTGTATTTAAAGGGTTTGACGAACGGCGGAACGACGGTCCACGTCGTCGATACAAACACCGCAGAGGTTATTTTAGAGGAAGAGCTTTATGGGGACTATGCCGAGTTTTTCTACGAAGCGGACACGCAAAGAAGCTATACAGTATTCCTCACAAACACCAACGGGGAAAAAACAACGGAGGATTTCGTCACTGAAATCTACACCACCGCGCCTACCATCCCCGAGTACGTTTTCAACTACAAAAACGCGAACGACGTAGGACTTACCTACAACTCCGACGGCACGATTAACGTCTATATCCAAACGGATTTTTCCGCCAAAAACGAAGGGTTGTATTATCAAATCCTATTAGGAAATAGACGATTCGCTTCCCGAGATGCCCTTTTCGTTGCGGAAGGTATCCCCAACGAAGCTTACTCCTTAACCTACCAAATTTGTTACGAGTATAACGGCGTACAATATTGTTTTAATGAAATCCCCGTATCCGGTATGGTGAACGAGTTTTATATCGACGGACAATTTGACGCGGAGCTACTTGACAACACCCTCACCCTTTCCATCGACTACTATAAAACGGATATTCTTGATTTAAGCAGTTTTCGTTTGGTAAGTTCCAGCGGAGAGGAAATACAGCTCCAAGAAAGTGATTTTGTCTACGACGACACTATGGGTGTATATACACTTACCCACACTTTTTTACAAGAGCTTGAATGGGCAACCGTCTACTTCACTTGCACTCCTTTCGCACAAAACATGGAAGGGATTGACGGCTATATCGGCAATCTTTCCCTGACAGGAAGCGTAATCATCTACAAAGATATTTAAGATAAGAGGTATCTACAATGGAAAACAAGAAAAACAGCAAAAAAATATTCTCTATTTTAGAAAAAATAATCCTTGGATTGTTTCTAATTGCACTAATCGGATGCTTTATCATTCAATTGGTTTCCCCCACCATCCCCTTTGCGGTGTGGATGAAGGAAAACGTTTGGGATATCCATAAGACCTTCATTTCCCTGAAATCCCACGTCCCTACCTTGATTGAAAGCTTGATTTATATCGTAATTGTTTATGCGGTATGCAGGGTAATCCGTTTATTCTTCAGCGCACGCATGAAAAAGAGCTACCGCGCAAAAACAACCCTTTCTCTTTTAGACGGTATGGTGAAATATACCTGCGCGATTACGATTATTATCCTCATCTTAAAGGCGTGCGGTGTGAATACTGCTGCGCTCGTCGCCTCTATCGGGGTGTTGACGTTGATTGTCGGTCTTGGTGCACAACCCCTGATTGCCGACATCATTGCAGGTATCTTCATCATCTTTGAAGATGAATATCACGTGGGCGAAATCGTAACCATCGGAGATTTCCGAGGTACGGTTATGGAAATCGGTATTCGTTCCACCAAGCTTTTAGATGCGGCAGGTAACATCAAAATTATCAATAACAGCGCTATCGGTGACGTAATCAACTTATCTCGCGAGCTCTCCCTTGCCGTGGTTGATTGCGATTTCCCCTACGACGTACCCGTAGAGTTGGTGGAAAACCTGCTTAAAAACAACTTTGAAAAAATTGCAAGCAATATCCCTGCTATCAAGGAGGGGCCTTATTATAAAGGCGTTTGTATGTTTAAAGATTCCAACGTAACCATCAAAATTGTTGCAAAATGCTTGGAAGAGGATCGTTTCCAGGTGGAAAGAGACCTCAATCGAGAATATCGAAGATTACTCACGGAAAACGGCATCGATATCGCATATCCGCAGGTGGTTATCAATTATCCTGTCGAAAAGAATTTCACCGTCACCCCCAAAGCCAAAACTTCAGCAGAGGAATTTACCCAAGAACAAACACAACTTGCAAAAAACTTGGAAGAACAGCAAAATTAACGCGTATCTATACATGCTATGATAAAAACGCCCTACTCGGGCGTTTTTTCTTTTTCTCTAATAAAAAATCCTTTTACCCCCTTGTTTTTTTGTAAAAAGTGTGGTAAAATGGTAAAGCACTTGACAGCGAACATACTTTCCTTTCAAGGCACCAGGTACGAGTTTATTTTTGTAGGAGGCACCCATGTCCGAGCTGTTTATACGCAATGCGTTTGATATTTACCCCTTGGTTTTTCCCATTGCGGAGGAAACGACCTTTACCGTAACCACCCAAGGGCAAAAGAAGCCCTTTGAAGGGGAATACACCGTCACCGTGCATCGTGCAATGGCAGGTGCCCCCGCCGAGGAGTTTACCGCGTGGAACACGACCGAGTACACCTGCGTTGTGGAAAATGGTGCAATCCGTTTCCCCTTCAGAGCAAATATGGAAGGGGAATATTTCGTCCGCATTTACAAAGAGGGCGCACAAATCACGCAATTACACACCTATGCGTTGGGTGAGGATTTGGCGGGGCGGTACCCCCTCCGTGGCGATTTTCACCTGCACACGACAAGATCGGACGGGCAGGAGCCACCCCATATCGTTTGTGCAAACTACCGCAAGAAGGGATACGATTTCCTCGTTATCACCGATCACGATAGATATTACCCGTCCTTGGAGGCAATCGCCTTTTATAAGGACGTAAACATCCCCCTCAACATCCTTCCTGGCGAGGAAGTGCACCTGCCTGGCACGAAGGTACATATCGTCAACGCAGGCGGTTTATTTTCCGTCAACGGCTTGTTGCCAATGAAGGAAAATTACCTCGATACGAACGGGGAAATTTCCAAAAGACGCTTCGACGAGAGCGTAAATCCCCCTACCGTGTACGAGATGAACGATTTTTGGGCGGAAATCCACACCATTGAAGAAGGCTTGAAGAAGGACGGCTTCCCCGACACCGTGGATGCTTGCTCGTACGCCGTTTGCCTTTGGATTTTCGACAAAATCCGTCAGGCGGAGGGCTTGGGTATTTTCTGCCACCCTTACTGGATCAACGACCTGTACCAAATCCCCGAAGATTTCACCTTACACATGTTGAAAAACCACCCCTTCGATGCCTTCGAGGTGTTGGGCGGTGAAAATTACTACCAGCAAAACGGGTTCCAAACGGCGATGTATTATGAGGAGTATAAACACGGCAGGGTACACCCTATCGTTGGCTCGACGGACAGCCATTCCTCCATCGCACGCAACCGCAATTACGACATTTGCTCCACCATCGTGTTTGCAAAATCGAACGCCAGGGTAGATATCCTCAACGCCGTGCGTGAAAAATACTCCGTTGCGGTGGATACCATCTCGAAAGAATACCGCCTTGTAGGGGAATACCGCCTGCAAAAGTACGCATCCTTCTTGATGGAACGCTACTTCCCCATCCACGACAAGCAGGCGTTTATCGATGGCGAATTGCTCTATCAATACGCCGTAGGCAACGCCACGAAGGACGAAGTGGAGCTGATTGGCAATCGCGCAGAAACGCTGATGAAAAAATATATCCAGCTCAAAAAACATTAACCTGTCCTTGTAAAAATATGATACGCCCCCAATGGCTCTTGCCCTTGGGGGGCGTTTTTCCAATAAACGCAATCATTTACACCAAAAAACAAACAAAAACACATTAAAAAATTATTTTTACCTATTGACTACTCCAAAAAATGGTAGTATACTATATATAATATGCTTGTGTATGTTCACCACACAAGTTAGGAGGTAAATGATATGAAGAAAAAATTATGTTCCTTACTCGCAATGATGACCTGCCTTTGCACGGGTATTTCGGCAGCTGCCTGCAACGGGGCCGACGACTCTTCCAAAAAAGATAACTCCACCCCCACCAACGAAAGCATTACAAGTACGATTACAAGTGAGAGTGGTACTCCCGTAAAAACGCCCGAAGAAAAATGGGAAGAGGCAACCGCCATCACCAATTTCAACAACGTAACTTTTGGGATGATTGCTTTTGACAAAGACGGTGTAAAGACAGAAGAAGGCGTTTATATGCTCGCTGGTGACGTATCCGCTTATGTTGATGAAGGCGAAGACCTTGAAATCATGGACAAAGAATCCACGGATGCTCTCCGTACCGTTTTCATCAGCACGACCTTAATGGTACTCGACAATTTCGCTAACTTCACTTACGATGCGGCAAGCGGTTATTACGTAGCAGCTCAACCTATTACTTATAGAGTAGACGTTTTCGAATACGTAAACACTGAAATTATCGCAAGCAATGTTAAAGTAAAATTCGACGCAAACTTCAATATCACGGAAATCACCTGTGATATGGTGCAAAATTACGTAGAAAACGGCACCCCTAAACAGCTTTTCGTCAACGTTACCTTCACCTTCTGGGATTACGGTACGACCGTTATTCAAGGTTCCGGCAATCAAGGCGAAAATCCAGGTGGTAGTGGCGACGTGCAAATCAGCACTGGAATTGGACAAGAAAAATGGGATATCGTTTTCGCAAATGCCGCTAACGTTAGCAACGTAACCACAAATATGACGAACAACGTAGTTAGCCTTACGGGTGAAACTCGTTATATGGAACAAACGGTAAAAATTTCGGAAAACATAACAATGACGAGCGACGAAGACGGATACACGGAATACTTTTCCATGGAAGACGATCAACTCTATCGCTATCATTTTGAACAAGGCGTTTGGGTAAGAAACCCCTACAGCGGTAACGCGCCCATCGGTTCTATATTTATGCAAACGTACACCTCTCCTTTCGCTGGTTTATATTCGCAGTTGACCTACAATGCAGATACAAATACCTACGAAGGCGAAAATATCGCAATCAACCAAAACGGTATGGATTACACCCTTTATTCCATCAGCATTGAAATTGATATAATGGGCAACATCGTAGATCTCACCTATGAAAGCGACGTATTTGGTCGCTCCAACGGTGAAATGATTGTTATGGGCCGCGCCACGATTAGCATTAAGTTCAGCAACTACGGAACGACCGTTCTCGAGATTCCTGAAAACTTTGTTGAAGGCTCGCAAATGAAATAATCCTATTCACAAAAAAAACTTTATATAAAAAACGCCCAAATCGGGCGTTTTTTTACGCCATTTTTTTCTACCGTCTTGACAAACCGCCTTCCCCGTTATATAATAAACACATACCCCAACCAACGCGAGGCGATTTTTATGTCCCACAACACCTTTTACCACGTAAATAGCCACGGCACCAACCTCTTCACCGTCGTTTGCCTGCCGAATCCCACGGACAAATTCCCCACCGTAATCCTTCGTTCTCCCTATGTGGAGTACGCAAAGACGAGCACGGAGGCGGAAGCCATTTCTCGTGTTGCGGAAATGCAAAAATCCTTCCTTGAAAACGGGTATGCGGTAGTCTATCAGCATTGTCGCGGATGCGGTAAGAGTGACGGCGACTTCGTCCCCTACACGACCGAGCGTGAGGACGGGCTCACCTTACAGCAATGGGTACGTCAGCAACCCTTTTACAATGGCGAGCTGTACCTTTGCGGTGGTAGTTACACCTCCACGGTGCATTATTTCACATCCCCTTTTGCCCCCGATATCAAGGGCGCGGTTTTTAACAAGCAGGATTGCAACCGCTACAACCTTTTATACAAAAACGGCTTCTACAAGATTGCGTTTTGGAATTGGTACGCAACCATGTACAAGAACAAAACGCCCATGCAAAGGAACTGCACCCCCGAGAGCTACAACGTCCTCCCCTTTACCGATTTTACGCAGTCCGTATTCAGTGAACGCGTACCTGCCTATGACAAAATGCTTCTCCACCCCAATAGAGAGGATGATTTTTGGTGGACAAAGGACGGTGGAATGGACACCCGCAACGCCCTCAAAAACGCCAACATCCCCATCCTGTTAACGGCAGGGTTTTACGATTTAACGACGGGTGGCATCTTCGATACTTGGGAAGACATGGACGAACAGACGAAAAGCAAATCCGCCTTTATCGTCCATCCCTACGACCACGGTCCTGCCCCTGCTACGCAGCCTATTCAATTCGACAACGCCACAATCACGGAGCGTTTTGGCGAGTATCCTGTAAAGTGGTTCAACGCCATCCGAAGCGGTGAAAATCCCTTTGTAGAAACGGGGAAAATCACCTATTATCAGCTGTTTGGCGAGGCTTGGAAAACGGATACTTTCACCCAACCCCAAAAGCAAATCACCTTCCCCCTTGGCGATGGGGAAAGGACCTATCTTTACGATCCCAACAACCCTGCCCCCTTCAACGGCGGTTTATGTGCCATCGGAGGCAACGCTTGGCAAGCCCCTCCCAACACTCGACAGGATATCCTCACCGTATACCTCCCTGCCTTTGACAAGGACACCTTTATCAAGGGAAGAATGCAGGCGAGCTTGCAGGTACGGTCGGATTGCGAGGACACCTGCTTTTACGTGCGCGTCAGTCTTGTAAAAGCGGAGGGGGATTACGGTTTACGAGACGATATTCAGCAAATCTCGAATTTCGTATCAGATTACACCCCCAACGATACGGCGGAGCTGGATTTCTCGTTTGAACCGCACGCCTTTGTCGTGAAAAAGGGTGAAAAGCTACGTGTGGACATTTCCTCCTCGGCGTTCCCCTATTATGTCCGCCATACCAACAACAAGGGTTTGTACAGCGAGCAAAGGACGGTAAAAATCGCCAAAAATACGGTCGATTTGGCAAATTCCACTTTCACTATATTCATTGAAGAAGAAACCATATAAAAAAACGCCCATCTCGGGCGTTTTTTCTCTTTCTCCCCTTGCCATTTTGGAAAAAGTGTGATATAATAAGAAAAATATTTATACGAGGTAATCGTTATGAAAAATTACGACAACGTAATCGTTTTCAATCATCCCTTAATTAACCACAAAATCGCTATCTTACGCGACGAAAAAACTTCCATGAAAGAATTCCGCGAATTGATCGAGGAAATCACCACGCTCATGACCTATGAAGCGTTGAAGGAAGGCGTTCCCACCACCACGAAAATGGTAAAGACGCCCTTGGAAACCTGTGAACAAACGGTGGTTGCGGACAACGCCATCGCCATCGTACCTATCCTTCGTGCAGGGCTTGGTATGGTAAACGGTATCCACGTACTTTTCCCCAGCGCACGCGTTGGGCATATCGGTATGTACCGTGACGAGGAAACGTTAGAGCCGAAGGAATATTACTGTAAGCTCCCCGAAGGGATTGAAGACAAACTCGTACTTTTGGTAGATCCCATGCTTGCAACGGGTGGCAGCGCTTGCGATGCGATTAACCTTTTGAAAAAGCGTGGCTGTAAGACCATTAAATTTATGGCGATTATCGGTGCACCCGAGGGTATCTCCAAGGTAGCCGAGGCACACCCTGACGTTAGCATTTACGTATCTACGCAGGATAGACAGTTGAACGAAAACGGATATATCTTACCTGGCCTTGGCGATGCAGGGGATAGATTATTCGGCACCAAATAACCAAGCTGAGCTTGGCGGCAGTAAGGTGTCTTTTCACACACTTGGACAGTTAGCTCCGTGCATTCACTAAAAATGATATAAAATGTAAAAGTTACCCCCCGTGGATTAAATCCACGGGGGGTATTTCCATTATGGTCTAAAATTAACTTGGGGTATGCACGAAGCTACCTTCAAAGACGAAGGGAAAGACACCTTACTGCCGCCAAGCCCAGCTTGATTATTTTTTCCACGTTGCAGGGTGGAACAAAATCAACATCGGGAACAGTTCCAAACGCCCCGCCAACATATTAAAGATAAACACCAGCTTCGAGAACGGGTTATAGAACGCAAAGTTCCCCACGGGCCCAACCGCATCCAACCCAGGCCCGATATTATTCAACGTCGCCAAGGTCGCTGTAAAATTCGTCACCAACGCATTATCGCTCACCCTCGCCACCGCAGGATCCAAGCAAACCAACAACATCGACGAAATAAACAGCAAAATGTACACGATGATAAAAGCATTGGTGTTTCGCACCACTTCGTGTTCCACGATACGCCCATCCATCGAAATTTTCTTCACCTGCTTCGGGTGTAAAGCCCTACGCATTTCATGGGTTGCACCCTTATACAAAACCACCACGCGCGACACCTTGATACCGCCGCCCGTACTGCCTGCACACGCCCCAACGAACATCGCAAGAATCAAAAGACACTTTGAAAAGGACGGCCAAAGGTCAAAATTCGCCGTAGCAAACCCCGTCGTGGAAATCACCGAGGCCAACGAGAAGGCACTATGTCGCAACGCCTCCCCAAAGGTATAGCTGTACAGCACACTCGCCGTCGTATAAACGTTGAAGGTGATGAGGGTAATCGACACCAACACGATATAAAGGAACACGCGTACCTCAAGGTTGAAGGCATCCTTGATTTTACCACAAAGGATCAGGAAATAGGCGTTGAAATTGATAGAGAACAGCAACATAAAGATGGTTACCACCCATTGTGTATAGGGGGAATATCCCGCAAAGCCGTCCGTTTTAATGGCAAAACCGCCCGTCCCTGCCGTCGCAAACGCCGTGTTCAATGCATCGAACAAAGGCATTTGACCGCACAACAATACAACAAACTCCGTCACGGTCAAACCAAAATAAATGGCGTACAAAATCTTCGCCGTCGTACGCACTCTGGGAACGAGCTTCCCAACGATAGGCCCAGGGCTTTCCGCCTTCATGATGTGCATATTTCTCGCCCCGCTCAAGGGTAAGAACGCCATAATGAATACAAGCACACCCATACCGCCAACCCAGTGGGTAAAGCTACGCCACATCAAAAGGGATTTCGACATCGCCAAATACCCATCCGCCGTACCCTTTGCTACGTCACCTGTCAAAATGGTCGCACCCGTGGTGCTAAAACCCGACACCGCCTCAAACAAAGCATCGATATAGGAAGGGATTTCTCTCGAAAACCAAAACGGCAAGGCGCCGAAAAGACTCAAAATAATCCAGCTACTCGCCACGATGACCATCCCCTCTTTGGCGTAGAGGTCTTCGCTCTTCACCCTGCCGATGAGGAACAAACACCCCACCACAAGGCAGGCGCCTATACTTGCAAGGATCGCCCAAAGGGTTTCCCATTCAGAGTAGGCAACCGCTGTAAGCGTCGGCACCAGCATAAATATCGCCTCGAAAATGAGCAACCATCCGAGGGTTCTTTTTATAATTGCAAAATTCATACGATCACCTTAAAATGTCCGTGATATCCTCAAGGCCGAGATGCTTCGACACGATAACCACCGCATCGCCAGGCATAATCATATCCTGCCCACGAGGGGTGATAATGTCCCCGCCACGCGAAATCGAGGCGATGAGTACACCCTTTTTAAACTTCAGCTCCGAAAGGGGCTTTCCTGCAATGGGAGAGCCGTCTTTGATGATAAATTCCGCCGCTTCCACCTGACCAGGTATGAGGTTATACAAGGTTTCCATGTTACTGCCCTTGGCGTTACGGGTAGCACGAACAAACCGCAAAATGCTATCCGAAGTGATATTTACAGGGCAAATAACCGTATCCAGCTCCAAACGGCTGATAACACTGTCGTAATCGGCATGGCTGATTTTCGTAACCAGCTTCCCTTGACAAAATTCTTGCGCAAACAAGGACAAGAGAATATTTTCCTCGTCAAAATCGGACAACGCCACAAAAGCGTCCGCCTTTTTGATGCCTTCCTCTTGCAAAAGCTCTCTGTCCGAGATATTGCCGTGGATAACGTCCACCTTCGGCCAACTGGTGCAAAGCTCTTCACAGCGTTTATAATCGCGTGCGATTACCTTTAAGCCAATGCCAGAATGTTCCAAAATCTCACAAAGATAATGGGTGATAACGCCGCCGCCCACCATCATCGTTTGCTTGACGGAATTACCCATATTTTCAATCTTTTTAAAGAAGTCGTTGGTATTTTTCGGCGTACCGATTACGGACACCACGTCCTTTTCCTCAAAGACGAAGCTACCATCGACAATATGCGCTTCCTCGCCACGCTCAACGGTGCAAACCAACACGTCGCTGTGATGTTTTGCCGCCATATCCTTGACGGACATACCAATCAGCTTGCTTTCCTTCGACAGCTTGAATTTAACTAGCTCGACCTTACCCTTGGCAAAGGGTTCAATCTTCAACGCCGCAGGGAAACGAAGGACACGCGCAATCTCTTCCGCTGCCGCATATTCGGGATTGATAACCATCGCCAAACCAAGCTGATTTTTTAAATACATCGCTTCCTTGCTGTATTCGGGGTTTTGCAAGCGTACGATGGTCTGACATTTACCTTCCTTTTTCGCAATTACGGCACAAAGAAGGTTCAGCTCGTCCGAGCCGGTTACCGCAATCAACAAATCGGCATTCTCTACCCCAGCCTCACGCTGTATACTTTGCGTTGCACCGTTCCCTACAACGCCCATGATATCACAACGGCTGGCAACCGCCTCCACCTTCGTGGCGTTCATATCCACGATGGTTACTTGATTGCCGTCCGCATTCAATTTTTCCGCAAGGTTTTGTCCAAACCTACCGCAGCCAACGATAATAATTTTCATATAGTTTTCCTCTATTATTTGCTCTTTTTACAGAAGAATTTTTTAAACAAAGTACGATGCTCTTCGCCTGCGAACAAGCGCGCCACGTTTTTCCTATGTGCAAACCACGTAAGCAGGTTCAACGCCAAAATAAACGCAAAGATGCATACCAGGTACAGGTTGAACGCGGTTTTCATCATCGAGCCGTATCTCGAATAGAAGATAACAAGCTGAATAATGCTACACCCAGACACCCCGAAAAGGGAACCGAGCGAGCCCCACTCCGTCACCGTGATAAAGGTGATGATGATCGCCGCAACGACAAAGCCGAGCAATATCCACCAAGGGCTTTCCAAGGACAAACCGCCCCAAAAAATCCCCAACGTGGATGCAATCCCCTTCCCGCCCTTATAATGAGTGGAAGCAGGGAAGATATGCCCGATTACCACAAATACAGCCGTGAAGTAGCGGATAAAATCACTCACCGCCACCATCGTACCCTCAAAACGGTACTTACGGTAAAGGAAGAAGCAAATCACCATCGGGATAACGCCCTTTAAGGCGTCGCCCAAAAAGGTCAGCGCGCCGGCCTTTACACCAAGCTCTCTCGTGACGTTCATCGTGCCAGGGTTACCGCTGCCAAGTTTGGTGATATCCTTATGCATCGCCTTGGAAATCAGCCACGCAAAATTGATACTCCCGATAAAATAGCAGGCGATCGCAATCAACACAAACTGCCACCAATTGTCCAAAATTGAAAATTCCTTCATTTCCTATCCCTTAATCTTCTTCTTTCTTTTCGCGGACGGTTACCTTAATGGGCGTACCCGTGAAATCGTACGCACGGCGAATGGTATTTTCCAAATATCTTTGGTAAGAGAAGTGCAAAAGTCCTTCGTCGTTTACGTGTAAAACGAAGACAGGAGGACAAATCGACACCTGCGACGAGAAGAATACACGCATTCTGCGCCCTTGATAGGAAGGGGGTTCCTGCATACGTACTGCATCGCCGATCAAATCGTTCAGTTCACCCGTAGGTACACGGAAGCAAGCGTGCGCGTAGACCTCTTCCACCGCTGCAAGCACCTTTTCTACACGTTGCCCCGTCTTTGCAGAGATGTAGATGGATTTGTAGTAGTCCATGAACTTCAAATCCTCTTGAATCTGTGCCTCAAAACGATTTACCGTGTGGGTATCCTTTTCAATCAAATCCCACTTGTTCATAACGATTACGGAAGGTTTCCCCTGCTCGTGCACGTACCCAATAATCTTAACGTCCTGCTCCGTCAACCCTTCCTCGCTGTCTACGACCAAAAGACAAACGTCACTTCTTCTTACGGCGTCGAATGCACGCATATTGCTGTAATATTCCACGTCGTCGTCCACACTCTTCTTCTTACGGATACCAGCGGTATCGATGATGGTGTAGGCCTTCTCCCCACGGAAGAACAAGGTATCGATGGCGTCTCTCGTCGTACCTGCCATCGGGGTAACGATGCTTCTTTCGCTACCCAAAATTTTGTTTACAAGGCTGGATTTTCCTGCGTTGGGTTTCCCTACCACCGCAATCTTCAAGGACGGCACTTTTTCCTCCGTTTCATCGGGGAAGTATACCATGGCTTCGTCCAACACGTCACCAATGCCTTGTGAATGCTCGGCAGAGATTGCAAACGGCTCGCCCAAGCCAAGCGAGTAGAACTCAAAAATTTGCTCAGGGGAGTAATTATCGATTTTGTTTACAACCAAGATAACGGGCTTTTTGCTACGGCGTAAAATGTCCGCCACGTCGTAATCGGAGGGGTGAAGCCCTTCCTTACCGTCGGTGAAAAACAAAATTACGTCCGCCGTTTCAATTGCAACGTCCGCCTGCTTTGCAATTTCCTTCCACATTACGTCTTCCGACTTTAACTCGATACCGCCCGTATCTACCATCGTGAAATTTTTTCCACGCCATACCGCATCCGTGTACAAACGGTCACGCGTTACGCCAGGTCTGTCCTCCGTGATGGAAATTTTTCTTCCTGCTACTTTGTTGAAAAAGGTACTCTTCCCTACGTTTGGTCTACCTACCAATGCAATCAAAGGGTTTGCCATATTCTATCGCCTCCTTTATTCTCTTGCGGTTAGAATTTCCACCAATCCATAACCGCCCTCTCTGTTGATTTTTATATTTTTAAAACCGAGTTTTTTCTTCAATTCGTCCAAACTCATCCCGCAAAGGAACACTTCCTCGAATTCCTTCATCGTATTCCCTGCCAACAACACCTCGTCAAAATCCCCCGTCTTTTCACGCAGGGTTTCCAACGCATGTAAAATGTCCACACCCGTCAACAAGCCCGTGCAGGTAACGGTGTTTCCAAAGAAATCGTTGGGCACAGCGAGCACCTCCGCATGCAAGCCGTCCACGGCAGCGTTACATCTATCTACAATCGTTTGTAAAACGCCCTTTGCGCTGACGCCGCTGATTACCACGCTACGCTTTGGCTTACTCAACGCATACCTGCCCCCTTCCTCCAAGGAAGTGAGTGCCGTTTCCGCCTCGTCCAAGAATTTCGTCGTCATGCCGATACCGTTTTCAATTTGTTCAAAATCGCCGTAGAATTCCTTCTTCTTAAACGGCCGTTCTGCCTTGATAAAATACTCGTCTGCAGGCAAGAGGAAGTCCACGCCAAACTCCTTGTTCAGCTCGTCTACCAAATCCAACATCTTCTCGCTGTATTCCTTATCCACGTCAGAGATAGGGTACAATCCCTCGCGATATTTGGTGATGCCCGTCGGTACGCATGCAAGATCGCGCACAGTGGGGTAGTAGGAAAAGAGTTTTCTCGCCGTATAGGCAAGCTCCTCCCCGTCGTTGTGACCAGGCACAACCACCGCCTGACAATGCAGTTCAATACCACCCTTCGCCAAACGATCGATTTGATCTACGATTTTTCCTGCAAAACGGTTACGAAGGAGTTTTACACGAAGCTCGGGGTTCATCGTATGCACCGATACGTACAAGGGGGAAAGCTGCAAACGAATAATTCGCTCTAATCCCTCGTCCGAAAGGTTGGTCAAGGTAACGAAGTTACCACAAGAAAAGCTCATGCCATAATCGTCGTCTTTCACGTACAAGCTGTCACGCATCCCCTTGGGCATTTGGTCGACAAAACAAAACACGCAACGGTTGTGGCAGGTGCGGATGCAGGTATTCTTCTCAAACTCGATACCAAGCTCCTCCCCTTCCTCCTTTTCCACCGTGACGGTGACCTCGTTTTTGCCTCGCTTGTCACGAACGGTCATGGTAAAGCTACTCGTTTCACAGTAGTACAAATAATCCAGCTCGTCCTCGCAAGCAAAACCGTCGAAGGCGATAATCTCGTCCCCGACCTCTAACCCAAGCTCCTTTGCAAGGGATTTACGTTTTACTTTCGTGATTTTCAGCATATTCTATCCTTTACAGCGTAATCTTATCCACGCCGTACTGTTTACAAAGTTTATCCAAAATTTCTTGGAATGCAGGGGGCAGGGGCGCATTGAACACCATTCTCTCCCCCGTGGTGGGATGTGTAAGCTCTAACCGCCAAGCGTGTAGCAGCTGTCCATCCGCCTTAATCTTTTGTTTCTTGTATCCGTATACGGGATCACCCGCTACGGGATGCCCAAGGTGTTTCGCATGCACACGGATTTGGTGTGTTCTGCCCGTTTGCAGGTCAAACTTACACAAGGTAAAATCCGCACCGAAATGTGCCACCGTCTCAAAATCCGTGATGGCAATTTTCCCCTTCCCTTCGGGGAGTACCGCCATCTTTAACCGCTCGGTCGGATGTCTGCCGATATCCGTTACCACCCGTCCTCTTTCTTCCTTAAGGTTACCCTCTAAAAGAGCGTAATAGGTACGGTGGCAGGTTTTTTCCGCAATTTGCCCGGCCAAGGAAACGTGCGCCTTGTCGTTTTTCGCAACGACCAGCAAACCCGTCGTATCCTTATCAATACGGTGTACGATACCGGGGCGAAGCACCCCTCCGATACCGCTTAAACTGTCCAACGCATACAAAAGCGCATTAACCAAGGTACCGCTTTCGTTCCCGTTGCCCATATGCACCGTCATCCCCTGCGCCTTGTTGACAACGGCAAAGTCGCCATCCTCGTACACGATGTCGATGGGGATATTTTCAGGCTTCACGCTGTATTCCACCGCCTCGGGGATTTGCACCGTCACGCTGTCGCCACGCTTAATTTCCGCACCCGCCTTTTTGACGGTAACGCCGTTGACGGATACCTGCCCATCTTCAATCAGCTTTTTCAATCGAGAGCGCGAAAAATCTTCCGTCTGGTCGCTTAAAAAAACGTCCAGCCGTTTGCAATTTTCCTCCGCCACGAACAATCGCTGATCCATGCCTTACTCCTTGTTTTCCTCTTCCGTCTTATCCGACAAAAGCTCCTCTTGTACCTTATGCTCCGCCGCCTTTTGCAAAGCGATTTCCTTTGCTCGTTCGATCTTTGCCGCTTGCTTTTGCTCTTCCTTTTCCTCGTACTCCTTGGAAAGCGCTTTATATTTTTCCGTCAAGGGGTAAATTGCGCCTGCGTCGAAAAAGAGCATCGCCACAATCAACGCAATGGCACCGCCTACGATAAAGAAATCGGCAAAATTGCACACACCGAAATCGAACATAAAGATTTTCAGGCGCACCATATCCCGCACGCCGTCCCACGTCGAGGGATCGAACGCCGAATACGGCTCCCACACCTGATAATACACTCTGTCAATGAGGTTACCCACACCGCCAGCAACGATAAACACCAACGCAACGCGCACCCAGGTACGGCGTTTGTCCGTCATCACGAAATACGCACCGAACAGTACAAACAACACGCCCGTTGCAATAATCAAGGCAATTTTTGCACCAATGCCCGCATCGGAGCCAATGCTAAACGAAATTCCACGGTTGTACACCAAGCACAATTCAAGGTAGCCGGGGATAATTTTTACAGGTTTATCGCTGGGATCCCACAAAGCATCCGCCACGATTTTCGTCACCAAATCCACCGCCACAAGCCCGATGAACAACAACGCCCCCCACAACCAAACATTCCACGACTTTTTCAGGAAGGCCTTTACTTTTTCCATAAAACTCATCAATTCTTCTTGTCCTTTTTATTTTTTTGACGGATTGCGTCAATCATACCGATTTTCAAGGTGTGCAGCTTCGTAGACAAGTCCACCCTATACGTTTGCGGTACGTCCAAACGCAAATATTCTTCCCACAATTTCGCGAGTTGCCCCTTCGAGAAGGCCTGCACCTCTTTGACGTTGGGGAACTCATACACAAGCTTACCATCCTTCACAATCGTATGCTGTAAAGGCTCCGCGCGGAAGTTTTCCACCTCGTGCTGTTTCCACGTTTCCACAGGGTGGAAGATGGTCAAAGGTTTCGTATCGTCGATTTCTTCCTCGTGCAAAGTGATAAGGTCGGCGATTGCCATACCGTTTTCTCTGTCGTATAAGCGGTAGAGTTTCTTAAAGCCGGGGTTGGTGATTTTTGCGTGGTTGTCGGAAAGCTTAATTTTCGGCGTGCTTTCGCCGTTTTCACCGAGGATGGAAGACAGCTTGTACACACCGCCAAGGGAAGGCAAATCCTCCGAAGTGATCAACTTCGTGCCGATACCCCAGGTATCGATTTTCGCCCCCTGCTGTAAGAGGGAGTTAATCAATCGCTCGTCCAAATCCCCTGAAACGCAAATAATTGCCTCGGGGAAACCTGCTTCGTCCAACATTTTACGCGCTTTTTTGGAAAGGTAGGCAAGGTCACCGCTGTCCAAACGGATACCCTTGGGGGTATGCCCCTCCGCTTTCAGCTCCGCAAACACCTTGATGGCGTTGGGTACACCGCTTCTTAACGTGTCGTAGGTATCCACAAGCAACATACAGTTGTCAGGGTATGCATTTGCATAAGCGCGGAAGGCCTCGTATTCGGTAGGATAATCCATAACGAAACTATGCGCCATCGTACCCGCCACGGGTACGTCGAACATTTGCCCTGCAATCACGTTCGAGGTCGAGGAACAACCGCCGATAATCGCCGCCCTTGCCCCATAAATACCTGCGTCAGGCCCTTGTGCCCTGCGCAAGCCGAACTCCATTACCGTACCTTTACCACCCGTTGCACGACAAATCTTGGAGGATTTCGTCGCAATCAAGGTTTGATGGTTGATGATGTTAAGCAGTGCCGTTTCCGCGAACTGTGCCTGAATCAAGGGGGCTTTGATCGTCAAAATCGGCTCGCTGGGGAACACGGGTTCACCCTCTCTCACCGCGTACACGTCCCCCGTGAAACGCATATTTTTCAAATATTCGAGGAAGTCCTCGTCGAACAAATTGAGCGAACGGAGATATGCGATATCCTCCTCGTCAAAATGCCAATTCAGAAGGTAATCCATCGCTTGTTCAAGCCCTGCCGCAATCGAGTAGCTAATCAATTCCCTTCTGCGGAAAAATAAATCGAAGGTAACCGTTTCCTCGTGCTTTCCGTTTTTATAGAAACCGTAGCCCATCGTCAATTGATACAGGTCGGTCAAAAGCGTCAAATTTCTCATTTGTTTTCCTCCGTTTTCTCTTCGGTTTCGCCCGCTTTTTTACCTTTGGTTTTATAATTTTCAGGGTAGATCGAGCACATCATATTGATACGGTCAAAATACGCCTCTTCCGTCTTGGTATCGCCGATAAATTTCGTAATGCCGTAGGGATCGCCGTTTTTCGAGCCAAGGAGCTGCCCTTCCTTCTTTTGGTTGGTGATAAGCACGTAACCGAGCATACTCAAACCGAAAACCAACAAGAACAACGAGAATACGAACGACCAAGGGATTCCGCCACCGTTTAAGATAAATTCGCTGTCGCGAAGGGGTTCCATAATCGAACGGGTTAAACCGTATACGGTAAAGTAGCACGCGGTATTCAAGCCGTTGGGCTTTTTGGGATTAAACCAACCGTGCAAGAAGAGTAAAATCGCCGCCGTCAAGGTCACCATGCTTTCATAGAAGAAGAACGCGTAATGCCATTCGTTGCTCGATTCAATCAACACGGCAATGGGGAAAAATTGCAACGCTTCGTTCGTTACCAAGCCCCCGTAAACCTCCTGGTTTACGAAATTGCCCCAACGCCCGATGGATTGCGCCAACAATAAGCCTACCACAATACAGTCGCCTGCACGGAAGAAGTTCACCTTCTTAAAATAGCAAACGCCAAGCACACTCGCAAGACCACCAAGGATACCACCCGTGATGGCAAGACCGCCTTGGCGGATCGATTGAATGCTAAACCATTCTCTCACGGGCATCCCTGCCGTTATACAGTAGAACAAACGGGTTGTCACAATGGCAATCGGCAAGCAAATCACGAAAAAGGTCAAAAACAAATCCGTGGACATATTTCTGCGGCGGAACAACAGCGAAATTACGAAAAATGCCGAAATCATACCGCACACGATGATAATTGCGTACCAATAAATTTCAAAGCCGAAAATGTTGATACTTTTTTGAGCTAATAATGCGTTCATTTTATACTCCCTTACGGGCATATTACCCGATTATATTTATTATTATACCATAATAATAAAAAGCCGTCAAGAGGTCACTGACGGCTTTTTCCTATTTTTTATGCAATTCTTGTCCTTTTTAGGCGATTTTTATCTTCAATGGCTTAACCTTAACAAGCGCGGGTACGCTGATAAACAGCAAAGCGTAATTGACAAGGCAATTCCATATTTGCCCTTGCACGAACAATCGGGACACCAAATACGTACCATAATCCACCTTGGAATAAAGTATCCAAAAGGCGGTAGTGTTGATAAGTATCGTACAAATAGTTAGGCTCAACAAACACACCAATGCCAATTTCACGTACAAAAACCACGGGCGCTTACTCGGTAAACCGTTGATAATCAACCCTGCAATCATCGAGGTTACCCCAAGGGAAAGCCCTATCCACGGCATGTATGCAAACCCTGCGGAATGGTATAAAAAGCCCACCAAATCCCCTAAAAAACAGGCGATAAATCCAAAAACAGGTCCGATAATAATCCCCGTTAACGCGGAAAGGAATAAGGTGAGGGAAAACTGCGTTTCCGCCAGCTTAAACTCAAAAAACATATTCGACACCACGCAAAATGCGGTAAAAACAGCGATATACGCAATGCGGTGGCTGTCGTTTTTGCCTGCCATCGTTTCCGATAGCAGTAATTTTTGCCAGGACTTCATTTCCTTTTTTTGCATAATAAAAACCTCCCGTTTGAGAGGTCCGCAACCGCACCATGTACGCCTATTTTACATTTCAACGCATACCTGGGTGCTTCATTCGTTTAGCGGACGCGCCTTCGCACCGCAGGGCTCACCCTTTCGTTTATCGACAACGTCCCGTTCGATAACACTTTACGCGCAAAGACTACTCTTGTTTTTTATTATACTCTATCTTCCTCAAAAAAGCAAGCGTTTCGCCCTATTTTGGGTATATTTCCCTTCCACCTTCACAAAATATGGGTATGGGACTTATCTTTATCCGCACAATCGTCGTTTTCATCACCCTATTTATTTTAATGCGGTTGATGGGCAAACGGCAAATCGGGGAAATGCAACCGTACGAGCTGGTGATTACCCTCATCATCTCCGAACTTGCGTGTATCCCCATGGAGGACACCTCTATCCCCCTTCTTTACGGCATAGTATCCATATTGACCGTATATCTTTTGCACCAAATTGTATGTGTAATCGATTTAAATTTCCGTGGGGCAAAAACGGTGTTAAGCGGTAGTCCCAGCGTCGTTTTAAACAAAAACGGAATTGACGATACACAGCTAAAGAAAAACAACCTGGACGTATCCGATCTTATCGAGAGTCTGCGTGTAGAAGGATTCTTCTCCCTCGATGCCGTAGAATACGCCTTATACGAGGCGGAAGGCGCCTTTTCCGCTTTGCCCAAAAAGGGTTACGAAAGTCTGCAAACCTCCCTACCCGTTATCCTAATCGACGAAGGGAAATACATCGACAAAAACGTATCGATGACCAAGCGAAATATCCACTACTATAACGAGATATTAAAGGGGCAGGGTTGCGATGAACTGAAAAAAGTGCTGGTTATGACGGTAGACGGCGACGGGAAAGTTTACCTGCAAGAGAAGGGTAAAAAATATAAAACCTTCCACCTTGGATGGAAGGAAAAGCTTTGGTAGGAGGACGATATGATACGGACGATAGTCAGCGCGTTGATTACCCTCGCCCTTATTTTGGGCGTTTCTATATACGATATTCACCACGTACAAAAGACCTTCGAGGTTTTTCACGAAGCCTTACGAACCCTTAAAAGCAAAGCCGAGTCAAAAGAAGCAACCTACGACGACGGCCTTGCCCTGCGCACCTATTGGGATACGAAAAAACGAGTGATGCATATTTGGGTTCCCCACACCGCCCTTGCGGAAATCGATTACCAATTAGACGAAGCCATCGGGTATCTATATACCCACGATTGCGATGGTGCAATCCCAAAGATTGAGGTACTTTTGGGGTTATCCGAAAATATCCCCAGCGGTTATACCATATCCCTCGGCAATATTTTTTAAAGAAAAAAGGCACTCATCTCATACATGGGTGCCTTGTTTTACTATTTTTCTATTATGCCAAGCCGTAGGCGATTACGATACGCACGTTTGCGTCGAAGATATTATGCAAGAACTTTTTCACGGCTTCGTTGGTTGCCGTATCCATCGTTTCCTGCTCGTTACTCTTAATCATCGTAACCATTGCATTGAAATTTTTATAGATGATTTGCATATCTTCGTCAATGGCGGTATATGCATCTTCTGTGCCCACGCTTTGGATGGCGTACATTTCTTCCACCGTCGTATTCATTGCATACAGCAACTCCATATTACCCGTGCGAATCATTTCCACCACTTCGTGGTTTAAATCCGCAAGTAAACGGATAAAACGTTGCAACGTTACGTTTCCTTCCAACTGCGTAGCCATTATAATTCCACCCCGTTGCCCTTCAAAAGTTCACGCGCGGATTCTACACTATCCACACCCGTCTTATTTTTAATGGGTGCAAATTCCTTTTCGCGAACAACCTCGAAGGGTAAAACGCTACCCATAGGCTTAATCAAATCCACCGCAAGGGTTTCAAACTTTTTACCGTTTTCCTTTTCGGGCTTTCTCGTTACACCGTCTTCGCAAAGACATTCAATCTTCTTTTCTACGATATGCACGGGGATTTTCTTATCCGCAATTTCTTCCAAACGGGAAAGACGGAACAAATAGTTCATGATAACGCCGAAGCAGTATACAAGGTTACCGTTTTCGTCACGCATATTCGCCATCTCATTCGTCAACTCGTAATACTCAATAATATCGGGCAACTCACCATCCTTACACAATACGCCCACCTTTTCAAGGGGTTCGGTTTTACAAATCGCCTTCGCACCACAGTTTACACCCGTCAAAATGCTTGCACCAACGAATACGGGATCCGCAATGCGTTGCAACACGTTATCCACGGCGTAAATATTCAACCATTCTACACCGCGTGCGTGCAAATCTTCGCAAAGCCCTGCACGTTTCAACGAACTAAACCAACCGCCGTTGCCGTTGGGGGAAAGTGCAGGCATATCCTTTCTTTCCAAAATGATTTTACCGTTGTAATCCACCGCAGGTGCCATATCCTGCTTGAAGAACTTCACTTCCGTTTCAGGATATCCGAAATAATCGTGTTCCTTCCAAAACGAAGTGGTTTGTTCGTGGTTTTTATCGCTGGTCATGATGTAGAGGGGTACGGTAACGCCGCACTTCTTGGTAACCTCCATCAAGTTTCTCATTTGCTGTTCAAAAATGTACAAGGGCTTGGTGATACCGATGTCGTACGCGCCCTTGGGGCCGTCAACGCCAAGACGGGTACCCATACCGCCTGCAAGCAATACAGCAGCAACCTTACCTGCCTTAATCGCTTCGATACCAGCAGCTTCAAACTCCGCCTCTCTCTTTTCAATATCCGCACGACGCAAGCCATCGATGGGGGAAATTTCACGGTCCTTACCGCTCATATCCACGGGGTTTGCCAAGGCATCTTCAAAGCTCCAATCGATATTCGCAATCGCATCGAGAAGAGTTTTCTTCCCTGCTTCGTTCAATTCATCATAATATGCCAACAACTGCATTTGATCCTTTTCAGTCAATAACGCTTTCGCTTGTTCGTAGGTCATACAATACACTCCTTTTTTTCTTTGTATATATTGTAGCAAATCCGCACGGCAAATGCAAGGGTTTTTTTACATTTTTTATGTGTTATTCTTTCACTACTTTTTGTTATTCTTTCTCTTTACAAAACGGTGAAAGTATGCTATACTGTGCGTATGAACATTTTTTCCTTTTTGAAAAAGTCAAAACCACAAGAAGCGGCAAATGAACGGATCTACCCTGGGTTAGAGTTCCCCTTGTTTTGTAAAGCCCACGCGGTGAAATCGCCCGACCACCAGGGCGCCATCGCCCAAAGCCGTGTCGGGGATTACCTGCTGATCGTACACACCCCGACAAAGGAACGCCCCTGCTGTGTTTGTGTGTACAGCATCACCTTAAACCGTGTGCTTGGATACCTCGAGGAAGGGCTATCGGAAAAGCTCGTCACCGCCTTTGGCGAGGGCTTTTGCCGTGACGGTGAGGTGGAGCAAATCACGGGCGGAGCGCCGTATAAATACCTCGGTTGCAACCTTCGTTTGATGGACACCGCTTATTTTTTAGAGGATATGGACACACCGCCGCTTTTACAAGAATAATCGATGGTATAAACCAAAACCGCCGTTTTGATACGGCGGTTTTTTATAATTTTTTGAAGATTTTTACAAGCGGGAAGAACAACACTCCGACGGATATCGCCGTACATATCACCTGCGGTATCATAAAGGAAAAGGATGCGTAAAAATACACCTTCAACGCCCGTTTTGAGTAGCCATACCAAAGAGGCGTGATAATGTTGTCCAGCATTGTAAAGCATACGGTGCATATACACGCCAACGCCGTGATGAAGGCTATCTTTTGCGGAGAAACTTTGCTCCATTTCCCTAAAAAGCCGAACAGCAAGGCGATGAGGTTGTAATAGGTAAGATACAACACCAAAACGGTGGGATAAAACCCAAAAATCAATTGACGGAGCAGGGCAAACGCCGTCGCGGCAATCATTCCACGACGACAGCCGAACGCAAAGGAAAAGGTAACGAAAAGCACCGTCACCACCTCCACGCCCGGTATAATGGATAGGCAAAGCTGTGCCACGATCGTAAGCGCCACAAAAACGGCGATATACGCACAATCCTCCCCTATCGTTTTTTGTCGATTTTTGTTATTCATCGCAACCCTGCCCCTATCATTTTACTCTTTAAGGCTTAAAATCCTTGATAGAACCAAACGTAGATTTGACCTTCCAAAACGGGCAATTCACCCACCCCGACAATCGCACTGCCGAGCTTCGCCCCGTTATATTCCACTTCACCCCAAGCAGTGTTCGCAAGCTCTGCATCCGAGGTATAAAGCATCCAACAAGCACTCCAATCCGCGGCGTTCTCCTTGCCGTTGATCATCGTAATCATACCACCGCTTTCCACGAAGGTAAATGCGCCGTCCGTTTGCAATTCCGCCATTACCTCTAACAGTTTTTCTTCGCCCTCTGTCTTTAACACGCGGATAACGAGCATATCTTCCGCCGTGTATTCCACCTTCGCCTTTTCTTCCTCTACGGTAGAGGTAGGTTCCGTAGACTCTACGGACGTAACCGTTTCGTTAGAGCTTGCCGTTTCGCTATCCTTACCCAACGGCAAGGAGCAAGCCGATACTCCCATACAGCAAGTGATAAGAAGCAAAGAAAGTAATTTGCGTTTCATAAAGAAACCTCCTCAATAAATAATTGCAAAGAAAAACCCGAGCACCTGCAAAGACACTCGGGTAAAAGACAATAGAAAACCGCCGTAACAAAAAACGGCTGATTGACGTCCTTTCCGCCTCTCCGCAGAAAATCGGTTGCTAAAACGCACGGCAGGTCTCCCGACTTATAACGCTTTCGCACGCAAAAAATACAATTCATCGCATACCTGCCCCTTTCCTTCCCGCTTTTGACAGTGAAAAAAGGCGAAGCGTTTCTACGGTTGCGGAGGCAGTGGGGCAACCCGCAAAAAGCAGTTTCCCTCTTCCCTATTAAACCCCTTTCGCAAAAGGGATACCGTTCGTTCGTATTCAATTTATCATAGTATAGCATAAAAAAATTATTTTTGCAATAGTAAAAATATATACACTTTACTATTTTTAAATTTATATTTTTTTTGTAAAAATCCACGGTGGGGTAGCCCCACCCTACATTTATTCGTGATAAAGCTCCTTTTGAAGCTCCTCACGGGTTTTTACCGATACCCAACCGCACGAAACGGAGCCAGGTCCTACGTGCGCCCCGATTACCGGCCCCATAATCGTTATCCACGGCCTTACACCTGTATGTTTTTCCATCAAGTTTGCCAGCTCTTCCGCGCCTTGCGGATTGTTGGTATGCACCACCACAGACATCTTCGTCTCGTCCATGGGTGCCCTGTTCATGTGTTCGATGGCACGCATAAAGGATTTTTTCAGCCCTTTATTTTTCTCGGTTACCTTCAATTTCCCCATCTCGTCAAAGACGATTAAGGGCTTAATATTCAAAACAGTACCAAACGCCGCCGATACCGTGGACACACGCCCACCCTTCCGTAAATAGAACAAATCCGTAGGGATAATGCAATGCTGTACCCTTTGCCTTGCGTCCATCAAATACTCGTAGGTTTCCTGCGCCGTCCAGCCCTTATCACGACAATCCGCCGCCAACATCGTCAACATACCCTGCCCTGCCGTTGCAGTCAAGGGATCCAAGGGATACACAACGAAGTCGGGGAATTTCTTCCTTACATCCTCCGCCGCCTGACGGGTGATCTCGATGGTGTTGGCAAGCCCCGAGGAAATCATAAAGTGGATAACCTCCTTCACGCCTGCCTCTGCCATTGCGGTAAAGTGCGTGATATGCGCCTCGTAATTCAGCTTTGCCGTACGCGGGAACCAGCCGTTTGACACTTTTTCATAAAATTGTACGTATTCCTCATCCGAGGAAAAATTGTCCAGCCCTTCCTCGATCACCCCCTCCTTTTCCATTGTAAAGGTAAGAGGGGCAAACCAAATATCCCGCGCCTCGCGGTAGTCCTTTTTTAAATCGCAGGTAGAGTCGCTGGAAACTGCGAATAATGCCATTTCACTCACTCCAAATAGACTTTTGTTCCTTATTATTGTAACACCCGTATATAAGATTGTCAAGCCGAAGGAAAAATAAACCCCTCATTTCTTTGTGAAATTTTCGTGAAAAGCGATTGCTCCTTTCAAAAAGCCTTCCCACCACATAAAAAAGTTAAAACTTTTTCCTTCAAAAGACTTGAAAAAAACGGACAAAACGGGTATAATGTTGTTACAGCAATTTTTTTGGAGAATAGAGAAAAATGGATGCACAAAAAACAACCATCAACGCATTGAGAATTTTGTCCGCGGAAGCGATTGAAAAAGCAAAGTCCGGTCACCCCGGTTTGCCTATGGGTTGCGCGCCTATCGGCTACACCCTTTTCCAATACTTCCTCAAATTCAGCCCTGAAAATCTTTCTTGGAATAACCGTGATAGATTTATCCTCTCGGCAGGTCACGGCTCTATGCTCAATTATGCACTTTTCCACCTTTACGGGATGGGAATCAGCATGGAAGATTTGAAGGAGTTCCGTCAATTCGGTTCGAAAACCCCCGGCCACCCCGAATACGGCCATACGGCTGGTGTAGAAACCACCACGGGCCCCTTGGGACAAGGCATCGCCAACGGTGTTGGTATGGCACTTGCAGAAGCGCACCTTGCGGCAAAATATAACCGCCCTGGGTATAAGGTAGTTGACCATTACACCTACGTACTTTGTGGTGACGGTTGTTTGGAGGAAGGTATTTCCTACGAGGCTTGCTCGTTTGCAGGTACGCACGCCCTCGGCAAGCTCATCCTTATCTACGACGATAACGATATCACCATCGAAGGCAACACCGACGTTACCTTTAAGGAAAACGTAGGGGCTCGCTTTGCGGCACAAAACTGGCAGGTGCTTCACGTGGATTTGACCGGCTCGTCGAACAGCGACGTCGTTGCGCTCTCCAAGGCTTTGGAAGCGGCAAAGGCTCGTACCGATAAGCCCTCTATCGTGATTTGCAGAACGAACATCGGCTACGGCTCCCCCTTGCAGGATACGGCAAAATGCCACGGCGCACCTCTTGGCGCGGCAAACCTTCAAAAGGCAAAAGAAAAACTCGGTTGGGAATATGCTCCCTTCGAATGCCCTGAAGAAGTGTACGCGCATTGTAAATTAGCGGCGCAGGCTGGCGCTTTGGCGGAAACGCAATGGAACAAAATGTTTGCCGAATACGAGGCAACCTATCCCGAGCTTGCGGCAGAATACAAAGCAGTTATGTCGGGTGAAATGCCCAACCTTGAAGAAATCGACGGTTTGTACGATTTCGCAAAACCTATGGCAACCCGTCAAACCTCCGCGCAGGTACTCAACAAGGTAGCGGCGGTTATCCCTCAACTTATGGGTGGTTCGGCTGACCTTGGTCCTTCCAACCTTTCCGACATGAAAAATACTGCGGAAATCACCTACGGAGAATTCTCCGCAAACAATTTCGCAGGTAGAAATATTCACTTTGGTATCCGTGAACATGCAATGGGCGCAATCGCAAACGGTATGCAGCTCCACGGCGGTATCCATGCATATTGCTCCACCTTCTTCGTATTCACCGATTACTTTAAACCCGCTATGCGTTTGGCGGCGCTGATGAAATTGCCCGTTACCTACATCTTAACGCACGACTCGATTGGCGTTGGCGAAGACGGCCCTACCCATCAACCTGTAGAACAGTTAATTATGCTTCGTTCCATACCTGGTATGAAGGTATATCGTCCTGCAGACGGTAAGGAAACGGCGGCAGCTTGGACCTCGGCATTAAGCGGCAAGGAACCCACCGCGCTCATTCTTACCCGTCAAACCCTTCCCCAATATGAAAACAGCGGTAAATCTGCCCTTTGCGGTGGTTACGTTTTGGAAGATTGCGAAGGCACGCCCGACGTATTGCTTGTAGCAAGCGGTTCGGAAGTGGAATTTTGCGTAAAGGCAAAAGCCGTCCTTCAAGAAAAGGGTGTCAACGCGCGCGTAGTTTCTATGCCTTGCATGGAAGAATTCGACAAGCAAGCAAAAGACTACAAAGAAAGCGTATTGCCCAAGACCGTGAAGGCAAGGGTATGTGTAGAGGCAGGCTCGCCTTATAGCTGGTACAAATACGCAGGCGAATGCGGTGAAATCATCGGCATGAACGAGTTCGGTGCTTCCGCCCCTGCAAACGTGCTCTTCCCCCATTTCGGTTTCAGCGTAGAAAACGTTGTAGAAAAGGCGTTGAAGTCCATCGAAACGGTAAAAGCGGAATAATCCATCAATGGAACAGCAAAACAGCTCGGGTTATAAAAAACCGAGCTGTTTTTTATTTTTTTCAACAAATTATCACATTCCTACAATACAGTTTTCGCAAAGGGCTTGTATACTGATGGTGCAACCGAAAGGGTAAAACCTGTCCATTCGGTTCCATTCAACGGAGCCCCCATTCCGTTGACATAGAACACCTCCATAATTAAAGCGAACGGCGTAGCCCTTATCGGCTACGCCGTTCCACTTTAAAATGAAATATTGCCTTTATTTACTTATGCCAATGGTATAAATTTCATTGCAATAGCACCGCCATTGCATTTGCAATTTCTTCGTCGGTAAAATTGCCGTTTGCGATCGTTTTTGCACCGTCTTCGGGCAAAACACCCCTACCATGTATGGACCTACCGCTTGTAGGCCAGCAAATTTCCGCCGTTGTCAGCTTAATCGCATCCAGCTTTATACCCAAATAATAGGTGGTTTGCATAATGCCTTTTCCGTAGGTTTTGGCAACGCCAGCACGCTCCACCAAGCAAATATTCGAAAAGTTGACCGCACCGTAATCCACCATTGCACCAATCAAACACTCCGACGCGGATGCCGTGCCCTCGTCCGCAAGCACGTAAATACGGCTGTCGGAAGAAAAATACTCCCCGTATACGTTACGGCTTGCCTTGAAAATTTCTTCGTCGTCCTTATACTTTGCCACCGCCACAATCGGTTTTTTATCCGTAGCATTTTTACAAAAATACCCTGCGATTTCTTGCATGGTATTGAGGTACCCACCGCCGTTGTCGCGCAAATCCAAAACGAGGTTTTTCTTCCCATCCGTTTTAAACTGTGCCATTGCCGTCGCAAAGGGTTTTTCCGTCCCCTCACCAAACTGTATTAAACGGATATACGCCGTATCCTCGTCCAAGCAAGCAAGCGGATTGCCAACCTCCGTCCACTCGTCCGCATTTTTACCCGTAAAACCGTACGCAGTCGTACTCGTGCGATAGAAGACGTAATTTTCCACGTACGATTCCCTCGTAATCGGGAAGGTCTTCACCTCATCCCCACGGCGCACGCTTATAAAAAATTGTTCGCCCTCTGCCATTGTGTTTAAAAAGGTGGAAAAATCCGCAAACACCTCGCTTTCCGTCAGCTCGGTTTCTTTTTTGCCATACGCAAAGAGCTTATCCCCTTCCTGGAAGCCAGCCTGTGCCGCAGGGGAATTTCCAGCCACGCGCACGACCAACATTTGGTCTTCACCGTTTTCGTCCTTCGTTTGGAAGGACAATCCAATGCCAATTCGTTTCCCTGCCAACTCCCCCTGCGCCGCGCGTTGCTCGTCCGCAGTCATATATAAGGAATAGGCGTCTAACAGCTCGTAATTGATACCGTCGAACACAGCGCCGTAAAACTCCTCATCAGTAACGTCTTGGTAGTAATGCTTTTGAATCGCCCTACGCACCTTCATCAAGGTACGCATTTCACTATCCAAGGAAAACCACACCGCAAAGCCGCCTAAAACAAAACACGCCACCGCCATAATAATAGCGGTAACAGCGCGCATCGTTTTGGGCTGTTTCTTTGATTTTGAAGGGGGCATGTACGGGTTTACGCCCGTTTTTTCCTCATTTTTCCCTTCTTCCTTCGTAGGAATATCATCAAAAAAATCATCCATCTATATTCACTTTCTCCTAACTTTATGTACAGCCGTTCCCCCTGCCGTTATTTACGCAACAGCTTATGCAAAATCGTCAACACACGGAAGGAAACCGCGTCGGGGAAGGCGCGGATATTCAAACCCGTCGCTTTCTCAATCTTATCCAAACGATACAAAAGGGTGTTTCTATGCATGTACAAATTACGAGAGGTTTCGCTGACGTTCAAGCTGCTTTGCAAAAATGCCTCCGCAGTATTCAGCATTTCCTCGTCGTCAAAAATTTCCTTGATATTATCATTGGAAAGCTCCGTGAAATATTCCACAAGTTTCCCTTCAGGCACGCTTTCGAGCATCTTCACAAGGATAAATTCTCTGTACGAATGCACGTTGCCGCTGACGTTGAACACATCCGCATAGCGAAGCGCGTTTTCCGCGCCCGTGTACGAAATCGCCGCGTCCTTCAAATCCTTCACAATCGGACCGACACCCGCGCGGGCATCAATACCAAGCTCTTCTTTTAAGGATTGCACCAAGAATTCCGCATAATCCACCGTGGAAGGGCCTTCCTCCATATCCGCACCGACAAAACGAAGCAATACACAGGTATCCTCGCCCATTTTCACCGCCGTATCCAGGCTGTTGCCGCCGTACTGTTCCAAAACCGCCAAGGCTTCCTGCATGTGCTTATCCACGCGAAGGGCAATCACAAAGCACGCCATATCACGCACGGAATATTTCGTCGTATATTTATAAACCGCCATCGAGGAGCTTTCCCCCGTCAAAATACGTTTTAACTGCGCCGTTTTCGACAATTCCGTCTCACGTTCGACAAAACTTTCCAAATATGCAGGTAAAAGCTGGGCGTAGCGTTTTTCTTCCCCGCCTGCGCCGTTTAATACACCGATATAGCCCACACCTTTGTATAAAAAACGGAAATAGGTGTATTGACCGTCCTCCGTCCATGTTTCAAACGGATATTCGCATACGGGAACCCCCTCCAAACGGGAATTTTCCGTATAAAACAACACCTTTAACCCTAATTTTTGTTCAAGCTCTGCGCCAATTTTTGCCAACTCGGACATCCTAACCCTCCTGCGGTATGCACGCCTCACCGCGCGCATATAATATCCATATTACCATTATACCGTAAACGCGATTTTTTTTCAAGAGTTTTTCGGGAATTTTCACCATTACGTTACAGAATATTTTCTTTATTTTTGCGCGCGCGTATAAAATGAGTAAAAAAGCGATTTTTTTCAAAGAAATTTTATAAATAATTTGCATTTAAGTATTGACAAGCAAAATCAAAAGTGTTATAATACTGTAAAAGAATTGTCTATATTTTGCGGTAGAGCATTTTGTTTCGCTTTGAACGGAATTTTCACCTCGAAAATGGACTGTAAAAATAATTTTTCAGGAGTTTTGTTATGAGCAACATGAACCAAAACGCAGTGGCGACGGAAGAAGCCCCCAAGAAAAACGTTGGCTATCGTCTCTTTGCTGTATTGTTGATTGCTGTTTGTGCTTTGGCATTCGCAGTTCTTCAATACAACGTACTTTTCTTCTCGGTAGCAGAAGCTAACTTGCTTACCGTTGTAACGGAAGTACTCGGCGGCGCAGCATTCGAAGGCGAAATGATCGCTACGATCTATTCCTTCACGATGTACGCATTTATCGCAGGCGTTGCACTCGCGGCTATCTTCGCTTTGATGGCGATTTTCACCGCAAAGAAAGCACCCGCATTTGTACGTACCTCCCTTTTCTTCTTGGCTGCTGGCGCTATGTTTAACAGCCTTACCTATTCCGTAGCAGCTGAAGGCGCTATCGAAACGTTCAGCTTGGCTATCGCAGGCGGCGCTACCTTCCTTTATTTCCTCTTCGCAACGAAGAAGGCTGGTTCGGTTGCTGTTCTTTACTTTGTACAGGCAATCATCTCTACGGTTGTTGCCGTATTGTTCACGAGCCCTATCGCCGAAGTTATCGGTGAAACCCTTGCGCTTGTTGGTTTCGTTGTATTGACGCTTAACGCAGTAATCTCCGTTGGTCGCATGACGAGAGCAGGCGGCATCGTATTCGACCTCGTTCGCTACATCGTTGCTTTGCTTATCGCTGTTGTTCTTTTGAAGGTTACCAGCGACATCCTCGCAATCGTTGCAGCTGCTGCTATCGTGGTTCAAATCATCATCACGATTATCCAGCTTATCGCTTCCAAGACGGTTGACGTTGAAAGCATCCGTGAAGAAGCTGCTCAAGAAGTTACCAGCACTTTCCACATGGAAGAATTTGTAGAAGCTTATCCTTACGAAGGCGGCCCCGTTGCAGGCGTTATGATGGCAGAAGAAGTGAACCCTACCTTCCTTCCTCACGAACCCCACGTAACCACCGCTGGCTACGATTTCTACAACTGCAAGAGCTTTGATCCCTTCATCGCTACGTTGGATATGGCGGAAAGAAACGAATTCACCGAACTCTTCATCTTGAAATTCAAAGGCACGATGAACGAGCTTCCCGACTACGTTGTAGGCGGCGACAACAAAGAATTCTTCCGTAAGATCTTCATCTATCTTGGTCAATACCGTGACAGAATGTCCCAGGCATTGCTTATGAAGATGTATCAATTCTCGATGAAAATCTAAATAACAAACTACCTTAAATACAGCGAGCCGACCAATTAGGTCGGCTCGTATTTTATTCTATTTTTCCGCAAATCTCCACCTGCTATATTTTGTAAAAGTAAAAGCCAACCGTTTAGGTTGGCTCTCTTTTTTACAGTTTTATTTTTGCGACAATACCGTCCGCTTCTGCAAAGATTTGCCCTTCGCAAAGGGAATTTACAAGGAACAATCCCCTACCGCCTTCCGCGTATAACCCCGAACAAACAATGGTTTCAGGCAACTCGAAAAAACGATCGGACAAGGCTTTTAAAGAAATCACTCCTTCCATAAGTTTCACAAAAAGCCCTGCCTTTCCGTCCGTATACTTTAACACGTTTCCCACAAGCTCACACGCAATCAGCTTGCAATCAAACACCTTTTCCCGTTCTACCTTCCACGCCGTAAGAACTTCGCAAAGCCCCTCCAACGCCGTTTGCAAGGAGGCGTAGTCGGTTACTTCAAATACCTTGATATTTTCCATAATCCCCTCCGCGCTCACATAGTATCTTGAAGTTTTTCTTTTAGCTTCAGTAGGAGCTTTCGTTCCATACGGGAAACAAACATTTGCGATACGCCCAAACGTTTTGAGGTTTCGCTTTGCGACAGCTCGTCAATGTAACGATATTTGATAAGGGCTTTTTCCGTATCGGTAAAATCCTGCATCGCAGCACGAAGGGTTTCCTTCATTTCAAAGCTTTCGTAATGGTTATCCTCGCTGGCGAGAATGGTGTACAACGATTTTTTCTCGTTTTCCTCGTCACCTGCCATCCCGTCAAGGGAAATCGTCCCCCCGACTTCGAGCGCCTCAACAACCTCTTCCTCCGAAAGCCCCATCGTTTTCGCAATCACCTTAACGCTGGGCTTTACCCCGTTTTCCGTTTCGTATTTTGCGGAAAACATCTTGATTGCCGCGCCCATTTCACTCAAACGCCTCGGCACCTTTACCATACGGGACTTATCACGGAAATAATTCTTGATTTCCCCCGCAATGGTGGGCGTTATAAAGGTGGTAAACTGCAACCCCATATCGGGATCGAAACGGTCAATACCGCGCAAAAGCGCAAACGCGGCGACCTGCTTCAAGTCGTCGTATTCCACCCCACGTCCCACAAATTTCTTCGCGAGGATATCGGCTATGTAGAGATATTGTTCGGCAATTTGGTTTCGCAACGCAATGTCACCGCTCTCTTTGTACTGTCTAAACAGCTCGTTTACCTTTTCCTCTGCCATGCTTAACCTTCAAAATGAATTCCGCGTACCTCGCCGTTTTCGTCCGTATCCCATTCCACGTCGCCAAGAAGCGCGGTAAGTAATGCGCGAGAAATTTCATCCTCCGCAGAATTTTGCTTTTCGCCGTTCTTTTCAACGCCCGTCACTTGACAGCCAAGCGCCTCACCTACGGTAAAATCGATAGTCGCCGTGGTAAAACCGCCTCTCTTCAACAAAAGAAGGCTTTCCGTGACACACACCTTAAAATCTTCGGCAAAATCCACGTCAAAACCAACGAGGGAGCAAAGCCCACCCGTCGTCAAACGCACCGTCGTTAAATATTCCCCCGTCAAGGGTAAGGTTACAGAAAATTTTTCCATATTATGCAATCTCCATAATCTTATCCAACGAGCAAATCAAGAACAATTTCTTGATTTTTTGCTGTAAATTGACAATACGCACGGTATGGCCGTCCGTTTTAAGATTTTTCAAAATCTTCACAAACGTACCAAGCGTCGTGCTGTCGATAAAGTTCAGCTCCGCACAATCAAACGTGATATCCGCAGGATTGATTTGGTATGCGGAAATGGTTTCCGTGTAGAATGCCTCCGCATTGCCAAGGTCGATATCCCCCGAAAGGGCAATCGTCAAAACACCGTTTTCCGTGCCGAGTACCTTTACTTGTTCCATAAATTTCCTCCTTACAAGGACGTTTTTATCTTCCTTAATTAATATATACCGCAAACCTGCCTTTTCTTAAACAGTTTTGCGGTATTTTCTTTTACACCATAATCGGCATAATATTCATAATCAGCCCTACCGCAACCGAAGCAAAGTACGCCACGGAGATAAGGGCAAGGTTTCTCTTCCATTTTCGTACGTTTTTAAGCAGTACGACAAAGCCCATGCCTGCATTAGCACACAAACCTGCCGCGCAGGAACCGAAGGTAATACCGCCAGCGAGAAAGGTTTCCGTCAAAACTACACTCGACGCGCAGTTAGGGATCAACCCAATCAAGCAGGTCAAGAAGGGCTGTAAAAAACGATTACGGAGCATAAAATCCGCAAAGGCTCGCTCTCCAACGGAGTGTATAATCATCGTCAAAACGAAGTTAACGAGGAAAACGAAAAACGCCACCTTCAAGGTATGCCAAACGGGATAGAAGACGTATTTTTTCCAAACGCTGTCCGCCTCGTGCGAACGACCGCACGCGCATTTCACGTCCACGTCCTTTTCCTCTAAATATTGACGGATAAAAATTTCGTGGGTGGTTTGGGGCTTTTCTTCATAAGCGGAAGGCATTTCAACGCATACCTGCCCCCTTCCTAACAGCTTTAAGGTGAAGTCCGCCACATAGCCAACCGCGATACCGACGAGGATCTTGACCGCCAACATAGGCAGTACCCAAATCGCACCCTCCCCCGAAGAAAGCATAATGATAAACGCCTCGTCGCTGGTCGCCATAAAGATGGCAAGCAGGGTGCCAATGGTGATATATTTTTGTTCAAACAGCTTCGCCGCCATGATGGAAAAGCCGCATTGCGGTATTAACCCCGTCGCCGAACCAATCAGCGGGCCCATTTTATTGCCGAAGCGATTGATACTACGCAAATCCGCTTTACTTTCCAACAGCTCTATCAAAAGGTAGATCAGCAAAATCCACGGCAATAACGGAAGGGTATCCTTGATGGCGTGCAGGCAAAATTCGCCAAGGTGCTCAAAATCAAACATTATCGCACCTCTTTGCCCTGCTTTGTACCGTTTCTAATGTCGCCGCCAAAGGAATGGATGCCTTTGCCGTCAAATTCATTTCCGCAAAATTTCCCAAGCGATACTGTACAAGCCCTTCAGAGGCAATCATCGCCGCGTTGTCCGTACAATATCTCCGTTCGGGCAACACTAAACGCAAGCCGTTTTTCTCACACGCCGCCTGCAAGCTACTACGTAAATAGCCGTTCGCCGCTACGCCACCACCTGCCGTCACGGTATCTACTCCCTTTTCCTTTGCAGCCGTCACCGTCTTTTCCACCAGCACGTCTACCGCCGCGCGTTGGAAGGAACAAGCCACGTCCGCCTTGGAATAAGGCTCCTTCTTTTGGTCTTTGGTATGGCAGTAATTGATCACCGCCGTCTTTAAGCCGCTGTACGAGAAATTATACCCGCCGCCGCCTTTTAACATCTTGGGCATCGGTACGGTAGGTTCGCCATCCGTTGCACAACGCTCGATATGAGGGCCACCGGGGTATTTCAACCCAAGCACCCTTGCCACCTTATCAAACGCTTCCCCAGCCGCATCGTCCAAGGTTGCACCAAGAATTTCAAACTCCGCCTCCGATTTCGCATACAATACAGCGGTGTGACCGCCACTTGCGAGCAAAGTAACGAAGGGGGGCTTCAAATCGGGGCAATCGAGATACGCCGCCGCCAAATGTCCACGGATATGGTTGACCGCAATCAACGGCTTTCCGAGTGCAAACGCAAACGCCTTTGCAAAGGACACACCCACGAGGAGCGCACCCAAAAGCCCTGCCCCATAGGTCACCGCCACCGCATCAATATCCTGATAGGTAATCCCTGCGTTTTTCACAGCACGTTCTACCACACGCGCAATCTCGTCCGTATGCGCGCGCGAAGCGATTTCAGGCACAACCCCACCGTACTCTGCCTGTACGGTTGCCGACGAAGCGATTTCATCGGACAAAATCCTTCTCCCCTTAATCACCGCCGCCGCCGTTTCATCGCAGGACGATTCGATACCGAGGATGATCGGTTCCGCCTTATTCAAGTCCAATTTTTCAAAAGGTCTATACATAGAATCTCCGTGAATCGTATGCAGTAAAAGTCTAAAACAAGGGCGGTATACCGCCCTTTTCCTTACGATTTTTTCAAATAGTCGATAACAAAGCCGTGGATTTCACCATCCATAACCGACTGAATGTCACCCTTTTCATAACCCGTTCTGTGGTCCTTCGCCAAGGTGTAAGGGCAGAATACGTAGGAGCGGATTTGCGCACCCCATTCGATCTTCTTCACGTCGCCCTTCATGGCTGCGGCTTCCGCCTGACGTTGTTCAATCTTCTTTTCAAGCAATTTCGAACGCAACATCGTAAAACACATTGCTTTGTTTTGCAATTGCGAACGCTCGTTTTGGCATTGTACAACGATACCCGTAGGGAAGTGGGTAATACGCACCGCCGAAGCAACCTTGTTTACGTTTTGACCGCCTGCGCCACCAGAGTGGTAGATGTCGATACGGATATCATCGTCGTTGATTTCCACCTCGTCGTCCTCTTCAACCTCGGGCATAACCTCTAACGAACAGAAGGAGGTTTGACGACGCTTATTCGCATCGAAGGGGGAAATACGCACCAAACGGTGTACACCCATCTCCGCCTTCAAATAACCGTAAGCATTTTCACCTTCCACGCGGAAGTCCACGCTCTTATACCCAGCACCATCGCCTGCTTCACGGTCTAATTCGTACACCTTGAAGCCCATCTTTTCACAATAACGGCAGTACATACGGTAAAGCATTTGACACCAGTCACACGCCTCCGTACCACCTGCACCTGCGTGCAAGGTAAGCATAGCGTTGTGGTTGTCGTACGGCCCTTTGAGGATTGCACGGATACGCATATCGTCGATATCCTTGTCCGCCGTAGCAAGCATCGCGTCAAGCTCGGCAATCAAGCTCTCGTCTTCCGTTTCCTCGATAAGGTCGATAACGTCTTCCGCATCCGAAAGTGCGGTTGCGCCCTTTTCGTAAGCGGTAATTTTATTGCGGATTGCGGAAATTTCACGGCCGATTTTGGTGGATTTTTCCAAATCCTGCCAAACCTCGGGGTTTTCCTGCTCTTTTTCAAGCTCCGCAAGACGGGGACGGAGGTGTTCGATATCCAAGGCGTATTCCGCCTCCTTCAACACCTCGCGAAGCGCCTGCACTTTTAATCTGTAATCGTCAGCTTTGAACATATAAATTCCTTATTCTTTATCCGTCTTATTTTCTTCGTTTGCTTGTTGAGCTGCTTCTTGCGCCGCTTTTGCAGCCTGTGCAGCCGCCATCGCTTGTTTAAACGAGGTCATATTCGTGATAGGTTCGGGCATTTGACGGCGGAAGGGACGGGGAGCAGGTGCCGCTTTAGGCTGTTCAGCCTGTGCATTTGCACCGTTCGTCGCAGCCATGGGTGCCGCATTTGCCGTTTGTACGGGTGCAGGACGAGCCTCAACCCTTACCTTCAACAACGTGCTGATGGTCGTACGCTGAATACGAGCGATCATTTCGTCGAACATATCAAAGCCTTCTTGCTTGTACGAAATGATGGGATCCACTTGACCATACGCACGGAGGGAAATACCCTTACGGAGCTGATCCATTGCGTCGATGTGGTCGATCCAGTTTCTATCTACGGTCATAAGCAATACACGGCGTTCTACTGCACCGAAGTCAATGCCCATTTCCTTCAAATCTTCAATCTTCTTTTCGTATTCCTTCGCTACCTTGTTAGAAATCTTCTTCAAGGCAAGCTCGTAATCCCACTTCATCAAGCGTTCACGGGTAACGTAGTTGGTCCCTTCAGGCAACACCTTCATTTCCAAAGCGCGGTTCAATTCTTCCTCGTTCCAAAGCTCGGGCATATCTTCTACGTTTACCGCCGCCGAAAGGGTTTCCGCTACGTAGTCGGGGATGTACTTCAATACCTGTGCGTGCACGTCTGCGCCGCGCAATACGTTCATACGTTCCTCGTACATAACCATACGTTGCTTGTTCATAACGTCGTCGTATTGCAATACGTTTTTACGGATACCGAAGTTTCTACCTTCGATGTTCTTTTGCGCGTTTTCAATACCACGGGACAACATCTTCGATTGAAGGCTGGTGTCTTCATCGATACCGAAGAAGTTGTAGATACTCTTCATTCTTTCGCCGCCGAAACGAAGCACCAATTCATCTTCCAAGGAAAGGAAGAATACGGACAAACCGATATCGCCTTGACGACCTGCACGACCACGGAGCTGATTGTCGATACGACGGGATTCGTGACGTTCCGTACCGATGATACAAAGACCGCCCACCGCGATAACCTTTTCCTTTTCCGCATCCGTTTCTTTCTTGTAATGTTCGTAAACCTTCTTATATCTTTCACGAAGGGCGAGAATGTCGTCGCTAACGTCGGTGATGTAGGTGCTGATTGCAAGCTCGATATCGTCCTTGTCTGCGCCTTCTTCACGCAAACGCTTCTTCGCCAAATACTCCGCGTTACCGCCGAGCAAGATGTCGGTACCACGACCTGCCATGTTGGTGGAAATGGTTACCGCACCAAAACGGCCTGCCTGTGCAACGATTTCCGCTTCGCGTTCGTGGTTCTTTGCGTTCAAAATGTTATGTTTCACGCCGTTTCTCTTCAACAAACGGGAAATTTCTTCCGATTTATCAACCGAAGAGGTACCAACCAAGATAGGCTGACCACTTGCATGGCGTTCGATAATTTCATTTACGATTGCGCGCTTTTTACCGTCAACGGTCTTATATACAACGTCAGGCAAATCCACACGCTGAATGGGACGGTTGGTAGGGATTTCCACAACGTCCAACGAATAAATCGTTCTAAATTCCGCTTCTTCCGTCTTTGCCGTACCCGTCATACCCGACAATTTCGAGTACAAACGGAAATAGTTTTGGAAGGTAACGGTTGCGTACGTCTTGTTTTCGCTACGAACCTCAACGCCTTCCTTTGCTTCGATTGCTTGGTGCAAACCATCCGAATAACGACGACCGTTCATCAAACGACCGGTAAATTCGTCAACGATAACGATTTCGTCTTCGCTTACGATATAGTCTTCGTCGAGTTTGAACAACTTATGCGCCTTCAACGCCTGTTGAATGTGGTGGTTGAGATCAGCGTGTTCAATCTCTGCAATGTTGTCGATATGGAAGAAACGTTCTGCCTTTCTTGCACCGCTGTCCGTCAATTCTACCGTCTTATCCTTACGGTTGATAATGTAATCCCATTCTCTTTGCGCCGCCAACGAACGTTTGCCTTCTTTTGCAGCCGCCTTCGATGCCGCACGCTTTTCTTCAAGCTCCGCCTCGTAGTTTGCTTGTTCTTCCAAGGTCATCTTCGTATAGTCAACGAAATCTTCTTCGTCGTCTTCAACGTCTTCTACGATAACCTTTTTCTTCTTATTCTTTTTATTTTTCTTGTCAGCACGCAACGCTTCCATTGCCGCTTCTTCTTCGTCCTTAAGCTCGTCATCGAAACCACCGGAGAAGGTACGAACAAGCTTATCTACCTGCACGTACAAATCGGACGATTTTTCACCCTTACCGGAAATGATAAGAGGGGTTCTTGCTTCGTCAATCAAGATGGAGTCAACTTCGTCCACGATGGCAAAGGTCAAATCGCGCTGTACCATGCGGGAAAGATCGGTTTTGAGGTTGTCACGAAGGTAGTCGAAACCAAACTCGTTATTCGTACCATAAACGATATCGCTCTTGTACGCTTCACGCTTTTCGTCGTCCTCCATACCAGGTACAACAACGCCAACGGTAAGCCCCATGAACTTATGCACTTTACCCATCCATTCCGCGTCACGCTTTGCAAGGTAATCGTTTACCGTAACGACGTGTACGCTCTTACCCGACAATGCGTTGAGGTATGCAGGAAGGGTGGAAACGAGGGTTTTACCTTCACCCGTACGCATTTCCGCAATACGACCTTGGTGCAAACAAATACCACCAATGATTTGCACACGGAAGTGACGCATACCAAGTACACGCTTACTTGCCTCACGCAAAGCTGCAAACGCATCAAAAAGGATGTCGTCAAGGGTTTCACCCTTTGCCAAGCGGTCCTTCAAAACCTGCGTTTGGCTTTTCAAGGTTTCGTCGTCCATCACCTGATATTTAGGTTCCAACGCCTCTACCTGATCCGCCATCTTGTTCAGCTTTACCAAGCTTCTACGGCTGTCGCCGTTCATCAAATATTTAACCAATCCCATTAGAAAAACTCCGATAGATTTATTTTACCGATTTTTGTTTACCGAGTGTAAGCTTTTAACAGCCCATAACACGGCATTTTAACCATATTGTATATTATACAATATTTCCACGAAAAAGCAAAGCGTTTTTTACCTATATTTCACAAAAAAACACAAATTGTACAGCCTTTATCCCCTTTTATATACCCGCTTTTCCCTGCATTGAGACAACTTATCATAAAAATCTTATTATTATAGCCATCTTTTTTCTTTTTATCTTGTAAAAACCATCAAAAAACGGAGGGCCAACACCCTCCGTTTTTTATTTCGTCGCATACCTGGTATGCACATTTGCTCAATTATAAATATTTTTTCAACGCTTCAACACGATCCGTTTGTTCCCAAGAGAAACCCTTGTAACCAAAGTGGCCGTACGCTGCCGTTTTCTTGAATACGGGATTTCTCAATTTCAAATCACGGATGATTGCATAGGGACGAAGGTCAAATTCCTTCTTAACCACTTCCGCCAACGCTTCGTCGTCCATCTTACCCGTACCGTGGCTATCCACGAATACGGAAACGGGTTTCGCAACACCGATTGCATAAGCAACCTGAATTTCCAACTCGTCCGCAAGCCCCGCTGCAACCATGTTCTTTGCAATATAACGGCAGTAGTAAGCCGCACTTCTATCCACCTTCGTAGGATCCTTACCCGAGAATGCGCCACCGCCGTGTGCACATCTACCACCGTAGGTATCTACGATGATTTTTCTACCCGTCAAACCGCTGTCCCCTTCGGGGCCGCCGATTTCAAATCTACCCGTAGGATTTACGTAGATTTTGGTCTTCTTATCCATCAATCTTGCAGGGATAATCGCGTCGATAACGTACTTTTTCATATCCTCACGGATTTGTTCCTGCGATACGATTGCATCGTGCTGGGTGGAAACAACCACCGTATCCACGCGCTTTGCAACGCCGTCCACGTATTCTACCGTAACCTGCGTTTTACCATCGGGACGAAGGTAAGGAAGCGTGCCATCCTTTCTTACGTCCGTCAAACGCTTTGCCAAACGGTGAGAAAGGGACAAGGTGAGGGGCATCAGCTCCTTCGTTTCACGGCAAGCGTAACCGAACATCATACCTTGGTCGCCTGCACCGAGCTGGTTTTCCTCTTCGCCACCTTCCGTTTTCTTTTCCAAGGATGCGTTTACACCCATTGCAATGTCGGGCGATTGCGTATGAATCGCCACGATAATTTTACATTTATCATACGCAAAAGTACCGAAATCGTAGCCGATTTCTTTGATAATTTCACGTGCTTTTGCCTCGTAATCTACAACCGCTGTCGTCGTAACCTCGCCCATAATCAACAAGGTGTCGAACGCCGCCGCGCACTCTACCGCCGCGCGAGCATAGGGATCGGACGCCAAAATCGCATCCAAGATACCGTCGGAAATGTTGTCGCAAACCTTATCGGGATGCCCTTCCGTTACACTTTCACTCGTAAAAAATTTCTTCATTATCTAATCCTCTTTCGCAATTCGTTCGTAGTTATTATACACGCAATATGCGCGTTTGTCAATCAATTATTGCTTGCAAAAACGTTTCAATCGTGATATAATATTGATTATGGACGGTTTTTTCATGGAAAAATGTACCCTTTGCCCCGTGGAATGCGGTGCAAATCGTTTAAACGGCGTCGGTGCGTGCGGTGTGGACGGTTTGCGCGTGGCAAAATTTTACCTTCACCCCTTTGAAGAGCCCTGCATTTCCTTTGGAAAGGGTAGCGGCACCATCTTCTTTTCGGGGTGTAATTTGCGTTGCGCATTTTGTCAAAATTACGAGGTATCCCGTGCAAAGCGCGGAAAACCCATCACCCCCAGAGAGCTTACGGATATTTTCAAGCAGTTAGAGGACATGGGGGCGGACAATATATCCCTCGTCACCCCCTCCCACCTTACACCTTACCTTGTGGAAGCGTTTGAGGTTTACCGCCCGAACGTCCCCGTCGTGTACAACACAGGTAGCTACGAAAAGGTGGAAACCTTGCAAAAAATCGATCCCTATATCGACATTTACCTGCCTGATATGAAGTTCGTTTCCCCTGCCCTTTCCAAACGGTATTTGGGTAAAGAAAACTACTTCGAGGTGGCAAGCGAAGCGGTGGCCTTTATGGCAAATAGCAAGCCCCTGCGTATGAGCGAGGATGGTAAAATGCTGTCGGGATGTATCGTAAGACACCTTGTGATGCCCCTTTGCACCAGCGACAGTAAAGCCGTCGTAAAGTGGTTCAACGCATACCTGCCCCCCTCCACTTACTTAAGCTTGATGAGTCAGTACACCCCGTTTGGGGATATTGAGGGCATGAAGGAGCTGTCTCGCCCCATCACCGCAAGGGAATATAACGCCGTGGTGGAAACGGCATTAGATCTTGGGTTAGAACCTCGGCTGTTCGCCCAGGAACGTAAATCGAGCGGGGAAACCTATATCCCGAAATGGGATTTTTAAGGTACAAGCCCCCTACTTTTCAGTCAAAAATATCCATTTTCCATTTATTGAGCTTGCTGGTCAGCTTTGCCGCCCTTTGGGGCGGTGCAATTAACACCTCACGCTCCCATTCACGGATTTTTTGATAAATTTTTTCTTTATTTTTCATAGCATTAGCTTGCGTTTTTATACGCATTTTATTCTTATTATACGAGGTTGTGTATGTTGCTTTCGGCGGACAATTTATCCTTTGGTTTTAATGGTGGATCCCTGCTCGAAAATCTCTGTTTTTCCCTAAATGAGGGGGACAGGGTTGGGTTGATTGGCGCAAACGGGGAAGGAAAGACCACCCTTATCCGTTTGATTTTGGGCGAGTTAGAACCGGAAAGCGGTACCTTTTTCCGTAAAAACGGCATCCGAATCGGCTACCTCGCGCAAACGGGCGGGTACGACTCCTGCAACACCGTGTTTGAGGAAATGCGAGACGTTTTCACCACCGATATCCGTGCCATTGAGGCACTCCGTGAAACGGAAGCTTTGTTTGCACAGGCAAAGGAAGGCAGCGACGAATACCGTGTTCTTTCGGCGAAGTACGAATATCTCAACAAGCAAATCGCCGCCCGTGACAGCTACCACTACGAGGTAAAAATCCGCACCGTACTCAATGGTATGGGCTTTGAAAACGTATACGATCAGCCCATCCATACGATGTCGGGGGGCGAAAAAACTCGTTTAAAGCTGTGCCGTCTTCTTTTGGAAGATCCCGAGCTTTTGATCTTGGACGAACCGACCAACCACCTCGATATGAAGACGTTGTTTTGGTTGGAGGAATACCTTTCCACCTACAAGGGCGCCATCTTGACGGTGTCGCACGATCGATACTTCCTCGACCGCTTGGTAACCGCTATTTACGAAATCGAAAATAAAAAGTTATCCGTGTTTAAGGGCAATTATACAAAGTATAAGGTCTTAAAAGCGGAAAAAGTTGCCCATCTTTTGAAGGAATACGAAAAACAACAGGAAGAACGGGCGCACATGCAGGAATACGTGGACAGAAACCTCGTCCGCGCCTCCACCACGAAAATGGCGCAATCGAGAAGGCTCGCTCTTGAGAAAATGGAGCTCATCGAAAAGCCTGCCTTACCCCCCACTCCCCCTCGTTTTGTGTTTTCCTACACGGATAAGCCGTACGAACGGGTGTTGGAGGTAGAAAACTTACACCTCACCGCAGGGGAAAAAACGCTACTTGACAAAGCAAGCTTTGGTATGTTGCGTGGTGAAAAATGTGCCGTTGTCGGGGATAACGGTACGGGCAAATCCACCCTCATTAAAGAGATTGTGAAAGGTAAAAACCCCGCCATTCGGCTTGGGCGTTTTGTCAAAATCGCCTGCTACGACCAGGAAAATGCCAACCTCGATATGAACGCCTCCGTCTTGGAGGAGCTTTGGGGACGGCACGTTACTTGGGATCAAACGAAGGTACGCAATATCCTTGCACAGGCAGGCTTGGTTGCGGAAGATATGGATAAAAAGGTACGGATGTTGTCGGGCGGTGAACGAGCAAAGCTCGCCCTTGCCGTGTTCGAGTGTGAAAACGGCAATTTCCTTATCTTGGACGAACCGACCAACCACCTCGACCTTCCCGCAAGAGAGAGCCTTGAAACCGCCTTGAAAAACTTTGACGGTACGGTGTTGTTTGTGTCCCACGACCGATACTTTATCCGTGCTTTGGCAGGTAAAATCCTCGAATTGGAGGACGGAAACGCCACCGAGTATAATTGCAGTTATGAGGAATACCACGCGAAAAAAGTGGCAATGAAAGAGGCTCAAAAGAGTGTTCAACCCATACCTGCCCCCTCCATTTCGACAAATTCCGACAAAAAATCGGGTTATTACCGCACGAAAGAAGACAGAGCCGCGGATGCACGCAAGAAAACGCGCGTGAAGAAAATAGAGGAAGAAATCGCCTCCCTTGAAACGGAAGATGCGGAAATCAACGCCTCCCTCTCCGATCCTGCCGTGACGGGTAACTTTGCACTCTTGACGGAAAAATGCAACCGTTTAGAGGCAATCAAAACCAAACTCGACGAGCTGTATGCCGAGTATGAAACCCTTATCGATTAAAAAATAAAATATTTTCACCAAAACCACTTGACAAGGATAAGATAATATGATATCATTTTAATATCAAAAAATCCTTTCGGAGGTTTTTATGGAAGAAATTATCTTAACAAATAAGAAACATGGTATGCGTGTTTTGGCAATTTACGGGCTCCTGGAATTGCTCTTCATCGCAGGGTGCATTGCCTTTGGCGTTATGTCGGAGCAACCCGCATTCGCACAATACGAAACACTCCTTCTCGCGGGTGCGGCTGTTTGTGGCGTTTTGCTGTGCGTGGCGTGGATTCCCCTCATCGGTTTGCGTGTTTTGAAGCCCCAAGAAGCACTCGCCTTGACTTTGTTCGGTAAATACATCGGCACCTTGAAGGGCGAAGGCTTTTATGCGGTAAACCCCTTCTGCTCTGCGGTGAACCCTGCCGCTATGACCAAGCTCAACCAAAGCGGTGACGTGGGTAAGCATATGGTTGCGAAGGATACCGAAACGCAGGTAAGCCTCAACGCCGTCCCTAATAAGAAGATTTCCTTGAAGATTATGACCTTGAACAACAACCGTCAAAAGATCAACGATTGTTTGGGTAACCCTGTGGAAATCGGTATCGCGGTTATGTGGCGTGTTGTGGATACGGCGAAGGCGGTATTCAACGTGGATAACTACAAGGAATATTTATCCTTGCAATGTGACAGCGCCCTTCGTAACGTGGTACGCATCTACCCCTACGACGTTGCCCCTGGTGTTGATACGACGGGTGACGGTGTTGCCGATGACGGTAGCCTTCGTGGTTCGAGCGAGTTGGTTGCTTCCCGTATCCGTGACGAGATTCAAGAACGTGTAAACGAAGCAGGCATCGAGATTATCGAGGCACGCATCACCTACCTTGCGTATGCACCTGAAATTGCGGCGGTTATGTTACAACGTCAGCAGGCTTCGGCAATTATCGATGCAAGAAAGATGATTGTTGACGGTGCGGTTGGCATGGTAGAAATGGCGTTGGAGCGTTTAAACGAAGGTGGGCTTGTCAACCTTGACGAAGAAAGAAAAGCGGCGATGGTATCCAACCTTTTGGTGGTACTTTGCGGCAACCACGATGCACAACCCATCGTAAACACGGGCAGCTTATATTAACACCTAAAACACGGATTTTTATAAAAAGGATAGGAGCAGGTACGAGATTATGAACGATAACGGCAAAAAACAAATCCCCTTACGCTTGTCGACAAAGCTGTATAATGCCATCGCGGCATGGGCGGAGGACGATTTTCGTTCGGTGAACGGTCAAATCGAATATTTGTTGTCGGAATGCGTACGCCAACGCAAGAAAAACGGCAAATACGTATCGGATGAACTCGACGTACCGCCCGAATTAGACATTCAATAATGGTAAAAATGCCCTACGCCCCGAAAGTGATTTCGGGGCGTAGATATTTTACAAGTATCTTATAAAAACGGTTGACATTTCCCCTTGGTTTACATATAATATAGATAGCAATTAAATCCACGCAGGCGTAGTTCGACCTGCGTCGAAGAAAAGCGAAGCGGTCATAAAAACGCACAATAAAATATGCAGAGATGGTAGAGTGGTCGATTGCGGCGGTCTTGAAAACCGTTGAAACGAGAGTTTCCGGGGGTTCGAATCCCTCTCTCTGCGCCAAAAGAAAGGATGGGTACCTACCCATCCTTTCTTTTGTGATACAATGCCTTCGAGGAGGGATTCGAGGGTGGGAGCCGTTTTGCGAGAGCAAAACGCTTTGCCTTACGAAGCTCGGAATAAGGCATACACGTTGGCAAAGGACACCATTAATAATGGTGGAGCGGGGCGTGCCGCTAAAGGCACGAATCCCTCGCCCTCTTCTTTTTTGCGTTAGAGGGGTAAGAGAAACCCCGCATTATTGGGGGTTCGTGCGAGGAGGTAAGCATGCGGGGTTTTTCATAAGTGCGAAGCTCACTCCTTACCGACGACGCTTTGATGGCTTTGCCATCAATAACCCTCTCTCCGCGTAATAAAACACAGCTTTTTATCTTAAATCCTTTATTACGGATACTATATAATCTCATCGCCTTGATTTTTGTTAGAGTTTGTGCTATAATATACACAAGAGGTAAACCTTATGCAAACGAAATTAAAACAACTCGGATATGATTTAGGTGCGGATTTGGTCGGCTTTTGTAAGCTCCCCACTCCGCCCGTAAAAGAACTCCCTGACAACACCTACGCCGTATCCATTGCGGTGAAATTATCCGACGCCGTCTTAAAAACAATCGATGGTGCCCCCTCCTTCGTGTATTTTCAGCACTATCGCACGGCAAACGCATTGCTTGACCAAATCGCCTTTCGTCTTGCCCGTGAAATTGAAAAGGCGGGCTTTTCCGCCCTGCCCGTTGCTGCCAGCCAAAGCCTTGGCAAAAACAACCCCTACTACGGCGTAATCCCCCACAAGACAGCGGCGGTACTTTCGGGCCTTGGTTTCGTTGGGAAGAGCGGACTTTTCCTTTCCGAAAAATACGGCAGTAAAGTGCGTCTTGCGACAATCATCACGGACATGCCCCTCTCAAATGAGCTTCCCGTCATCGAAAACGGCTGTGGGGATTGCCACGCTTGTCAAACGGCTTGCCCGGCAGGTGCCATCTACGGAACGCCCCCTACCACAGATGGGGAACGCAACCTCGATCCCGAAAAATGCTCCCGTTATATGAAGGAGCATTTCCAAGATATCGGCCGTGGGAGTGTATGCGGTATCTGTGTAAAGGTTTGCCCCAAAAACAAGCTCCGCTAAAAATTACATCAATCAAAAACACCGCTTGGCGTATCTACCAAGCGGTGTTCCTTTTACCTTTATAAAATTTCCTTCAAACGCTGTTTTGTTGCCATATCCACAGGCAAGGTGTCCACCACCTTCGCATATTCCTCTTCCGAGGTCACCGTTTTCAAGGTTTTGTATGCACTATCCTTGTTGCCGTTGATACCCTGTGCCTCAGCCAACACTTTGCAAGCACGTTTTAACCATTTTTCCAAACGAGTCGTCGAGGGATAAACCACCTCTACACGGTAAGTTTTATCCGCCTCGAAGGGGATAACCACCTCCACACAATCGGTTAAGCGTTTCTTCGTTTCCGTTTCTTCACCGTTTACAAACAAGCGTACCTGCCCGTTTTCCACCGACTTAAAGCGTACCTTCACCTCACGGTTTTCAGGGATAATGGTAGGATCGCCTTCGGCGGAAATCGTCAATACTTGCGTACATGCCCCCTCCATTTCGCTGTATTCCGACTTAAACATGGTAAACAGCACGTTGGGGTTTTGCCCATCCAGGCCATCCTCGTACATGGTGTATTCGCCCGTACCTTCGTACGCCCAAACCTCTAATTTTTGAGGGTTATAAACGGTGTTTGCGTTGTCCATCGAAAGGGGGATAATCGCACCCTCTTTCGCCAATACGGGGATACTCTCCACCCCACGGAGCAACGAAACGTCCTTACCACCTTCCTCTGCCTCGTAAACGTCACCCGTGAAGATATCCGTCCACTTGCCTTGCGGAATCCACGCACGCACACGTGCGTATCCGTCGGGGTACGCCTTTTGCGTTACGGGTGCAACAATCAACTGACTGCCGAAGCGGTATTCCTCTTTATAATTATACGCGCCGTACTCATTCCACTCGTAATAAAGCGGTTCGATTAACGCCGTGCCTTCCACACAGTTTAAATAATTTGCCGTATACAGGTATGGAACGAGTTTATGTCGAAGACGTAAAAAGTCCTCCACAATCGCCCCTGTCGAGCCGTAGAGCCAAGGCTCCTTCGACAAAGTTTCTTCCTTTGCACAATGCAAACGAGTGATGGGACTAAACACCCCAAACTGCACGTGACGGGCAAACAATTCGTTGGATTTTTCACCAAAATTATGCCCACCGATGTCGTGGCTCCACCACGTATACCCGACGTTGGTTGCGGTAGCGGTGAAGTACGGCAGGTACGCCAAGGTACGCCAAGTAATCTCCGTATCCCCCGAGAAACCGACTGGATAACGGTGCGAACCCACCCCTGCATAGCGCGACAAAATCATCGGTACGGTATGCTTGGTCGCATTGTCGTAGTAATGGTAATGGTTAAGCGCCCAAAGCGGATCGTATTTCTCCGTCAACGGCTCTAACTCCTTCTGCCAATAAGGGCGAGCGTCGTGCCACTCGATGTCCGCTTGTTGCCAGTCAATCCACCAAAAGTCCACACCCATTTCTTCGTGTGGAGTATGTGCCAAGTCAAAATAGGCGTTGATAAAACGATCGTACGAGAAATCAAAGGGTACAGGAAGGTTACTATTAGAATCCATACCCATCGCCGCCGCCATATTACGGTAGCAATCCTCCCACCAACGGAAACCGTCGGCAGGGTGCAAATTCAAGGTCACCTTCATACCGCGTGCGTGCAACTCGTCCAAGAAGCCCTTCGGATCGGGGAACAAATTCTTGTTCCAGGTATACCCCGTCCAACCCAAATGTTGAGGCTGTACCACCGTATATTCAGGGCCACCCTTACCGCTTGCTGTGATGCCAAGCTCCTCATCCGCATGCACGGAATAGTGCCAATCCATATCCACCGTCGCTACGCTGATGGGTACCCCACGCTCCTCAAAACGGTTTAATACACGCAAATATTCCTCATCCGTATACACGTGATAACGGCTCCACCAGTTGCCAAGTGCGAAACGAGGAAGTAAGGGTGTTCTTCCCGTCAGCATATACAATGCACGGACAGCCCCTCTAAAATCGTTGCCATACACGAAAACGTACTCGTCCGAGCCGTTCGCCTTTTCGTTTTTCACCTCGCCATTGCTGCCAAGGGTTAAGGAGTCGGAATCGTCAAGGATCGCCAAGCCCGTCTTGGAGCAAACCCCTTTGTCGAGCTGGATTTGGTAAGGCACGTCCCCATTTACCCACGGGCGGGAATGGGTGTCGCCGTTGCAATTGTCCAGCGTACGGCAGGTACCCAAAAGGTTGCCGTGGTTGTTCAAGCTACGGCGCAAGTCCCCGATTTCCACATAGCATTGTGCACGGTCCTTGTACAGTACCAAACGGCATACGGGTGTCGTAATCACCGCGTGGGTTTGGTCGCCGTCCATCTCAAATTGCTGTGGCTCGGTATTACGATACCAAATCGCCTGCGTTGCCTCGTCACGGAATTTTAAGGCAGGGCTCTTTTCAATACGGAAAAGCCTATCGGTAAGCACCGTCACACGGTAGTCCAACCAATACACCATATTCTCTTTATACGCCAAAGGCGCCGTTTTTGCAATCAATTGTGTTTTTAACATTCTTCCCCTCCGATATAGGTAAAGCGTTGATAGGTTTTACCATCCCGTTCCACCCGTTCATTCCACATTTCCACGGGGCGTACCCACACGCCGCCTTCGCCGTACAAGGCACGGTACACGACCATACGCGCACCCGTTTCCGAGTGCGTCGCAATTGCGATTACTTCATATTCATTGCCCTTAAAGTGGCGATATTTTCCAAGCTTAATTTCATCCATACGATTAGTTTACCACATTTACAAGGAAAATGCAAGGTTTCCCAAAAAAAATATGGAAATCTGTTACAAAATCAATAGCTTTTCAAGAAAAAAAGTATTATAATATTCCTCGGTTTTAAAAAGGAGGGCTTTTATGCAAGCTGCGAAAAGACAATTCCATATACCTTGGATACAAATCGGTAAAACGATGAAGAAAAACGCCGTTTTGTGCGTTGCCATCCTTGCGGCGACAATTACTGCCTTTATCGTCCCTCCCGATGCGGCATACCTTGATTATTTCGATTGGAAAACCTTAACCTGCCTTTTTTGTGTGTTGGCGGTGGTTTGTGCCTTGAAAAATATTTTCTTTTTCACCGTTTTGGCAGAAAAAATCGTCGCCCTGTTTAAAAACACCCGCGCCTCGATATTGGCACTCGCCTACATCACCTTTTTAGGCTCGATGCTTATCGCCAACGATATGGCGCTGCTCACCTTTTTACCCCTTGGCTACTTCGTACTTTCCTCCACGGGCAAGACGAAATATATGGCGTTCACCTTTATCATGCAAAACATTGCGGCAAACCTCGGTGGGATGCTTACCCCCTTCGGAAACCCGCAAAATTTATACCTTTATACCAAGTTTACCATCCCCACGGGTGAGTTCGTCGCGACCATGCTACCCCCATTTTTAATTTCCGTCGCCCTAATCACCCTTTGTTGCTTCGTATTTGTGAAGAAGGAAACCCTCGAAATTGAGACAAGGGATATCCAGCTTCCCAAATGGCGCACCGTCATTTACGCACTCCTTTTCACCCTTTCTATCGTTATTGTTTTCCGTATCATCCCCTTCGTGGTTGGATTAATCGTTATCCCCATCGCCCTTCTTATTATGGATAGAAAGGCGTTGAAGGACGTCGATTACGGTTTGCTGTTCACCTTCGTGGCATTCTTCATTTTCTCGGGCAACATGTCCCGAATCCCCTTCGTGCAAAACCTTTTTGGTGGATTGCTGCAAAAAAATACCCTGCTTGTGTCCATTTGCTCCTGCCAAATCATCAGTAACGTGCCTTCGGCAATTTTACTGTCGCAGTTTACGGACAATTATACCGAGCTACTCCTTGGCGTAAATATCGGTGGTGTGGGCACCCTCATTTCCTCGCTGGCAAGCTTGATTACCTTCCGCGAATATTCCAAACATAACCCCGATAAGGTAAAACGCTACATCCTGCTCTTTTCGGCGTTCAATTTTGGCTTCTTATTCCTGTTAACGGGCGTGCAAATGTTGATACTTTTATAATTAAACGCATACCTGCCCCCTACAAAACGCAAAAAATCCTCGTTTTTCAACGAGGATTTTCTTTTACTCATAAACTCTCTTTCAATACACTTATTTGCTCTTTTACCGACTTTGGCGAAGCCCCGCCCTTACTCAAACGCTTGCTTACGCAGGTTTCCAAGGAAATTTCCTCGTATAAATCCGCCTCGAACAAGTCGCTATGCTTTTGATATGCCTCCAAGGGGAAGTTGTCTAAAACGCAATCCTTTTCAATACATTCCGCAACGATTGTGCCTACAATTTTATACGCCGCACGGAAGGGCATACCTTTTTTCACAAGATAATCAGCAAGGTCGGTCGCATTGATAAAGCCCTTTTGCGCCGCACGGTAGGTATTTTTCGCATTCACCTTCATCGTCACGAGCATCGGAGCAAGCACCTCCAAGCACATTTTCACGGTGTCAAGGGAATCAAACACCCCTTCCTTGTCCTCTTGCATATCCTTGTTGTAGGCAAGTGGCAAACCCTTTAACGTCGTCAAAAGCCCCATCAAATTGCCATATACACGCCCCGTTTTACCACGGATTAGCTCCGCCATATCGGGGTTTTTCTTTTGGGGCATAATCGACGAACCTGTGGTGTAGGCATCGTCCAGGTCAATAAACTTAAACTCCCAGCTCGACCACAAAATCAGCTCCTCACTCAAACGAGAAAGGTGCATCATGAGGATAGAGAAGGCACTCATCAGCTCCACACAAAAATCTCTGTCGGATACCCCGTCAATACTGTTGAGCGACACACCGCTAAACCCAAGCGCCGCCGCCGTCATGTCACGGTCGATGGGATAGGTCGTACCTGCCAAAGCACAGCTACCCAAAGGACACTCCTCATTCATACGGGCTACCGCATCCTGAATGCGCCCAATGTCACGGCGTAACATCATCGCATAGGCAAGCAGTTGGTGGCCAAAGGAAATGGGTTGCGCGCGTTGAAGATGGGTGTAGCCAGGTGCAATCACGTCCGCGTTCTTTTCCGCCTGCTCAATCAATGCCCAAGCCACCTCTTTGATGAGAGCAACCACCTCGTCGGCCTCGTCGCGAAGGTAAAGACGGATATCCACCGCCACCTGGTCGTTACGGCTACGCGAGGTGTGTAAACGCTTCCCTGCATCCCCGATACGCTTCGTCAACTCCGCCTCCACAAACATGTGGATATCCTCCGCACCGCCGTCAAAGGTCAATACACCGTTGTCGAGGTCGGCCTTGATGTCCTGCAAACCGCTTACGATAAGGTCTTTGTCTTCCTTTGTTAAAATGCCCACGCTTTCGAGCATCGTTGCGTGTGCAATCGAGCCGCGAATGTCCTGTGCGTACATTCTACAATCGAAACGAAGGGAGGAGTTGAAATCATCTGCTTTTTTGTCTAGCGTTTTTTGGAAACGCCCAGCCCACATTTTATCCATAGTTTAAATGCGTACCGCCGCAACGCAAAGCGCCACGGCAGGTACTTTTTTCCTTTTTAGTTTTAATTGTATAAGTATATAGATTCAGTACGAAGCTATAAATTCGTAGATGCGAGCAGTTCAAGGAACACACGGCTTTGTTGCAGGGAGCGTACAAGCCGTACGTGACCAAAACAAAACGCAAGTGCGACGCCGAAATGCGAAGTATATACGGATTTATTTATTTTTAGCGTTTACCTCGGCTTGAACTTTGATAGGCAAACCGAACAAGTTAATAAAGCCCGTTGCATCCGCCTGATTATATACGTGGTCTTCACCGAAGGTTGCGATTTCTTCCGAATACAAGGAATAGTCACTCCATGCACCTGCCTTGATAATGTTGCCCTTATACAACTTCAAACGCACTTTACCCGTAACGTTTTCCTGCGTTTTATCCACGAACGCGGACAACGCTTCACGCAAGGGGGTAAACCATTGCCCGTTGTAGACAAGCTCCGCAAAGCATACCGACAGCTCTTGTTTCTTGTGCATGGTGTACTTATCCAAGCAAAGGGTTTCAAGATAGCTATGCGCCGCGTACAAAATTTCCCCACCGGGGGTTTCGTACACACCACGACACTTCATGCCCACCAAACGGTTTTCTACGATGTCCAAAAGCCCGATACCATTTGCACCGCCAACCTCGTTCAAGGCAAGGATAATTTCCTTGGCGCTCATCTTTTTGTCGTTGAGTGCCACGGGTTTCCCCTTTTCAAAATCCAAAGTGATATAGGTAGGTTTGTCGGGTGCCTGCATAGGCGAAACGCCCATTTCCAAGAAACCTTCCTTTTCATACAAAGGCTCGTTACCCGTATCTTCGAGATCCAAACCTTCGTGGCTCAAATGCCAAAGGTTTTTATCCTTGGAGTAGTTGGTTTCACGGTTAATTTTCAAAGGCACGTTGTGTGCTTCTGCGTACTCGATTTCCTCTTCGCGGGACTTAATCGACCATTCACGCCAAGGCGCGATGATGGGCATGTTGGGTGCAAGTGCCTTGATCGCCAATTCAAAACGCACCTGGTCGTTGCCCTTACCGGTACAGCCATGGCAAATAGCATCCGCGCCTTCCTTCAAGGCGATTTCCACCATACGCTTTGCAATAATAGGACGGGCAAACGAAGTACCAAGCAAGTATTCCTCATACTTCGCACCCGCCATCATCGTAGGGATGATGTAATCGTCTACAAATTCATTCGTCAAATCTTCAATGTAGATTTTGGACGCGCCCGTCTTAATGGCCTTTTCTTCCAAACCCTCTAACTCATCCGCTTGACCAACGTTACCGCTTACCGCAATAACTTCGCAGTTGTTGTAATTTTCCTTCAACCAAGGAATAATAATCGACGTATCCAAGCCACCCGAATAGGCAAGCACAACTTTTTTAATATTCTTCTTTTCCATGATAAACTCCTTCGGCGCAAACACGCTGTATTTATATTCATTTTATGCAATTATTATACACACACCCCTACCCTTTGTCAAATGATTTTACCCCTTTATTTTAAAAGATTTTTGCATATTTTACCCTATTTTGTGTATATATTGTATAAATGCATAAAGCGGTGAATATGCATAATTTTTTGCATAAAATCGAAAGGAAAAACAACCGCACGCTTGACAAAAACAAGGAAAAATAGTATACTGTTTTTACCATGAAAAATTCGTTTATCGTAAAACCAATCGCATATATTGAAACGGACTTTAAGGAAAAATTCGGCATCCCCCGTCAAAGCGGCCGCGCGCCGTCGTTGACGGCAAGGATCGTTTTCACCCCCGAATACCGCAACGCGGACGCCCTGCGTGAAATTGAAGGGTTTTCACACCTTTGGTTGCTCTTTGATTTTTCCTTGGCGCATAAAACCGAGTGGTCGGCAACCGTCCGTCCGCCCCGTCTTGGCGGAAACAAGCGTGTGGGCGTGTTTGCCAGCCGTTCTCCCTTCCGTCCCAACCCCATCGGGCTTTCCTGCGTGAAGCTTGTGGGGGTAGAACACACGGAGAATGAAGGTGCGGTGTTGCTTGTATCAGGGGCTGACCTTTTGGACGGAACACCCATTTTGGACATCAAGCCCTACCTGCCCTTTGCGGATTGTATCCCCGAAGCAACGGGCGGATACGCAGGCGAACATGCAAGGGATTGCGTAGAGGTGGTATTTCCTGCCGAATTACTTGAAAAAATCCCCACGGCAAAGCGTGAGGGTTTGATGGATTGCTTAAAAGACGATCCTCGCCCTTCCTATCAAGAGGAAGGCAGAGTATACGGTATGCGTTTTGCGAATTTTGATATCAAATTTGTTGTAGAAAAGGGAGTATTAACCGTTACGGAAGTAGCAGAGTGAAGTTTTCGCATAGCGAAAGTGAAGTTTATTTCATAAGTGAAGTTTTGCGTTCCGCAAAGTGAAGTTTGCCTATCGGCAAGTTGCGGCCGTTATTAATTATGGCAACAACTTTTACCGCAGGTAAAAACTTCACTACGCCGCAGGCGTAACTTCACTCGTTTACGAACTTCACTGTGGCAAAGCCACAATTTCACCGAAAGGTACGCCCTTCTACCCGCTCGGTAGGGTGTTAAACCGCTTTATCCTATCCGCCTGGAATTTCATTTCCACCGTATAGACACCGTTTTTGCAGGTCAATTCCATACGCGGTAAGCCGATAAGATCAAAATATTCGTTAAACTTCTCGGCAAAATCCTGCAAAACCAACGCTTTACAGGCATCGCTCATCACCGATTTGTCCGCTTGCAGAACGTTATTTACCCGTAAAAATTCCTCTCGCAAAACTACAATCTCCTCTTTAACACACGGCGGATGTTCCCAAACACTCCGCTGTATTTTTTTGTCACATCGTACAGGCGGATACGCCCCGTCAACACCCCGTTCGCTAGCAACCGAAAGGCGGTATGTATCTCGGTCAAATCCATACGGCACAGCTCGTACTCGTCGGGGATTAAACCGCATATCGGCGTTTTGAGAAGCTCTGCCACCTCATCAGGGGTTAGGCACTCCCTCGACACCAAAAGGTCGCCACGCACCTTGTTTAGCACCACCGACAAGCCGTTTAGGTGGTAGCTTTTGAGTACGGTAATCACCTTATCCGCATCACGGATGGCGGATATATGCGGCGTTGTCACCACAATCGCTTCGTCCGCCGTCGCTACCGCACGGTGAAAACCATCGTCGAGCCCCGCAGGGCAATCAATAAGGATAAAATCAAACTGCGGAGCAAGATTTTCGAGCACGAGCTTGATAGATTGCGGGGACACGTACCGTTCGGGTGCAGAGTGACTGCTTGTCAGTAGGTACAGGTTGGGGAATTTTGGGTGCTTGACAAGGGCTTGCTTTGCCCGACAACGCCCCTCGATAACATCCACGATATCGTAGGTAACCAAATGCTCTATCCCCGCACAAACATCCACGTTGTTTAGCCCAAAATCCGCATCGCAAAGGATAACCCGTTGTCCTTTTTGGGACAGACGAGCAGCAAGGCAAAACGCCACCGTTGTTTTTCCAACGCCACCCTTTCCGCTTGTGATTACGATTTTCCTTGCCATACCCCGCTCCTACAAATTGCTACGATATATCATATCACTCACATAGGAAAATATCCTGCCGATTTTTGTCAAATTTTTGGATATTGGGTAAAAAAAACCAGCCTGCGGTTTTTCGCCGCAGGCTGGTTAGCATTTTTACTATGTATCAACGATTACGTTTGCAAAGTTCTTCGCAAACTTCGGAAATTTTCACGCCTTTTGCGTTAAGAAGCACCATCACGTGGTACAAAAGGTCAGCCGCTTCGCTTACGACGATTTTCTTATCGTCGTTCTTCGCCGCGATCACAAGCTCTACCGCTTCTTCGCCCACTTTTTTACCGATACGATCGATACCACGCACAAACAAGAAGCTGGTGTACGCGCCGTCCTCGGGGTTCTTCTTCACCTTGGTCAAGATACGTTGCAAACGACCGAACATTTCCGAACCGATGTTGTTGTATTCGCCCATGATTTGTTCGTCAAAGTAAGTGAATTTTTCCTTTTCCGCATCCACGTAGAAACGTTGATCCAGCTTGAAAAGAACGGCTTCACCATCCCCTTCTACAAACGCCGCACGCAATTTTTGTACGTTGCCCCATTCTTCACCAAATTTACGAACTTCTTTCTTGTTGGGGCAATAATAATGCGCATAACCGCTATCCATCGACATCTCCAACGCTTCTTGATTGGCATAAGCGAGCATCAACACTTCACCGCTCTCATAATCCTGTGCAATTACAGGCACAACCCCGTTTTTACCGAATTTTATGTTCTTAAAATCAAAATCTCTCTTCTTTGCCGCCATTGCGCGCACCCCCATTGCATCCTCTGTGAAAATGGGAAACCTCCCCACAGTAGGTTATTTCGTCCTTATTATACAATAAAATATCTTTACAGTCAATACCCTTAATAAAAATTTTTCTCATTTTTTATCATAAATTTATATGACTTTTTGATATTTTACGCATTTTTCGTAAAATCCAACGGCCCCGCCTTAATTCATCACGACGTCCTTCAAACTCTCGTACTTTTTCAACGCCGCCGTGCGAAGTCTATCGTCTGCATACTGTCCTTCAAAGGCATCGTCCGACATACGCTTTGCCGCAAAAATTACCTGCGTAGGATACCGCAAATTTTTGATATCCGACAACATTTTACCCGATTGTCTTGTTCCGAAGAAATCACCGCTACCGCGCATTTCCAGGTCTTTTTCCGCAATCTTAAACCCGTCCGTATTATCCTTCAAAGTCAAAAGTCGTTCCCTTGCCGTTTCCCCGTCCGAACCCATCAAAAGGAAGCAGTAGCTCTTTTCCGCACCACGCCCTACACGGCCGCGGAGCTGATGCAGCTGCGACAAGCCAAACCGTTCGGCATTGTAAATCACCATCATCGTGGCATTGGGCACGTCCACACCGACCTCGATAACCGTCGTCGACACCAAGCAATCGTACTCCCTCGCCTTAAACGCCGACATAATCTCCGCCTTTTCCTTGTCCTTCATCCTACCGTGCAAGAGAGCAAAGCGTACCGACGGCAACCGTGAGGACAGTTCCTCGTACAGCTCCGTCACGCTCATAATCGCACCCTCTTCATCATCGTCGATCTTCGCACAAACGAAATACGCCTGCTTGCCCGCCGCCGTTTCCCTTTGAATGTAGGAAAGCATATCGTCGTAACGGCTTTCGGGGATAATACTTGTAGAAATCTCTTGACGAGCCTTCGGTTTGTCCGAAATCGTCGTCACGTCCAAATCCCCATAGAAAATCAAGGACAGCGTACGAGGGATGGGTGTTGCACTCATAACCAGCATATCCACACCCTCGCCCTTTTCCGCCAAGGCATTTCTTTGCGCCACGCCGAAACGGTGTTGCTCGTCACAAACGATAAAGGACAGCTTGGGTATTTCCACGTCGTTTTGGAAAATGGCGTGGGTACCGCACAAAATATCAATCTCGCCGTTTTTCAAGGCAAGCTTCATCTCTCGCTTTTCCTTCGCCGTCATACCGCCTGCCAAATAGCCCACGCGATAATCGGGGAAATAACGCTGTAAAACCGCGTAATTTTGCGCCGCAAGCACCTCCGTCGGTGACAAATACGCCGCCGTAAAGCCGCTCTTTACCGCCATAAAAATGCCACACAACGCCACCGCGGTTTTACCGCTACCTACGTCGCCCTGCACAAGACGATTCATGCGCGTAGGCGCGTACAAATTCTCAAAAATTTCATTCACGGCACGCTTTTGTCCGTCGGTAAATTCAAAGCCGAAACGAGTAGCAAACTCCTTCACCTCCGCCGCCTTTACCGTGTAGTTATGCAACCGCACGTCCTCTTTTCCGCCCTTGATGATTTTGAAGGCGGAAATCAGGGTAAAATACTCCTCCAAAGCAATACGCTCGGAAGCGGCATCCTTTTTGGCGATATCCGTCGGGTTATGCACCTCAAAATACGCCTTTTCCAAGGACGGCAGGTCGTATTTTTGTGTAATTTGCCAAGGAATAACGGTGGATAAATCGCATTTTTGCAGGGCTTCACGCACCGCCGAACGCACCACCTTTTGACTCAACGTACCCTTCAAGGGATACACGGGGATAATCCCCTTGAGGCGGTAATTTTTATCCATTTCCTCAAAGGTGGGATTGACGAGGGAAATTTGCCCAAACTTGTTCTGTACACGGCCGTAAAAGAGGTATTCCCCTGCCTTCAGCTTTTGAATAACGTAGGGCTGGTTAAACCATACGACGGTGAAGGGATAACCGTTTTGCGAACAAAACGCCTTGACCATCTTACGCTTACTGCCGTAATTCACGGGGGTTACCCGATTGACCTCACACGCCACCAACACCACGTCGTTGTGATAGGCGTTTTTAAGGGAAGAACGCTCCGTCAAATCCAAATACGCGCGCGGATAAAACCTTACGAGATCCTCTACCTCGTAAATACCCAGCTTTTGAAAATCCTTTTCGCGTTTTTCACCGATTGAACGCAACATTGATAACTTCATATCTTCCTCTAAACTACGTAAAATGGGAAAGCGCCACCGCCTTCCCACTTAATTTACACTTTATTCGATTGATTTATACCTTATTCAAGGGCGATAATGTAGTAATATACCGCCTGACCGCCGTTTTGGAAGCTTACGTCCACGTCGGGGTATTTTTCCGCAATCACGTCGCAGAGTGCCGATGCATCCGCTTCATTTACGTCCTCACCATAGTACAAGGTGATTACGTAGTGCGATTCTTCCTTCATCTTCGCAATCAACTTAAGTACCGTTTCTTCCAAGGACTGCGATTTCGCCAAGATCTTCTTGTCATCCAAGCCGATGATGTCCCCTTCCTTAATCGAGAAGCCGTTCAAGGTGGTGTTTCTCACCGCATACGTTACCTGACCAACCTTTACGTTGTCAAGCGCGTGGATCATGTTGATCTTGTTTTCTTCCGCGCTCATATCGGGGGAGAATTCAAGGGCAGCAGCAAAGCCTTGGGGTACGTTCTTGGTAGGGATAACGTGCAAGGTCTTGTTTTCCACAAGGTTCTTTGCCTGTTCCGCCGCCAAGGTGATGTTTTTATTGTTAGGGAACACGAATACGTGGTCAGCATTGATTTTTTGTGCTGCACCAGCGATGTCCGCCGCGGAAGGGTTCATCGTTTGACCGCCCTCAATAATACGGTCTACGGACAAGCCTTTGAAGATTTGGGCAAGGCCTGCACCCGTACAGATGGCGAGCATACCCATTTCCTTCTTCTCCGCCTCAAGCTTTGCCTTGATTTGACGGTTTTGTTCCAACATGTTTTCAATTTTAGGTCTTTCCAACTCACCGAGTTCGAGTGCGTACGTCAACGCTTTACCAGGCTGGTTGGTGTGTACGTGTACCTTTACCAATTCCAAATCGCCGATACAGATAACGCTGTCACCGATTGCCATCAATTTTTCTCTCAAACGATCGATTGCGGAAAGCGTGGTGCTCTTCTTCAAGTTAATAATGAAGAATTCCGTACAGTAAGCGAACTGGATTTCACCGATATCCATATCGAGAATAGCAGAGTTGTCGCCAAAGCCACCGTCTTCGCTAACCTCAACGTTTTCCGTGTAAGCATCGGATACTTCTTCACCCGTCAAAGCGGAAAGGAAGCCCTTAATGATTACCATCAAGCCTACGCCGCCGCTGTCTACAACCCCTGCTTTCTTCAAAGCGGGCAACATTTCGGGCGTCAAATCCAAAGCACGGTCGCCTTCTTTAATTACGTCTTCAAGGAAGGTTTCTACGTTTTTCTTTTTGGAAGCAATTTTGAGGGCGTATTCGCTCATCATACGGATAACGGTCAAGATCGTACCTTCTTTGGGTACGGATACCGCGCCGTAAGCAACCTTTGCGCCCGATTCGAAGGCTTTCGCAAACAATTTTACGTCCACCTCTTTTTCCGCCTTTTTAAATACGGAACACATACCTTTCAAAATTTGGGAAAGGATTACGCCAGAGTTACCACGTGCACCCTTCAAAGCGCCTTTGGAAATGCTGTCGCAAACCTCGGAAAATGCGCTGGATTGACAAGCGGTTAACTCCTTCACGCACGATTGCATCGTGAGGGACATATTTGTACCGGTATCCCCGTCGGGTACAGGGAAGACGTTGAGGGCGTCTACCTTCGCGCGGTTGATTTCCAACTGCTTCGCGCCAACGAGAACCATATTTCTAAAATCACTGCTATTGATTGTTTTATGCATTATAAAATGCTCCTTCTACCTTTGTTTATTTTCCGCCAAGCGGATATACCATTGCGTGTAAGCTGAAAGGAGTAGTGCGAGAAACGCCCACGACGCAAAAAAGCGCATGTCAAAACTGACCGCGCTGTGCAATCCTTATAATTTAACCCCAAGCACGTTTACGTTGACTGTGTCGACAATCATACCGGTGAACACTTCCACCTTATATTTAATTGCCTCTTTCAAGGATTCCGCAACGGCGGTGATAGACACGCCGTACTTCATCACTACGTATACGTCTACGTAAATTCTATTGCCAGAGGTTGTCACTTTGATACCGCGTCCGCCGTCCCCTTTATTAAATAATAAAGAGAGGCTGTCGGTGAAACGGCGAGATACCATCTCAACAATCCCGTACGCTTCCATTGCCGTATGGGATGCTACCTTTGCAATTGCAAGGTCAGATATTGATATTTTACCGTATGCATTATTCGTTGTTACTGACATAATCGTTCTCCAAGTGCTTTTTCATTGTACACTATTTCTACCCATTTTGCAAGTACTTTTACAATTTTTTTCGGAAATTTTTAATTTTTATGCTTTTTTGCCCCATTTTTAATTGCTTTTTCTTCAAAGAAATGGTATATTATTAATGTTGTTTTCCCCCCATTGTATGTGGAAGCGCGGAAAATAAATTACAAATTAGGAAAAATAACCGAAAAACGGAGGTGTTTAATATGTCCAGAGTATGCAATATTTGTGGTAAAGGTCAAGCGTCCGGCAACAACGTGAGCCACTCTAACCGTAAAACGAGAAGAACTTTCAAGGTAAACGTACAAAAGATCTCTTACGTAGAAGACGGTAAGGAAACGAACGGCTACGTTTGCGCAAGATGCATCAGAACCCTTAAAAAAGCGGACGCTGAATAATTGTCCTCTATTTTAATTATGTAAAAGGAACCGATTTTCATTACGAAAATCGGTTTTTGCCTTATGAAAGTGAATTTGTGGCAAAGCCACAGTGAAGTTGACTTTGTCAGTGAAGTTTATAAATAAGTGAAGTTTGCCTGTCGGCAAGTTGTGGCTGTATTAAATATAGCCACATCTTTTACGAAGTAAAAACTTCACTACACCGAAGGTGTAACTTCACTTTCGCAAAGCGAAAACTTCACTTTTTACCAAAGGTAAAAAACTTCACCAAAAAACCGCAGGGCCTTCCGGCTCTGCGGTTTTTTTATCAAATCTTTTCTTCTTCCGAACCAATCGGGTTCAAAATACTATACCCAACGTTGACCAAATGGTCAGCAACACGCTCTAACCCAGCAACCGTCGAAGAATAGTACGGGCTTAACTCTACGTGGCACTTGCCTTCCGCAAGACGGGCAAAGTGGTTCGCCGTCAGGCTCTTTTTCAGGCCGTCCACCTTGTTTTCCAGCTCGCCCAAGCTCGGCAAACAGCTCGTATCCAGCTGTACAAACGCCTGCTTTGCCAAGGTCAACATTTGCATTACGTCCCCACGCATTTGCTTGATTTCTTCCTTCGCCAAATCCGAGAACGCCAGGTTCTTTTCCTTCAAGCCTACGCCAATTTCGTGGAAGTTTTCCGCATGGTCACCGATACGTTCCACGTCGTTCAACACGTGGAAATACGCACCTACGATATTTTCAAAGCTTTGCTGTTCAATACTCGCCGACAAACGAATCAAGAACTTCGTCAAGGCCCCGTTGGTAAAGTCGATAATTTCTTCGTTTTGTGCAATCTTATCCGCATATTCCATGCTTCCCGTTTCCATCGCAACGAAGGCATAGCCTGTGTTCTCTTCCACCAAGTCAATCATATACTCGATTTCTTTTTTCACCTGCATCAAAGCAACGTGAGGCATCTTTAACAAACGCTCGTCCACGAATTTCAAGGACATGCCTTCCTTCACCTCGTGCTTATCCTTGATGACAAGGGTGGAAAGCTTCACCAGTTGTTTTACGAACGGTAACAGCAACAACGTCGTCGTGACGTTAAAGATAACGTGGAAAACGGATACACGCATCTGCAAGGACATCTGATCTTCCCCAGGGAACATCGAAATCAACAAATCCACCGCTTGGTTTTTGAATATCCATATGAAAGCGGCAAACACCACCGTACCGATTACGTTAAAGGAAAAATGTACAAATGCAACTCGTTTTGAGTTTTCGTTCGCCCCCATCGCCGCCAACAATGCCGTTACACAGGTACCGATGTTGGAGCCAAGCACGATAAACAACGCCAATTCCAAGGGCAACACCTCTGCACCTACCATTGCAATCACGACACCCGTCGCCGCCGAGGAGCTTTGGATTAAAGCGGTAAAAATAACCCCCACGAGAATCAACAACAAAGGAAAGCTAATCTTCTCAAAGATACTGGTGAAAGCCGTTTCCACAGCCTTGCTACCGAACGCCTGATCGCTACTCATAATGCTCAAACCGACAAAAATCAAACCCAAGCCACTACAAAGACTACCTGCGGTTTTCACCTTTTCCGATTTGAAGAAGCCCATCATAACCCCTGCAAACGCCAAGAAGTACATCGCCGTATCAAAGACCTCGTTTTTCAACGCAACCAACACACCCGTGATGGTCGTACCAATGTTAGCCCCCATGATGATGGGTACGGCCTGCATCAAGGTCATAACCCCTGCGTTTACCAAACCGATTACCATAACCGAGGTCGCGGAGGAGCTTTGTATAATCGCCGTAACACCTGCACCAACGCCTACCCCCGAAAAACGGTTGTTGCTGATTTTACCAAGCAGCTTCTTCATCCCGTTCCCTGCACTCTTTTCCAAGGCAGCACTCATAAAGCCCATACCAACGATAAACACGCCGACACCAGCAAGCAACCAAATCAGGCTTTGGATAAGCTTCATAATTTCTTCTCCTGTAAACATAGCATTCTCCTTTTCAAGTTTTGCCGAGTTTTCCCTATTCTAAACCCATTATAACATTTCCTTTTTCCCTTTGTAAAGTGTTTGAAAGTCTTGACAGGTTATATTGAAAATGGTATAATTTAATAAAGTTTATAATTATTTTATATAGGTAAGGTATGACGATACGCCATTTGAAGATTTTTATTGCAGTTTGCGAGCATGGTAGCACGACAAAAGCGGCGGAGGCATTGTTTTTGGTGCAACCCACCGTATCCCACGCCATTGCGGAGCTGGAGAAGTATTACCGTGTGCGCTTATTCGACCGTGTAAACCAAAGATTACTCCTGACGGATGCGGGGAAGGAGCTTTTGATGAAAGCCAAGGAAACGGTGCAAAGCTTTGACGATTTCGAGGCATTTGCGACCTTCCGTGGACAAAGCCCTAAGGTAAAAATTGGCGCGTCGTTGACGCTTGGACAAACGCTGATACCCCGCTTTTTAAAGGGGATACAAGAAAAGGGGTTAACCGTCGAACCGCAAATCCTTATCCGTCAATCCACCCGTATTGAACGGGAGTTGGAGCAAGGAAATTTAGATTTTGGGGTAATCAGTGGACACGTCCTCTCCCCCTATTTAACCGCCGTACCTTTGGCGAAGGAATTGTTCACCCTTGTTGCCCGTGCAGACTTCCCCATCCCTGATAAAATTGCGGTGTGGGATTTGGCGAAATACCCTTTACTTATCCGTGAACACGGTAGCTCCTCCCGTGACCTTTTGGAGAGCTTTGCAAACACCCACGGGGTTATCCTTACGCCGATTATGGACTCCTCGAACAATCAGGCATTGATTACCGCCTTGTATTCCTCTCTCGGCGTGGCATTTTTACCGCATAGCTATGTAACAGGGCATTTGGAGAGAAATAAGTTTAAAGAGATTGAGATAGAGGGCTTTGATGCAAACCAAACGCATTATTTGATTATGCATAAGAACAAGAAATTAAACCCTTTACAGCAACAAGCCTACGAATTTATCCAAACCCTCCCCCTCTAATTTGAGGTTAAACGAGGCAAAATGTGTTATCGCACCTATTTATAACCATAATCTACCCAGTGAAGCCACCCTTATAAAAGTTATTATTAACAGCCACAACTTGCCGATAGGCAAATTTCACCAAGATAATCTTGGAGCTAATATAGTGTCCTTTCTTTCGTTTCTATAGTTAGCCTCGTACTTACACGAAAATATAAAATCTTTACCACAACTTGCCGCCAGGCAAACTTCACTTTGCGGAACACAAAACTTCACTTCACCATTGTGAAACTTCACTTTCGCACAGCGAAAACATCACTCAAAAAAGCCACCCTCGTCGGGTGGCTTTTTTCACATACGCACGCGTATATACTATATTGTATCTTCCGTAGATTCTTCCGCCTTCGCTTTCAGCATCCTTTTCAGCAACACTTGTATCACGATAAAAGCAGTCACGGTTGTCACTACCCAGGTAATCGGGTACGACACGAAAATAATCTCCAAGGTTTGCATCCTCGGGAACACCGTCCACAACCAGACCATACGCAATAAACACGCCCCTATCAGGGATATAATGGTGGAAAAAATCGCCTTCCCAAGGCCACGCAAAACACCCGTGCATACCTCCATCAGCCCACACAAGAAATAGGGTGCGGACAGCCAAAGGAAGCGTATAATCGCCGTCTCGTAGGCAAGGGCCTCAAGGCTTCCCTCCACGCCCGGCACGATACCATAAAAGGACAATAACGGTCTACGCAAAAGAAGTACCAAGCCCGACATAATCACACCGATCGCTGCGGAAATCCCGAAACAGGAATACATAATCCGCTTTACCCTATGCGGCTTTTTCGCGCCGATATTTTGGCTGGTAAAGGTGATTGCGCCTTGGTACACAGCGTTCATCGCCACATAAATAAAGGCGTCCAAATTCGCCGCCGCAGCGTTGCCGTTTACAACGGGGGCATAATCGATATCAGGGGGACAAAGGTTGTTGTTTACCGTCACAATGGAGGATTGTATCAACATATTCGACAGCGAGAACAAGGCGCTTTGTATCCCTGCAGGCAAACCGTTTACCACGATATCCCCAAGGGCTTCCTTATTCACCTGCAATTTCCTCCATGAAAAGGCGGTATCGTCCTTTGCGCAGCCTAATTTGACGAGTAAAATCCCCGTCGAGGCAAAATTCGCAATCGAGGTTGCCAAGGCAACCCCTTCTACGGACATTCCGCACGCAAGCACGAAAAAGAGGTTTAACCCGACGTTCAAAAGCCCCGTACAACCCAACACAATCAAGGGTGTTTTTGCATCCCCCTTTGCACGGAAAATAGCGATAAGATAATTCGTCAACGCCAAAAAGGGCACACCCAAGAAATATACGTAGGTGTATCTTACGGCCAAATCCAACAGGTTGCCACGATTGCCCATCAAGGTCAAAACGGGACGGGAAACCACCAAGCCGATACCTGCGCCCAAAATACCCGACACCACCGCCAAAATCAACGAGGTGTGTACGGCGTTTTGCACCTTTTCCTTTCGCCCTGCACCGATTTCACGGGCAACGACGACGTTTGCGCCCACCGAAAACCCGATAAAGAAGTTGACGATCAGCTGTACAAACGAAAGGGTTGTCCCAATCGCGCCCACCGCGTTCTTTTCCGAGGAAAGGCTGACGATCATCATATCCGCTGCATTGTAAAACATCTGCAAAAGGTTGGTCGCTACAATCGGCAGGACAAACCATATAATTTTTAAAAAGACTTTACCGTTTGTAAAGTCTATGTTTCTTTTTACCTGTTGCATATCACGCCTTCAATTTCGCAATCATCTCCGTGCGGTTTTCCGCCTTAAATACGGCGCTGCCCGCAACAATAACGTCCGCGCCTGCCGCCTTAATTTCACCCACGTTTTCTTCGTTCACACCGCCGTCAATTTGCAACAAAATCTCCTTACCGCTCTCATCGATAAGGGTGCGAAGGGTACGCAGTTTATCCAAGGATTCGGGGATAAATTTTTGTCCGCCAAACCCGGGGAATACGCTCATTACAAGCACCATATCGCAAAGGGGCAAAACGTCCTTAATGTTTTCCACGGGCGTATCAGGGTTGATAACCGCACCGCACTTTACCCCCGTCGATTTGATGAGGGTTAAAACGTCCTTAAGGTTGTCCTTGCATGCCTCGTAGTGCACGGTGATATAATCCGCACCTGCCTTTGCAAAGCGTTCTACGTACTTTTCGGGGTTGACAATCATCAGGTGACAATCGAGTGGCAGGGTTGTTAATTTACGGATATCCTCAATCATTTTGATGCCAAAGGTGATATTATTGACGAACACGCCGTCCATCACGTCGCAATGCACGATATCCGCACCGCTTTTTTCCAAGGAAATAATTTCCTCGCCCATTTTACTGAAATCCGCCGACAAAATCGAAGGCGCAATTTGTACTTTTTTCATATTTATAAACCTCGTTAGCTATGTTTTAGGTGAAGTTTTGCTGACGCAAAGTGAAGTTCGTAAACGAGTGAAGTTACGCTTCGCATAGTGAAGTTTTTGCTTCGCAAAAGTTGTGGCTGTTATTAAATATAGCAATAACTTGCCGACAGGCAAACTTCGCTGTGTTGAAAACACAACTTCACTGACAAAGTCAACTTCACTTTTTACCAAAGGTAAAAAACTTATCTTTCTTCCATATATCTCGCACGGAGCTGTCCGCACGCACCACCGATATCCACACCGATTTGACGGCGTAAGGTTGCAGATAAACCGCCTTTTTCCAAATATCCAAGGAAACGATACGCTTCCTTATCCCCAATCGCCTTTAAGGTACGCTCTTTCACCTCGTTGAGGCGGATAAGGTTCACGTGGCAGGGCTTTCCTTTTAAAAGGCTAATCAACGCCCTCGCATGCTCCTCATCGCAATTCTCCCCTTCGATTAAGGTGTATTCAAAATAATACCGTCTGCCCGTTTTCTTAAAATAATACTCGCACGCCTTCAAGATTTCGCTGATTTTATACGCCTTGGCAACGGGCATCGTTCTTGCCCTTGCCTCGTCGTCCGTTGCGTGCAGGGATACGGTCAAGTTGAGGGAAATCCCCTCTTCAGCGAGCTTATACATTTTCGGTACGATACCGCAGGTGGAAAGGGAAATGTTGCGCGCACTGATACACACACCGCCTTCCGCCGTTACGTTGCGTAAAAATTTCACAACCTCGTCGTAGTTATCCAACGGCTCGCCGCTGCCCATCAATACAACGTTGGTTACTGCACGAGCTTCCTTACCCTGCCCCACCACGTCGTCTTTGTGTAAAGCGTTTACCACCAGGATTTGCGACAAAATCTCCCCTGCGGTCAGGTTACGGATCAACCCACCGAGGGTAGAGGCACAAAATTTGCACCCCATACGACACCCTACCTGCGTAGAAACGCATTGCGTATAGCCGTATTTATATTTCATCAACACCCCTTCGACGATATTGCCGTCGGCATACTCGAACAGGTACTTTTCCGTACCGTCCTCGGAATAGAAAACCTCCTTCACGCGCACGGGCTCGTTTTCGTATTCTTCTAAAAGACGCGCCTTGAAGGGTTTGGAAAGGGAGGTAATCCCCTCAATGGTTTTGCCTTGCATCAGGCCTTCGTACAACTGTTTTGCACGGAACTTTTTCTCACCAAGCTCCAGCACCAACGCCTCTAATTCCGCATAGGAAAGATCTTGTAAAATTTTCTTCATAGCCCCTCCTACGCCTTCACCAACTTGCACACGTAAAACCCTGCGCCGTAAGCGGTATCGGGTAAAAATTGCAAACCGTACTTTTTCTTATCGTGCGCAAGCGAACTGTCGATTTCCGCCACGCTGAATTCGGGATTCGCCTTCAAGAACGCCCCTACCACCCTGTCGTTTTCACAGTCAAACAGGGAGCAGGTGGAATAATACAACGCCCCGCCCTTTTTCACGTAACGGGCAACGTTGGACAAGATTTCCCCTTGAATTTTGTTTAAGGCAGGGAAATCCTCCGCCTTTCTAAACAGCTTAATATCGGGATTTTCGCTGATTGTACCAAAGCCCGAGCAGGGTGCATCGCAAAGAACTGCGTCAAAGCTTTCCTCGTAGGCGGGATCGAATACGGAGCTGTCCATCTGCCGTTCCGTCACGTTCGTAACACCCATACGCTGCTTGTATTGACGGATTAGCTCCACACGGTGTGCGTGCAGCTCGAACGAAGTCACGTTTTCACACTTTTTCGCAAGCAAAACCGACTTTCCGCCAGGGGCTGCACAGCAATCCAAAAGGTCTTTACAAGGCGCTACGCAATCGCAAATGGCAATACTCCCCACCGATTGAAAGGTGTAATTCCCCTCGTCAAAGCCCTCGTCGCGCACAAAGCTTTCGAAGATATAATTCCCTTGAAAGGGCGTTTTGATATGCGTTTTTTCCGTGTAGGAGTCCTCGCCCTTTTCAAAGCGTACGGATACCCCTTTGGATTTTGCCGATGCAATTGCACTCGCTCTTTCGCCGTATTCCTTTTTCAGCATTTTATAGGCAAAAGCGGGATAAGAAAGTTTCACCGCCTCCCCTTCTACCCCCTTGGGCAACGCCGCCTCTACCTCCGCTGGATCAAAACGGCGTAAAAACGCATTCACAAACCCGCTAACGCCACTTTTACCAAGCTTTTTGCAAAGACTTACCGCGCAATCGGTCACCATGTACCGCTTTTTGTCCATAAAAAGGAGCATGTACAAGGAAATTTTCAAAAGGATACGCACCGCGAGTTTGGGGGCTTTGGGTGCATAATGTCGGATACAAAAATCGAAGTAGCCGTCGTTTTCCAAAACGCCGTACACGATTTTCACGGTACGGGAACGGTATTGTTCCTCGATATAGGTATCGGTGATTGCCTGCTTTACGTGGGCTCCATCCGAATATACTCTGGTTAAAATTTGAAAGGGATCGTATACGGGGTTGCTTAACATGTAAACACCTGTCCCTTTTGCGCCTTTCTGCCGTTGATAAAATCCCCGCCCGAAATACGCTTACCGCCTGCCGCTTGCACCTCAAGGAGCTTCACCGCCCCGTCCTGACATTTCACAAGCAAACCGCGTTTGGGTTTATCCGACAACACCTCACCGATTACGGCATTTTCAAGGGCAAGGGTTTCTTCCTCGGTCAAAACCGCCTTTTCGACGCGGTAGATATTCACCTTTTCCCCGTTGAGTAAAGTATAAGCAATGGGGGCAGGGTTCATACCGCGCGCAAGGTCGATGATTTCTTGGGCAGTTTTATCAAAGGAAATTTTCGCGTGCTCTTTGTTGATTTTACGCACCACGCCTACCCCTTCTTCACTTTGCGGGGTGAGGGTGTAATCGCCGCTTTCCAAAAGGCGAAGGGCCTTCACGATCAGGTCAGCACCGATGATGGACAAACGATCGGAAAGCTCCCCATAGGTCTCCGTGGGGGTGATTTCCGTTTCCTCTACGCATAAAACGTCACCGCAATCAAGCCCAAGCTCCGTTTTCATGATGGATACGCCCGTGATTTTTTCACCGTTTAAAATACAGCTTTGGATGGGCGAAGCGCCACGGTATTTGGGTAACAGCCCTGCGTGAATATTCCACGTGCCCATCGGGAAACTGTCAAGGACGGCTTGGGTTAAAATTTGCCCATAGGCACAGGTAACGAGAAGGTCTGCACCAAAGCCACGCACCGCATCCACCTCGTCACGGATTTTTTCAGGCTGTAAAACGGGGATACCGAGCTCCACCGCCGCCGTTTTCACGGGGGGAGGCGTCAAGATACCCTTTCTACCCTGGGGCTTGTCGATTTGCGTAATAACGCCTACGATATCGAAACCGTTTTCTATCAATTTTTTAAGAGGAGCAACCGCAAAATCGGGCGTCCCCGCGAAAAGAATTTTCATAAATTTTCCTTTATGTTGTAATTAATTGCCTGACGGCATGAATTGTGCCACAGCACATAAATTGAAAGTTCACTTTCATGAATTGCAAACCAAAGGTTTGCATTATCGCTTATATTCCCTCAACGCAACGCGATGCGTTGCAATTCATGGCAAAGCCAATTCACGCCACAACTGTGGCAATTCACGACGGCATTGCCGTCAATTCATTCATCGCAGCCACAACGCAGTATTGCGTTTCCCGTAAAACGGAGCAAGATGCAAGCAAGACAAGGCGTGGCGAGTATGCCGATGGGAGCGTACATAGACGTACGTGACCGAGGCACACGCAGACATAACGCAGTGTTGCGTTCCCCGTAAAACGGAGCAAGATGCGAGCAAGACAAGGCGTGGCGAGTATGCCGATGGGAGCGTACATAGACGTACGTGACCGAGGCACACGCAGTCACAACGCAGTATTGCGAAGCAGATTCTCCGTTTTTATGCTTTTTCGATGTGGGTTGCTTTGTCAATATACAACACCCCATCCAAATGATCCAGCTCGTGACAAATCGCACGGGCAAAAAAACCTTTTGCCTTTAAAAGATACTTATCACCGTTACGGTCTTGATAGGATACGGTCACCTTCATGGGACGGGACACGATACCACTCTTTCCGCGCACGGAAAGACAGCCTTCCCAACCCGTTTGCTCCCCTTTTTGCTGTAAAATTACGGGGTTGATGAGTTCAAAGTAGCCTTCTTCCACGTCCACCACCGCAAGACGACGAAGTACGCCCACTTGAGGAGCTGCAAGGCCTGCACCCTGCTCCTTTTTTACGGTCGCCTTCATATCGTCGAGGAGTGCCCATAACTTTTCGTCAAACTCCTCTACGGGGAAACATTTTTGTCTTAACACGTCGTCGCCGACCTGCACTACGCTACGTATTGCCATTTTTCTCTATACTCCTTACTTGTATATACACTATCTTGTAAAATTTCTTCCGTTTCAAAACGAAACACCCTATAAACACGCAGGCAAAGACACCTTACCGCGTCCAACGTCAGGTTGGTCAACTTAAGTTCGTCGGGTTCTCCTCCACCGTCACCAAAGCATCACGGTTTCTCGCCTCGGCGCAAATTGAATAAATATCAGGTAAAATCGAGGTATCCGACAGCCGCATCAACACCTGATAACGGAACTTGTTTTGTATCCGTTTAATCGGTGCACGCATCTTGTTAAAGAACAAGAACTTATCCGTGTTTTCCGTGTACAAGCGTTCCAGTTCCACGTACACCTCACGCAACGCCTCAATGCACTTTTTATCGTCCTCACCCGTCACCATTACTCGCACGATTTTGGAATAGGGCGGGAACTGCATTGCGGCACGAAGCGAAGCTTCGTTTTCGTAAAATCCCTCATAATCATACCTCGTCGCAAACCGAAGCACCTCGTTTTCAGGATCGAAGGTTTGTAAAACAACCTTCCCCTTTTCCTCCGCACGGCCACTACGCCCTGCCACCTGCGTAATCAGTTGGAAGGTACGCTCCCCACTGCGATAATCGGAAAAATGCAGGCTCATATCCGCATCCAAAATCCCTACCAAGGTAACCGCAGGGAAGTCGTGCCCCTTGGCAATCATTTGCGTGCCGACCAAAATATCCGCCTTCTTTTCCGCAAACGCCTTGAGAATTTTATAATGTCCCTCTTTCCCACTCGTCGTGTCGTTGTCCATACGCAAAACCTTCGCCGTGGGATACATTTTTTCAAGCTCCGAGGCAATCCTTTGCGTACCCGTCCCTGCGTAGGACAGCTTCTTCCCCTGACAATCGGGGCAAGCGGACAGCATATTATATTTCGTACCGCAGTAGTGACATTTTAAGCACCCTTCATCACGGTGATAGGTCAAGGAAACGTCACATTGCTCGCATTTTGCAACGTACCCACATTCCTTACAAATTACGGTTTGTGAATAGCCCCTGCGGTTTAAGAATAAGATCGCTTGCTTATCCGCCGCAAGGCATTTTTCAAGCTCTTCCTTCAACGCACCCGAGAACGAGGAATTGTTCCCCCTTCTCACCTCACGACGCATATCCGCGATGATGATTTCGGGCAACGGGCGTTTATTGATACGCTTATCCATGCGGATAAGGGAAAATTCCCCCTCCTGCGCCTTTTTGTAGGTATCAACGGAGGGCGTAGCGCTGCCTAAAACCAGCTTACACCCATTTTTCTTTGCACGCAAAAGCGCAACGTCAAAGGTATTGTAGCGAGGTGCGGATTCGCTGGAATAGCTGGAATCGTGTTCCTCGTCTACGATGATTACACCAAGGTCTTCCAAGGGTGCAAAGATAGCGCTACGGGCACCGATGGCGATTTTCGCCTCCCCCGTACGCAAACGCCACCATTCGTCAAAACGCTCCCCTGCGGACAAACCGCTGTGCAAAATCGCCGCATTCTTCCCAAACCTCGCACGAAGCTGGGACAGCATTTGCGGTGTCAACGAAATTTCAGGCACGAGAAAAATCGAGCTTTTGCCCTCTTTCAGGCATTTTGCAATCAAGGTAAGATATACCTCGGTTTTACCGCTACCCGTTACACCGTGCAACAGCTGTACGGTGCGAGGATCTTCGCAAATGGTTTTCACCGCTCGGTCTTGATCGGGGGTTAAAACACGCTCTACGTTTTCCGCATTCACCGTCTTGTAGGGATCACGCAGGCGTTGTTCCTTCGTGATTTCCACATACCCCTTTTTCTCCAACGCCGCCACCCCACCAGGGAATGCGGTGTTGAGGTATGCACAATCGGTTTTTCCGTTTTCCGCCAAGAACTGTGCCGCACCCAACTGATTTTTCGCCGTTTTCGAGAGCTGCATTTCCTCTACGGGCACCTTTAAAACGGCGTAGTTACGATACAGCTCCCGTACCTTCCCCGTACGCATCTCCGCAGGTAAAAATAGACGTAAAGTCAACGCCTTCGGCACGCGGTATCGTGCGGTTATTTTTTCCGCCAGGGCAAGACATTCGGGGGTGAGGGCAGGAAGTTCGTCCGAGGTCGCAAACACCTTTTTAAGGCGTTCCATCGGCAAATCGGAGGTTTCCTTGATCCGCATCACAAACCCAGGTACGGTTTTACCGCCAAAGGGCGCGCGGACACGGCTGCCAACGACCATATCGTCGTCGCAGAGATAATCGTATATTCTATCCGTTTCACTCGCCGCAATATCGACGATAACTTCCGCAATCATAA
>JAZRFV010000023.1:0-1712 GCA_045643825.1 Candidatus Scatosoma sp.
CAAGGTAAAATCGGTATCCCTATCCTTGTAAAACAAGTTTAATTGCACCTTCGCCCCGTGCGTTTCGTGCAGGGAATGCAACAGCGACAAATACGGATGGTCGAGGATACTGCTCAATCCCCCTTCTGCAATTTCACGAAGGCAACGGATATTATCGTCAACGGTAAAACAAAAGCTCTTCACGGCTTTTCTCCTTTTTTTGCAAGATCGCTATACTTGTATTATACGAAACAAGGCCACGCTTGTCAAATAAATGCGACAATTTGCCCCTTAAAAGGACAAAATCCCCCTTCAAAGATAGATAATTTCACTTTTTCCCTTTATGCGGTTGCTTTTTATGAGAAATAATGGTAAAATGAAAGTGTACTCTTATACTGTGAGGAAAATGTATGGCAGAAAAATTAACGATTGCAAAAAAGCTTTCCAAAAGAAAGTATCGTCCCTGTCCCCGTATTATCGCGTGGATTTATAAGACGATTATGGTGGATATCATCGGCAGAAAATACAAGCCGAATTTCCATATCATCGACGACGTGAATGATTGCGACGGCCCTTGCTTCGTCATCTTCAACCACCTGTCGCGTATCGACCACTTATACGTGTGCGGCGCAACCTATCCCCGTATCACGAACATGATGGCAGGTTACAGCGAATTTTACCGCAAAAAATTCAACTTTATCTTTGGCCTGAACAAGGTTATCCCCAAAAAGAACTACTCGGCGGATAAGCTGTCTATTCGCGCCGTAGGTGAAGTTATCAGAAAAGGCGGTTGCGTTACCTTCGCACCCGAAGGCCTTGCAAGCGACTACGGTGGAAACAAGCCCATCGTCCCCGGCACCAGTAAAATGTTTAAGCATTTCAAAGCCCCCGTCTACCTTTGCTACTTAGAGGGTCAATACCTGCAAAACACGAAGGTATGCTTGGACGAACGCTTTGGTGAAACGCACGCTACCATGTCCCTCTTATTCTCCAAGGAAGACGTGGAACGCCTTTCCGTAGAAGAAATGGACGATATCATCAATGAGAAGTTCCGCCGCAACGAATACGCTTGGAATAAGGAAAAGAAAATCAAGTGGGAAACGCACGGCAGAATTTGCCACCGCCTTGAAGATTTCTGCTATAAATGCCCCAAGTGCGGTAAGGAATTTACGATGAAGGGCGAAGGGGATAAAATCACCTGCTCGAACTGCGGCAACGGCGCAACGATGGACGATTATTATCAATTCCATCCCTTCGAAGGGGCGGTCATTCCCGAATCTCCTTTCGACTGGGTAGAGCAGGAGCGTATGGATATCATTCGTGAAATCCGTGAAAACCCCGACTATTATTTTGAAGACGATTGCCAAATCGGTAACCTTGACGAATATAAGCTGGTCGGCAAAAACAAGACGAGCTTCATCGTCGGCGAAGGCAAAATCCGTATCGACCACAAGGGGATGCACTACACGGGTACGCGCCACGGCGAGCCCTACTCGTTTACGATGGATTACAAGGCTCTGTACACCTTGATTACCGAAGTGGATTCCAGCTTCTTCAACTTCTATTACAAGGGCGAATATTTCGACGTATTCCCCAAGAATATGCCCGTTGGTAAATTCACCCTGCTGGTAGAGGAAATGCACCGCTACCACGTGAATTTCTATAAGAACTTTAAGTGGAACGACTATATGTACGAAGGCTTAGAACTCGGCATCGACAACAAATAACGATAA
>JAZRFV010000024.1:0-74398 GCA_045643825.1 Candidatus Scatosoma sp.
GAGAAGTCCCCCTCATCAAGCGGAAAAGCACCGTTTCCGCATCATCATTTTTATGATGTGCCGTGGCGATAAAATCCACGTTTTCATTCGACAGCAAGCTTGCAAAACATTCTTGTCTAAAGTTCCGCGCCGCCGTCTCCAAGCTCTGTTTATCCCGTTTCGCGCGAGCAGGGCAATTTTCCGAAAAACGATACAAGGCCACCCCTTGTTGAAGGCAAAATTCCTCCACAAAGCGTGCATCCGCAAGGCTCTCCTCCCCGCGGATCCCATGCTCACAATGCACAGCGCACAGCGCAAAGCCGCACTCCGTTTCCACCCCTTTCAAATAATGTAAGAGTGAAACGGAATCCACGCCGCCGCTAACCGCCACGCAAATACGTTTTCCCGAAAATTTCTTCAGCTCCATCATACAAACAGTATAGACAGTCTCCTTTTTAATAAACTACCTCGATGCCCTCAGGTGCATTGACGGTTGTTTTCACCTCGCCATTATCCTGCAAGGTGTGTTCCACAGTTACCACGCCGCACGCAGTAGGGAAGTTCACTTTCACGTGTTTCAAGCCGCTCAAATGGGGTTGAATGGTAATTCGACGCATACCTGCCCCCTCCGTTTTAATACCAGCCACCGTTTCCACGAGGTAAGGGATTACACCTGCCGACCAAGCGTGGCAGAAGCTGTGACGGAAGCTCATATAACAGAACTTACCGTAATCACCGTGGATATCCTTTTTCCCTTCCACGGGCATTTCATCTAATCGGGTGCAATTATCCAACCAATCGAGGTCAAAATCTTCCCAGAAGGTCGTTGCACCCACGGAAAGCATACCGCCGTAATATTCCTTCATCATCGACAATGCCGCATCATACTCGCCATAGCTTGCAACAGCCGTCAAAATCGGGTAAGATTGGAAAGTGGAAAGCCCCTGGGCACCACCGCGAAGCAAGGTTTCCTTCATGGTATCGTTTTCCATACGGGACCAAACGCCAAGTGCGGCAATTTGCTTATAAATATGGATATCATAGGATTTCTTTGCAATTCTAGCCAAGATATCGTCACAAAGAACTACGTCCTCGCCAAAATCAGCAAACACCTCTTTAATCGCCAAAACCGCCACCTTGGTAAGATACGCTACACCTGCAAAACGTTCCTCTTCACGCTGTTCGTGTCTATCCTCCCCTGCCTGGCCACAGGAAGGCCAATCGATGTAGTTAAACGAATAGGATACCTTCCCATCCTCCGCAACACAAGGGGAAACGATTTGTTCTAAAATCCCTTTTGCATAGGGCAGGTATTTGACGATTGCCTCTTTATTCCCACTCACGTGGTAAGCTTCACACAAATTAATCAACCACCAAAGGGAGTAGGTCGGCATGTTATTGATATATTTCGGTAACGGAGATTGCTCCATAGAAAACTGCAAGCAGTTCAAGGTTTCGGGGATATCCCCAAACAAACAATTTGCCGCGCGCACCTCGGGATAGAGGTCACCTATCCACACCAAACGGTCGCGCTTGATACCATCCCACAGGTAACCATTTTGCAAGCAAAGGCGCAAGGTGTAGGCCGCCGTCGACCAAATTTCGTTGACGAGCGCATCATCACACTCAAACGAGCCGATTTCTTCACGAGTATCGGTGTCAATCGCCGCCAAAACCGACTTGATACCAACCACACTATTCTCATTCAAAAGGTCAATGCGCAAGAAGCGGAAGCCCGTTTGTCCGAAGGTCATGTCCGAATAGCTTTGCAATTCCATCGTGAAATCACGCACGGAATGGTCGTTGGTCGCGCCATATCCTTCTTGGCCATTCTTCAATTCTGCGCAAACCTCGCCTACCGATTCGCCAAAGCGAAGGCGTACGGTTTTATTACCGCTTACGCAATAGGTCAAAATTCTTGCCCCACCCGAAAGCTCCTTACCGAAATCCAAAATTACGTAGGATTTCCCCTTCATCATGCAAAGGTCGGGCTCGTTTAAGCCGATTTGCATTGCTTTTTCCTGCATCAAGCCTTCTACGTTGCTTACGTCGCCCTGCGTGGCGATCACTCTTACCGCATAACTATATTTCATACTATCCTCTTATTCCTTAATAATTTTAAATGAACGAATTTGGAAGGGTGTAAACGCAACCGCGGTTTCCCCCGCGCCCACTTTTTCTTCCAATAAATTCACCTCTGCATCCATCTTATAACCCGTAGGCAAAGTCAAATTTGCCACCACGGGGTTACCAGAACGTTCGAACATACGCACGATATACCCATCACCATCGTAGGCAGGTTTAAACGCCGAAATCACCACCTGCGCATTGTCCACGGTGGGCATTTCCACAGCGATGTCGCCGTACAAGGTACGCGCGTTAAATTCCCTTGCTTTCTCGTCCACGTCAATGGGATCAAAACCACCATCATGGGGATAGAACGCATAGGAATAGCTTACGTGGTCACGCTCGATGGAAGGATATACCGTCGAACGAACAAGGTTGATGGAAACTACACCCTGCTTCGCCATAAAGCCGTTTTTGGTGTTATTCAACACCGACAAGCCCTGTGTTTCGTTGGAAAGGTCGAACCATTGCTGACAGCACATCTCAAATTGCGCCGCGTTATGTTCGGTATCGTCCGTCGTAGGTCTGCCAAGATAACCAAACTGAATGTCGCTGTTCACAACGTCGTTCCAAGCCGTGGGTACCATTTCCGAACGAATCATATATCCATCGTCTATCAGGTTTACGTCGTGCTTGATTTGAATGGTGGGCTCGTTCTTATGCATCAAAATCGTCTGCGTGAGCTTCGAGTTTTTATATTCGTATTGCTGAACCACTTCCACCAAATCGCCAAAATCTCTCGCCGTGGTAGAAATAAGGTTCATAAAGAGTTCGGGCTGGTCACGGTAATCGTCTTCAAAATCCCAAGAGTCGCCCTTATCAATAAACACACGCAGTTTGTTGGCGTTTCTCGCCGCCACCCTGCCATCCTTCAAAACGATACTCTTGAACGAACCGTCCGCATCGAAGGTGACGGTGTAATAATCGGTCTCTACGCAATCCAAACCGCCCAAAATTTTCGCATTTGCATATACCAGGGGTGCGATCAAGCCATCATTGCCTTTAAAGTACAAGTATCCGTCACCGCATTTTTCAAGCTTCGCAACCGAGTCCTTACCCATATTAATAAGTTTCTTATCCTTACCCGCAACGAAGGAAACGCCCTGCTCGTTGACGAGGCTTTCCACCTTCGCCAAGATATCCGCATAGGCGATATCCGTTTCATCGTACACACGCTGAATGGAGGAACCGGGAAGGATATCGTGGAATTGATACAGCAAAATTTCCTTCCAAAGCGCGTCAATCGTCGCTTTATCGCCCTGCTTACCCAAGCAGGAAAGGAGCTTTTCATAAGCAATCAGCTTACTTTCCGCATCTCGGTTAAAATTTTTGTTGTTCGATTGCGAGGTGTAGGTCGCACGGTGCTTTTCAAGGTACATTTCGCCTTGATAGGTAGGGAATTCTCTCCCCTCCAACCCCTCGAAATAGCCGTGTGCAGGGGCTTGCTTCACCTTGGGGATAAACTCCAAATTTTCCATACGGTTCAAACGTTCTTGCATTTTCACCGAAGGGCCGCCGCCACCGTCACCGATGCCGTAAACCATCAAAAAGTCGTCCTTTTGATCGATATCACGGAGCCTTGCTTTCCCAGCCAACGCCGCACGAGGCCCTGCGTAGGAGTTGTACGTGCCTTCAGGGGGCATATGTACAAGTACGCTGCTGCCGTCGATCCCTTCCCAATGGAAGGTGTGGAAGGGGAACAAGGTACGATCCGACCAAGAAATTTTGATGGTCATAAAGTAATCCTGTCCCGATTGTTTCAAAATTTGTGGCATCCCTGCGCTGTAACCGAAGGTATCGGGTAACCAACGTAATTTTACGTAGTGACCGAACTCCTCCTTCCAGAACTTTTGCCCGTATAATTCCTGACGAACGAGGGCTTCGCCGCAGGGTACGTTGGTGTCGTTTTCTACCCAACCGCCACCTACGGGCTCAATTCTCCCCTCTTTTGCGAACTGCTTAATCTCCTCGTACAGCTTTGGATCCAATTCCTTCATCCACGCAAGCTGTTGGGGTTGAGGAATAACGAAGTGGAATTTTGGATAACGCTTCAAAAGGTAAATGGCGTTGGCAAAGGTACGCTTTGCCTTACGCTTGCTTTCACGGATTGGCCACAGCCACGCAAGGTCAAGGTGCGCATGCCCTACCGCCGTTATTTTGATATTTTCAAACCCTGGCATAGCGAACAATTCGTTGATAATCGCCTTTGCACGAGGATAGATATCAGGTGCGTCGTAGGTGATTAGGTTCATCACTTTGCGTAAGCCGTACAGCACCTTAATCTTCTTTTCATCGGTAAAAGGCATCGCAAGGCAGTAGTCAAAGAGCATATCAAAGTCGAAATACAGCTCCTGCAACTCCTTATTCTCACAGACAATTGCCGCCGCTTCCAAGGTAGATACGTCCTTGAAATCCCCTAAAATATCATTTGAGGCACAATCGATATAAACATCGATATTCCCCTCCTCGTCCATCACGTATTCATTCACAGGATAGTAGCGTTTGGTGAACATTGGGTTTTTACATCCAAATACACGTGAACCTGCGGTAAAACCTTTAATCGCGTGCCCTTCCTTGTCCACGAGCAAGCCCTCACCACCGCACAAGAAATCTAACATTAGATTGCTACGGTCGATATTCTTGTCGAGTTTCCCCGTCAAGTGAAACCATGCACAACCGAAGTTTTTCGTCGCCCAAGGTTCCCCTTTTTGAATGGGTTTAAAGGTCAACGAGGAAATATCCTTAAAGTCCACGGGCTCATCCGAGTACGCAAACTCCGCCTGCAAGGTCAAAACGTCCTCGTGGCATTTTTCTCTCAATTCACCCTCTAAAAATACGCGCAAACGATTCCACTCTAACTCTCTATCGTGTTGGTCTCTATGTTTAAATTCAAACTCCGCCATAAGCCACCTTTAAAATTATAAATAATTTTAAGTATTATAACACCTTGGCATTTTCGTGTCAATACCTTTACCAAAATTTCCTTGTAAAATCAGAAAAAAGACACCCAAGTCGGGTGTCTTTTCTATCATATAATTTTAGCTGATGGAAACGTCTCTTAAATACATCACGTTGCCCGTATAAATGTTAAAGGCAAACTCCGTACAATTTTCCGCAAAGGAGGAAATATCCACCGTATAGGTTTTCCATACGCTCAATTCGAGGCGTACCTCATCCGCCTTCGCTTTATCCCCTACGCGATAGCGGATATACTGCCTATTACCGTTGCTTGCATCCATTTCACCGCCAGGTACGTTCAAAATAGAGCCGTCGTCGGGTTTTACACGGATTGCAAAAGGATCCAGCGTACCGCCGCCTAACGCTTCTTCCATATACAAGGTGAAGGTAAAGGTCGTTTTGCCACGCATCAAAGCGGTGTTAATATAGATTTTACCTTGGCCACCTGCCGTTACCTTCCACGCATTGATATTGTCGTCAAATTTCACCGCTTCCGCATAGGTAGGGCCGTCACCCCACATTTGCCAAGTGGTATCTTTGGGGGTAGCACTCGCAAGCGTGCCGTTGTATTGCAAACCGTTAACGTTGATGGTTTCCGCAGGCTTGTAATCATCCCAATCAATCTTACCGTTTTCAAAACCACAGTAGTAGTTGTAGCAATCCTCAATTACGCCGTCCTCATTCGACAATACGATTACCGTACCGCCAATCAAAGGCTTGTTGCCCGCAGGCATTTCATACCCATATGCACCCTTAACGGAGCCGTCTTGAAGAATTGCGTTATAACGATCGTATTCACTCGACTTCAAGCCGTAGGTAAAACGAACGCCATCGTACACTACGCTTACGTTGTTGCAATGCTCGTGGCCAACGAAGATGGAGTCTACACCGCGGGCCTTCATGTCTTTATAAACGACCTGAGATTCGTCCCAAGGGCCTTTCATTTGTCTACCGATATAACCGAAGTCGCCTTCCGCAACCCCTTCCTTCGTATCAAGGTTGATATCTTGATATTTTTCGCTTTGGTTGAAACCATACTTCGCATACGCTTCGCTAAATACCGATTGTTGAATGTGGTATGCAAAGGAAATCTTCACGTCGGGAACGATAGCCTTCAAGGTTTTAATTTGATCGGTGTACCAATTGATTTGGTCATTCTTAAAGCCTGCAAAGCTGGGGTACGTATGCCCGTTTGCTTTACTTTCCGCACTTGCGTTGCCACAAGCGTTGCTGTCCATCATATAGAACACACGCTTCACCACATCGCCTTGTGCAATGCCTACCGAGTAGTTGCAGTTGCCCGACAATGTCTTCTGTTCGAATAAGCAATATTTCGCATTTTCGAGCTGATCGCATTGCCAATCAACGCCCTTCTTACTCTCGTTGTCGTGGTTACCGAATACGGGAGACCAAGGGATTTGGAAACTTTCCATAAAGTTAATCAACGCCATCAAAGAGGTGCCGTTATCGTCAAATTCGCCATAAATAATATCGCCCGTGATAATGATAAAATCGGGATTGGTTGCGGTGATAACCTCCGTCAAGTAATTAAAGCAACGTTCCTCAATTTGATCAGTTGCGTAGAGATTGTAATCTACGCCGCCACGGCCAGGACGAGTCTGTGCAGCATCGATGATTTGGGTGTCGGAAAGCTGTAAAACGACAGGATCACGATCCTCGGGTACTTCTACAATAAAGTCAGGAACGTTCAACGAAGAATACAAAATGGTGTCCTTTTCGTTAATTCTTCTAACGCCTTCCTCGTCCGAGAAATATTTCCCGCAATCGTTACAGGACCAATGCTCCATCACGCCATTTTCCCTACCATTTACGGGGATAGCCTCGTGGTGAGTTAAATCGTGAGCGGTTGTCGCCAAAGTCGTTTCCGACTTGGAAACCACCGTCGTACATTCCTCATCCGCATACAAAAGATTACACAAATCGCAAGACCAATGTTCCAATTTACCTTGGGAGCCACAGGTCGCCTCTACCCCTTCTATCTTCGTTAAATTGTGGGCTTTTTTCTCAATGAAAACGTCTTTTTCAGTCGCTTCCTTTGTGCCCATTGCATCCAAGAAATACTTTCCGCAATCGCACGACCAATGGGTAACGTTGCCTGCCTCCGTGCAGGTTGCCTCGCGTTCGGAAACGCGGGTTAAGGTGTGCTTGTGTTCACCATCTTCGGGCGTTTCTACGTTTTCAGAATATTCCCACCCAAGGGAATTTTTCACACTTTCCGTCGACTTTTCACCGCCGCCCGTAAGGCCCCCGATCACCGCCGATACATCGCACGATGCGAAGGCAAACGTGCTGATTGCGCCCAACAAAAGACCAATAATTTTCTTCATCTTATCCTCCAAATCTACCTTTATTTAAAACTTATTTTTAAGCGTATTGTTTCGTCAAAACGACGTATTCCTTTCTCGGCGCAATCGCCTTTGCGTTGGTCGTGCCGAACATCGACCAATGGATTTGACCGTTCGAGATTTTTCCCGAGCCCGATCTATCCGTGCAGTAATGGTTGTGGATATCCACCAAGGAGCCGTCCTCTTCCGAGAAGGTAATGATACTGCCACCGATAACGGGTGCCATGCCTTCGGGTACGTGATCCTTCGCCGAGATAACCCCCGTCGTAAGGTCAATGGCGTTGATTTGGTCGTACTCGCTCGATTTCACGCCGTAGTGCAAACGAACGCCGTTGTACATAACGCTTGCCGTATTGTAATGCACGTGACCAACGAAAATCGAGTCCATACCAAGCCCCTTCATTTCATTGAACATTGCATTGCTGTTATCCCAAGGCCCGATAAGGTTTCTACCGATATACCCAAAATCACCTTCCTTCACACCTGCCATCGTGTCGAGGTTGATGGTGTGCTGGGGTTGGTTTTGGTTAAAGCCATATTGCGACAGCGCCGTTGCGAATACCATCGGTTGAATGTGGTACGCAAAGGAAACCTTTACCTCGGGCGCACGCTTTTTAAGTTCCGTCAACTGTTCCCTGCACCAAGCAATTTGGTCAGGCTTAATCCCGCAATAATCGTTCGGGGTATGCCCGTTTGCGAGGCTCTCTGCGCTCGCCTCGGTGCTTGCATTCGTATCCATCATGTAGAACACACGGTTAATCTTGTTGCCTTGTGCGAGTGCAACCGAGTAGTTACCGTTGCCCGACAATTTCTTTTGGTCAAAGAGACAATATTTTGCATTTTCCAGCTGTTCACATTGCCAATCTACGCCCTTCTTACTCTCCGCCTCGTGGTTACCGAATACGGGAGCCCAAGGGATTTGCCAGCTTTCCATATATTCAATCAACGCAAGGAAAGAGGTCCCCGTATGATCGTAGGTACCGTGTACCATGTCACCTGTGAGAATGATAAAATCGGGGTTGGCAACCGTGATTACCTCGGTCAAGTAATCGAAACAACGTTCTTCTCTTTGATCAGGCGCCCAAATTTGATTATATCCTGAACTAAAACTACCCTGCGTTGCGTCGATAAGCTGGGTATCCGTCAACTGCAACACAACGGGATCACGCCCCTCGGGGATATCTACCACAAAATCGGGGATAACAAACGGCGTATATACGATGGTATCCTTTTGGTTGATTCTTCTCGTACCCGTCTCGTTGGCGAAATATTTTTCACAATCGTCGCAGGTCCAATGCTCCATCACCCCATCCTCGGTGCGGGTGTAAGGAACCTCGGCATGATGGGTTAAATGATGTGCCGATTTATCCAAGATGATGTCAGCCTCGGTGATTTCCTGCGTGCAGGCCTCATCCGCAAACATCAATTGACAATCGGAGCAAGTCCAATAGGTAAGGCTACCCTTTTCAAGGCAGGTCGGTTCCACCCCGTCCGTCTTGGTTAAGGTGTGGGTATGTCCGCCTTCGTTAGAGCCCTCACTCGAACCCTCGTTAGAGCTTTCGGGCGTTTCGGATACCTCGGGGGTTTCCTCGCTGTCAAAATAATCCCAACCAAGCGAAGCCCTTGAACTCGACGAAGATTCTTCCCCGCCTGTAAGACCGCCAATCATACCCGAAACGTCACACGACGCGAAGGCAAACGCGCTGGCTGCCCCCAACAAAAGAGCAATAATTTTTTTCATCCTTTTTTCTCCAATAGCGGTCATTTTATCCGCTACCAATATTTTCACAAATATTATATCACATTAGATAATGTGATTCTACTCATTATTTTTTTAATTCTTCTCATTTTTTCGGATTAAGCGATTAACATTCCCTCGCTCTTAATCATAAAATCGGAAAAATAAAACACCGATTTATCCTTTAAAATGACAAAATGCCAAGAGGGAATTTATCCCACCTGGCATTTCACATTTATTTCTTATTCGTTTTCCTTTCTTGCAGGGAGCATCTTGGGTTCTTTGTTCACGGTTGCGATCATGAAGGTACTCCAAAGCACCTCACCGTTTGCAATTTTACCAAGCTTATCCGTACAGTAGTAATTATACGCATCCTCGATTACGCCGCTTTCTTCTGACAAAACGATTACGCTACCGCCAACGAGGGGGGTAAGGTTGTTGTAGTTACCGCTAATCCATTCGCCAATCACTTCACCGTTTGCGTTGATCCAGTTCAATGCGTCGTATTCACTCGACTTTAAGCCGAACTGATAACGGATACCATCTACCACAATACTTGCGCTGCTGTTATGCTCGTGACCAACGAAGATAGAGTCTACGCCAAGCGTCTTTAAGCCTGCGTGTACGCTACCGTTTTGATCCCATTCGCCATATACGTATCCGATATACCCGAAATCGCTTTCGTCCTTGCCTGCCAAGGTATCAAGATTTACCAACCATTCGTGATCGTTTTTATTGGAAGGATATTTATTGAATGCGTTAGTCACCGCCATATTTTGGATGTGGTAAGCAAAGGAAATCTTCACATCGGGTACAAGTTTCTTCAAGGTTTCAATTTGATTGGTGTACCATTTGATTTGGTCTTGTTCAAAGCCAACGAAGTTGTTCTTCGTATGCCCGTTTGCAAGGCTCGCCGCACTCGCACTACCACAAGCGTTGGTATCCATCATATAGAACACACGCTTAATCTCGCCACCCTGTGCAATTGCCACCGAGTAGTTACCGTTACCCGTCAATTCCTTTTGCTCGAAAAGACAATATTCCGCATTTTCAAACTGTTCACACTGCCAATCTACACCCATATTACTTTCGTTGTCGTGGTTACCGAAAATGGGCGCCCAAGGGGTTTTAAGGCTGTCCATAAATTCTACCAAGGCAAGGAAAGAGGAGCCGTTGTGGTCGAATTTACCATATACCAAGTCGCCCGTCATAATGATAAGGTCGGGGTTGGTTGCCTCAACAACCTCCGCAATGTAATCAAAACAGCGTTCTGCCCTTTGACTGGGGGAGTAGAATTCCGCGGACATATCCGATTGCGTGGAGTCGATGATTTGGGTATCCGTTAACTGCAACACCACGGGATCACGGCCTACGGGTACCTCTACCACGAAATCAGGGATAGCCATAGGCGATTGCAAAACAAGGTTTGACTCGGAAAGTTTTCTCTTGCCTTCCTCATCCGCAAAGAAGCCCTTACAAACACTGCAGGTCCAATGCTCCTTCACACCGTTTTCCAAACCGTTTACGGGGATTTCCGCATGGTGGGTTAAATCGTGTGCAATCTTGGGCAAGCTCGTTTCCGATTTCGATACAACCACGGTACCTTCTTCATCCGCATACAAAAGGTTGCAATCTTCACAAGACCAATGTTCCAGTTTGCCTTGAGAGGTGCAGGTAGGCTCTACGCCGTCCACCTTCGTCATGGTGTGCGCTTCCTTTTTAATGATAACCTCGTCCGCGGTCGCTTCCTTCGCCCCCATTGCATCCGTGAAATATTTTCCGCATTCACACGTCCAGTAGGTGATATTACCTTCCTTGGTGCAATCCGCTTCACGTGCGGAAACACGCGTCAAGCTGTGTTTATGTTCGCCCGTTTCCGAGTTTTCGGGGGTTACTACACTTTCTACCACCTGCGAGGTGCTTTCGCCAGCCTGCACTGCATCCATAATATCGCCGATGATCGCCGATACGTCACACGATGCAAAGGCAAACGCGCTGGCTACACCCAATACAAGACCGATAATTTTTTTCATGTCATTCCTCCAATTTTTTCGATTTGCTAAAAGTATAATATACTTTTACAAATCCGTCAATACCAAATTTCACGATAGTTTTGTTAATACCCCAAAAAACGTTATTTTAAGGGTTGAATATGCTTGGGCAAGCCGTTTTCATACACAGGTACCAGTTCACCTTGGATTAAGGGCAAGGCGTAACGGATATATTCCTCCGTCAAACCCGTACCTTCCTCGTTAATCCATTCCACGGGGAATACCTTTTCCTTGTTGGCGATTTCCTCGATCGGTGCAATGCCCGTTGTGAAACGGTAAGGCTCGTTTTCAGCGCGGACAAGGGTTGCCGCAACGCCGCTCTTACCCTCTTTCGCCGCCATAACCGCCGCCTCGCCAACAGCATACGCTTCTTCAATGTCCGTCAAGCTGGAAATATGTGCCGCGCTTCTTTGCAGGGTGGAAAGCTCGATTGCGCGGGCCTTGATCCCAAACTGCTTTGCGCAGGCATTCGCCAAGAATAACGCCGTACCCGTCAACTGCTTATGCCCAAATACGTCTTCCTTCGCATCCGCCGCCGACAACTCGCATACGTAACGCCCGTCGGGGAGTTTTACACCTTCAGACACCGCAATAACGAGTGCCTTTTTCTTTTCCAAGCAAGCGGAAATTTTCGCAAAGAAATTCTCCATCGTGAAGGGTACTTCAGGCAGGAAAATGAGGTCGGCACCAACGCAGTCCTCCCCCTTTGCCAACGCACACGCCGCCGTCAGCCAGCCTGCGTTTCTACCCATAATTTCTACAATGGTTACCGCCTTCAAATCATAAATCGCACAGTCACAAACCAGTTCCTTGATGGTGGTAGCGACAAATTTTGCCGCACTGCCGTACCCAGGGGTATGGTCGGTGATTGCCAAATCGTTGTCAATCGTTTTCGGAATGCCGACAAAACGGATTTTACTGCCGATTTTGTTGCCGTACGCCGACAATTTATCCACCGTATCCATGCTGTCGTTGCCACCGATATAGAAGAAGCAATCGATCTCGTACTTTTCCAAAACCGCAAAAATTTTCTCATATTCCGCCACGCTGTCCGTTGCGTTTTTCAGCTTATAACGGCAGCTACCGAGATAGCACGCAGGGGTGCGTTTCAACAGCTCCACCTGACCTTCTCCGCCAAGCAAATCGTTCAATAAAACGAGGTTTTCGTTCATCAAACCGAAGATGCCGTTTCTCATGCCGTACACCTTGTTTACCCCTGCACGGATAGCCCCTTCGTATGCGCCTGCCAAGCTCGAGTTAATAACCGAGGTAGGTCCGCCCGATTGCCCGATGACTACGTTCATATTTCTTCCTCCAGAGTAAATATTTTCCTTGCCTTACATTTTATCATAAAAATGATAAAAACGCAAGCGTATGAACAATTTTTCTAAAAAGGAAAAACGCCCCGTTTTACAGGTGCGTTTTAAAAAAGCGTTATTTATGAAAGTAAAGGGTTTGTTCCCCTTCCGTAAGGCGTATATTATCACAAAAATACCCATTCGGAGCTACCATGGTCGCATTCACTCCCTTCGGCAACGTCAAAAGTACCTGCACGTCTCCATTCTCTAAACGATCCCAACGGCAGACGATATCCCCGTTTCTATGCCCTACTTTTCCTTCCGCAAAAGTCAAATCGGATATAAAATTGGGACAAATCGTCACCTCGTCCAATGCGTAGAAATCAGGATTTACCTGGATACCTGCAACGCAGGTGATAAACCACGCGCTGACGTCACCCCAAAAATGATGGTTAAAGGAATCCTGCTTTTTCCCATCCTTGCGTTTCAACCCTTCCGAAAGTTCGTAAAAACCCTCCGCAAGAGTCCTTACACCACGCAAAATATGTTCCCGATAAGAAGGATAACGTGGCTGTGTAATCAGCTTGTAAGCCAAATCCCCCTGCCCCATCGAGGACAGCACCCTAAACAGTACCCTTGCCCCCAACACACCCGTTGTAAACACTTCGCCATCCCGTGCAATCACCTCTAACAGCTGTTTTTGGAGGTTATTTTTCATTTCATCGCATACATGGTAGTATAAAATGCACGAAATTGCCGTTTGCTCCGCCACCACCGAGCGCCCGTCTTGAATATACTTTTTTACAAAATCACAACGGATTTCCGCCGCCATTTCCTCCGCAAACACCGAGAGGGCCTCTCTACCAACCAACCTTGCCATCTTCGCCGTCTTGTCACAAATATCGATACATTTCACAGAATCGGTCAATTCTTCAGGGGTAGAGTATTGATAATTACTCTTAGGCTGACGCCAATCCCCCAACCCATAACAAAACAAGCCGTCCTGGTTTTTCTTCGTTTGCATATAGTGAAGATACTTTTCCATGGCATCGAGGTTGTCTAAAATCGCCTCTTTTCGCCCTGTGTAACGATAAATTTGATAGGGCAACTCGAATAAAGCATCGTCCCAGTTGGGCCCTGCTCCCCAAGCGAAGCCCCAACCGTCCGTCGGTACGATACCAGGGATTGCCCCACGCCCATCTTGAGCCTTGCGCACGCTAAACAGCCAATCCTCAAAGGTGTGTTCCACCGCAAAATTGAGGAGCATTTGCTCCGCGGAAAGGGCCGCGTCCCCCGTCCAGCCATTCTTTTCTCGATGTGGACAATCGGTGGGGATGTAAAAAAGATTCGACAAATCCGAACGGCGCACACTCTCTTGGATGGCATTGACGATTTCATCCGAGCAAACGAACGAACCGCGAGGTTTCACAGCGGAATGCATCACCTCAAAGGTCAACAAATCCTTGGTTGCTTGCTCCTCCGTCAAGCCCTCCACCGCCACGTATCGAAAGCCGTGGTAGGTAAACCGAGGGGTGTACGTTTCCACCCCTTCCCCCTTCAAAATATACCAATCGCATTGATTGTAGTGGTCGCTGATGGGAAAATTGGTACAGGTCAGGTTTTTCATATCCAACTCGCCGTCGATAAGGATTTCCCCATGGATAAGACGGATTTCCTGCCCTCGCTTGCCTTGAATTCTCAAACGACAAACGCCCGTAAAATTTACCCCAAAATCGTACAAATATACGCCTTTTGGTATTTTCATCACGGACATGGGTGCCACCTCTTGGTGCACCAAGATAGGTTCCGCCTCTACGAGCTTCGCCTTCCCCTTGGGGGCTTCAGCGACGATTGCATTGCCCCAGCCTTCTTCGCTGATACCGAGCATATTCCACCCCGCGGTTTCCAAACGGGCATCATAATGCTCCCCTGCACGCAAATCATCAAAGGTAATAGGCGACGGCTTTGTCAAAAAGCTTTCATCACTCTCAAACGCAAGTTCACCATCCATGTAAAACGCCATCGCAAATTTAGGCGCACTACGAAAGCTCGCTTTGTCAAAATCCCATATATAACCGTAGGAGGCATTTTGCATACCGTTCCCAAGCCAAACACCAAGGACGTTTTCCCCATCGAGTAAAAACTCCGTCAAGTCGTAATCGTCGTAATACAACGCCTGATCGGGGTTACTGATGTAGGGGGCTAAACGCCCCTTGGTTACGTTTTTGCCGTTGATATACAGCTCGTAAAACCCCAAACCGCAAATACGCACACACCCCTTCTTCCCCTTTTGAAAGAAGAAGGTTTTACGAAAATACGGTGAGGCTACGTCCCTTTCTCGAGTGGTATATTCCATTGTCGCCGCAATAAATTTTTTCGGAAAAGTCATCGTTATTTTACCTCCAATTTCGTTTGCCAAATAATATTATCACTTGCTTTACCAAGCATCACCGTCAAGACACAAGGATACGCCTCGTATTGCTTGCGTACCGACCATTCCTTCAGCTCGTCAAAGCCCAAGGCAAAGGTGATACGATTTGTCTCGCCCCCGCCAAGTGATACCTTCTCAAAGCCCTTTAATTCCTTCACGCGATGGGTAATCGTCCCACCGCTCTTATGGATGTAAAGCTGCGGTATTTCCATACCTGCCCTATCCGAACGGTTGGTAACATCAAAGGAAAGCAGTATCTTTTCACCCTGTTTAATCTCTTCCAAGCTTGCCGTTTTTAAGGTGATATTGTCGTAGTCAAACTCCGCATACGACAGCCCGTAACCGAAGGCATACAAGGGCTTATCATCCATTTCAACGTATGGCGTACTGCGTTTATAGTTGTAGTAAATCGGCAATTGCCCCACACTCTTCGGGAGTGAGAAGGACAAACGTCCAAAGGCATTTTTCACGCCAAATACCGTGTCGCAAATCGCCCTTGCCCCCTCAATGCCGGGATATCCACACCAAACAACCGCGTTAGAATGTGCAACAATCTCCGTCAAAATATACGCCCTGCCTGCCACCACAAGGCTGACAACGGGTTTCCCAAATTTCGACAATTTTTTAAGCAACTCGATTTGACAAGACTTCAATTTCAGCTCCGCCAAATCACACCCTTCGCCACAGTCCATATACTTGCCTTTTGCCTGTATAATCGCCCCCGCGTCGTTGTAAATACTCTCAAAATCACGCACACTACTACCGCCGCAGCCAAAGACGATCACGTCCACATCCTTAACCGCCGCCGCGAGTTCCTCATCCGATACGGTTACACCATCCTCAAAGGTCCAGCCCTGCAAATAGCAGGCGCCCTTTTCCGTAAAGACGTCCTTGATCGTTTTTGCATCCTTCTGTTCGGGAGTATAATCGCCCAATTGATAATATATATTGTTCAAATTACCGCCCACGAGCAGTACCTTTTGCTCTTTTAAGGGTAAAGTGCCCTCGTTTTTCAATAAAACGAAGCTTTCGCACGCCATTTCATAGGCTACCGCCTGCCCACGTCCCGATTGAAGGTATGCAACCGATTGACCAGCTTCCTCCAAGTACGGCTTATCCATAAGACCGCAGGCGTATTTCTTTTCCAGCACACGACATACCGCCTCGTCAATTTCCGCCTCGGTGACATAGCCTTTCTCTACCGCTTCCTCCAGGTGTGACATCGCCTCACCCAACAAACCGCAATCTACGCCCGAACGCACGGCGATCGCCCCCGCTTTTACAAGATCGTCTTCGCAAAAGGGGGCCAACTGATCGATGGCACAACCGTCCGAACGCACAACCCCCTCAAAACCTAACTCGTCACGGAGCACGTTACGAAGGTAATAACTGCTGGCATGGCAAGGCTCGCCGTCGATTTCGCTGTACGTCGCCATAATAAACTCACACCCCGCCTTCACCGCCGCCTCCGCAGGTGGAAGGTGAATTTCACGCACTTCGCGCTCGCCGATGTTGCTTACGCCACCGTTATGCCCGCCCACGGCACTACCTTGCGCCAAATAATGCTTGCAACAAACCATATTGCCGGCTTCGTGCATACCCCACACCGCACTTTCACTAAAACGGGATGCAAGGTAAGGATCCTCCGAAAAACATTCTTCAAACCGTCCCCAACGAGGATCTACCGCAATATCAAACACGGATAAATAGGGCAAATTCACCCCACCGAGCTTGGCTTCCATGCCGATTTCTCTCGTTTGTGCTGCATATAAGGTAGGATTGAACGAACAGCCTACGTTCAGGCTGACGGGATAAATTACGCTGTCCAAAACCTGTCTACCGTGAGGCGAATCATCCTCCACCAATACGGGGATGCCCAAACGAGTGTTTTCGATTACGAATTTTTGCAAAATGTTGTACGCCTTTTCACGTTCTTCCGCGGTAATACCACCCGTCTTATAACCACGCTGACTCCACGGATCCGCACGGAAATAGCCATACAGCATCCCCAAGCCGCCAAAACGCAAAACGTATTGCTTGAACGCCTCGGTTAAGACGATTTCACCATTCTCATCACGGGTGTATGCATTGAAGCCAAAAAAGTGTTGAGCCAACTGCCCCACCTTCTCGTTGAGCGTCATTTTTTTCAATAATTCTCTTGCTTTTTCCTTATTCGTCACCGTAGCAATCCGCCTTTGCAATAAATTTTCTATATTATATCACACCGCTTTTGTTTTGTCCATATCTTGTGGGAATTTTTTCGGGGTTTTTACAAAGTAAAAAAGCAGGGCAAAAAGCCCTGCTTTTCCTTGTTTTTTAATTAATACGTGTCGAAGTTCAAGGTATTCAAAATCTTGCCGTCAGCCGTACGAACAGCCAAAGCGCAACCAGCCCAGAACGTCTTATCGTTCCAGTTGCAAGCCGCGATTTCCAACGTCACTTCTTGACCAGCAAAATCAAACAACCAGCTATATTGACCTGCACCAGAGCAATACAACGTAATCTTCTTACCATCTGCCGTAAAGTTAAGGTTGGTATAATATGGCGTTTCCACTATTTCAATCGTGCCTTTAACAACAAATACCGTCGTGGAGTAGTCAACCATCTTATCGAGTGCATAGTATTCCGTACCCGTTACTTCTACAAACTTCGCAGTCGAATATTCGTGGTTGCCGAAGTTGTTTACAAGGATTTCACCCTGAACAATACAGGTTTGACCGTGACGAGTAGATTCGTTTTCAGCTTTTATATAACGTTCACGCATACCCTTCAAGATAACTTCGTGACCGATTTCAAGACCAACGAACTGCGAGGTATCTTTTACGAGTACAGCAATCACGCTGCCGTCTTCTCCGAAGAGATAGAAACCATCTTTGTTTACAACGGAAGGACCTACGATACCCTTAACCGTAACTTCGGTATCAGGATCTCTAGTAATTGCTTCCGCAACCGTAATCGTATTATAAACAACAGGTTCTTTTACTTCTACAATAACCGTTTCAGTATAGGTAACGCCATTGTAGGTGGAAGAGATGGTAATCGTTGCAACGCCCACTTCACCGCAATGGAAGGTCGTTACACCACCTTCCGTCGTGAAGTATGCAACCGTGTCGTTGCTGGATGCATATTCGATTTCTACGTTTTCAATACCAAGAAGCTCGGAGGAAATGCTCGTCGTTACTACCATTTCAGGATCTGCGGTGTAAAGGCTTGCAAACTGATCTACACCGTAGTATTTTACAGCAAATTCCGAAGCCTTGTCATTCTCAAAGGTGTAGCCTTCGTCAATGATTTCGATGGGAAGGAAACGCCAGAGACATTCGCTATCCGTGCTCTTTGCGTTGATTACCGAAAGGTATACGGTGCAAATCTTACCGTCAAATTCATCAATCCAAGCAAAGTCGCTACCGCTACATTGCGAATAAGCATAGCTGCCCGTTACTTCGTCAAGGTCGTCAATGTAGTAGTTTACGAAACCGTTGCCAGGTACCTTTTTCACCAATGCAGTTACCTTGAAGATGGTCGTCGTGATGTCTTCCGTCACGGGCGTATCCATAATTTCTTTTACGGTCGTTTCTTGAATCCAAGTTTTGTTGAATTCGCTGGTACCATTATCGTTTGCAAGAAGATATGCATCTTCCAATTGGTTACAACCCTCGTAGCCGTGTTTTGCAGCTGCGTTTTGTTCTTTTTCCAAAATCCAGAATGCTTTCGAGCCTGCAACCGAAATCGTGTTGCCGATTGCTACTTGACCAGCGATATCGTTGTCATAAACGTAAATCGAGTTCGTGCCGTCAACAAGGTATACACCCATAGGAACCATACCGTCTGCGTAGGTAATCTTCGCAACAACGCCTTCTACCTTCACCATCGCGCCAACTGCTGCCGCACGAGCTTCGTTGATGGTCATTTCCGTGTAATTGCTTGCGTCAAAGTTACCTGCATTGGAGGTAAATTCGATCAAACGAGCATTTTTAACTTCCTTATCACCATTGCGGTTTTGAAGGATGCAGTGAAGCAATACTTCGTCGCCCTTTACAGGTTTTTCAGGAAGGTTTGCGAAGGTCGTCGAACCATCTGCGCTGTACGTACCATACACGTAGATCGAACCCGTTTCGTCCTTGATCATCATTTCACCATAGGCGGGGTTCAAAACCGATTCAACGATAGCACGGATGTAATATCTACCTTCGGTAACGTTGCCAGATTCACCGCAAAGTTCCAACGCCTGTGCAATGGTGATATAGCTATCTGCAGGGATATCGGGGGTAGCAGGGGTGTCAGGGGTTTGCGTGCCTTCGCCCTTTACAACTTCACCCAACGTAGGTTTATCAAACTCAATCGTACCGTTGTAGTTTTTGATCGTACCCGTAACGGTAACGGTATCGCCTACGGCAAGGTTTTCGTTGTCGCCGTTTGCGTTATCACGCATCCAATAGCAGTAGAAATCCTTCCCCGCAACACTAAAGGTTAAACAAATATTCTTCGTGGAAGCGTCGTACTCCTTAACGTTGGTGATTTTACCCGTCAAGGTATGCGTACCTTCCAAGCTAGCCCCCTTTTCCAATGCATACGCCGCATCAACAATTGCCTGCACTTCAGGGGAAATTTCAGGTTCTTCGGGTTGTTCGGGATCTTCGGAAGTACCAGGATCTTCGGAAGTTTCAGGTGCAGGAGTATCAGGGCCACTGATAGGCGTGCTGTCTTCAGGCGTTTCTTCTACCGAAGAGGTCGTTTCCGTCGACGAGTCCGTGTCTTTGCCTTTCTCTTTGTCACAAGACGCAACGCCAGCCACCGTTACCGATGCCAAAAGCGCCAAAAGGAACAGTTTCAGTTTCTTCATTCGTTTACCTCACAATTTTATTTGTTATCTTTGAGTGAACCTGCCTTGACAAGCCCCATCTTTTTTATTATACCTCTTTAAGAAGCATTTTGTCAACCGCTCGACGCCCACATACGAAAAAAAACGAGCGGTAAAAATAGTTTTTACCGTCCGTTTTTTATTGATATTTTCTTGTTTTGTTTTACACTTTGAGGTGTTATCCGCCTATTATAGACAACTCATCGTGCATTTTTCACGATAATTAGTCTCATTTTTTGATTTCAACGCGTACATGGGTGCTACATTTTGCAAAGTTTGGCAAAAATCGCCTTTGCGATTTCTTCCATACCTGCATCACTCGGATGGGCAGCTACGCCTTGATGTTCAAACAAGCCGATTGCCAAGATAATACGCCCTGGCGGAGCGCACTTGGTTCTCCGCCGAGACGTCATTTTTCTTTCTTAAATCGTTCGTCGCATACCTGCCCCGTCCATTTTATGGTTGAACGGTCAAAAAATCAATAAATTTCAACGATTTCGTAGCAGTTGAAATCCTTAATTTCAAAGTGCACCCTGCCGTTTTCATAGGTGAATGCAAGCTCTTGATTGCTCGGTTGCAATACCACCTTGTTAGGCTTATCACACTTCACCGAGGTGGTAACCTTGGACAAGGTTACGATATCTTCTACGATTTCCACACCGTCGCCACGCTTGATCGTGTTTGCATACCAAAGGTGACAAATCGTTTTGCCGTCCTTTTGATACAACGCTGCTTTACCCGATGAAGGCAAATCGGTGATAACCGTCCTTTCACCCAACAATCTATCAAGAAGAGGCGCAATCAACTGTCTTGCCGTCAACGAGCCGTCGGTTGCGTATTGCGAGAATAAATCAGTCGCAATATAGATACCGTCCTTACCCTCCGTGATGCCTGCGGATACCTTTTCGGGATCGTAAGGGGTATGCGCGTGCGAGCAATAACGGTTACCCCTTCTCGTAAAGTAAGGAGACAATTTCTTTGCCAAAACCGTGCCGGTAGGCTCTATTTTGTACGCCTTTTCATAGGCAACAAGCGCCATTCCATTTGCATATTTTAAGGTATAATCCGCCGCAATATAGCAAGGGATTTCCTTATCCACCCCTTGATACGTACAGCCTAAATCAAACGCCGTTTCACCGTTAAAGGTGATATTACGTCCCATCGCCAACAGTTTGCCACCGTTTGCAACGTATTTTTTCAGCGCGATATATTCACTTTCCGTCAATTCTACGTCGTCCGCAAGGAAAATTACCTTGTAGCGGTTGGAAATTTCGTGTTCGTCAATCAAATCGAAAAGGATTTTTTCTTCAAACAGGATACGGGAAAGCCCGATTCTTCCATCGCCGCCCTTCGGAGAGTACATTGCCGCCTCTGCCATATATTCGCCACCACGCCAAGCCTCACGGGCCGAAACGTAAGCGTTTGCTTCACCAATATTTTCATAAGTATAGGAGTCCAAAGCCGCCGAAGGGTGTACCTGGTCGCCTACGCAGTAGCCTGCATCCAACGCCAAACATTGTGCCGCCTCGTATTTCAACGCTGCTTTGTACTTAAATGCGCCAAATTCCCCCCAGCTACGGTGGAATTTACCCGTCATGCCGATACAGTTTTTCCCTTGACGACGAAGGTATGCCATCGAAAGAGGGAAATGATCGTAGCCCCAGCCACCCGTAGGCAACGATTCCGTTTCCAACTGATGACAGCAATCCATACGGTCGTGTCTGCCCACGGGGAAGTCACCGCCGTTGTGGAAAATTACGCAATCGGGTTTAATCGAATGTACCGCTTTTTCAATTCTTTCAATATAGAGTGCCAAAACGTCCTTTGCCTGTTGCAAATGGTCTTCATAGCTGTCAGGATCAAGGCCTTTACGCTCCATATCCGCTTGACAATATTCGCAGTAGCAGGGCCAATCGGCCATAATATCGAAAAACATGCCATCGGGCATATATTTTCTCACCGCTTCTTCCGTTTGTGCCACCAAAATGTCCAAATACGGGGTATTGAAGCAAATTCTACGGAAGTAGGTATCGTCACGTTTCGCAAGACCGCCTTCCGCCCTTTCGAGCCACTCCGGGTGCTGACGAGCGATATATCCGTCATAGCCTGCGGAAATGTAAATTTTCGCCGAAACCCCTACCTCTTTACACGCCTGCACCTGTTTATCGAGCAAGCTGCCGCAAAGGTGAGGATGTTTAAAGAATTTCGTATCCTCATAATAGAAGCAACCGTGATGGCACTTTGCAAACAAGGTAATCGAGTCAATCCCCGATTTTACCAAATTCGCCTTAAATTCCTCCGCATCAAAGCCTGCGCCGATGCCTTCAATTCGTTCGGAAGTGTGAAAGTCCAAATGGACACATCTTTTGTCTTGCATATCTTTTTCAATCTCCACTATCTATTAAAAATTCATGCTATAAAGCTGTTTAAAAGCGCAACGATGAGTCCTGCATAGAAATGCAGAACTCACCATCACGATTTTTAATTAGTTCTTATACTGCGAATTCGTCACAGCAAAAGGATCCTTCAACGCGTTCGTTACGCTTTCACGGATAACCATACCTTCCTTCTCGTCTACGTTAGGAGGGAGGAAGGAGATTTCGTTAGGCATATAACCCGTCAAGGTACAGAACATCGTCAACGCAGAGGTGAAACGGCCTTCATATACCGACAAGTGTGCACCGTCACGATTCCATTCGTTAAGCGTATCGTCGCCATCAGTAGGATAATCATCACCAATGTAGGAGGTACGACCGTTTTGAATCGCCGTACCAGCAGGCGAGAAGGTGCAGAAGTTGTCGTTCGTCACAATCTTCTTCTGTACCGCATCCACAATCGAGTTGTACATCGTCATCTGATCGTTGTTGTAGTTGCCACCGAACCAGGTCGAACCCGTAGGATATGCCCAGGTCATATTCCATACAAGCTTCACGTCTTTCTTGATTGCATTTGCTTTTACATACTCAATCATGCCGTCCAAATCGCTGTTGTAGCTTGCGATGTTACCGCTGTTACCGCTTTGTTGTTGTAAACAGATGAAATCCCAATCCGTATAGCGGATACCCTCTTTCATCGCTACTTCCTTACCTACAAAACCATACGTCCATTGACCGCCTACGTAGTAATCAAAGAGGTATGCCTTTTCGTTGCTTTGTGCGTTTTGATAATGCATTTGCAACGTACAGCCACCGATCATAAGGTTACCGATTGCGATATCAGAGGGTGCAAAACCAACGTCTTTTGCAATTTGCGCCAACCAAGCTACGGTATCCTGCGAGAAGCTGTTACCGATCATCAATACTCTCAACTTCTGGTTCTTTGCAACCGTTACGTTGTAGCTTACTTCTGCCTCGCCAACAATGACCGTAATTTCATACGTGCCTGCCAATCTTGCATTGAATTTGGAAACGTTTACGTTGTAGTAGCTGATGTTCTCTTCCGTGGTACCGTCCGCGTAAACTACGCTTACTTGACCGCCGAATTCAAACTTATCAGCAACCTTAAACGCCGTCTTTTGACCGCTAACCGTGATCGAGCTGATTGCTTTAGGAAGGTTTTCAACCTTAATGGTGATTACCTGCGTTGCAGTTTGCCCTTCGTAGGTTGCAGTAATCGTTGCCGTCGTTTCACCGATTGCCTTTGGCATTACCACACCGTTTTCAATGGTCGCAATTTGGGGATCCGTTACGCTGTATGCAAACGTAGCGCCCGTTACGTCTTCGCCGCCGAGTTCTACGTCTAACGCCAAGTCAAGCGTCTTGCCAATGTAAAGGGAAACCTCAGGATCTTTGTAGCCAATCTTAACGGAAAGCAAAGGCGTTGCGCTCTTTTCCGTTACCTTAATGCTACAAACCGCCGTTTGACCGCCGGATTCCGCAAGGCAAGTCGTTTCACCGACTGCCACTGCGGTAACTATACCCGTTTCATCAACCGTTGCAATGCTGGTGTCTACCATCGTCCACATAACGAATGCGTTTTTCTTCGCGGTAGTAACCTCCAACTGCGTCGTTTGACCAATTTCAAGCTCGATATGGTTGTTAACAAACTCGATACCATTGCTTTCGGTAGAAGTCGTACCACTACCGCTGCTACTTGCGTCAGGAGTTTTATTGTTGCAAGCGGTACAGCACATGCCGAGCATAACCGTTGCAAGAACACCACATAAAATTTTCTTCATAAGTCCCCTCCTATTACGCAATCAAATCGCCAAAGCCATGGCCTTCCATAACCTCTACCAATCTGAAGTAGTTTACGTAATATTTAAACGTAGCCTTCAATTCGGTATATTCTTCCGCCGAGTAGTAGGAAGAAAGGGTGGTCAATTTCAAGTAGATAGGCATCAAACGTTCCTTCATGATTCTGTTTTCAAGCTTCATGAACAAATCAGGATCGCTTTCTCTGTACTTTTCAATGCTTGCCAACGCCGCGTCGAACTGTTCGTCCATCTTCGCTACAACTGCCTGCGACCAAAGGTCAACGGACAATACTTCACCATAGATACCACCTGCGCCAGGTTTTACCATAGAGAAGTAGTAGGTGTATCTATCACGCATGATTTCGTAGAACTCATACATGTAGTCCGCAGCATCCTTGTAGTAAGCGTTCATAAACTTACGTACCAAATCGTCGTAGGAAAGATCCAAATCCCACATCAACCAGGACTCTACGTAAGAACGCATTTCACGGAAACCGGTTACGTAAGTGCCTGCCGACTGCGAGGTCATTGCAACTACGCCAAGCTCTTTACATTCTTCATACATACCTTCAACGGTGTTGAAGTTGTTGAAGTTTACCAAGTAGGCGTGGAAATTGATATCGTACAAATACATCAAGATTTGACCATCAGCAATCTTGCTCCAACCATAGAGGTCGTTGTATACGTCCGCGTTCATACCGCTTTCAAGCTGATATGCGAAGTTGGTTTCGATGGGCGTATAGAATATGAGCAAGTCGTCATGAGGAACAACTCTGTCGCTGTAAGGTACGAGCTCGCCGTTCGCATCTTCTACTACGGGAGCATATCTTGTTCCATAGTAAGCGTAGATAACGTAGAACACTTCTCTGCCAGGTTGGTTTACAGCAAGCCATTCGTTTGCAATTTCGATAACGTTGTTCATCAAAGCAACCTGAAGGCCGCCTTGGTTTGCACCGTAATCAATCATCGCCTGCTTACATCTTGCACATTCGCAATGGCCGATAACGTCTTCTTGACCGAACATGAAGTAGCTTGCATCAGGGAATTGAATAAAGTAGTCGATAAATCTTTGTGCGAGTACTCTTTCCATTACTTCGCCACCCGTGTAGCAGAGCTGCGAAGTTTCCGTATCGAACCAATCGGGGTGATGCTGAATAAACGTCTTACCGTCACAACCAGGCTCACCACAGGTACAAGATGCGCTACGTTTCAAATACCTCGAGGATTGACCATGCCCCCAGTTTACGAAACCATAGGATTCGCTGGGGTAGATCATACGATATCTCATATTCGTAAGGCTGTCGTCACGCATTTCCCCATGCACCAGGCTACGAACCTGGAAAGCAGGATTTACGATGTAACCCGTGTAATCATAGAGGGGGATATCCGTCTTCTTTTCATAGTAGATTTCATCCGCCGCATAGAATTCGTAGTCAATCATATCCTTCAAGATATCATAAACGCCGTACAATATACCACTGCTGCTGGTGTAATCAGGGCAGGAAATGAAGAGGTTGTTGCCAACCGTCTTGATATAGTAGCCAGAGTCCACGATATCAGCACTCGACAAGGTCATACCAACCTGGCTATCCCAAAGGGAGGTGTGTCCCAAGGAAATAACGCGGGTTTTCGTCTTCGTGTCGCTGTCTTTCACAACGGAAATACTGCTCCCCGTCGATTTGGACAAGTTTTGCGCCAATTCGCTTGCCGCCAATTCTTCGTAGAAGTTTGCTTCGTCACGAAGCACAACGGTATAACCGCTGACGCCACCGCGATAGATGTATTCGCCTTCTACCACCTTCAATTCTTCCCCGGTGCTGCTCGTGATGGTGCTCTCGCTACCCTCACCAGAATTTACGAGGTTTTTACAACCTGCAAAAGTGCCTACAAATAAGGCGGAGCATAATGCCGAAGCAAGTACTCTAAAAATTGTTTTCTTCTTCATCATTTTTCCTCCTTATTTCACCTGGAAATCAATTTCTTTAACGGTATAGTTGTAATACTCGTCATATGCAATAAATCTCAACGTGTAGGTACCAGCCGTTTCCGCAACGAACGTGTTGTCATCTACCTTGAATTGCGAATCGTAAACACTGCTGTCGCTGGAAAGTAAGGACGTTACCTTATCGTTTTGAACGTAATGGAGCAAACGCATTTCGTTGTTAGGAAGCACAACCATTACCTGAATGTAGAGCTTTTCATTGTTATCCGTTGCCGAGTAGGTAGGGATGGTAATTGCAGCGCCAACATTGTAGGATTCGCTCAAGTTATTCGTCACCGAAAGCTCGGGCGCGGTTTCGTCGCTAACAAGAATCATGTAAGGAAGCGAGGTCTTGTTGCCGTTCGTATCCTTTGCAAAATAGGTTACGTTGTAGTAGCCTGCTTTGTCAAGCGTGAAGTCCACAGGTTCGTTTGCAGGGCCTTGGATAAGCGTCTTACCGCCCATTTCAACCCTTACGGTAAATTCTGCAATTTGACCAAGAACGTCGAATGCTTCCGCCGTAGGAATATTTGCCTTCGTACCAATCTTTTGACGAAGCAAGAATACGTCGTCCAATACGATGATGGGTTTAATTTCGTCTACTGCTTTATCAAGCGAGCTCTTGTTGTAACCCATGGTTTGGTTGGAAATCTTTTCTACGTAGATGGAAGAAGCCTTCTTAACGCCTGCAAATTCAAAGGTCAGGTAAACTGCATCCGAGAAGCCCTTGAATTCGTCACCGTTGTCGTAAGTGTTTACAATGGCAACTGCTTCACCACTCGTATCAACGATTTGGTAACCCTTTGCAACGTACGAGAAACTCAACGCACCCTTACTTTCAGCGTATGTAACCTTTGCATCGCTGTCGTTCATTTGCATAAGCCAGGTATTTTTCGCTTGATCATAGAAGAGGGTAACCGTCACCGAAAGTGCGCTGTTCATAGCGTCCTTCATAACGATACGCATTTCCGAGAAGTTTGCCTTGCTTGCTTCATAATAGAAACTTACAGCGGTACTGTTGGAGCTGATTGCATTTACGAAGGTCGCCTGCGCGTTATCATCGAATACAAATTCCAAATTGGTTTGCTGGTCGATTACCTGCATCGTATCTGCCGTATAGAAATACTTGCTCTTATACTTACCTCTTTCAACGTCTACCACGGATATGGTGTCGTTCCATTCCACGGTGCCCGTCGCACCTTCCGCAACGTAGCGGATAGCAACCTCCGTACCGTCAGCCACGAAGGAGCCGTTTACAAGGTTACCATTTACATACGTTTTGCAATCCAAGGTGATAAGTTCGCCGTTTACCGTTTCAATTACGAACGCTTCGGGAAGCTTGTAGTTGAAGCCCTTGATAAACACGTCGGTAAATTCGGGCGTCTTCACAAACTTGGGTGCAGCGATTTCCTGCGAACGGATGGTTACCACACCATACCCTACGTTGCCGTAGTAGTCGGTTGCCGTGTAAACCACCTTATAATCGCCAAGCTCGGTCAATTCCAACTTATCCTTAATGGTAAGAAGCTTCTTGCTAGGGCTATATACAGCACGGTCGGTGATAAGCGTACCACTACCGCCATAAAAGCTCATATCAGCAACGTAAGGTACGTATACGGATTCGTAAACGTCTACCTCTACCAAAGGTTCTTCAATACCGATATAGATGTTGGGTTTATCCGCCTGCGCGGTGATTTCAATACGTTCTTCCGTAGCGTTGCCCGAATAGTCTTCCGCACGATAAATAATTTCGTACTGACCTTCGTATTCTACGTAGAAGGTCTTACCGTCCGTAGGAACGGTAATCTTTTTGCCGTTTGCATTGATATGGTTTACCCAAACGTTGGTCTTCACCGTCTTATCCAATATGTCCTTTGCGCTGAAAGGAATGATGGGGAAGTTGGTGCCAACCTCCGCAACGGGCAATCTGTCCGTCATATCGTAATCAAACGTGATCTTGGGTGCCTTCGTATCCACAACGTCGTTTGCGAGGTTGTAACCACCGAAGGATTTAATAAGAAGGACACCTTCCGCCTTCGAGAAACCACCCGCTTTAATCGTTACCGATACTTCGTCACCCTTAAAGCCTGCCCAAGGATCGCTCTTGTACTTTGCAGGATCGTCAAGGTCGTTCATCATCTTGTTTGCCGACCAAGTGTTCGTTTGAGGTCCGATGAACATTTGCTTGGATTCGTGATCTAATGCAAGCGTCATAGGAGATTCAGCAACCGTCTTGTTGTTGAAATCATCCTCTACACGGCTCCAACCACGGAAGCTGTGGAACACAGACGTACCGTAGAAGCCACTGGTGTGGTAGCTCGAGCCAATGCCGTTTTCATAACCGCCGTACAATCTACCGCTTGCACCGCCTCTTACGTACGAGGTCATACCTGCACCGTCCACGATGTTCGAGGTTTGGATGAAGTATTCCACGAAATTGTTCGCATCCGCAGAGTCGGTCAAACGTACCGTCATATTTTCGAAATCCGTTTCACCGTATACGCTGGGTTGAACAATCATTTCAAGGAAGTTGAAGTCCTTCGTCAAGTCCTCTACTCTCAAAGCCGTTGCGAAGGTAATCTCCGCACCCGCCTTCATGTATACCTTTGCGCCGTATTGCTCTTTCGTCAATTCGTAAGGGCTGTCTACGTAGAATTTACCGTATTCCACCGTAAGACCATCGGCAACGATCATATCTTGAGGTCTACGGATAACCATATAGGTCTTCGTCTCCTCTACGAGATTGCCATCCACCGTCGCATAATAGGTAACCTGGTATTGACCTGCTTGCTCAATAACAAATTTTTCGCTGCCGTAAATCCCACCCGTGGGATAAACGATCTTCATGCCTTCCGCAGTTACACCGGACTGCATCTTATAATCTTTCGCCTCGATTACGTCTCCGATATAGAGATTTCTCGCGATGGGAGCAGCTTCTGCAACCTCTGCATTCGGGGTTATTGTCCCGATACAGCAAAGACTGCAAGCCGCCGCAGCCACCGAAAGTCCAAGGCGAAGAAATAAATTTTTCTTCATAGTTTTCATTAACCTTTAATTCCTCCCACAGATAAGTTAACGTTCAATTTTTTGTTGAATATTGCATAGAATACAATAATCGGGAATGCCAATAAGTAGATACATGCCAATCTCGTAGGGATGTTTGCGATATCAAGGTCAGGCTTATTCGAGAACTGGTACATACCATACGCCGCAACGGGGTGCGAAGGCAAGTAAATCATCGGGATTTGGAAATCGTTCCAAAGGGCGATGAAGTTCAATACGAATACTGCCGACGTAGTACCTGCCGCCAAGGGTACAATAATTCTTACCATTACCATCAAGGGGCTTGCGCCATCAATCTTCGCCGCCTCCGTATAGTCTTGAGGAATCATCTTAAACTGCGCGTAGAAAATCAAGAAATAAGTATTCAAGAAGGTCGAACGCATAATCCAAATTCCCAAGAAGGTGTCGAAAATACCCAAACCTTGTGCCGTAGAAATTTCACTTGGCATCGAACCAACGATGGGCAACGCCATGGTTACCAATACGAAGATGTAGATGTATTCCGAGAACTTATATTTAAAACGAGCCGCCGCATAACCCATAATCAACGAGGTCAAGGTCATTGCAAAAGCACTACCTACCGCGAATTTAATCGAGTTAATAAACTGCGCAAGAACGCCGTATTGCACCTCGTAAGTATCTCCTTGGTATTCTACCTCAACCATGATAAAGAACTCTTTATAAGCGGTGATGTAGTTTTGCAAGGTCAGTTTTCTCGGCAGCCAAAGTTCATTACGCTTTAATACACCCGTCGTATTTAAACCTGCGCTGTACTCCGTTGGCGTCTTTACCGTCGTCATCAACGTCCAGAACAAGGGAATAATCATCGAGATTACGTAAAGGACAAGCACCGTGCCCAAGATAATAGCGAGAACGTTCACGTTCTTTTTATCCATTTTAACCATTATCTATCCTCCTTCTTGCCTTCCAGCAATCTACGAACACCCAACGTCAAAGGCAATGCAATCAACGTACAAATGATACCCAACAAGCTGGCATACGTGTAACCACTCTTATTAGGGTATTTTTCCCCACTAACAAGGATAAACAAGTAGTAGCCGAGGGTACGCTCTTCGGGGTCTACGCTTGCGCCGTGGAAGGAATACAAGCTTGCTTGGTTGGTGAACAACGTTGCAACGCTCGCAACCATGAAGGTAGCAATCGTAGGCAAAATCATGGGGATAACGATGAGGAAAAGCTCCTGATAGGGCTTAACGCCGTCCACTTCCCCTGCTTCGATGATTTCTGGTGCAATTTGATCCATCGAGCCCGTATAAATCAAAATCTGCGCACCAAAGCTTGCCCAAATATTAAAGAAATATAATGCGGCAAGTCTGGTGTCAGGATTTTGAAATAACGGAGTTACGTTTGGCTTGCCAAACACCTCGTTCAGGTATCCGGGGATTGCTTTGTCTGCGAAATATTTGAAAACGAGCACCAACAAAATCCCAGGCAAAACCGCGGGCAAGAAAAGGAAAAATTTGAAGAGTTTATCCATAACGTACTTCTTGTAGATATAGTACGAGAACAAAATCGCCAAAAGTCTACCAAAAATCGCCGTGAGTACCCAAACGAAAAGTGAGTTCCAAAATGCGTCCAAAAGTACTTTGAATTTCCAGTCATCTAATAGCCATTTGAAATTGGCGTTACCCCAATCCCACACGAAGACGCCGTCAACGCTGTTGTATCTTTGGAACGACATTAGGAAGCTGTTAAAGTTTACATACAAGTAAAATATAGCCACCTGCAAAAGGGGCAACGCAACGAGGCAGATGTAGAAGATTAACTCCCCTACATCGCGCATCCCTTTGCGTTTCATATTCTTTATTGCCATAAAGAAACACTCCTATCTTATCTAATCAAACTGCTCCACTTGCTTTGTTGATAGTTGTACAAGCCGTTGAAGAAGCTCATTGCCGTTGCGTTGCCGTCCTTGAAGGATGCAAACGCACCGCTTCTGGTTCTACCGTCGATAAGCGCTACGCCCATCCAAATATTCTTTTCGAAGTTAGCTTCGTTCTTATTAACGATATTCGCTGCCGAGAAAGGATATACGATCTTCGCGCTACGTCTCATATCGATCAAGGTTTTACCATAGTAGGAAGCCGTTGCTCTATCTGCGTCCGATACGTTGTAGGTCAACGAACGAGGAATGGAGGTCTTCGCGGAGAATTTCGACATTTCCGCATCGGTATGCAAGAAACGCATGAATTCTTTTGCAAGTTCCATATTTTCACAGTTCTTGTTTACGAAACCGAAGGAGCTGTTTACGGAGAACATCGTCTGATCGCCAGCAGCAGCTGCATTTACTTTCGGTACGGGCATGAAACCGAATTTTCTATCCATCTTGGATTCGCCCTTAAGGGTTTCCATTTCTTGGAATTTCGCAGCCGCTTCGTTTTCCCACCAAACGCCTTCTGCAAGCATTGCGTAACGGGTTGCTTCGTACTTACTCTGAATGAAGTCACCTTGCGCTTCCGTGTAGTCCTTTGCGTTCCAGGTAGTGCCGATATACTTCGTGGTACCGAACAATGCTTCTTGCATCTTCAATGCGTAGTATTTACCAGCTTGTTTTTGCAACATGTAACCGTTGTCTTCGGTGATTGCAACCGTTTCCATGGTGATGTTTGCTTCAATTTGGCCAGGGATTTCCGTAATCGTCTTTGCTACCTGAACGGTACCGTTGAAGGTGTTGTTTACGGAGAATGCGTCGTAGCCTTCGTAGTCAGCCGCATACGAGAAGAAGGATCTGTCAACGTAGCCGGTGTAGTTACCAGAATAGCAGAAAGGAATGCAGCCCTTTGCAACGATTTGGTCGCAAAGTGCGATCATTTGCTGATAGGTTGCAGGAAGACCGTCGTCGTACGTACCGTCTTTACCGTCGGGGCCGTTCGATTTTGCAGCTTCAAAAGCCGTGCGGTCGTTGTTGTAGGTTACTTCCAAGGAAATGAAATCGCCTGCATCGTCAAAGTAGAAGCCTTCTTCTTCGAAGAGTTCTACGTCATAGGTGAAGCCGTAGAAACCATCGTAGAAGGGAATCATATAATACTTACCGTCTTTTTGCGTCATGAACGCTTTCGTGGTAGGATCGAGCTTTGCTTCAATCGTACCGCTTTCGCCGTAAGCTGCCATCGAACCCGTAACTACGTCGGAAATATCAGCAACCAAGCCTGCGTTTACGAGGGTGTAATATTCTACCGCTTCGGTGAAGTATACGTCTTTATCCAACTTATTGCTTTCAGCAAGCTTGTTACCCGAATACTTATTCTTGTCACCAACCAAGCTAATCTTAACGCCCTTTCTACCTTCTTGGAAGTGGGTAGCTTCTGCGTATTGCGCCTCAAAGCGCGCAATTGCGTCTGTGAGCCATTCGGTACCAACACCACCGTCAAAGGTAGCTACGCTAAGGTTTGCTTTGGTATCGTCTTGCTTGTTGGTATTTACAACCGTACCGCCACCAAGGCCACCGCCAGGCTTACCGCCACCAACACCGCAGGCGCTGAATGCCGTCGTGCCCATCAACATCAATGCCATTACAGCAAAAAGTTTTTTGTTTTTCATGTTAAATATCCATCCTTTTTTTATTTTTCATAATCACAATCAACGTTGCCATTACAGCTAAGCTGATAATTACCAAAGAGTTCATAACCGAGCTACCGCACCCTTTTTTGGGTTCTTCTTGCGAAGGAGCTTCCGTTTCGGGTTGAGGTTCTACAATTTCAGGTTCTGCAGGCTTTTCTTCCTTGTTTGCTTCTTCCAAATCCAATTCTGCCGCAGTCTTTAATGCGTCGATTTTTGCAATATATTTAAGTTCCACAGCCTCTACTTCCGCATAGGTGGTCGCTTTTTCAAGCAAAGCCTTGCCTTCCGCAACGATTGCCGCGCCTTCTGCCGCCTGCGCTTCTCTATAAAGGCTTGCGTTGAAGGAAGCTTCTACATTGCCTACAGCGTTTGTGATAAACGCTGCAAATTCGGGTTTTTCAACGTCCATTAACACTTCGTTTGCCGCATTTTTGATACCTGCAACCTTGGTTGCTACTTCTTCAAAGCTCTGCGCGCCATCGATGAGGGTTTCCGCTTCCGCTTTCATTACGTTAAGAAGAGCCCATTCCTCTTCACCGTATGCGCTTTGATTGAAACCGTTGAAGAACGTCGCCATATCCTGCTTTGCCGCCGTTTTTACGCCGTCAAGCTCCGCATAATATTCGTTCGTTTTCACCTGTGCCAACGCCGCGTAGAAACCGTCCATTACGTCGCTCACCTCAACGAGAGACATACATTGTTCCAAGGCTCCCTTCGTACTTTGCACCAAAGCCGCAACTTCTTGCTTTTCTTTCTCAAGATAGATGGAATAATCTACCCCTTCAATTTCGTCGAGCGCTTCCATACGCACTTCTGCCAATTGATAATCCATTTGTGCAAATTTCGTACCGTCGTAGAAGAACGCAACGTTCGTCGTCGTTCTATATGCCTTTGGCGTACCTTCACAACCGCCTTGGATATAGGTAAGCGAAGGGAAGGTCGTACCTGCGGGGATAGAAATCATAAACCCATAGGTCAAGCTGGTCAAAGAAGACAAATGCCCTACGCCGTTTTTACCTGCCGCGCCGATTTGGGAATCACCCCAGCCACCATTCCAGTAAGCAAACGGCTGAGCAAACTTTGCGCCTGCGCTGTTCATATTCTCGAAGTTCTTCCAGTAGCCAAGCGAGGTGATATAGTTGTATTTTGCTGTGTTTTCAGGTAACTCGCCAGGAGGGTTGGTAAAGTCAGCGTAATCTTGTACCGTCAAGCGGAACGCGAAAATAAACTTACCACCGCTTCCCACAAAACCAATCGAGTCTACCTGCGTGTCGATATATTCCATACCGCCATCCGCGTTTGCCTTGGGCATAGCACTTACGTTGAAGCCCGCAAACATCGAAACCACCGCCAAAACCAAAGCCGTCAAAAGAACGAGCAATTTAGATTTTGCTTTTTTCAAAATTTTCATAATTTTTTCCTATTTTTGCTTGTTTTTTTTATAACCGCTTGGTAGCGGAACGCATACGCGTGCGTACGCGTTCCACCATTAAAACGGTTCGTGCCTAATTATTCTTCGTCTTCTTTCTTTTTACGAAGTGCCATTGCCGCTACGCCAGCCGCCAAGGTCAAGCCCGTTGCCGCGCCAACTACGGAACCGCAACCAAGTTTTGCAAGGATGCCGCCCTTCTTGTCGTCGGTAGGAGCCGCAATCTTTTCAACTGCTTCAATCTTCGCCTTCAATTCTTCAACGATTGCCGCGAAGCCGTCCTTATCCGTTACATCTTTAATCTTCGTCATTGCTTCCGTGAGGTAGCCGTTGATTACAGCCGCATTTTCTTCGGTGTAGAGGTCGTAGTTGATAGAGTTTGCAATTTCACGTACAGCAGCCGTTGCTTCCGCCTTCGCATCGTCAAACGCCTTCTGGTTCGCTTCTTCAGACTTCAATACCTTATCCATCTTCGCCTTTGCGTCCGCTACGATTCTTGCGATTGCATCGGAATCACCGATAGCCGCGTCGATTTGTGCGTAAGCCGCAATGATGATGTTTTGGATTTCCGTCCATTCAGGAGCGTTGTAGTCGCCTTGTACCTTGTAGCCGTTAAGTTCATCCTTCGCTGCCGCTACAACTGCTTCTTCAGCGTCTACCTGAGTAGAGGTCTTCACAGCATCCATAGCCACTTTCGCGTTTTCAACCAAGTTATTGATAACCTTCGTATTACCGATTGCGAAATCGATATCCGTGTAAGCCTTCGTAATGATTGCCTGGATTTGAGCCCATTCGCTTGCGTAGTAGTTATCCGCTACCTTGTAGGAATCAAGCTGTGCTTTCGCATTCGCTACAACCGTTTCCGCTGCAGTCCATTCAGCATCCGTCCACAAAGCATCCATCGTTGCCTTTGCATTTTCTACTGCAACGTAGATTTCCGTCCAGTTTGCAGCCGCGTCAATTGCCGCCTGCGCCGTGCTTACCGCCGCCGCGATAACAGCCTGATCGTCTGCTCTGTAATCAGCCGCATTCTTGTAAGCAGCAACTTCTTCTTTTGCCGCTACCTTGATTTCTGCTGCGCTTGCTTCCCAGTCAGCCTTCGTTACGATGCCATCCATCGTAGCCTTCGCGTCTTCAACGATAGCGTTTACCGCTTTCTTCGAGAGTGCGGAAGAAATTTCAGCCTTCGCATTTTCAACGACTTGCGTCATCAAAGTCCATTCGGATTCAACGTAGTCCGTTTCTGTGAAGGTTGCGAAGTATTCGTCCAAAGCCGTCTTCGCTTCTACCTTTTGAGCATCGAGCATATTTACCCAAACGCCGCCTTGGTAGATGAATTCGCAATCTTCAATGATATATTCATAAGCATACTCGTTGCTACGGAATACACCGCCGATCTTAACGATAGAGCCTTCTTCAACGCCAGCCGTGTCCGCGGTCAAACGGATGAAGAACGTTGCAACGTCAACCGACTTTACGTTGTTGCTCATATCGATTTGCTTACCGTTTATGGTGATACCAGTACCCGAAACGAATACGAAGGGTTCTTCCCAATCGCGTACAGGGAGTTGAACGGTATAATCAGAAGGCGCGAGATACAAATCTTGTGCGCTCGTGCTAGTGGTGATAATTAAGAACGTACCAACCTCAACCTTTTCACACTTGATTGCCCAGCTACCCGTCCAAACGAACGTGGTTTCCTTAATCACGTATCTTACTTCTTGTTCAGCCCACAAGAAGGTACCGCCGATCGTTACCTCGTCGCCTTCCTGTACGCCGTCAAACGTTACGTTGAGGTAACCTTCCGATGCGTTCTTGAAGCTTGCCGTTACAACTTGACCGTTTACAGCAACACCTACGCCGCTTTCAAGTACCAACTCGCCTTCCGTCTTAATAATGGAGCCTGCTGCCTTAAGTTGAAGCGCATTGTTTGCACCACTCGTTGCAGAAGCACTTGCGCCATGGAGCTTCACGGAGCCAAGGTCTACATCGCTATATTGAATTTCCTTTTCCCAAGTTTCGCCATTCCAGGTGAATGCACATTCTTTTACGAAGTACAAAGCACCCTGCGTATCACATACGAATTGACCGCCGATTACGAGCACGTCGCCTTCTACTGCGTCTACACCAAGCTCTACAACGAACGCGTCGTCAATCGAATAGATGTACGCTTCTTCCAAAGCTTCGCCGTTCAAGGTAACGCCTACGCCAGCTGCTACAACGAATTGATCGTCCCAGCTATTTACGGGCAATTTCACGCCGTTCTTGGAAAGGAAGTAAACTTGCCATTCGCTGGATGCATCCGCATCAACAACCACTTCACCAACACCAACCTGAACGTAATCGTTTTCGTATACGCTCCATACGCCGTTTGCATAGATGAAGGAGCTTTCTTCAACGATATATTGTTTTGCAATTGCTACGTTGTAGAAGTTACCGCCGATTGTCAAGATGTCGCCTTCCATAGCCGATACGCTCAAATCGATAAGGATTTGACCGCCGTAGGTCTTGAACGTACGGGTTTCAATCAATTCCCCGTTCATTCTGATACCCGTACCGCTTGCCCCGTTGAAGGTGAATACGTAGTCGTAGCTGTCAATGATAAGGTCACCGCCGTCCGCTCTTACCAAGCTAATGGTATCTGCGGTCGTTTGGCTTTCAGCGACAACCAATGCACCCGTTTCGCAATCCTCATATTCCACTACAGGAATCCAGGTTGCGCCATCCCACATGAAGGATACTTCGTTGATGATATATTCTACACCGTATTTTTCGCTGTAGAAGGTACCGCCGATCGTCAAGATATCGCCTGCTTCGGGTACTTGATAAAGTGCAAGGAAGAATTCTTGAGGAATCTTAACCGATGCCGAAACGTCTTGATCGTTGATCTTAATACCAGCACCGTCCTTCCACTTGAAGGTTTCCGTCCAACCATTGTTGCCATCTTCAGGAGGCGTAATTGCCTGACCGTCCACTCTACGCATGTAGAAGTAAAGCCTATCTGCCGTCCATTGCGTGAACTTCATGTCGCCAAGCTCGTAGGTCGTGTAAACAACCTTGTTTTCCCAAGCTTTACCGTTCCAAACAACGGCGCTTTCGTCGATAACGTATTTAACGCCATTTGCATCTACGAAGGTACCGCCAATCGTCAATTCGTCGCCTGCGTTTACTTCATTTTCAAGCGTGATGTACAACTGATCTTTCGTTGCACTGATCATCGTGAAGGAAACTGCTTGACCGTTTACCGTAACGCCTACGCCACTACCTGCTTCAAACGTGAAGCGGCTTGCCCAATCCGTAACGGGGAATTTCGTACCGTTCTTTGCGGTCAAGTAAACGTTCTTCGCGCTGGGTGCGTTACTCGTTGCACCAGAGCTGTGCGAATGAACAACCAAAGCACCAACATTCGTCGTACCTGCTACGGGAGTATCAGGGGTGTCGGGATTATCAGGGGTTTCACCGCCTTCATAGGCCGTCCAAGACGTGCCATCCCATTGTACTTGACAGTTTTTGAATACAAGCTTGAATTGTTTTTCAGCATTGTAGAATACACCGTCGATGGTGAATACGTCACCAACAGCCGCGTCTTTACCCAAACCGATATACATGTCGCCAGGCAACTTAATATCCGTCGTCGTAAGGGTTTCGCCGTTCAACTTCAAACCAGCACCGCTGCCTGCCTTGAACGTGCAAACTACATCCCAGCTACCTTGATCCTTAGGAAGCTTGTCGCCTTCCACCGTATAGATGTATACAACGTTTGCTTTACTGTCACTATTTGCACCAACCTTCGTTACGTTGTATGCCGTGAAGCCTTCGGTAGGATCTTCTTCGGGAACTTCGGGGGTTTCATTTACTACCCATGCAGAACCATTCCACGTGAAGGAGGTTTCGGTTACTACAAACTGAATAGCCTGGAAGTACGCATACGTACCATTATCCAATCTTGCCGAACCGGTGTTGTAGAAGGTACCGCCAACCGTCAATACGTCGCCTACCTGAGGAGCTACACCGATGTTGATGAACATCGAGTTGGGCATCTTCATGCTGCCAACCTTAATAGGAGTACCATTCAAGGTAACGCCCACACCGTCTTTTGCAAAGAAGATTGCCGACCAACCGCCGTTACCATCTTGAGGTATAGCATATTTTTGACCATCCGCTCTTGCAAGGTAAATATGGTTGCTACCTTCGGTCCATTTTGCGAAAATCAACGAACCAACTTCGTGCGTTTCGTATTCTACCTTTTCTTCCCAAGCCGTACCGTTCCAGGTGAACGCACTTTCTTCGATTACGTATTTTGCCATACCGCCAGCATACGTGAAGGTACCGCTTACCGTCAATACGTCGCCAACCTTTACGTTTGCGGAGTTAACATCAATGTACAAGCCAGAGTTAGAGCTTACCAACGCACCAAATTCAGCCTTTTCACCATTCACTTTCCAACCGTCGCCGCTTTCCAAGGTAAATCTTGCTTTCCAAGTGCTATCTTCGATAGGAAGCTTTTGGTTATCCCATTTCTTCATGTAGATAGCGGTAGAAGCAGGCGCGTTCTTCTCGTTCATACCGTTACTGTTGTTATGTACGCCCAATTTACCGATTTCGTATACTACGTATTCGGTAGGAGCTTGATATTCTTCCGTCTGCCAAGCCGAGCCATTCCACCAGAAATCGCTGTCTTCGATGATGTATTTAATCTTAAGTTCTTCGTTAACGTATACGCCACCGAAGGTAACCTTCGCGCCGATTTCTTTTTGACCGTCAACCTTTAAGTAGAACTGATTGTCGTAAGCACGGCAACGGCTGTATGCGCTTGCAACACCGTCAACCAATACATGCGTACCGCTTACATAGGTCATTTCGATATAATCAGCTTCAACATCGATGAATTTGTTTTCGCCATCCGTCTTCAAGTAAAGACGTTCTACGTCGCTGTTATCCTTCGGCAACAATCTACCAAGATTTACTTCCGTATATTCAACGGTAGGTACGTCGGGTTCTTCGGGTTGTTCAGGGGTGATTGCTTCCGCCTGCCAAGCCGTACCGTTCCAATAAATCACGCTTTCGGTGATCACGTACTTCATCTTGTAAGCTTCGTGGTAGTACGTACCGCCAATCTTCGCCATATCACCTTTCTGCAAAGCAACGCCTTCGGAAAGCAAAATATAGAGGTCCTTATCGCCGTTGTCGTTTCTGTTTGCGATTTTGTCCTTGTCGGTATAGATCGTTTCGCCGTTACGGATAATTGCGAAACCTTCACCGCTTTCATACAAGAAGTTTTCACTGCCTTCACACCAAGCGATTTCGTTGTTAACAGGCGTAAAGTATACTCTTCCAGCCACATTACTCTTGGGTGCATAAGAAGTAACCGCACCAACCTCAACAACCGTGTATTCTACCTCGGGTTCTTCGGGTTCTACGGGAGGTTCTACTGCTTTCAATACCCAAGCCTCTCCATTCCACGTAAAGGAGGTTTCGGTTACTACGTACTGAATAGCACAACCAGTATTATAGAAGGTACCACCGATGGTCAATGTGTCACCTTCTTTAAGTCCGCCTTCAGCGATATTCTTTGCAAGGTCAACGTACATCGAGTTAGGATATTTAACTTGCTTAACGATTCTAACCGTTTCACCGTTCAATACAACGCCTACGCCGTCTTTCACAAGGAATTCTGCCGTCCAACCATTGTTGCCATCTTCAGGAATAGGATAGCTTTGGCCATCTGCTCTACCAAAATAGAACGCCGTATTTGTATCGTTCTTGCTCATATAAAGCAAGGAACCAACTTCATGCGTTGCATATTCCGTCTTGTTTTCCCAAGCGTTGCCGTTCCATACAAACGCCGTTTCCGCGATCGTGTATCTTACCTTTTCAGCTTCATAAATAAACGTACCGCTTACCGTAACAACGTCGCCAGGTTGTACGTTTGCACTACCAATGTTAAGGAACACTCTTCCATCAACGCTGATAAATTCATCAGGGGTGAATGCATTGCCGTTCAATTTGAAGCCTTCGCCACTTTCAAATTTGAATTTCATTCCCCAACCATTTAAAGGCAATTCAATATTAGCGCTCGTATAAATTTGCGAAGCCTTAGGCACGTGTCCGGTGTTCGTACCATCACTAATATTATGTACCTTCAAGGAACCAATTTCATAGGTCGTGTATACGTCTTCAGGTTCTTCTGCAACAACCTTCCAAGCCGTACCGTCAAACGTAGCCTGTGCATTGTCGAAAACGAATTTACGGGACAAGTTACGGTTGTAATAGGTACCATCAATCGTCAATACGTCGCCTGCAACAGCCGTCGTACCCAAATTAGCATAGAATAAGCCAGGGAACTTAATGTCCTTCGTAGTAAGTACGGTATCGTTCAATTTCAAACCTTCACCACTACCTTCTTCAAAGGTAAATGTGTTGTTCCAATCGCCCGCAGGGATACCTTCGCCATTGAGTTTCAATTGAACTGCCGTTGCGCTGCAACCTGCAGCCAAAGGCTCATTCAACGAAACCGCATAGGTCTTGTATTCGTCCGCAACTTCCCAAGTGGAGCCGTTGTAACGGAAGGAGGTCTTTTCTACAACGTATTTAACCGCAAGGTTCTTATTGTAGAAGGTACCTTCGATAACAACTACGTCGCCTTCAACAGCGGTCGCACCCAAGCCAACATACATGTTGTTAGGAATTTTGATATCATTCATGGAGATTTGCGCGCCGTTGAGCGTAATACCAGCACCGCTACCTGCCTCAAACGTCAATTTTTCCGTCCAAGTGCCTTCGGTAACGGGATATTTATTCTTATCCGCTCTATCAAAGTACATCGCCGTAGCGGAGGTGTTTGCACCAATACATACTCTACCGATTTCATAGGTCGTATATTCGATATATTCAACCCATTGTTCGCCGTTCCATTGCACGGATAAGGTAAACACGAGGTTTGCATCCGCATCCGCATTGTAGAACGTACCGTCGATAATAACTACGTCGCCTACTGCGGCTTCTTTACCAAGCGCGATATAGAGGTCGCTACCAGGCTGTTTCATCGTCCAACCCGTGTAAGCTTCCCCATTGTACAAGAAGCCTTTACCGGAGCCTTCAACGAAGGTGAACTCGTGGTCCCAGCTGTTAACAGCAGGTTTTTCCGCATCTACCGTCGAGTAAGCTTCAATAATCGATGCGGTACTTCTAGACAACGCAGCGACTTTGCTCATCGTATACGTTGTCGTTTCCGCACTTGCTGTAATGCTTGCGGGGGCTACTGCCGAGCTACCTGCCACTACCGCGCCGACGCCACAAGCGGACGTACATGCGAGAGCAAGCAATAAACCAGCCAGTTTCATGTTGTCTTTTTTCATCTTTTTTCTCCTTATAAATTTTTATTATTTATAAATTTTTTCCCTTATTTGTTTTGCAGGTTACCCACCTGCGGGGTTTGTTCGTTGCGAGATAATCCGTTTCCTCATCACGGCGGATTATCTCGCCCCTTGTTTGCTACTTGTTACCAAACGATACTATCTTCACCGTCACCAGGTTTGAAAATATCATCGGATACATTTTCCGAGAAGGTTAATACGTCCTTTTCGAGAAAGAAAACCACTTCCATATATATATCTTTATATGTGTCTTTCATCGTCCCCCTCCTTTTCTTAACCCAACTTGGAAGGTAAAATGATTACGCCTTCGCCCGTTGCTAACTGAACACTAATCGTTTTGTTGCTTACGCTTACCGTTTCCTTTATGCCGCCGCGGTAAATCACAACCTCCGTCACGTTAGAGTCAAACGTCAAAGTAATCGTTTGTTCTCTGTTTTCCTCGTGGGAGTTGTAGTTGCACAATACGTAACCTTCGTTGCCGTTTGCATCCTCCATAACACCCATAAGGTAGTTCCAATCCGTCTTGTTCGTCGATACGGAGGCAAGATGTTTGGTGTCGGTTTCCGCCAGCTCGTATTCGCCGAGTTGACCTGTAACCGCCGCAAACGCCTTGTAGTCCTTATCTCTTTCTCGATTGTTAGGCAAAAGAGCCGTCTTACTGTTGTTTTTGCCTGTGCCGAGAATAACACCCTTCCAATCAAATGCACCGTATACGGAGCTGATTGCATTGAATTCGTCGTTCACCTTCTTAAACGCATTGTAACCTGCTTGGTCAACGATGTTGCCATTATTGTCTACAAAGGTATTATAGGTATTAGAGCCGCCTACACCGCTGGGCGAGTAAGTGAACCAAGACATCGAATCGATACCAAACGCCATCGCCGCATACATCTGCATACGCAATTCCGCTTCGGTGGGGATTCTCGATTTATCGGTATTTCCACCTTCTACCCAACCCGAGGATTGCAATACAACGTGAGCATGTGCATCGTTTTTCATCGCCGTAACCTTCAACGCACCAAGATCGAAGAGGAAGTTTTCAACCAAGCTACCATCCTCTAAAATGGGATAGGTGTCGAGCGACAACCACTTTGTACCGCTTACCTGCGAAAGCACCGTATCGCAATATTGTTGCAAGTAGTTCTTAAACGCCGTTTGATTCAAATAGGAGGTTTCGCCTTTCGCCTCATTCCATTCATCACTGGTGCTACTCTTCTTGAAGTAGCTTGCATACGAAGGAAGAAGGTTGGTCATAAAGATTACGTCCGTACCTGCGTATTTCTTTTCGAAATCTTGTGCAAACGCCGCAATCTTATCCATTACCGTTTGGCTGTTCGAGGGTTCATCCCAAGCGAGGTAACCGATGAAGCCTTCACAATCGGAGAAATCGGGATAGCCAAGCTCGGAAAGGTCGCAGTTCATATTATTATAAGAACCATCATCCTTAAGCCCGCCCGTATTTGCCGCAAACGCAAAGGTGTACAAGCCTTGAGACCAGAAGAATTTAATGATGCTGCGAGTCTTTTCAATGCTCTGACCGCTGTTGGGGAAAACCAAGTTCGCACCCGTCAAGCCAACAATCGCGATACCTGCTTCCTTCATCTTGGTTGCAATCGCGATATTGCTATCGTTCATATAACCGTTGGAAGGATTGAGTGCGGGATAGTTCCACGCAATTACGGGAACGGAGTTCGCTTCGTATCTTTCGTAAGGCATAAGGTGAATGTCGTCAGACTTCGCATACGCATCTACGACAGCCGCCATTTCCTCGGTGGTTACCTTGCTGTTGTACGCATCCGTATCCATCTTGAACGCCTGTGCTACTTGACGAATCGAACGTACGTTGTTATCGTTGTCGAAGGCACTGTATACCGTCCAAACCACGCCGTCAGCAAAGGTAATTTCCATATATGCACGACCTGCAAACAATCTACCGTAGTTTTCCATGTAGAGGTTTTGCATTGCACCACGGTAAGCCACAAAGCCTTCCGTAACCGTCGTTGCCGTACTCTCAATCTTCAAAATTTTCTCTTCCTCGGGGTTGAAGTCCTCAAGGTTAGGCTTTTGAGTTGCCGACAAGTAATCGTAAGGCATAATCAACGTACCGTATTTCACGTTTGTAATGCCGTAGTTACCAAGAAGCTTGCCCAAATCCGCCGCATTGAGGTAGGTGGTGAAACGGATACCCGATTCGTCTGCCGTATTCGCCAAACGGATGGATGCACCGTCTTCCATATAGAAGCCAACCTCCAATGCCGTGAAGGTGGTTGCATGCGTCAATTGGAAGGTCGAGCCCGCTTCGTACAATTTACCGTCTTCCGCAATCCAACCGAGGAACACCTTGTTTGTCGTCGATTTACCTGCAGGTAAGGTGTACATATCACCCTGCTGACCGAGTACCACCGATTCGCCTGCCGACGATACGTAGGTTACCGCTACGTTGCCTGCATCCTTCAAGGTCATTTCCGCAACGCCTGCTGCGTAAACACTGATATGGGTGGTAAAGCCCGTCGTTGCATAGTTGCTAAATTCCTTGAATTGGCTGGAGGTAATCGCTTCTGACAACACGAGGATGCCGTCTACTTTTACATACGTCCAAATTCTGCCGTCCTTCATCATTACCGCACCAAGTTCTATCAAGTAATCGGTGTTGTTTTCCAAGGTATACGATTTGTTTGCATCATACATCCAAACCGCACCATGTCTAAAGTGGAATTGAACGCCCTGCCATTCGGAACCGCAAAGACGGAATGCAAGATTAGAAGCCGCTGTCTGTTCTGTTCCGTCGGCGTTCTTAATAATGTAGGTCTGGTTGAGATTTGTACAATTGATGCCAAAACGAACCGCTACCGAGTTTGTGCTGTTCCCTTCGCTCGCATTGAAGGATAAGCCACCCGCCTTATCTACCGTACCGGAAATATTCCATTCCATCGGCAAACCAATGTCATAAAGGCTAACCAAATCGTAATTTTCAAGCAAATCTTCCGAGATATGGCTTACCCAAGTCTTCCCATTCCAAACGAACGAGGATTCCTTGATGATGTATCTTGCGAGTACGCCGTCTTCGGGACATACGAAGGTGCCGCCGATTGTAATCATATCGCCAACCTGTACACCTGCGTTTGCAAGCGCAAGGAACAAACCTGCATTCGTGCTTTCCAAATCAGGGATGGTGATAGGTGTGCCGTTCAATCTTACACCGATACCGCTTTCATAGATAAATTCGATATCCCAACCGTTTATACAAGGTAAGGTCGGATATTGGGTACTCTCCAAATAAAGTTGTGTTGCATTGGGTACGTTTTGCGTAGAACCTGCGCTATGTCCATGCACAACCATATAACCGAGGTCGTAATCGGTATACTTGATAGGCTCACTCGTACTCCATACCAGACCATTCCACCAGAAAGTCGTTTCAGTGATGGTGAAGCGTTGCAAAGCTTCTTCATTCTCGAAGGTACCGCCGATCACAAGCTTATCGCCCCACGCGGGCGTGCCCGTCAATTCAATACATACCCCTTCGGAGAATCTTACCGACGCCACGGGGTCACCGTTGAGGGTTGCACCCACACCATCAATGCAGGTATATGCAAGCCACGCTTCGTCAACGGGGATATCCACGTTGTTCACGCTGTTGAAGAATACGTTGTTACCATCCATGGTATCAATCTTCAACCCACCAAGATCATATTCCGCATATTCAGGCTCTGCACCTTGCAATACCCAGGTCTCACCATTCCACATAAAGGAGGTTTCGGTTACTACAAACTGAATAGCTTGGAAGTACACATACGTACCATTATCCAATTTTGCCCAACCAGTGTTGTAGAAAGTACCGCCAACCGTCAACACGTCACCAATCGTAGGAGCGGTATTTTGGGGAACAACGCTGTCAAGGTTGATAAACATTACGTTGGGCATCTTCATGACACCAGCTTTCACTGTCTTACCATTGTAGGTAATACCTACGCCGTCTTTTGCAAAGAAGTTTGCCGACCAGCCACCGTTACCGTCTTGAGGTACAGCATATTCTTGACCATCCGCTCTAACAAAGTAAATGTGGTTTTTGTCCGTAGTCCAGCTGTTGAAAAGCAACGAACCAACTTCTTGCGTTTCGTATTCTACCTTTTCTTCCCAAGCCGTACCATTCCACACAAACGAGCTTTCTTCAATAATGTATTTTACCTTTTCTGTTTCATACGTGAATGTACCGCTTACCGTCAATACGTCGCCAACCTTTACGTTTGCGGAGTTAACATCGATGTACAAGCCAGAGTTAGAGCTTACCAACGCACCGAATTCAATGGGATTGCCATTCAACTTCCAACCGTCGCCGCTTTCCAAGGTAAATCTTGCTTTCCAATCTTTATCTTCGATAGGAAGCTTTTGATTATCCCATTTCTTCATGTAGATAGCGGTAGAAGCAGGCTTATTAGTCGTCATACCATTACTGTTGTTATGTACGCCCAACTTACCAAGGGTATACACCGTATATGCGGGCGGAACGTATTCAACCCACTTTGTACCGTTAAATTGCAATTGACAGTTGTCAAACACAAGGTTGATTGCTCTATTGCTATTGTAGAAGGTACCGTTGATTGTAACCACGTCCCCTGCCACCGCGTCCTTACCAAGAGGCACGTACAAATCGCCGGGCAATTTAATTTGGGGGTTAATCGCTTCGCCGTTCAGCGTTACGCTTGCGCCGTCTTTCGCCGTGTAAACGTTCTGCCAGTCGCCGCGCGACTTAGGCAATGCGTCGCCTTCAACCGTATACAAATACAATTCTTTTGCCGAGCTGTCCTTCGTGGAGCCAATCTTCGTCACCGTGTAGGTGGTGATATCCTTCACCCACGTCGTACCATCCCACGTAAAGGAGGTTTCCCCTACCACGTATTGCAATGCAAGAGAGGTGTTGTAGAAGGTACCGCCAACAACAAGCTTGTCGCCTACCACAGGGGTTTGATTTGCAGGAATAGCTTTTTGAAGGCTAATGAACATCGAGTTGGGGAACTTAACTTGATCTGCTACGTCAACCGTTACACCGTTCAACGTAACGCCTACGCCGTCCTTAACACGGAAGGCTGCCGTCCAACCGTTGTTGCCGTCATTGGGAAGGCCAGGCCAAGCCTTCTTATCCGCATTTTTGAGGTAGAGGAAGTTACTGCCAACCGTCCAACTGCTGAACGCCATTTCACCAAGCGTATACGTCGTATATTCTATGTATTTTTCCCAAGCCGTACCGTTCCAAACGACCTTGGTTTCTTCAATCGCATATTTCATTTTTTGGGTAGGACAGTAGAACGTACCGCCAATCGAAAGGGTCGTACCTACCGTCACCTCGGCAAATGTAATATAGACGCCTTCTTTCGCGCTGCGCATCGAGTTTAGCGTAGCCGTTTCGCCGTTGATTTTGATGCCGCTGCCTTCTTCCGCATACCAAGCGTCGTCCCAAGATTTATAAGGCAACGAAATGCCTGACGCCGCCCAGAAATACACCGCTGTAGGTTTCGTCGAAACGTCCGCTCTCAATCGCAGCTGTCCAAGACTGGTGGTGCTGTATTCCGCATTTTTACCCCAATGCGTACCGTCCCAAAGAACCTCGCTCTCCTCAATGACGTACTTCATACCCGCCTTTTGGCTATAGAAAGTACCGCCGTATTTGATGACGTCGCCTGCTTCCAAGGTAATGTCGCTGATGCTAAGATAGAAATTCTTAACATTGCTTTCCGGCTTAGAGGCGTTGCTGTTTCTATTTGCCAAAATCCTATGGTTAGAATAAATCACTTCGCCGCCGCGGATTTGTTGGAAACCGATCCCGCTTTCCCAAGTAAAGTTTTCGTCGCTGCCGTACCAATTCACCGTTTGGTCAGTAGGTTTCAAATACAATCTATCCGTCCGAGTTGCGTTCGAGTCGGTACCGTAGATTTCTAAACCGCCCACTTGAACGATTTCGTAATCAATCATTTCAATTGCCACGCTGTCGATATAGCCAACGGTTGCGGTACCGCCTTGATCTGTATATACACGGAACCCAATATTCGTACCAAGCGTTGTCACATATCCGTTTTCATCCGTTTGGAATAAGTTTGGACTGATTTCAACCTCTGTCCAATTTGAAATATCCGTATCATGCCCCGTGCCGCCAACACGGAACTTATCCGTACTAATCCATCCAGGAAGATATGCCCTTATCTTAATCCCCTTGATGTCCTTTTTTAAAATTTTCGATTCGCTGAAATCCATCACGCAATAAGCAGTACCACCACTAACTCTTATCTGCAACGCAGCGCCTTCACCGGTAGCGCCCGTATCGTCTACAATCGTGGTGCCATCGACCAACGTCGTATTATACGTAACGCACGAAGATGAATCTATCAGCTTAAATTGACCGTTGTTTGTAAAGTCTTGCAACATAGTCTCGTCGTAGTTTACGATAATGTCTTGAACATACAAAACCGTACCGCGGCGGCAACCAAATATAACTTTGCTCAGGTTACCTTCGCTGTCTCTCATATATCGCATAATAGTTGTATGGTGGCTAATGACATACTCGTTCCAGCCAGAGGATACATCTATTGTCACGTCACCAAGATATTCAGCACCATCAACTGATTTAAGACAACGGTAACTAAGAGTCGACGCCCCATAGACCTTTATGGTTATATTCTCAATCGCCAACACGGGGATTTCCATTGCACTAAAATCAACGACAACAAATGCGCCCATCGTGGAGCCATTGCCTGCAACCTTCAACAATGCGCCCTTCCCCGCAGATGAGGGTAAGCCTTCTAAACTTGCATCTACAAATCCGTAGGGCATATCCGTTTCATTATATGCGCTTATGGTAAATTGTCTATTGTTTAAAAAATCAGCCTTCAGGAATTCTTCATATTCTTCCGCATCCGTATAAACGGTAATGCTGTCAATATAAAGCGTCGATTTTGTAGTCTTATCTCTAATACCAAGCTCAATATAGCTAACGTAACCGCTTTCATCCACAGCGATGCTATTCAACGATGCCTGCGTCAAGGTAATATCGCACCACGTAGACAGGTCGGGTGCGCCTTCCTTTTGGCCAACCAAGCCATACTGATGCGCCCCGGGATACGTTCTAAATTCATCGGCGGTACTAGAGTCACCCGTATTATCGCAAGGGTTTGCATACGCTCTGACAACGATGCTGATAATTTCACTGCGAGTTAATTGAACTTTATTAAAATCCAACCTAATTGTAGCCCAGCTCCCATTACTCTCAACCTTCAACACCTCGCCGCTGTATCCGGCAGGCACGTCCGTATCCGCTAACGCCGAACTATCCATAATGGTAATTCCCTGATTACCGCCGCTGACGGTCGCATCATTAACCGTAAAATACTCGTTGTTGCTAAATTCCGCCGTTGCCGCCGCTGCCGTAACGTTTTCGTTTGCAGGCTTTGCAACCGCAAACCCAACGCCCAAGCATACCAAACAACAACACGCCGTCATAAGCAATGCTATCAATTTTGCCTTGATGTTTTTCATCATTACCTCCTATATCATAAAAACAGGTGTTTTTAAGTTTCTTATTTATCCTTGTCACGGCCGTTTTCCCTTTCAGCCGTTCCATTTCACCCTAATCGTTTTAACTCTTCACAGAGATACACGTACACGCCCGCCGTCCAGCCCATCATTTCGGGGGTGTCGTATTCGCTGGAAACGCCCATACCGCCGCGCACCGCGTCGTACTTTTCCCACAAGCGTCCCGTCCTTGCGAAGTCCTCGTCAATCGTACCAATATACTTTCTTGCGATACGCTTCGCGTCCTCGATAAGCCCTACGTTTTTCAACGCCATATACATAATACACGTTGCCGCGGGCCACGCGCAGGGATAATCCCATTGATAGTAGATATCCTCGCCTCGATATGCGGTCGGCGTTACGCCGTATTCGTGTTCGAGTAGCCCCAGCACCTTTTTCATCCCCGCTTTATCCTTGGATATCCCATAGGTGTAGGGATACGCGGACACCGCGCTGACGATTTCGGAGAAACCGCCGTCTACCACGTTGCAATCGAGGTAAATCCCCTGCTCCTTATCGAAGAAATATTTCTCCATCAACGCCTTTCTTTCTTCCGCATTCGTCTTGAAGGGTTCAGGACTTTCCCCGATAGTTTCTAACATCCTCGCCGCTTTCCTTTCCATTTCGTAGAGGAAACAGTTGAGGTCTAAATGCAAGAACGCGCTTGCGTCAATCTTACTACGTTTCGTCCGAAAACGCATATTGAAGTCGAGTCCGCTTTCCGCAATCGCCATAATGTCTTCGGCAAGCGCAAGCTGTTCTTCCTTCGTTTCACGCTTTTCAAAAACTCTATCGGACAACCCTCGGTAATGGCGGAGCTTTTCTTCCTCGTCGCCGTTCGTCAAAAAGTTATGTAGGCCGAATTTCGTCTTGCGGTAGGTTTGCCAAAAGTCGTATTCCTTCACGATATACGGCATGTATTTACGGATAATCGCCTCGTCGCCTTTATGCAGGTAGTAATCGTACACCGCGCTGCAAAACAGCGGGGGTTGTGAACGGTCGGCGATAACGTTGGCATTCGGCATATACCCCAAGGTATCGATGAAGTACGCCATGTTATCCAAATTGTTTTCCACCTGCTCGTCAAACCCGTCTTCCATCAAGCCGAGGTTGATAAAATACACGTCCCAGTAATAAAGGTCGGTATATATCCCCCCGATGGAAGGTGAAATGTAAGGTTTCGGCACCGTAAAGCCGCCTCGCATTTCGCTGGGATCGTGAAAGGTCTTTTCCCAATTCCTGAAAATGTACTCTCTTACCTCTTTCATATTTTCCCCCGTTTTTTGTCAACCATTTGACAGAATGCATTTTCAACGCATACCTGCCTGCCTTATTTTTGAAAAATGCTCCTTTTTATGCCTTTTTCGAGTTATCTTTCTTGTGAAAGTGCAAATTGCTGATTACAACCGCCGCCCCTATGCATAAGAATGCGCCAAGGTAATGCCATTGCAACACGTTTTCACGGAGCATAATTGCACCGATAATTGCCGCAAACAACGGTTCGGACAATTTCACAATAAACAGCTTTGACAACTCGTATTTTTGTACAATTGTGTACCAAATCATATAGCTTGCACAGGTGGCAAGAATCATATATCCAAACAACAGCCAATCACCGAATTCCGCAATCGTCAGCCTACCGCCAAAGGCAAGCCCAATCGTCAACAGCACCGCACCGCCAAGCAGCTGCGAATAGCCTGTTGTCAAAATTGCATCCGTGCCCTTCAGCATCTTTTTACAAATCACGCTGGCGGTTACCGTGCAAAAGGAAGACGCGATGATGATGCCTTCGCCTATCCCGAAGGATAAGCCCAATTGATTGATGTTCAAAACAAGGATGCTCGCAAGCCCCAACGCCGCGCCGATTCCCTTGCCTACCGTCATCTTATCGTCCTTGAAAATCAAGGCGGTAACCACGATAAACACCAACACGCCCGACTGCTTTAACAATGCCGTTTTCGAGCTTTCCACAAGGGACAACCCATAGAACGCGCACGCGTAATTGAGTACCACCGCAAACAACGCCACGAGGGCGATTCCACCCCATTCCTTCTTGGTGTGTACAGTGGGAAGCTTTTTCTGCTTCGCCGTCAAGAGAAGGGAGATAAGCCCACCGCTGACCGTAAACCGTAACCCTGCAAACAGCAGGAGGTTGGGGTAGTATTTCGTGTCAATGTCAAAGCGCGTATACCCAAGTTTCACCGTAGGATACAGCGATCCCCACAGCATCATCACGACGAGAGCCAAGAGGATGGGGAGTATACTTTTTAACGATTTACCTTTCATTTTACCTTCAAAACGACCTTGCCCGTATTTTCAAATCTTTCCAAAATACCGTGGGCTTCTTCCGCTTGCTCGATCGGTAAAACTTTATAGATACTCGGCTTAATTTCCCCGCTTTCCATAAAGGGGAACAGCTCCGTCACCAACGATTTTAAGATAAAGGCTTTTTCCTCGTTCGTTCTATTGCGAAGCATACTGCCTACAAGGTGCAAGCCCTTCGTAAGCAAGGGACGAAGCTTGACGTTCGTTTCTACCCCTGCGAGGGTGGAAATTACCACCCAGTAGCCTCCGCGCGCCATATACGGCATCGCCTTGCCGAGGTCTTCCCCGCTCAAACAGTCCATACAAACGTTGACGGGTTTGCCTTCCTTTTCCAATTTTTCAAATGCCTCGGGGATACTTTCCTGTTCTTGAACGATGATATAATCCGCACCGAGGTTTTTTATCTTTTCCGCTTGCTCGAAGGTTTGTACGCTGGTTACCACGTACGCGCCTTTCGCCTTCCCCATCGGGATTGCCGCGCTGGCAAGTCCGCTACCGCCTGCCGCCATGTAAAAGGTTTCACCTCTTTTCAAATGCCCCTCAATGAAGAGGTTAAGGTAGCTGGTTGCATACGCTTCGGGGATCGCCGAGGCTTCCTCAAACGACCAACCCTTCGGGATGGGCATCAACAATTCGTACGGTACGGCAATGCGTTCTGCATAACCGCCGCCGCCCACCAAGGCACATACTTCATCCCCTACTTTAAAGGAGGAATTCGCTTTCGCAACCGCACCCATGTCCGTAATCACGCCCGCAAGCTCCAAACCCATCCATTCGGGCCAGCCCTTGGGGGAAGGGTAACTGCCGTTCTTTTGTAAAATGTCCGCACGGTTTAACGCCACCGCGTGGATTTCCACAAGGACTTCGTTTTCCCCCATCGTAGGTTCGGCAACCTCCGTCCAAAGCAATTTTTTATTTTCACCAACAAGCATTGCCTTCATATTCGTTCACCCTATCTATCGTTTGCCTTTTTTTAAGGCGTGTAAGCTGTTTTGTGTTAGTCCGTACCCTTCATACCAAGCGAGCGTCCGCCGTCTACGACGTACGTTTGACCGGTAACAAATCTCGCTTCGTCCGAAGCCAAGAACAATACAACGGGGGCGATGTCCTCCGCCACGCAAATTTCACCGAGGAAATTCGTCGTTCTCGAACGCACCTCGTCTTCTTCACCGGGACGCTGTACAACGCCGGGGGCAACCGCATTTACCGTAATGCCGTATTCCGCAAGCTCCTTTGCGAACGATTTGGTGAAAGCGATAACGCCTGCCTTCGCCGCACCGTAATCACAGCAGCCCTTCAATCCGTTAAGGCCAACCGTCGAAGAGAAGGAAATGATTCTTCCGCCCTTCACGCCGTTTTCTACCATGTATCTGCCAACCGCACGGCCAACGTACATTGCGCCGTAAAGGTTTACCTTCAAAACTCTGTCGATAACGTAGTCCTTTTGGTAAAGCAAAACCGAACCTGCAAGCGGAGACACGATTCTCGCGCTCCCTCCCGCAACGTGTACGGAAATGTCGATTTTACCAAAATCTTTAACCGCCTGGGCAACTGTCGTTTCAACGCTTTCCGAATCGGTTACGTCCATTAAGTAGCCCTTTACCTTTGCACCCAGCGCCTGAATGCGGGCAACCTTTTCATTTAACGCCGTTTCATTCATATCGCAAAGGGCAATCGATGCACCCTCTTTTGCGAATTGGTAAGCCGCTTCACCGCCAAGGTATCCGCCGCCGCCCGTGATAAACGCCACTTTATTTTCAAATCTCATTTTCATTCCCTCTTATCCTCCGTTATTTTTCAAGACAAATTTTGTCCATAACTCGCTTTAACAGCAATTCGTGTTCGCGACTAAACAGGCTTTTCGTTCCGTTTACGATGCTATCGTAAAACTCCTGCACCATATCGTCGTATCTATTTTCAGGTGGAACGTCTTCCACGTCCAACACCGTCTTTCTATCCGCATACGGCGTATCCGCAATGCTCAAATCGGAGTAGGTCACCTTGATTTCGTTCTCAATCGGGCGGATATCTATGCTACCCTTACTGCCCGACACGAAGAATTGCCGTCTGCCCCAGCCGTTGACCTCTACCGAGGATACGAACACCCTTGCCAACGCCTTTTCGTATTCCATTACGACCAAGTTGTTGTCCGCAAAGTCAACGCCGTCCAGGTTCGTATGCTTGAAGAATTTCGTTATCTTCTTCGGCTCGCCCAATATGTACAAAATCAAGTCCACAAGGTGACAACCGAGGATATACATAATTCCGCCGTCAAACCCCGTCAGCCATTGTTTGTATTCGGGGGTGTGGTAGGTGCTCATTTCAGCATTGATGGAGTAGATTTCCCCAAGCTTGCCGTCCTTGATAAGCTCCAAACACTTCTTCACGCCGTAATTGTTTCGGTACATGTACCCAAGCTGTACGACAAGGTTTTTCTCTTCCGCCCCGCTAAACAAGTCTTCAAATTCTTCGTAAGTACCGCTGGCAGGCTTATCCATGTGGATATGCTTCCCTGCGTCCACACACAGCTTGGCAACCCTTGTCAAATCCTGCACCTCGCATTCGACAAGCACCGCTTCCGATTGCGCAAGAAGATCTTCCGTCGATAAACGTTTCAGACCTTGGTAGGCAGGGTGATTGCCACGAAGGGCAACCCATTCCTCCTTGTCTTCCGCATACCCCACGACCTCGAACAGCTGTGGAAATTTTCTTACGGCGGACATCAACGCCGTTGCGTGGTTATGTCCGATACCGATTTGACCAATCTTGATTTTTTTCATAGCCTTCAATCTTCGCTGTCTATCCAGCCGAACTGTTTAAAGAATTTCACCGCCGTAACGATATCGAGCTGTTCCTTAATGCGGTTTCCATCATCCGCCTTCGTGCAAAAGCACATGTACGAGCCGAGTATGGGGTTGATTAATCTCGTCGTCCGTCCCATTTCACCGCAACAATGGAAGGATATTTTTTGAGGCAGGTTTAATGCCTTCAAACGGCGCATCGTTTCAAACGCCTCCGTTAGCTCCGCCTCCGTATTGCACCTTGTGACGATTTTGATGATATCAGGGTTTCGCTCCGCCAAGAATTTCACCAAATCCACCACCTGGCCTCTGTTCATCGGGATGTTGGGATGGGTACTAATCAGCACCTCTTTTCCTGCCCCGTGTACACGGTCAATAAAACTTTTTTGCTTTTCAATCACCTTTTCGTCGGTGACGATTTCCAAGGGATTGTTTTTCGTGAAGGAGTATTTATCCTCGCCAACGAATTTTCCCTTCGATGCAACGTCGAAACTGTATCCGAGTAAGTCTACCGCGTCCACACCCGCCTCAACGGCTTTGAGAAGTAGTTCCGCTCGCTCTTCCTCGCTTTCGTCTATTTCCGTCCAATCGTATCGCCTGCTGTAATTAAGTGCAAGTATCGGAAGGGAAGTACCGTCCACGATTTGTTTGATACCCTCTACCGTTTTGTACTCGTCATCGAGGCAGGAAAGGTGCAAATCAATCACCGTCGCTCCGTTTTCCTCAAAGTAACGGATTTTGTCGAGTGCCGTTTCCACGGTGCGCTCCTTTACCACCCCTGCAAGCAAGGGGACCTTGGAAGAAGAAAATCTCTTGCTCATTGTTAGCTCCTAAACACAACCTCGCCGTTTGCAATCGTCAGCTTACACTTGTAACCCTTTTCAAAAGCCACTCGATTTCCGCTGAAATCTGTTAAATCGAAGGGTTCATCCTCGTAGGCAAGCACCGCAACATCCGCCGTCCTTCCCTCTTGAAGATAGCCCCATTCCTCCGCCTTACCAAAGACGTTGGCAGGGGTGGAGGTTACCGCCTGAAAGATACTCTCTTCCGTTTGCCCGCAAGCCCTTGCCAGGCTCATACAAGCGGTTAAGCCGTACCGTCCGCCTCGTTTGAACGCACTCCACAAGGTAAGGTCGGTTGAGATGGTATCGGGGATACAGCCACGTTTTACCGCCTCGCGATAAACACCGAAATCGGTGTGGATATGTCCCGCAAACCCTGCATCGAGTACCACGCCTTTTGCCTTGGCGTAACGCAAACACTCGAACCCGTCCTCGCCGGCGTTGTTTTCACCGCCGTGGTAAGGGTGCGTCAGGATATCCCCTTTACGAAGCGCCTTTACAATCTCCATCATCGGCACGGGGGAATGGTTGCAATGCACCATCACCTTCAAACCATACCGTTCTGCCGTTTTCACGCCCTCGCATACGGGTATAATCGCGCGCGCGTCGGTGTCCCTACCGTCGAAACAAATTTTCACCCCCACCGCTTTTTCTTGCCAAGCCTTTTTTAAGGGCTCTACCATATCGGTGCGAAGGTGATTGTCCGAAATGGAGGTACCGATAAACCCGATGGTTTTCACCAGGCTCGCCGAAGCCTCCGCCACGGTGTCCTGCTCAATCCAAGCATCCGCCGCCGAGGTTACGCCGAAAGGGAAACACGCCCAATCGCCTACCCCCAAAACGTCCGAGGACATTTTGCGCATATGCAGGTGAGAATCGATTAGCCCCGCCGAAACAATTTGCCCTGTTGCATCGTACACGAACTCCGCGTTGGCCTCTACGCCGTTCGCAACCCTTGAAACCTTGCCGTCTTCAAGGTAAACGTCCGAGAAAAAGAATTTTTTCCCGTCCCAAACTTTGCCGTTTTTAATCAAAATTTTGGGCATTTATTCCACCTTTTCAATCACTCAATTATTTCGTTTAGAGCGTACTATCCCCTATGCTACTTTATTATATCACATTATATATAGCAATTCTACTCATTATTTTTTTTCTTTTCCTCATTTTTTCGGATATTTTGCTTGACTTTTCCCATTTTTTATCATAAAATTGGAAAAGAGGTGAAAATTGCAATGAAACATTTATTATTCTCTTTAAACGACAATGCCTCCCCCAACGGGTTCAATATCGAGAAGCATATCCTTACATCAGAGCCGTATCTTATGCACTTTCACGACTATGTCGAGGTCTCGCTATTAACGCAGGGTACAGGGATGCAAAACATCAACGGCACGGAATATCATATGCCCACCTACACGCTGACGGTAATGCACCATCACGATTGCCACAGGTATTACGATATGTCCGAAGACAACCTTTTGTACAACCTGTCGCTGTTGCCGTCGTTATTACCCGACGAGCTTTTGAAAAAGCTGAACAATTTACCCTTCGACAAGATTTGCGTACTCCCTGAACACGTCGGGAAAACCGCCCTTGCCGTGATGGACTCTCTGGTGTATTTGCAAGATAACCCCAAGGATTTTCCTGCCGATTTCGCTCCGCCGCTTTGCCAAAGCCTGGTCGAAATTTTCTTACATCACTACACCGAACTTCCCTCCTCCCCTTACGATACGCCGGGCGATATCCTGCAAAGTTCTTTGATTTATATAAACGAGCATTACACGGGCAATTTAACCTTGAACGAAATCGCCAAACACACGAAATGTTGCCCCACCTATTTGAGCGAGCATTTCCACAAAAAAATGGGCATCACCATCAAGCAGTACATCAACGTTATGCGGTTGAAACACGCGAAAAAGCTACTGATTTCCTCCGATTTGCCCATCATGTCTATTTGTTTCGAGTGTGGTTTTTCCTCGCTTGCAAGCTTTAATCGAAACTTTTTAGCCACCGAAAAAATATCCCCCTCGGCATATAGAAAAAACTACAACGCCGACGCCGTATCTATTGACGAAGAATAAAATGTGAAAAACAGGGTTTGCGCCCTGTTTTTAGTTGGTATAAAGAAAAAAGGAACAAGAGGTCTTCTTGTTCCTTTTTTTTGCATTTTTTCACACTCAACCCGTACATGGGTGGTATGTTTTGTTTATTTTACGGGTATTTCACCAAAGAAAATGCCCTTGATATTGTTCATTTCTTCCACGGTTACACCGATAGAAAGAAGGTAATTTACCGCCCTTTCTTGCAGGGTATTCCCCTCATATTCCGCCATGAAACGGTCGTAGAAAAGGTGAAACCAACCACCCGATTCCCCCGTTTTTGTGTTCCGTTCGCCATAGATAGAGAAGCTGGAAAACTCGTGATCCTTGATACAAGCCAACTCCGATTCCCCCAACAACGCACGCAAAATAAAGGTCACCGTACCCGTTCTGTCCGAGCCTGCCGTACAATGATAATACAAGGGATAATTGTTTTTGTCCGCAAACAAGGAAAACACCTTGCGGTAGCGTTCGGGCTCCTTCATTGCCGCATCGTAGCCGTTTATCGTCGAGTAAATTAGTTTCACACCAGGGATAATACCTTCCTCCCCGATACCCGATTCCTCCGTGGAACGCAGGTCAATCTCCGTCTTAATCCCCAGGCAATCCCGCATATACGCCTTGCCTTTTTCGGTCAAAACGGTATCCAGCGGATCCCGAGGCAACGGCGTCACCGAGCCCCCGCGATAGGCAATTCCTTGTACAATTTTCTTCCCGTCCATGGTTTCGTAGCCGCCAAAATCACGCACGTTGCATATCCCGTCAAAGTCCATCACGCGAGGTCCCAGCGCGGTCGTAAAAAAGCTACCTTCCGCGCATTCCAACGTTTCTCCAAGGCAATTTAGCGCCGTTACGCGCACGAAATAATCACTTGCCTTGTATAGATTGTACAAATCCACGCTACGCGTATCCCCTGCCGTTTCCACAGTAAGGACATCAGAAAAATCTTCCTTTTTCGCATACTCAACAAGGAATTTTTCCACAGCTACACCCTCGTATCCCCATACGATTTGCACAGGTACAAAGGGGTTGCGCACCTCGACAAAATAATCGGAAATATTCGCCTCCGCACCTGCAAGCAAGTATTGTTTCGCATTGTCAATATAGGGAAAAACCTCCCCCGTTGGCGAAAGAATTTTCAGCATACCACTACCCTTAAACGCTTAATTATCCTTCTTTTGCACAGCCCAAGCCGCAAGCATTTCATTATACTGCTTGCCAACCGTTTTTCTTTGTGCAATGGGTACGAAAGGCAATTCGTCCTCACCAGGTACGAAATCAACCACCTCTTCCCCATAGAAAATAGCCTTAATTTTATTAATTTGCGACTGCGTAACACCGATGGAACGCATCCACGTTTCTACCTTTTCCTGCTTCGTGTTTCCTTCGTAGCTGTTCAGTTTCGTCATAAACGGATCGAAGTAGTTTTCCTTATAATTCCCCTGCGTGTCACGTAAGCCGTAGGAAGAGAAACTGGTCAATTCATAGCCCTGCAAACACTCTAACTCCGACACGCCAAGCATGGTATGTAAGAGATACACCGCAGAACCCGTTCTGTCCGCGCCGCCCGTACAATGCATATAAACAGGGTAATTATCCTCGTCCGCAAGCATCGTGAAGAACTCCAAATACTCGTCGTCATAATTAAAGGTGGTGTCGTATCCATTGATGGTGATATAGTGTAAGGAGGCACCAGGTATTAAACTACCTTGTTCCAAGGTGATGCCCGACTCGTTTGCCGTACGGAAATCAATCTCCGTTTTAATCCCCATCACCTCGCTCATATACGCCTTACCTTCGTCGGTAATTTCGTTGTTTTGACCACCCTTGGGAGGTCGAGCCAAGCCACCCCCACGGTACGCAATACCCTGCACCAAGGTTTTGCCGTTCGTGGTCGTATAACCACCCAAATCGCGCATATTACGCACGTCGTCCACACGTATAAAACGAGGGCCGAGGTTGGTGGTGTAGAAGTTTCCTTCCGCCGTTTTCAACACTTCATTTTTCGAATTTACCGCCGTAATACGCACATAGTAGGTGGTCGATTTATACAGGTTGTAAACCTCCACCGAGCGTTTCGAACTGCCTGCCTCCACCGTGAGTGCATCGGAATAATCCGCCTTTGTTGCATATTCCACAACGAATTTATCTTGGCGAGAGCCTCTCCAATTCCACTTAATTTCCACGGGTGCCCATTGACTGTTTACCGTCTGGTAGTAATCCCCTACCTTTGCGCCTTCTCCTGCGAGCAGGTAATTTTTCACGCTGTCAATATAAGGGAACACCTCACCCGTCGTCGTCACCGACAACTCGTATTTAGGGGTGGAAGGGGTTTCAGGCGTTTCCGGCGTCTCGGGTTTTTCCGAGCTTTCAGGCTGTTCCGATGTCTCGGGTTTTTCCGAGGAAGGAGCCTGTGAAGAAGGGGCCTGAGAGCTTTCAGGTGTTTCCGAGTTCACAGGGCTTTCCGCCTGCGAAGAATTGCCTGCCGTGGACGGGCTATTCAGTTGGTCTACAATACCACGAAATATCGAACAACCGCCAAGACTACTCATCATAAACACGCTACAAAGCGCGCAAATTCTCGTCAACGTCTTACGTTTCATTTTGCACCTCTTATCTTATTATTTTCTTTCTTCCCACGCCGTAGAATCGTACACGGTCAAGGACGTAAACTCGTTATTACGGAACCAGAAGGATAATTTCGCATTCGCACTTTCAATTTCGTTTTCAATACGGGTAAAGGTATAGGTGTATTCTACCGTGGTCTCCGTCTCCGCCTTAATGGTCATCATTACCGTGGTCTCGTCCACGATTTCTATCTTCATGTACAACGTGCCACCGTTTTTAAAGACGTGATTATCCACCTTCATACCCGTAGAACGATTCACCTCTGCCATCGCACCATTTTTATCAAGGGTATAGGTACGGAAATTGCCACCACGTATTTCCACGCCATAGCTACCAAGGAAGATACGCAAACCGCCACCGCCGTCGGTCATTTCATGGCCTACCGTAGACAAATGTACAATCGCCGTCTTTCCGTAACCGATATTGCCGTTGGTGGTAAGGAAGGTCGAGGGCGATTCCAAGGTATACGTACCGTCTTCACCAAAGTTGAAAAGCCCGTCCATTGTGATTTCATTCGACTCGTTCCAAATAAGGGTAAAGGCTTCCTCGCTGCCGTCAGCGTAAGCGATCATGCCTTCCACCTCACCATCGGGAAAGGAAGGAAGCTGTGCTTCCGCCACGATAAGCTTGCCATCTTCGTAGGTAAACGCCGTTTCCACACCGCCAAGGTACAACTTTGCGGGGGTTTTACCCGACATAGAAATCACGAAATCCCCGTCAACGCCCTTGTTATAGCTTGCAGGAATGATGGTCTCCGCCAAGGTAGGTTCTCCGAAGAAAATCGCCTTGATGTTGTAAAGCTCCGTTTCCGTCACACCGATGGAACGAAGATAATTTTCCGTCTTTTGCTGTAAATTGTCACCCTCGTACCCTTTCAAGAGGGAAATCATATCCTGGAAGTTCTGCCAGTAAATCCCGTTAGCAGATGCACGAGGCCCATAAATCGAGAATGTGGTAAAAGCAAAGCCTTGGATACACTCTAACTCGCTCACGCCAAGGAAAGCGTGAAGTAAGAAGGTAACCGTACCCGTTCTATCCGCACCACCCGTGCAGTGATAGTACATGGGGTAGTTATTTTCGTCCGCAAAATACGAGAAGAGCTGACGATAGGTTTCCTTTCCGTGGTAGAAGGGAGCGGTGTAGCCGCCAAGGGTGATATAGGTAAGGGTTGCACCAGGGATAACGCTTTCATAGCCGACACCCGACTCCTCAGCGTTACGGAAATCAAGCTCCGCCTTGATACCCATTACCTCGCTCATGTACTTTTTCCCTTCTTCGCTAATGTTGTTGCTGAAATGATCATCCTTCGGAGGATCGGTCAGCGAGCCACCACGATACGCAATGCCCTGCACGATGGTTTTACCGAGCGAGGTTTCGTAACCACCAAGGTCACGCACGTTGTGTACGCCTTCGATATTCATAACACGGGGGCCAAGATCGGTCGTGTAGAACTCACCCGTACCCACGTACAGCACTTCCCCGCTGGAGCTTACCGCTTTAATGCGAAGGTAGTAGTTGGTTGCCTTGTAAAGGTTGTACAGCTCCGCTTTACGCTTCGCCCCGCCTACCTCTACCGAGAGTGCATCCGAGAAATTTTCTCTCGTTGCATACTCTACAATAAATTTCGACGCACCTTTGCCGTCAAAGGTCCAGGTTACCTCGATGGGAGCAAAAGGGTTATCCATCGCCGTGTAGTAATCGTACACCTCGGCACCCTCACCCGCCAATAAATACTGCTTTGCTTGGTATACGTAAGGATATACCTCACCCGTGGGGGCGGTCACCTTCAAGGAGCCGTCCTCGTCGGGGATTTCGGGGTTGGAAGAGTTGATAGACATTTCTTCGCCGAAGAAAATGGTCAAGATGCTGTTCAATTCCGCTTCCGTTACACCAATGTCAAGGAGGTAATTTTGTGCTTTTTGTTGAAGGTTGTCACCAGGATATTCGTTTAACAAACGCTTCATTGCCGCATATCTATTTGTATTCGCACCCGTAGAACCGCCACGCGTACCGTAGATAGAGAAGCTCGTAAATTCGTAGTCTTGCTCACATTCCAACTCGCTCACACCAAGGAAAGCGTGAAGGATGTAGCTTACCGAACCCGTTCTGTCCGCACCTGCCGTGCAATGGTAGTACAAGGGGTAATTGTCCTTGTTGGCAAGGTAAGAGAACACCTTGCGGTAACCTTCCCTAGGAGCCGCGTTCGTAATTACGTTTTCATAGCCATCAGCAGTGATGTAGGTAAGGGTTGCGCCAGGGATCATACTGCCTTGTTCCAAGGTAATCCCCGATTCGGTGGGATTACGGAAGTCAAGCTCACCTTTAATACCCATCACTTCACTCATATAGCGTTTGCCTTCTTCCGTGATTTGGAAGATACCGCCGTCTTCCGCCTTGAGGTTTTTATCCTTCAACGCACCGCCACGATAAGCAATGCCTTGTACAATTTTCTTTCCGAACAAGGTATCCCAACCGCCAAGGTCACGCACGTTAGAGATGCCGTCTACGTTCATTACACGAGGGCCAAGATCGGTCGTTTGGAAGGTGCCTTCCTGCGTTGCAAGAACATCCCCTTTGGAGTTAAGCCCCGTAATACGAAGGTAATAGTTTGCCCCTTTGTAAAGGTTGTAAACCTCCGTCGAACGCTTGGAACCGCCCACTTCTACCGAGAGCGCATCCGAATAATCAGGTTTCGTTGCGTATTCTACAAGGAATTTCGATTGTCCTCTTCCCGACCATTTCCAAGAAATCGTGATTGCCTTTTGGGGATTGCGTATAGAGGCGGGGGCATATTTACATACGTCCGCACCTGCGCCTGCTTCCAAATATGCCTTTGCCTCATCCACGTAAGGATATACCACACCCGTGGGGGCGGTAATCGAGATCGTGCCCGTTTGAGGCTTTTCGGAATCGTCAGGTTTTTCCGAACTTTCGGGTGTTTCCGAAGTTTCGGGCGTTTCCGAAGTTTCGGGTGTTTCCGAAGTTTCGGGCGTTTCCGAGGTTTCGGGTTCTTCTACGGAGCCAACGCTTTCCGAGTTTGCAGGGCTTTCCACCGCCACGGAGCTGTTTTCCGTAGAGGTACCGCCACCAACCAAACCAGCCAACGCATCGCACCCCGACGCCGAAATGGCCAACGCGCTAATCAACGCGCAAACCATAGTCACAAGAGAACGTTTTTTAAAGGTTTTTTTCATCATTTTTCTCCCTTTTTGGTTTTTCATTTTTTCGCAATCGCTTTTTGCGTTGGGTAAAAGCACTCCTCACCGCAACAACGCGCGACTACTACTCGTATATATTATAACATATAATATATGGCCTTTCTACTCATTATTTTTTATATCCTTCTCATTTTTTCGGGTAAAAGTGCCGTCTTTCCCATTTTTTTATCATAAAATAGGAAAAAGGCATCCCTTCAAGGAACGCCTTTTCTATCGTCAAAATGTTTTATAAAGTTTCTTTCCAATACTTAATCATCTTCGCCACGGCACCCACTCTTTCTGTGTTGATGGTCAAATCCTCGTTGTAGGTCGGGCAAATCCATGCGCCTTCCTCAAACTCGTTCCACGCAAACATCATGATATGCCCAAAGAAGGTATCACGGATACACTCCGTTTCTTTAATGGCTTTTGCGTAGGTCTCCGCACCCTTCATAAGGTCGTCGGGGGTGGGCTGTTTCGCGTAATCGGTGTCGGGGTACGTCGCCCAAGGCGAAGGGATATCGATGCGGGGTGAAGGATCCCACCCAACGGGGTATAAAGGTACGGTTTTGTCGATATTTTTCGCCTCAATCAGCTCGTTTTCACGGGCGGTTGCACGCCATACGCATTCCTCCAAGGCATAGTCCACCAGTTCCTGATACTCGGTAATACTGTCCTTCCCGCAGGAATATGCGGACAGTCCTTCTACCAAATCATACCGCGTATACATAGGCAATTTACCGCTGAACATGGCGATAAACATCGGCTTTTCACCGCCCACCTTTGCCACGGCATCCAGCACGCCTTGGATTTCTTTTTCGTCAATTCTCCAGAACAAATACACAATCGGTCTGCCGTTTACCTTTTCGTAGTAGGGCTGTTTCAAAAGCTCCGCAAGACGCAGGTAATCCGCCTCCAAGAAGGGGTGTTTCCCCATGATTGCCGCCACCTTAATTTTGTCTTTTAGCGTACTGCTCTCGTACATGGTAAGGGCGTAGCTCAATTCGTACACCTTATGGGAGCAATCCTGCTCGCACGTTCTCTCGTGCGCTTTCGAACCTTCATTGGGGTAAAATACGTACGCAAAATAGTCAATCCCCGCGTCGATTGCGTACTGCAATTCACGGTCAAATTCCTCCTGCGTTCTCCAATGGTAATCGATTTTATCCTCACCCAAAATATCCGCATAGAAAGGGGTTGCCGTGCGGTACTTTCTTGGGGAAAGCGTTCTCGTTTGGTAGTAGCCAAACCAAGTACTGGACGGCAACGAGCAATCCCATTGCACCACCCCGACACGGATTTTGTCGTTTTGTTTCGGATTCTTCTTAAAGCATTTCAAACGCATAATGCTATCCTCCTTTTTCAATATATCCATACAAATGATACCAACCACCGCCGAGGTGATGGAAATAATTTCATTTGCAAGCCCGATGTAACCGCCCACCCAAATATCGTAGGTACCCATACACAGGGCAATGGGTATGGCGAGCAATCTCGACAGCCTCGGTATCGCGAAGTAGAAACTGAACACCCCCGTGATAGAGGCGATGGCGGGTAGAATGTCCCACGCACTCCCGCCCGAGGCGAAGGTGTACGCCGACCAGCCGAGCGAGGCGCAAATAAACGCCCCTAAAAAGCTCTTCCCCAGCCAGCTTTTTCTATCCACCGTGATAAAGGTTATCTCCCTCGCAATGGCGATACACGCCACAAATAGCCCCGCGTAATTACCAGGAATGAGGTAGTAAAGTGCCCACGCGATGTTGGATATCAGCTTAAAGCACCGTATCCCCTTCGAGGTGTTTTGTTGGTATAATATAAGGTTTAGCAGGATACCTGCTATGCCTATATAGTGCTCTAACTTCATTTTTTCGTCCTTTGTTTTGTATGCTTGTCAGTATCATACCACCTTTTTTTCCGTTTGTCAATACCCACGAAAAGAAATATCGGTAAAACGCAAAAAATAAAAGGTACATCCCGTTCAAATACAAAAACGCGCCCATTACGAGCGCGTTTTCTTAATTTTCACAAGTCTTATATACAAAGAAGCCGTACCCACAACCCGTTTTTTCGCCACGCCGTATGCGTTCAACGTATGCACGGCGGAAAGAGGTGTCCGCAGGCAATTTCGAGGGATCGCCGTCGTATTCACAATCGAATAACCGCCACACCTCTTTGTAGTTCGGATATTCCTCCGTTTCGATAATGTGGAAACGGTTGATGAAGGAATAAAGGTTGGACGAAGGGCTTAACATATCCTTGTTTGCAGGGTAGAGCAGCCACGAATGGCATACAAAAACCACCTCGTCAAGGTCGTACTTTTTCTTGAAAAACTCCACCGCTTTTCCAAGGGCTTCATCCACGTCTTTTGGCGTTAATCTCGTACCTGTACGGGGGATATGCACGTTTATGGCAGGATTTTTCTCCGTCAAGGTTACCTCGTCGTCGCTGTAAAAACGCCCAAAATTGACCAGCTCAAATTGCAATTTTCCAAAGGCAAAACGGCTTACGTCAAAGAAGCCAAAATACCAATCAGGCACGAAGGTTCCCCATACGCCCTTAACTAGCTTACACTCTATCAGCTTATATTTTAGGTCAACAAAATTCTCTTTCCAAATGGCAAGAGGAATGCCCGCCTTTTCATAATGCACCTTGGCAACGTCTGTCAGCATAATCAAGGCAAGCATATAAAGGGAGTAAATGTTCTCCCCCGTTTTTCCCGCAAGCGTACCGCATAAAGACATCGTTGCAATGCAACCCTCTTTTATTTGTTCCTTGTAAAGTGCAAGGGCTTCACCCAAACCCTGCAAAGCAGCTGTGTCCGAAAATACCCGTTCGTACACCTCGTTTAATTCCGTTTTTGCCTCTTGGGGAAAATCAAACTCCTCCATGAAGGTATGTAAATATTGTTGATATTTTTCCATATACAGACCTCGTTTTACCTGCTTTTTATTATAGCACGCCCCAAGGAAAAACACAACCCTTTGAGGAAAAATATTTCCTTCGCAAAGGCATATTATATCAAGCAAAAACGCACCCACAAGGGGTGCGTTCGCATGTCTGTTACGAACGATTCTGCTGTAAATCAGGTTTTAGTACTGACTTGAACCCAGCGGAAAAGATTTTCAAGCTATTTTCGTTATCTTAAATTGTTCAGGATATTCTTTTTCCGCATCTTCAAAACAAGAAATAATCCGTTGAAGAAAATTTCTATTATATACATTTTCTTCTTTGCCAAAACCTACCAAAACGATTTCGCAAGGCGTGTCAATATATCCCGTCAGCATATCCCAAAGCGCGTCCGCATTGCAACCGAAATAATCAGGCAATCCCATTTTTTTTATGATTTCGTAAAATTCTTCCGCCCAAGTAAATTCATTCCTATTGAATATATATTTTTTTATATTTATTCTCCTTTTATTTCGCCTGCAAACGTGAGCGTACCGTAATATAGTATTAAAATTGGAATGAGCAAGAAGAATGGTCCACCAAACCAACTACTTTCAAATAAAATCCTTAATTTCAATGTGCCAAACGCATATATTGCATACATAAGTATTACCCAAAAGCTAATACAAACGATAATTAAATATGGAATATAAACGAACTGCTCGTATTTACAGTGCCATAGCTGTTCATTACGGTACAATTTCCCCAAGTGTGCTTTTATCGAAATAATTGAATCTCAAAAAATCTTGCACATTTACCACTTTCAAAGCATACCGTTAAGGCGTTTTTGCTTGCCGTATATTTTGTTAAAGCTTTTTTAGGATATGCAATATCTGCGCCAACAATCTCTTCTCCATCAAAAGGAATATTAATTGCTTTTGACGTGTCCGAAAGGTTCCAAACAGCTAAATATATTTTATCTTGCGTTTTTAAGCCGCTAACAACTAAATCGTCTCCAAATTTTGTAAACCCTAAAGGGAAATACGGCATTGCTTTTTTCTTATCAGCAGTCAAAGTATTGTAATATTCAACACCCTCTTGAACGAGTGAAAATTGTTCTTTCGTCAATAACTCCAAATGGCTAGCTAAATGCATACGACCTAAAAACGAATTAATCATATTCATAATAATTCGCTCGTTCGTTATGTTTTCTTTTACCCATTCGGCATTATAAGTCAACGGTTTTCCTATTTCACCTGCCCCCACGGGATAGCTCCACACAGCCGCCTGCTCTGGTAATACCGAAGACAAAATGTTCCCTGCAATGTACGGGTATTTCAAATAATCCACTTGGTCAGACGTGGAAATGATAGAGAACTGCGAAAGCGTTTCATAATCCATTCGCATACCGCCTGACGAGCAAGTCTCAAACAATACGTTCGGAAATCTTTCACGTATATTATCCACCCATTGAAGATATGCTCTTGTGGATTGTTCCAAGCCTTCCCCTGCACTAAATGCTAAGTAATCCGTACCCGTTCCGCAGTCTTGATTATAATCTAACTTGATGTAATCAGCACCATAGTCTTCCACCATTCGGCGTATCGTTTCCGTCAAATAATCAACGACCTTTTTTGCTCTAAAATCCAAGAAATGTCTACCCATAATACACAAGCGTTTTCCATTTCTTTGCAAGAAGCAATCGTCGTCGTAATAATCGAGCATTTCTTGACATTGACAGCCGATAATTTCAGGCTCTATCCAAAGCCCTGCTTTCATCCCAAGCGAACGAATATAATCTGTCGTCTTTCTAACTCCTTCAGGAAAACGAGCTTTACTCTCCTTCCATTGTCCCACGAAAGGATAGATAATATTACCCGGCTCTTCATTGTGCCAACCGCAATCAATTACGTAATATTCCACCCCTGTTTTCGCCACAATTGGAGCGAGCTGGAAGGTATTTTCTGCCGTAGGACTATCCCACGAAAGGTGCATGTATTCATTAAAGATGGTAGGCAGGTATGTGTCTACTGCGCTTTTACCACTAATGTGTCGACGATATTTCGTCATCTCATTGATAACATTATTCTCCGTATCAGCAAACGCCAAGGCAACCGTTGGCGTGGTGTATATTGCTTGCGGTTGCAAGGCTTTACACCAACCCCCAAATGTTTCATTCGCCCCGCTCAAATACAAATAATATTCGTCATTTTCATCGCTTATTTCATAATACCAAGAATGATTCCGCTCAATCTGATACATCAAGAAGGTGTTTTTGTTGGAATTTTCTATAATTCCCTGCGGAAGCGAAGCCTTCGTTGACCAACTGCCGATATTCGCAAAGGAAATTCTCTTTTGCTGCTCAAAGCTCCCCTTGTGCATCCCAAAATCAAAAAAGGATTTCTTGCGGGGCTGACATTCAGCGTGGTGACTTTGAATGAATTGCGTAAAATACAACTTCTTTGAATTATCAATACTGGTCTCTCCTAACCCACCATATACAAATGCTGATACTTCCTGTAAAACAATTTCTAAACGGGAAATATTCTTTATTTCTGTGTGAATGCGAACCGCTGTTGTATCGTCATAGCCTTGGAATACCGTTTTGGTTTCCACAAGAACAGAGCGCTGTACTATTTCTAAACGATTTTCTTGCAATTCGTGCGCTACGTACTGCAATCTGTCCCCTTCGGACGTATGTATCATCTTCGCGCCCGTTGCTTTATTTTCACCAGCAACCTGCACTTGCACAAAGGGAAAAAGCTTCCCTTCCACATTTGCAAGAAAAATGCGACCATCACAAATTACAAACGATAAATTCTTAAAATGAATATTTTCCATTCCCGCCTCCATAACACTATTTCTTTTTCTTTTTGAATCTCAAGTTGCTAATTAAAACTGCACACACACAATGCAAACAAACGCAATAGCATATTGCCACGTAAATACGTTTTCATTCAATAAAAGTGCTCCGATTACCGCCGAAAACAAAGGCCCGGAGAGTTTTAGAATGAACAAATAAGACAAATCATTCTTCTGCACAGCCGTATACCAAATAATATTATATCATATTTTGAAATCAAAATCAATATTTAATGTTAATAATTTTGATTAACTGATATTTTTTAATGTTGGATGATAGTCATTGGACTAAAATACTAAATTTTAACGCTTGCCCATATAATTTTAACGAATACCCCACATAATTTTCACGAAAGCAAAAAGAGCCCATCAACCGAAGGCGCAAACGACCTCGGAAGATAGGCTCTTTTTATCGCAAGAAATGCTTTTTACACCTTGAAAGGGTAAAAATACCCCTAAAAGGCAATCAAAAACGCAGAATTGGCACAAATAATTGTATCCTATTCTGCGTTCTTATTTGTTTCGCATGACCTATTCTGAATCTTTTCAGCTTTTTACTACTGACTTGAACCCAGCGGAAAAATTCGATTATATACATTATGCTTACTCTATCCTTGTAAGCCCCTCGGGAATATTGAGGTTGGTTTCCACACCATCCTCTTTCTGCGTTAGCTCGATTTCAACAATCCCTTTCGCCATCGGGATTTTACAAGAAATATGCTTTAAGCCGCACAAATTCGGTTTCAGGGTAAATTTCGTGCAATCATTGTCGCAAATACGGAATCCCACGACCGTTTCGATGAGGAATGCAAGCACGCCGCAGCTCCAACCGTGACAAAGGCTGTTTCTATACCCTACGTAGCAAGGCTTGCCGAAATCGCCATGCACTTCCCGTTGCCCCTTTTGCGGCCTCTCCGTGATTTTGCAGGCATTTTCCATCCATTCCACTTCAAAGCCTTCCCAAAAGGACGTTGCGCCCATTTGCAGCATTCCGCCGTAATATTGCAGGTTGTTGTCAAACGCTTCCTGTACGTAACCGTTTTCCGTCAACGCTTTGGAAATGAAATAAGTCATGAACATAGAATAACCGCTCGCGCCGTTATTTTTAATCAAATCGAGCGCCTTTTTACAATCGCTTTTATCCACCAAAACACCCATTGCGGAAATGGCTTTAAAATCAGAGTTTTCCTTGTTTTTCTTGGAAAGGGCCCCTTCAATTTCCTTGGCAATCGTGATATTTTCCTCACCGAAATATGCACAATTGATGATTTGACGCATCGTGTATAACGTCGTTGCATAGCACGCGAATACGCTGTCGGGCGTACCATGGCTAGGCCAATCGAAATAATAAGGATTGTCGGACAGCAAACCGCCCTTTTCAAAGGTTAACGCCCCATCTTCATTGACGCATTTTTTCAACACGCAAAGGGTTTCTTTCGCGCATTCCAAATACTCCCTTTTCACCTTTCCCGTCTTACTGAAATATTCCTTCATACACAGCAAAAACCACACGTTGTACAAGGGAATATTATTGATCCAACGCTCTTTTTGTTGGTAGCGTATCGTATAATCGAAGGTGTTTTCGATTTCACGGCAATTTCCGTAAAGGTAGAGTATCCCCAAAATTTCAGGATACAAATCTCCGCACCAAATATGCTGGTCGCGTTTTACCCCGTCCCAAATGCAATTTTGCATATTCAAATGCAAGGTATGCGCCGCCGTGTTGAATATATCGTTGACGAGTGTATTGTCGCATTCGAAACTGCCAATCGGGTCGGATTCTGAATGTACGTAGGTGCCATATACACGATTTAAGCGGAAAATTCCCTCTTCCAAGAAATCCAAACGAACAAACCGATAGCCCGTTGCTCCCCATTCCATATCGGAGTTCATCGGCATATAACAAACCATATCCCTTGTGGAATGGTCGTTGGTCGAATTTTTTTCGCCAACCTCGCTGCAACATTCACCTAAGGATTCCCCAAAGCGTATGCGCAAATAGGGCTTCAAGCTGGGATAGCCGTTGGAATGAAAGAACAGCCTTACACCGCCAAAATACTCTCTCCCGAAATCCAAAATAATATGCCCCTTCCCATTAAATTCGCAAAAATCGGGAAAATCGAACATATTTTGCTCCATAAAATTGCCTTTCAATAGATTTTCGGGTTTATATACGTTTCCTCCCACTTCCACGATTTTCACAGGAAGCATATATTCCTTTCTTCTCTTTTCCTTAAAAAATTGCATATTCATCAAATCCAACCCATTTCTTTTACTTTTTCTAAAATATTGTCCCACACGATGTCCGCGCACCAATAATGATGCTTCGGTGTGATTGCTAATTTACAACGGTCGGCAACGCCGCAAGCTTCTGTTTTGTTTTTTCAAGTAAAAGTTCATGACACAAATCGCCGTTAATCATATTAAACCTCTCTGATTTTTTTAACACAAAAGCAACGTTTGCGTGGAAAGATATTCAAACGGCTCAAACACGGTAAGCGTATTGCCGTTTAACGCAAAGCTTGCCTTTCTCACTTCGCCCGTCTGTTTGTCCACGACGGATACTTCATTTACTTGCATACCGTAAACGTTGAATTGAATTGTTTCAAAATTTTCCACCGTTGTATTGACCAGCATCAACGCTTTTTCCGCATTTCTGGCATACAGGTATGCGAACACGCCGCTTTCTTCCGTGCTTACGATGGGCGTTTTTGCCTTTTTACATACAAAATCACGCAGCATCGAGGTACGCAAATCATTGTACTGCTCATACAAAATTTCATCGTGAATATACGGAATGACGAAGAAGCTTCCGCCATCCGCATCGCCGTAGCCCATAACGTTGCCGTGATAATCGTACACATAGGATTTTGCAATCACGTCGTCCTCGTATTCGATTTCCACATAATGTCCTGCACGGCGAACCGCCGCACGGATTCCCTTTTTACCGTTTACTTCTACGCCGTCCGCCGCTTGCTCGTATGCGTGAACGTCTTTTCCTGCCCAATGCTCTTTATAGGATTTTGCACGGAATAAATGCCCTAATCCCATACGGAACAATCGGATTGCCGCACTACCATCTAATATCACATAGTTATTTGCAAACAAATCTTCCAACTGCTCTTTTGTAAAATTATACACCGCGCTGTTACAAAGAGAAACGATTTGCCCCTTGAAGGATTTTTCCGTCGATACTTTCGTATTCAACCCCAACGCCGCAATATACGCACCGAAATAGTATTCATCGGGAGAATAGCTCATGAAATTCCCCATGTCTGCCTTGCGGTTATATACCTCATTCGGGTCGGCAGGCACGATGATACCCTCCGCTTTGTCGTACTCAATCCCCTGATTGATTACACCGTTCAAATAGGGCATAATCTTTGCCAACGCTTCGCCGTAGCCAAAACCTTCGTTGATGCCGTTTCCGCAAAAATCATAAATATCGTACGTCATACCGTCGATGCAAAGCGGAAGAGCAGATTCCACCTGAAAACGCAAGAATCTTGCATTTTTGCTAAAGGTACTAAACGCGCTGTTTTCCAATTCGGGTAAAACCACCGTTTCCTTAGGAATGTACGAACGGCAAACGTAAGGGAACATATTGAAATAAGTATAATATTCCTTCGCACAAATTTCCATATAGCAGGGCAAATGCAAACGGTTTATCATTTCACCGCCCTGCGCCAAGCCTTTATGCACCGCGTACCAATCGCGCGCCTCCATCGAATGTCGGATTTGCGCCGAGCTCATCAAGCCCACCTTCGTATTTAACCCGACCTCTTTGACGGTTTTCCCTAAAAATTCCGCCAAATCTGTCATCGTTTCACGGCTTACATCCAACCAAGCGTTTCTAACCTTCTCATCGCAAGTTTTTCTAAAGAGTAAATCGGTAAATTCCTCACGCGTGTAATTCGTGCCGAGCTTTTCATTGTAACGCTGCATATGCAGCTTGCAAAAACAGCCGCCGTATTTCAAATCCCCGTGGTTATGCAGGCGGAAATCGTCCTCTACCCAAATGGTATCGGGTTCAATTTCACGAATAAGGTATTGATAAAATTCTTTGTAGTACGTACGCCAGTTTTCACACAAGGGGCAAGCAACCAACTCACACGCCTTACCGTCGTAATCCACCATCGTGGTAAAATTTTGCCCTTCCTTGAGCTTTCTACCCCTATCCAAATGCCCAAACTCAATCCAAGGGTTTAAGCTGACCTTAATGCCGTTTTCCATCAAACGCTTTTTGGTGCGTTGGATAGCCGCCACCCAAGGCTTCGCCTCTTCAATCGTCATATGCCCAACGAAATAATCCTCGGCATTGATGAACAGCATTACGTGCTGAAAACCGTATTTTACACAATAATCAATGATGCCGCTTACACGCTCCTCTTCGTAAAGATGCGGAACAATTTGCAAACGTAAAATGTTTTCAAACTCTTTCTTCTTCATCCTTTTCGCTCCTTTAAGTATCACAGTATTTGGGCTATCTTTTGTTTGGTATTATTATATTATAAATCAACCTAAAAGTCAAGAAAAGAACGCACTCTGCCTTGGTAGACAAAAGTGCGTTTATAGTAGTGCGAATGAAGGGGGCTTTCGCTTCGCTCAAAGAAAATGCAAGCATTTTCCGATAAAGTGTCGTCGGGCTTTCGCCCTCCTCGCGCGAACCTTGGGTTCTTCGTCTTTCCCTTCGTCCGCACCACGCAAAAAGCGCACCCAAAAGGGTGCGCCTGCGTGTCTATTCAGAACAATTCCGCTTTTTTAGATTTTCAAGTTAGGACTTGAACTCGACAAGTTAATCAATCATACCTAATTCTCGCATTTTTTCTTCTCTTAATTCAGAAAGTGTTTGTTTCGAGCCTACTTGCTTGATAAAAGCATAAGTTTGGATTGCTCGCCAACCCGTAATTTCTTTTGCCCATTTATTAAGAGACATAATGCGCCCATTATAATCGATATTATTACTATCTTTTAATATCACTATAACTTTGGGATGATTGATTAAGTGCAGTTCATCCCCAATCTTTACAACGCCTTGCTCTATCAACCAATCCATTTTCGGAAGCGTTGTATGAGTTCTCTTTATTCGCATTTCTTCTGCTTCTTCTTCGGCTTTAATATCGTGTGCGGAAGGTTCAACCAAAACAAGATTTTCTTGTAAATTATTGATTTCCGCAATCGTTTCCAAAATTGAATATGCTTGATGCGCACTCATTTGATAAAATTCTCTCTTGCGAGTTTTTCCATTAAATTCTTCAACGCTACGCAAACTTGGATTTAATTTATCAATCATACAATGAAGTTTCATATCCGTGAGCCGAGCGTTTACTTTATAATATGCATACAAGCGAAAAGCGTACGGAATACACTCACTTCTATTGAGCTCGGATAATCTTCTATCCACATCATCTGCATAACCTATTTTCACAAAATGTGGGAAAGACGGATTTGTTAATATATAAATGTAGCCACAGCTTTCAGCCATTTTACATTTTCTCCTTTGTTGAACTTTTTGCTATTATAACATAAAAATTAAATAAAATCAACCTTTATAAATAAAAACATCTTAATTTTGGTGCGGATGAAGGGACTTGCGCCTTTAGCGGCGCGCCCCGCTCGGCAATTATCAATTGCCGCCTTTGCCGTCAAGTTTGTCATTATCCAACTGCCGTAAGGCAAAGCGTTTTGCTCCCGCAAAACGGCTCCCACCCTCAAATCCCTTCGTTTTCGTGCGTATCGAAAAATAGGCGACACCCAAAAGGG